>CAZZFA010000032.1:0-52693 GCA_964653435.1 uncultured Planctomycetales bacterium | reverse complement strand
CTCTACCTTCGCTCAGCATGACGGCCGCCGGCGCGCCCGTGTTCGGTTGCGGCCGGAGGCCGCCTTGGGGAGCATGTCCTGTTCCTTCGGGGCGGGTATAATGGGAAAGAAAGCCTGGAGACGGACATATGCTGGATGTGCGCAAGCGAGTCATCGTGGATGAGGCGAACCGTCCCGTTGCGGTCCAGATCGACTACGAAGACTGGCAGAAGATCGAGCAGGCGTTGAACGCGTCGGGCGCCACGAAGCCGCCGACCGACCTGGCTCGTCACATCGGACGGCTCGACTGGCCCGTCGACGGTCTGGAGTATCAGCGGCGGGTGCGGAGCGAGTGGCCGTGAGGTACGTCCTCGACACGAACGTGGTCATTTACGCTGAGAAGGGTACGTTGGCCGAGGGGCTTCCATTCGGCGAGTATTTCATTTCGGTCATCAGCGAGATTGAGTTGCTTTCATTTGCCAGCCTGACGCCCGTGCAGGAACAGGCGTTGGCCGGCTTACTGGCCGATGTGACCGTGGTCGGGATCGTTGACGATGTGAAGCGGCGGGCAATCGAGCTGCGCCGGCAGCATCGCCTGCGTATTCCCGATGCCATCGTGGCCGCGACCGCCCTCGCGCTGGGCGCGATTCTCCTGACCAACGATCGGGCGATGGCCGGTGTGCCGGAGTTGCAGTATCGCGCGCTCGCGCTCAAGCCGTAGCAGGGGGCGGCGTGGCGGCAATCCGCGTGAGTTCAAGGTTCCGAAGATCGACACGGGGCTGTGCATCGGCTGCGGGATCTGCGAGAAGGAATGCCCGGTCGTCGGCGAGCGCCGCGCCGTCTACGTCACGGCGGAGGGCGAGACGCGTTCGCAGAACTACAACGACCGCGACCGGAACCGATCGTTGCGGCTGCTCAAGACGGGCGGGCCTCCATCTCCAGCGTAAGGCAGTAACCCGCGAACCCGATCGCCCGCCGGAACACCAGGGCGCGGGCGTTGCCGACCCGGCCCTCGATCCGGCTGCGCGGGGATCCTTTCCGGGCGTTTGCGAGAAGCCACGGCAGCGCCGTCCGGCCGCAGCCCCGCCGCAGCGGCGCGGTTCAACCGGCGGCGAAACGCGGTTGATAAGGCACGATCCCGCCGCGGCTGGTCGGTGCGGGCGGCTTGTCGCTCGGGGGCTGGCTTGGCATAATCTGGTTTCGGCAAGCAGGCTGGTGGAGATGCCATGAAACGAAGCGACAGGCGGCAGGGAATACGTACGCGGGCGATCCACGCCGGCGAGGGGCCGGACCCGGTGACGGGGGCGTCGGCGCCGAACCTGGTGATGTCCACGACGTTCGTCATGGATGAGGTGGGAGGCTCGTTCTCTGCCCTGTGCCTCGGGGAGGATGCACCGTTCATCTACACCCGCTGGGGCAACCCGACCGTCGAGCAACTGGAGCGGAAGCTTGCGGACCTGGAAGGCGGCGAAACGTGCGTGGCGTTCTCGACCGGCATGGCGGCCGCGGCGGCGCTGTTCATGCATCTGCTGAAGGCCGGCGACCACATGGTCATGAGCGACGTGGCCTACGCCGGCGTGTGCGAACTGGTACGCGAGACGTTGCGCAGGCTCGCCATCGAGGTGACGACGGCCGACCTGTCCGACCGGGACGACCTCCGGCGGGCGATTCGCGCGAACACGAAGCTCGTCTGGGCCGAGACGCCGGCGAACCCGATCCTGCGCTTGACGGACATTCAGGCCGTTGCCGAGATCGCGCACAAGGCGGGCGCGGAACTGGCCGTCGATTCGACGTTTGCCACGCCGATCGCCACACGGCCGATCGAGCTCGGCGCGGATTATGTGGTCCACTCGCTCACGAAGTACATCGGCGGCCACGGCGACGCGCTCGGCGGCGCGATCGTCGGGCGGGCGGAGCGGCTGGCGAAGCTGCGGAATGACACGGCGATTCACCTGGGCGGGGCGCTGAGCCCGTTCAACGCGTGGCTGATCATGCGGGGCATGGCGACGCTGCCGTTGCGGATGGCGGCGCACGCCGACGGGGCGATAAAGGTGGCGCGATTCCTGGAGGCGCATCCGAAGGTCACGCGGGTGCTGTACCCAGGGCTGCCGTCGCACCCGCAGCATGAGCTGGCCCGCCGGCAGATGGCGAACTTCGCGGGCATGGTGACCTTCCAGACGAAGAATGGCCTGAAGGTCGCCCGCCAGATGGCCCAGCGGCTTCGGATCATCCATTATGCGGTTTCGCTCGGCCACCATCGCAGCCTGATCTTTTACCTCTCCACCGCCGACATGCAGCAGAACTCGTTCCAGTTGGACGCCGAGCACCTGCGGCGCTATCGCGAGTACGCCGGCGACGGCGTGTTCCGGCTCTCCGTGGGGCTTGAGGATCCGGAAGACCTGTGCGCGGATCTCGATCAGGCGCTGGCGGATCGGGGCAAGGTCGCCGGCCACGGGCGGCTTGTTCGCACCTGAATCGCAACGCGCAGGCTCGGTGAAGCGACGGTCGGAGGACCACCCGGCCGTCGTGTCGTGGTGGGCAGCGTGTCTGGCCCGCGCGCGGACTCGCCTGCCGGCGTGTCCGGTCCGCGGAGCAGGGCGCAACGGCTGCCGGTTTGCTTCGGAGGCAACTGCATGAGAAGGTTTCTCGCCGTAATGGTCGTCCTCGAATTCGTCTCGATGGCCGCGAGTCCGGCCGCGTCCGCGGCGGAGATCCGCGCCGCGAAGGTCGTCGGCCCGGCCGCGATGCAAGCCGGTCAGTGGATCGACATCCCGCTCGATCGCTACTGGCGGGGAAACGTGCTGGTGGACAGGAACGGTCTGGCCGACAACCAGAAGCAGTTCCCGCACCAGCCGACGCTCGTGGAATACTGCATCGACCTGCCCGTCGGCGGGCAATTCGAAGTCCAGGCGAAATACGTGACGGCCACGGCAAGCCCCGCGTATCTGGCGATTGACGGCGAGTCGCTCGGCAAGGTCTTCGAGAAGCCGGCGGACAATCAGGCCGAGTGGGTCGCGCTCGGTCGAATGGGTTTGCGTCCGGGCAGCCACCGCATCCGGTTCACATCGCAATACGTGGATACGCCGTTTCCGGGGATTCACGGGCTGCGGCTTTACTTTCTCGGCGGCGAGGTTCCGCCGGCCCCGCCGGAGCCGAAGGTCGTCGGCTACCGCCCCGAGCTGCCGAAGGACTGGTACAAGTCGATCAGCCGCAAGATTCACGGCGACTTTCACACGGCGGGTTTCATCCGCGGTGTGGGCAAGGACTTCAACGGCGACGAGTACGCCGGCACGCTGGAACGGGCGGGCGTCAACGCGATCTGCATTTTTGCCAAGGGCCACCACGGCTACGCGTACTTCAACACGAAGGTCGGCACGCGGCACCCGGGGCTCGATTTCGATCTGATGGGCGAGCAGATCAAGGCCTGCCACAAGCGCAACATCGCCGTGTGGATCTATTACTCGATCGGCATCGACGAACTCTATTCCAGCACGCAGCAGGAGCCCGACGGCCGGCCGAACCCGAACGTCGGCAAGATCCGGGTGGCAACGGATACGTACTACGTGAAGGACTACCTCTGGCCGATGATCACGGAGTCCGTTCGCGACTATGACATCGACGGTGTCTTCTTCGACTTCCCCGGCGACGAGGCCTTCGTTCAGCAGACGATCAAGCTCATCAAGGGCATCAAGCCCGGCGTCGTGGTCGCGTACAACCATCAGTGGGACAAGACCCGCGACGAGCTTCGCAAGCTCGACGTCCTCGAAATCGAGAGCTGGCGGCATAAACAGACGCTCTATCACTGGCAGTACGTTGCCCGCTACGCCCGCGGCGCCGTGCCAATGACGGCGATGACGATCCGGTTCTGGAAGGGCTGGGGCGACTTCGGCGGCATCGCGGACGAGGCCATGCTCCGCTACGAGGTTGCCACCGGCCTGGCCAACGGCTGCTGCCTGACGATCGGCGATCATCTCCATCCGTTCGGCCGCCTCGATCCGGCGATCTACGAGCGGATCGGCCGCGTCTTTCGCGAGGCGAAGAAGATCGAGCCGTACGTCACCGATTCCGAGAGCATTCCCTACGTCGCGCTGCTCAAGCAGAACGAGACGACATGCACGGCCATGATCGACGCCGGCATTCACTTCGACGTGATTGACGCAACGCAGGACCTGACGCCGTATGCGGCGGTCGTCGTGCCGGATGGCTCGAAGATCGATGCCGCCTACGTCGGCAAGCTCGACAAGTACGTACGGCAGGGGGGGCGGATCCTCGTGACCGGCAGGCCGATTGCGGAACTGGCGAGCCTGCTGGGTGTTCGGATCGGGGGTGAGGCGGAGCCGGCCTATATCCGCGTCGATGCGAATGTTCTGCCGACGCCGCCGGCTACGGACCTGTACACGTACGAGAAGGTGACCGTGGCCGACGCCGCGGAGGGTACGCGGACGCTGGCCCCGCTGGTCTGGCCGCTCAACCACGGTGCGGCGCACGAGTCGCGCCGCCAGAGCCCGCCGTTCGATGTCGTCTCCGGCCACGCCGCGGTCACGTTGCGGAAGGTGGATCGTGGTCAGGCCGCGTACGTCGCCGCGCCGTTGTTCGATATCTACGCCGCGTGGGGCTACACGCCGACGCGGCAGATCCTCTCCGACGTGTTGCAGGCCATGATCCCGCCTGCCGAGCGGCTGGCGCAGGTCGAGGCGCCGGCGTCGCTCGAGGTGTCGCTGAACCGGCAGGGCGGTCGCGTGATCATCCACCTCGTGCACTGTCCGCAGAGCCGCCGCACGGCCAGCTCGTTTCGGGAGAAGGCGAAGGATGGCGAAGGGGACTTCATCAACCGCGAGCCGATGATCGACGGCATGCCCACGATCCGCGGCGCGACGCTGCGCGTGGCGGAGTCGTTACTCAAGGGAAAGCAGGTGCACGAAGTGCGGACGGGGCGATCGTTGACGTGCAGCGAGGCCCGCGACGGCGTGGTGACGATCGCGTTGCCGGAGTTCGAGATCGGTGCGGTTCTCGTCGCCGAGTGACCGAAAGCCGAATCGGCATTACGGGCCTGCGGGGGCTACGGGCCAAGCGTTCTGCGGAGGACCGGCGCGAGCGACTGGGCGAAGCGGAGAAAGCCGAGGTCCGTGCAGTGGGCGCCGTCCACGGTGCCCTCGCCGTCGGTGCCCACGAGCGAGTCGGATTCGACGTACGTGAGCTTCGGGACGCCCTTCGCGGCGAGGTGCTCGCAGGCGCTACGTAGTGCAGCGTTTTTCTCCGTGATGGTTTCGCGCACCTTCGGAAGAAAGCGGCCGTTTTCGTACATCGTGTTCTCGACGAGGATGATCGGCGTGTCGGGGTGGGCCTGGCGCAGGGTCTCCACGAACGGTTCGACGCGCTCCTTCACCATGTCGGCGGTCATGTTCGGCAGGCAGTCGAGGACATAGGCCGCGACATCGAGTTCGGCCAGGAGGCTTGCCATCGCCGGTTCCATCTTGCCGGCGCCGGAGAAGCCGAGGTTGATCATCGGCCGATCGAGCATGCGACCGAGTATCGCCACGTGGGCCATGCCGGGGCGCGAGGCGCAGCCGCCTTGGGCGATCGACGTGCCGTAGTAGCAGATGGGCCTGGCGCGCGAGGCCGGCCGCGGAGCCGGATGGGCCAGTGTTGCGTCCGGCGGCAAGCCGACTTCAAGGGATTTCACGCCGTTGTACAGCGGCAGGTAGAGGGCATACTCGTGCGGGCCGGGCGGGATGCCCTCGGCCAGCACGCATTCGTTTGTCGGCGACTTGACCGGGCGGCCCGCGCCGGTCCATCGCCATGTTCCCTGATCGTTGACGTAGAGATCGAGGCCGCTGACGCCCGTTGCGGGCATATGGGGCATCGCGAGGTTTTCCGAGGTCACGGTCCACCGCGCCGAGATCCGGCTCGCATCGGTGACGAACCGCACGCACAGGCCGGCGGTATCCTTGCTCAGTCGCCAGACGGCATCCGTCACAACGCCCCTGGCCCTGGTCGGAAGCCGCTCGTAGTAGTGCTCGGTCTCCATCCAGCCCTTGCCCTCGATCGTGAGTCGCGTTGCGTCGTACCAGAGCGTCGCGGTTTTCGGGTCTCTCGCGGCCGTGGCCGGGTCCACACGCTGCAAGTCGTTGAGCGTCTGAACCCGGGCGGCGACCGGCGGCCGGCATGCGCACACGAGACCGGCGAGAGCCGTCGCGCCGGTCCAGAGAACGATGACGCGAAGGACGAAGAAATCCGCCCGATGCATGGACGCATCCTCCTGGTGTCTGACAGGGACCCGCGGTTGCTGGGTGCGCCGGGGCGCGATATGGCAACTCCTGCCGGCCCGCATCCCGCCGTGCCGCGGAAACGGACGCCGGCCTACGCGAACTCCCCGGGAAGCTCGTAGCCCTTTCGGCGCGGACGGGAGAGAAGCGCGTTCGCTTCGTCGTCGTCCACGAACCGTTCCGCCCTGGGGTCCCACTTGATCTTCCGCTGGAGTTCCCGGCAGATGTTCATCAGATGGCACACCGTTGTCGAGCGGTGGCCGACCTCGGCGTCCGCGACGGTTCGCTTTCGCGTCCGCATGCAGTCGAAGAAGTTCTTCAGGTGCTCGACGCACTCGCCGGGGACGTTCGCCGGCATCGTCGTGGGGCAGTCCTTCAGCAGTTCCGGTCGATCCGACGTGTACGAGCCGCGCAGGATCTCGATCCGACCCTTGTCGCCGATGAAGATTGCGCCGAGATCCTCAAGCCCCCGCTGCTTGCCGTGGCACTTCAGCAGCGTGCCGTTGGCGTATCGCATGGTGACTCTGCATTTCGGGCCCGGTTCCTCCGGCCAGATCTCGACGGGCCCGGTGTCGTCGGTGCCAAGGGCGCACTGAACCTGGTCCAGGGCGTGCGTGCCCCAGCCGGTGACGCCCCACGACTGGCCGCCGCCGTCGTAGTCGCGCCAGAGCGCCCAGTGGCGGTGGATCTGCGTGTGGTACGGCCGCAGTTCCGTCTGGTTGCACCACTTGTCCCAGTCCATGCCGTCGGGCATCGGTTCGGCGGGCTTGGGCTGCCACTTCGCCGGCCCCAGAAAGTTGAACGCGATGACGGTGTGGACCCTGCCGATCGCGCCCTCACGGACGAGCCTGCTGGCGTGGATGTTGGCCGGCATGGATCGCTGCTGAGTGCCGGTGAGGAATACCCGCTTGTACTTCTGTGCGGCCTTTACGATCGCGCGGCCCTCGGCGATGGTCAGGGTCAGCGGCTTTTCGCCGTACACGTCGAGGCCGGCCTGCATTGCGTGGATACAGATGAGCGCCCGGGCGTGCGTGGTCGTTTCGACGAACACGGCGTCGAGCTTCTCCTTGTCGAACATCTCGCGATAGTCCTGATAGCGTTTCCATTTTTCGCTGCCCGGCACGGCCCTGGCGGCCTCCTCCATGCGGGGCAGCCAGCAGTCGCAGACGGCGACGATGTCGGCGTGGTCGGAGAGCTTCTCCGTGGTCATCAGTTGGCGCGCCCGCCCGCCTGTGCCGATGAAGGCCACGCGGATCCGGTCGTTCGCCCCGAGCCGGCCCGTCGCGGCCTGTGCCCGCGACGAAGCAAGATACCGGGTGGAAAAGCCTGCTGCCGCCGTTGCCGCTGCCTTGCGGAGAAAGTCGCGTCGCTTCATGAAAGCACCCTCGTAAAACCCTGGTTCCCGTCGTTCGGTCGATGCCGTCGGGGCCGCTCCGCCCCGACGGGTTTACGGTATCCCAAAGTCGGCCGGCGCACAACAACGGACCTCGGGGATTGCCGCCGGCGGCCTTGACCTGTCCGCGGATTGCGATGACAGTGGGATTCGTTACATGGATCGGTTCTCCGGGCGGCGGGCGCCGCGGTGTACCGGGATGGTTTCGTGTCAAGGAGTATGGCCCATGCGTTTGGTGAAACGACCTTCGTGGACTGGGATCGCGATAGCGGCATCATGGCTGGCGGCGGGGTGCGCGCAGCCCTCCGGCAGCCCGTTGGAGGGCCTGGAGCGGCTGAAGGACTTCGAGACGCGGCGGGCCTCGTCGTCCGACGCGAACTGGCGGAACGGCAACGCGGACGCCCGGCCGATCGCTCCGGGCGCGACGCTTACGGTCGCGGAGCTCGAGGGGCCCGGCAGGATCGTGCACATCTGGTGTACGATCGCGCATCAGGATCCGTATTACTCGCGCATGCTTACGCTGCGGATATACTGGGACGGCGAATCGAATCCGAGCGTCGAGTGTCCGATCGGGGATTTCTTCGGGATCGGCCACGGCGTCGACCGGGCCTACGATTCGCTGCCGATCCGCGTCACGTCCGACGGCCGCGGGCGCAACTGCTACTGGCCGATGCCGTTCCGGAAATCGGCTCGTATCACCGTCACGAACGACAGCGACCGAAACTGCGGCGCGTTCTACTACTACGTCGACTGGCAGAAGCACAGGCGACTGCCGGACGATGTGGCGTACTTCCACGCGATGTACCGTCAGGAGTTCCCCTGCGTGATGGGCCGCAACTACCTGCTCGCGGACATCGAGGGGCGCGGGCATTACGTGGGCACGGTTCAGAGCGTCTACATGGTTTCGCCGGGTTGGTACGGCGAGGGCGACGATTTCTTCTTCATCGACGGCGAGACGGAGCCGAGCCTCCGCGGCACGGGCACGGAGGATTACTTCTGCGACGGCTGGGGCTTCCGGGAGCAGGCCGGCGTGTTCTATGGCACGCCGCTCTGGGAAGGTTACGAAACCGGCAATCGCGGAACGGCCTACCGGTTTCACCTGCCCGATCCGATCGTGTTCCGGAAGTCGCTTCGGGCCGAGATCGAACACAAAGGCTCACAGACCTTCCCTGACGGCAAGGTGGACGGATTCATCGAACGGGACGATCTGATGTCGAGCGTCGCGTTCTGGTATCAGACGGAGCCGCACAAACCGTGGCCGCCGATACCGGCCGGCGCGGATCGGTTGCCCTTCCGTGACCAGGTGCTGATCAAGGGGCACGAGGCCGTCGCCCGGGCGAAGCACTCGCAGGCCCCGATCGACGTGCAGCCCTTCGGCGGAACGACCGACGGCAAGCAGCTCTTCTTCCGTCCCACGGACGAACAGGGCTGGGTCGAGGTGCCGTTCGACGTGGACAGGGATCAGACCGTCGAACTGATCGGCAAGGTCCTGCATTCCTCGGATTACGGGACTTACCGCGTGCTGCTCGACGGCCGGGAAATCGGCAGGCATGACCTCTATGCGGCGAGCGCCCGCCCCGCCCAGCATAAGTGGGGTATGCACAGGCTGACGGCCGGAACCCACACGCTGCGGTTCGAGTGCGTCGGCAAATCGCCGCAGTCCAAGGGGTACTTCCTCGGCTTCGACGCGCTGGTGATCCGGAAGCCGGTTTACGCGCGCGATCCGGGCGTAGACCTGCGGACGCTGCAGAAAACGACGAAGTGAATGCGGGGCGGGCGGGTCTTGCTGCGGCGAGTGCCGGGGCCGGGTAAAGGTGCTGCCGACTGGCGTCCGGCGGGGGTTGGGCGCGTCGCCGACGATTCGGCGGCTGCGGCTTCGGCGCCGATTTGCGCCCGTATCCTGTTGCGTCGTGGACGGTGCTTCTCGTGGGGTGGTTGTCTTCTTCCGATCCTCGTGGCGCCACCGGCGCGCGACGAGTCCAACAACAACCGATAGCCGGCAACGCCGCTGCGGCTGGATTCGTTCGGCAGGCTGAAAACGCGGATCGTGCTTTGCGTGTGGTCGTGTCCGGATACGCGCTGACCACCTGAGGATCAACGATCCGTAGGAGATCAAGCTTGACGCGCGGGTTGCAGTGAGGTATCCTCATACACAGTCAGAACGTACGGGGTGGGCTGGCATAGCGACGCGGATCCGGGCGGCACGGGGTTTGAACGGCCATCGCGGACGGTGTGTACGGGCTGGCCGCGACTCGCGTATGGTCGGGGACCGTCAGGGAAGGGCCTTGCGGCAGGCAGGACCGGCTTCCGGGGTCCAACGAATCTCTTCACCGACGTCCGGCATGACCGGCCCGTGCGGCCGGGTCAGTGGTATTCCGAGAGCCGCTGTTGGGCACGACGTCACGACTTGGGCCATCGCCTGAAGGGTCGTCGACGAGGAACGGCCATGGACAGCCGCCATTTCCTGCACCGCAAGAACCAACCGCGCACGAAGCGCAAGGCGGCCGGCAGGCCGACCGTCGCGGGACTGTTGGAGTTGCTCGGCGATCAGGTCGTCGACCGCCTCGCCCGCATGGGCCTCGCCCGGATTCAGGCCGTGGCGTTGGTCGTCGGCGAACCGAACGAGGAAGAACCGGTCCCGAACCCTTCGCATCCTGCCTGCCGCGAGTTCTCGTCAAGCGATTACTGCCGTGAGTCCTGGCAGTTGCATCTGGCCAAGCTCAAACGTCGGCCGGAAACGCATTGGGGCGTTTGTCAGCATGATATATTCTGCGCGATCATCCCGGTCGTATGTGAGCAACGATGCCTGGCGGTCATCAAGCTCGCCGGTCCGGCTTCGCTGGACAAGGCGGAGTTTGCTCGTCTCGTCGAGCTGCTTGAGGTGCTGGTCAAAGACTTCACGACGTGCCATGCGGAGTTCCTTCGCCGTGTGCCGGGCGGCCTCACCGCGAACGCTCGTGTGCATCACACACGTACAGCCGACCACGATGGCGGTCTCAATCCGCATCCGGCCCACCCCCAGGTGCGGCGGGCACTCGACTACATCGCGATGCACCTGTCCGATCCTCGGCTGACCGTGGCGCACGCGGCGTCCGTGCTGGGTGTGTGTCCCACCTATCTCAGCGAGATCTTCGTCGAGCACACGGGGCATCGCATGAGCCGTTTCATTGCTGCCCGGCGGGTCGAGTTGGCCAAGGAGCTCCTGGCTACTACCGACTGGCAGATCAAACGCATCGCTCTGGAGACGGGTCACGCCAACCCCAACTGGTTCTGTCACATCTTCAGCGCTCATACGGGCGTCACGCCGAGCGAGTATCGTGCGGTGGCGCGGGCGCAACGCTCGAACCCCACGGGCCGGTAGCGATTGGTATGGGCGGATGGGGTCCGTCCAGGGGTTCCGGCATTCACCGGACGGGCCAGCGCAGGATATCTCGGATTGCTATCGGTTATCTCGGTTTCGGGGGTTTTGTGCGCGCCCCGCGTTCCCTCGGCGGCTAGGATTACACGCTATGGGGAAAAATGCCCACGCGGCCACGTGGCCCGCGGAAACCAAACTTGCGACCGCCGCATGAGCAGGAGCAGCGGCCGCGCGAGGTACGACCGAGGTCACTTTTTACGGGAGGTGTCGTATGAAAGCGGCAATCGCATCGATCGTCGTAGTGGTGGCGAGTCTGGCGGGGGCGCCCGCAGCACTTGCGATTCACGTCTTCGATCCGCCTTGGGTCCAGAACCCGACGGATCCACAATGGGCCGGTGGCAGCACGACCAGCCAGGGATGGGAGTTCGGCAACGGTCACGCGTACGTCAACAACCCGTTCGGGGCGCCGACGGTTGAGTTTCCTGGAGGCAGCCCCCAGTTGGTTACCGACTTCCCGCAGCAGCCCGGCGTGCCGACCATGACGTGGCACATCGACCAGGAGGGTGGGGGCATGCTGCTGAGTATCCCGAACGATCCGATCCCGCGGCCGGTCAAGTACATCCATCTGCAATACACGGCCGACAAGGCAGGCGGCATACCCGGCACGACCCCGGCCGGCGCGGCGGCCGCCGGCGGGGTCGCCGGTCACGGCGGCGCGTGGTACACGTACGAGTGGAACCTCGAGATCCGGCCGAATCCGCCGTTCGAAACGATCTGGATCCCGTTTCCCGTCTCAAGCAACATCGAGGAGGTTCACGTTGCCACGATCTGCGTGCCGGAACCGGCGACGCTCGGCCTGCTGCTTTGCGGGGGCGCGGCGGCCATGTTCGGTCGGCGTCCCCGATGACGGTGTGCCCGCCGGGCGTTCTGGCGAAGACGATTCGAGTGTTTCGTGCCTTGGGAATACGGCGGCTCGGCCGTCGAAGGAGAATGTTTGTGAGAACCATTCCGTGGGCAATGACAATATCGGTGAGTGCTGTCATGGCAGTACGCATTGCGGCGGCTGCGCCACATGTTCCTGACAACGGAACGGGCACGGCCGATATGCCGCTGCATCTCGATTACATCGCGTTGACTCCGATGTATATCATCGACGGCCTGCCGGCCGGAACGAACGTCGCGATCGACGCCCTCCAGACCGCCCCGACGAGCACCGTCGAGCAGGCGGGTGGCATACTGGGCGGCACACAGTCGGCCGGCGTCGGCTCGGGGTTCCTGTGGACGATGCAGGGCACCGGCACGCTGGCGGGCTTCAGTCGGATCCTTTTCGTCCCGTTCTCCACGAATATCGCCTCGTTCTCCGCCCCAGCAGGGTCCGGTTACGAGGTTCATGCGGGGGCGCGGACGCCGTACGCGTCCGTCCAGTCGTTCGATACCAACCTGGTCCGCCTGTTCGGTCAGATCACGGGCGATCCCGATTTCGACCTGCTCCGAGTGACGGTCGGTACGGACTTCGGGCTGCCCAGTCCCGGCGTTACCACGCTCACCGCCGCGGGCGGCGGCTGGTCCGTGGACAGTTTCTTCGACATCACCTACCGGATCGACTTCGTGGGGCACCCGGGCGGCTCCCTTTCCGGCCTGTCGGGTTCGACCACCGGCGCCGTTCGACTCGCCGCCGTACCGGAGCCGGCGTCCCTTGGGCTATTGGCAATCGGCGGCCTGCTGCTGCGGCGCAGGAGCGGATGAGTGTTTCGCAGATCGCATGGCGTCCATGTCGTCGTGTGATCTGTTTGTTGTGATGTGTCCGTACTGAGAAACGATGTCCCGGCGGACATCAGAAGGAGAAGCCATGAACAGCTCAATCAGAAAGCAGAGCGGCTCGGCAGTGGTCCTGGTATTGTCTGTGGTGCTGGGGGTGTCGGGGACGCCTTCCCGAGGCGACGACCTGAATCCGCCGCCTTATCGCGGGGCGCTGCTGTCGGTCTATACCCACTGGTCCGCCGACGCGTCCGGCGCGCTCTCGCTGGACCAGTTTTCCTGGGTGGACGACAACGACCCTTCGACCTATCTGGCCCAATTCCCTCTGTCTGTCTTCATGGACCCGGCAACCGGCACCTACGACTTTGGGATCCCGAATTTCGTGGACGAACTGCCCATCAAGTACCTGCGCATACAACTTACTTGGATCGGTACGACACAGCCGCCTCTTTCCCTGGCCAGCACCGGATCCGACGGAGGCAATCCCGTTCCGGGAATGATAACAGCCGCCTCCACTCCGCTGGTCTTCACGCAACCGGACGGGGGGTATCAGTACTTCGACATCGAGTATCGCCCGAACCCCGATTTCGAAAGGTTCCAGATCCAGCTTCCTCCCGATGCGTTTCTGGTTCAGGTGGTCACCGATTCCATCTCCACGGTCCCCGAGCCGGCGACGCTCGGCCTGCTGGCCCTGGGCGGGCTGGCGCTGCGGCGGCGGAGGGTGAAAGGATAGTAGTCCGGTCGCTGGTTCGGTCGTGAGACAGGAGGACGGAAAAATGCGAAAAGTGTATGTGTTCTCATTGTGCGTGGCGCTTGCGGCGAGGGCGGCGTCGGCCCAGACGTGGCATGAATACAACGACGGCGGCGGCGAGGCCGGAGAGCTCATTTCGACGGCGCAGTGGACGGTGGGAGGCGGCACGCTGACCGCCATCGTCGGCTATGACGGGGGACAGGATGCCGACCTGTTCGCGATATACATCGCCAATCCTTCGACATTCTCGGCGACGTTGACGTCGAGCATGTCAACCCAGCTCTGGATGTTCGATTCCAACGGGAACGGCCTCGCACACACGCACTCGGGGGCAATTCCGACGCTGACCGGGCAATTCCTGCCCGGGCCGGGCCTGTATTACATCGGCCAATCGCGCGACGGCTGGGCGGCGAATGGCCCCGGCGGCGCCATCTGGGCCTACCTGCCCGCCGGCGTCGAGAAGCCGCCGGACGGTCCTGGCGCGCCGGGACCGTTGACCGGCTGGTCCGGAGCCACGCACCATGCATTCGAGGCCTACCAGATCAACCTGCAGGGTGCCGCGTACGCGCCCGAACCGGCTAGCCTGACGCTTCTGGGCACGGGCGCCGCGCTGGTGTTGCGCCGCCGCCGCGGGGGCGCTGGGGGCACGGCGGATGCGCGGTGGCGCCGCCGGTAACCGCGGGCTTCCCTGTAGAGGAATAACCCTATGCACCCGTCCATGTGTCGCTTCGGCCCGACCGTTCGGCACGTTACACGACCGACGTGTGGTCTGCCGCAGATTCCATTGAGACGGGTACGCGGCGTCGCTCTCGCCGCCGTCGCCGTGGCGGTGTGCTGCTTGGCGACCAGTTGCCCGCCGACCGAGCCGCCGCCGTCCGACGGGGCGTCCAGCGCGCGGGTCCGTGTGGCAACGTTCAACACGCGGTGCATCGTCCCGGAGATGGACGACATCAACATGTTGACGCAGGTCGTCAACGCGATGGAGAAGGGCGTGGTGGCCTGCAACGGCACCCTGGCCGAAATCGCGGGCGATGTGCTCAGCCTGGGCGGATTGACGGACACGCGCGAGGAGAGCCGGGACCGCACCCGCGAACGTGCGACGGCTATCGCCGATCTTATCAGGGCCCGACAGGACGACTTCGACATCATCGCGCTCAACGAGGTGTTTCTGGAGGACGCCCGCGCGATCTTCATAGACAAGCTGAAGTCGGCCTTTCCATACTACATCGCCAGGCTGGAGGGCGGCACGATCTGCGAGGAAGACTCCGGCCTGATGCTGTTCAGCCGCTGGCCGCTCGAACCGCTCGGGACGACCGCTGACGCCCCCGGCATGCCCGGGCTGCCCTACTACGCAGGCTGGGTCGAGTACGACGACTGCCGATGCGAGGATTGTCTCGCGGAAAAGGGCGCCAGCTACGTGCGCGTGGTGAATCCGAATACCGGTGACGCGTACCAGGTCGTCTTCACGCATATGCAGGCCGATCCGGAGTTCTGCCCGCTGGACAGTGTCGCGGCGACGCCGCCGGCGTCCCCTTCCACGGTGCGAAGCGCGCAGCTCGGCGAGATTCGCGCCCTGCTCGAGTCGTGGGCCGGCGCGGCGTCGGCGTGGCCGGGCACGACCCACGTCGTCGTCATGGGCGATATGAACGTCGTCGGCACCCAGGAGAAGGCGGCCGCCGCCGCCAAACTGGATACGCCGGATAACGCCGAATGGCACGAGAAGTTCGACCCCTCGCAGTCCGGTGGCTACTTCGCCGGCAAGCTGCTCAATCCGAGCATCGCCAGTCCGCTCTACGACGCCTGGGCGCAGACGACGTCGCCCTGGGATCCCGGCATCACCAGCGGCAGCAGGAAGCGATACGACTACATCTTCCTGAACTGCGTGCCGGCAGCGGGGGCGTCGCCGCCGTACCAGCGGCTGCTTGTTCCACACCACATGACCATTCTGCCGTTCAACGACGAAAGCGATCACTACGGCGTCCGCGCCGTCCTGAACCGATGGCAGCCGTACTGCATGCCCGCGGATGCGTTCCTGCCGCAGGCCGGTTACACGTCGCCGGGCGGCAGCCAGCCGACAGCGCCGGATCAGGCCACGCTCGGGCCTTGGCCCAACGATCAGGTGTACGACATGGAGATCACGGTTCCGGGCGGTTATCAGTGGTTTCGATTCGACCTGCCGGGGACCTACTCTTTTTCTCTCGTGAACGCTGCCAGCGGGTCTCAGCAGAACGAACAGAGCGGCTTCGACCTGCGCGTGTACGCGGCCACCGATCTGACGAACGACATCCGGAACTACTACGGCGAGGAAACGGACATCACGGAGTACTTTCCGAATCCGGCCGCGTTGCTCGCCATACACCCGGAGAAGATCATCGCCAGGAAGTACCTGGTCCCCGATGCGCCGTTCTATGTCCGTATCTCGCCGAAGGATGGTGCCGGCAAGGGCATATACCGGCTCTACGTCCACCGCCACGAGGGCAAGACGAAGAAGGATGCGATCCTGCTTCCGGTCTGCTGCACGCAGGAGTATTTCCACGGCACGGCCGCGCTGAACGCCGAGGACATGCCCTGGTTCCAGTTGAATCTGGAGAGGCCGGACAACCCGGCTTCGCATCAGAGCCTGCGCTTCATCGTGATGTGGCAGCCGGCGGGCTTGAACGGCACCTGGCTGCTGCGCCTTCAGGACGAGAATGACACGGTGCTCGCGCAGGGTAGCGAGGGGAAGATGAGCTCAAAGGACGTGAACGGCAATGATCCGGCCTACGGGGAGGCGACGGTCTGGGGATACGTCGAGGTGTTTCACAACGCCCTCGAGGATTGGAGCAGTGCGCCCAATCCGCGCTTTTATCTGCGCGTCTCGCGCCCCGGGCTGATTATCAATGGGGCGTTGACAAGCCCGTACGATCGGTACAGGCTGCGTTGGGAGACGGATCTGACCGTCCTGCACGGCAAGATGTGGGCGGGAACGCAATCGCTGCGATTGAAATGCAACGATGAGACCTGCATCGATGCGGGCAATTCCGACGAAGCCGGCCTGCGGGTGTGGGCGGACGGCATGCTGCTGTACGACCTGACGCAGAACGACATCGGCGGCAACGCGACGGATATGGACAGCGGCGACGACGTGTCGCTGGAGAAGTTCGTTCGCGCCGACGGAACCTTCGCCCGCTATGTTGGCAGCTTTCAGTTCCGCGTCCTCGAGATCGACCCCGGCGGTCCGGATTACGGCGAGATGCGGACGATCGGCCCGCTGGGGCCGCAACAGGGCCGGGCATGGAAAAGCTCTTCGAAGGTGAGCGTGCCCTGCAGCGGCGCGGGCAGCGACGGCGAGTACGAGTTCTTCTACAACCGGAGCCGGACGACGCAGTATCCGCCGTGCGATTGACGGCAAGGCCGCACGTTTCCCGTCAGGGCGAGCGCGGGTGGCCGGGCGGGGCGCGGTCAAGCCGGGGCCTGCCCGAGGCGGCGCGAGGGAAGTTACAGGAACAGGCGCCAGCCGCGTTGCTGCAGGAACCTGAAGACCCACGTGGCGGTGAGCGTTCCGATCACCGCGCCGGCCGTGACGTCGCTGATGTAGTGCGCGCCGGCCAGGATGCGAGCGAGGGCGGCCAGAACCGCCGCCGCGTACGCGAAAGGCGCGACTCGCGGGTACAGGAGTGATAGAACCGTCGCCAGAGCGAACGCCGCCGTCGCCTCGCCGGAGGGGAAGCACACGGCCGCAGGGCTCAGATCTCCGGGCGGCGTACCTCCTGTCAGGGCGGCTCCGACCCGGGCCGCGACGTGCCTCGTGTCGAGGCGCAGGGCCTCAAAGGGCTTCATGAACGTCAGGTGCGACGGCGCCTGGTTGGGCCGCACCCGGCAGACGGAGTCCTTGACCAGCAGGCCCATCGCATCGGCGACGAGAATCGCGACGATGACCGTGTTGGCCGCCCGCCAGCCCTTCGGGTGGATCGCCAGCACGACGAAGTATGCGATCAGCGCCCCCGTGACCGAGCCGAAGTAGCGGGCGCTGTCCCACAGCAGCGCCGTGGCCGCGTACGGATCGCGATCGACCGGGTTCGGTGTGCTGAATCGCAGCGCAACACGCTCGTAAAACCACCGGTCGAGGCCGAGGAACCCTGCCGCTATCAGCGCTAGGGCGATCGACCATAGCAGCACGGCGGCAACCGTTCGTCGCTTCGGCGACGTGGGTGCGTGCGACGCCGCTTCGAAATCACGCCCGTCGTTATGTCGGGTCCGCTGATCGCTCATCCGCCGTCCGTCGCTCCGGTCTCCACGTCGTTGCCTGACGAATCGCAGGGCCGCACGCGGCGAACTCGACGGTCGCCCGGCTCGGCCCCGGGGATTCTGGCCTCGGACGGCGACAAGAGCAAGTGCGGTACACGGCCTGCGGTTGGTTTGATCGCACGCGCCGGCGTCGATACAATCTCACACGATATCGGTAGGAGAATAACAGCGAAGGGTTCTTGACGGAGGAAGTAGCCATGTTGAGGCTGTCGATGCTGGTGCTCGCGATTCTGGCGACCGTCGCCTGGCTTCCGGTACGGCTCGCTGCGGCGGAAGAGAAGGCGGAGAAGCCCGCCCGTGCGAAGAGGGCCGAGAGGGCCGGAACGAATGCCGGCAAGGGTCCCCGGTGGCACCTCGCGATGCAGGCGTACACGTATCACAAGCAGACCCTCTTCGATGCGATCGACAACACCAAGGCCCTCGGCATCAAGTACCTCGAGGCCTTTCCCGGCCAGAAGCTCAGCAAAGAAAAACCCGACGTCAAGTTCGACCACAACGCCTCGCAGGAGGTCATGGACGAGGTCAAGAAGAAGCTTGACGATTCGGGCATAAAGCTCGTGAACTACGGCGTCGTCGATCTCGGCAAGGATGAGGCCTCCGCCCGCAAGGTCTTCGAGTTTGCGAAGAAGATGGGCATCCGGACCATCGTCGCCGAACCGGACGAGGGCCTCTTCGACGCCCTCGACAAGCTCACCAGGGAGTACGGGATCCGCGTCGCGATTCACAACCACCCGAAGCCCTCGAAGTACTGGAACCCGCAGCTTGTCCTTGACGCCATCAAGGGCCACTCGCGGATGATCGGGTCATGCGCGGACACCGGCCACTGGCCGCGCTCCGGCGTGAACCCGCTCGAGGCCCTGAAGAAGCTCAGCGGCCACATCATCTCGCTGCACTTCAAGGACCTCAACGAGCTGAAGAAGACCGGCGGCGAAGACCTCCACGACGTCCCCTGGGGCACCGGCAAGTGCGACGCGAAGGCGATGCTCGAGGAACTCAAGAAGCAAGGCTTCGCCGGCGTCTTCTCGATCGAGTACGAGTACAACTGGGACAAGGCCAACCCCGAGATCGAGAAGTGCGTCAAGTGGTTCCACGCGACGGCCAAGGAACTGGGCGTGACGTCCGATTAGCCTCGCGTTCATCACGACGGTTATGCCCTTTGGGGGGCGGGCACCTTGCCCGCCATCAAACGGCGGGGGGGGGCATCCACCCCCCATAGTGGAAGGGATGAACGACTGTCGTTTACCCGCCCGCCCGGTGGGCTGCGTGTCAAGGAGGAATCTTACGGTGTGCAAGCGTTCGGTCGTGTTGATGGTCTGCCTTGGTGCGGTAGCGGCTCTTGCGTTGTTCGGTTGTGCGTCCAGCGACAAGCCGTTCATCGTTCTGCCGCCCGGAAAGGCTCCCGCCTGCCGGCTGGCCGTCATGACGTACAGCTTCCGCGAGTTCCCGTTCTTTGAGGCCGTGGACAGATCCAAAGCCCTCGGCGCGAAGTACCTCGAAGCCCACGCGTGGCAGAAGCTCAGCGACGACTATCCCGACGCGGAGCTCAACTACAAGGCCCCGCCCGCGGCCATTGAAGCGACGAAGCGCAAGCTCGCCGACGCCGTCATCAAGCTCGTCGGCTACTACTTCCATCAACTGGGCAAGGACGCCGCCGAGACCCGCAACGTCTTCGCGTTCTGCCGGACTATGGGCGTTGAGAACATCGTTTGTGAACCGGATCCGGCGACGTTGCCGCTCCTCGACCGGCTCGCGGCGGAGTACGGCGTAAACGTCGCGATCCATAACCACCCGAGAGACGCCGGGCATCCTGAATACGTCAACTGGAATCCCGACGAGGTGCTCAAGCAGCTCAGGGGCTGCAGCAGGCGGATCGGCGCCTGCGCCGACACCGGCCACTGGGTCCGCAGCGGCGTCGACCCCGTCGAGGCCCTCAAGAAGTACCAGGGCCGCACGCTCTGCCTGCATCTCAAGGATATCGAGAAGCCGACGGTGGATTCCCGCGACGTGCCGTGGGGCACCGGCATCGGCAACTGCAAGGCCGTCCTGGCGGAACTACACCGCCAGAAGTTCGCCGGGGTGATCTCGATCGAGTACGAGCATAATCCGCGGGACAACATGAAGGACATCGCGGAGTGCATCGCGTTCTTCAACAAGGTGCAGGCGGAACTGGGCGGCTGACGCGGATAGCCGGGCCGGCATCGGCGCGGACGGTTCGATGATGGCTGACCACGGGCACGGGTCCGACGAGCTACCCACGCGGCGTGACTTCATCGCCGGTAGTGCCGCGCTCGCTGCCGGTGCATTGAGCCGGGTTGCCGCAGCCGGCGTCACCGGAAGGCCGGCCACGGGCCCGAGTCTCCGGCCAATCAAGGCCTTCTGCATCGACTTCAACTGGGGCCCCAAGGGCGTCGCCCCGCCCGGCATGTTCGCGCAGGCCGATCCGGTCGAGCATGTCCGCTGGTACCAGGATCTCGGTGCGAACACGATCCAGACATTCTGCGTTTCGTACAACGGCTACGCCTGGTATCCCAGCGATGTCGCCCCGGTTACCCCGGGACTCAAGTGCCCCGACTTTCTCGGTGAGATGGTCAAACGCGGCCACAAGGCCGGTATGCGGGTGATGGGTTACTTCACGCTCGGGGCGAACCCGTACTGGGAATCTCGCCACCCGGACCTCGTCCACTCCGCCGACTCCGACTACATCAAGATCCCGTTCACGCTCGAATACCTCGACTACTTCTGCCGCAGCGTCGAGGACGCACTGAGCAGGACGGGCGTGGACGGCTTCATGATCGACTGGGTTCGCCCTCCGCAGCACAGGAACTGGCTCGCCTGCGAGAAGGAGATGTACCGCCAGTTGCTCGGCGAGCCGTTCCCGGCCTCGGGCACGCCGTCCGCGGAGGCCATACTCGAGTTTGACAAGCGGGCCATTGACCGCGCTTGGCGTTACATCACATGGGCCGTCCGCGCGACGCGCCCGGCGATTATCTGGACGAACCACCCGATCCTCAAGAACGAATACCCGCTCTGGTCCGGCCACCGCCTGCTGAAGGAGGTTGACTGGATCCTCAACGAGGCGCCCGACCTCGACCACCTCGACTGGCTCCGGCGACAGGTCGGCCCGAAGACGCTGATCGTCCAGAACCTTTGCGGCTGGGAGGGCCACGACGCGAGCGCCTGGAAGAGGATCGACACGGAGACGTTCGGCCTCTACGGCTTCGCCAGGGCCGACGAGAAGACGACGCTCCCCGACGATTCCCTTGCCTGGAACGCGAAGAACATCCGGATCCTCCGCGACGCGTACCACAGCATCTGATGCGGTTGCAGCGTGGGCTGTTCTGCCGCGAGCAAACGCAAGGGGCGGGCTGCCCCACCTGCTTCCCGCGGGACAGCGCGATGCGGCCGTCAGTGAATTGCCGCTCCGTCGTCCGCGTCGTATGTTGTGCGTCGATTCGTTTTCCCGGAGGTGTCCGCGTGCCCATCATCTTCTGCGTGGCATCGTTCCTCGCAGCCGCTGCCCCGGCTGACGATGACACATACGCTCGCGAGCGCGTCGAACTCGGTTGGCATGACGCGTTCACCGCCGACGCCGGCTGGCGTCGTGAACCCTGGCATGTCAAGGAGCCAGACGACAACGCCGCCGTCCGCTTCGGCCCCGCCGGGGGCGCATTCGAGGTGACCGCACCCGGTCGCGCGATGGCCTGGACGCGGACCACGAATCCGATCTGGGTGGCCGTCTTTCCGTTTCTGGAGGCCGACTATGAGATCGTCGGGGCCTCGGGCGACGAAGACGACCACGTCCTGCGTCTGAGCGACGGGGCCACCGGCCCCGTCACGCCCGGCGCGCTCAACCCGGAGAACCCGCTCGCCAGCGGCGCCCAGGCGAGGCTCGGCCCCGCGACGCCCGGCCGCCACCACTTGGTGGTAGACCTGCGAACGCTCTTCCGATCCGATCGCATCGCCGAACTCACCCTGATCCTGCGCAGCGGTGCCACGCCTGCGACGTTGACGGTCCGGCGGCTCGCGTTCTGGGCGAGCGATCCGCGGCAGTCCTCGGCGGCCGCTGCGACCCGGCCGACATCCGGGCCGGCCCTTTTCCCTGTCGGGGCCGCTGCGTCAACTTCGCCGGCCGCATGGAAGTCTATCACGTTGCCCTCGGCCGGTGCGATCCCCGCCGTATGGCTCGCTCGCGCCTTCGCGTCGTCCGCGTCGTGGCCCGCCGATGCGAGTTACGGTGTCGCGGGGATTCCGTTCCGCCTGGGCAGTGCTGATCGGGCGGGGCTCGCCACGGGCGTCATGGAAACGGACACCGTCGAACTGACCGGCGATTGGCGGGGTTGCGAGCTTGCGCTGTTGCTTGCCACGCGGGTCTTCGGCAGCGATCGCGCCTGGTACGGCGGCCAGACGCCCCCGTCGCGCGGCCCGATCACGTCGCCTTGCGAATTGAGCGTTCGCTTGGAGTACAAGGACGGCACGCGCCGCACGCACTTCCCGTGGTCCGTTGCGCGAAAAGGTTGGACGGTGGAGCGACTGCCTGATGCGTACGTCGTCCCCCTTGACCCAGGCAAGCAACTCGTCCGCGTCGAACTACGCGACGCAATGACCTATGGCCAGGTATTCCTGCTCGGCGCGAGCATCAACACTTCCGATCAGCGGCTCGTCCCGGCGCTCGCGGCCGAGGCCGCACCGTCGCCGTCCTCGCCGCCCGCCGCCCCGACGCCGAGGCCGACCTGCTGGACCCGCTCCGGGGACGTGCTGACGGTCGAGAACGCGTGGATCGAGCTGAGGCTTCTGCTCAATGCGGGACTCGATCTCCAGTCGCTGCGGCTCGTCCCGTCGAACCGAACCATCATCAGCGCGACGCCGGCGATCCCGCTCCTGGAATGCCTCGACGAACACGGCCGCGGGTCCGCTCTGGCGCTTCGCGATCTTCAGACGCTGACCACGGCCGATACGCTCGTCCTGACATTCGTGCTGACCGCCGGCGATCCGGCCGACGCCCACACGATCCTCTTCCGTATGCAGGTTCATGACGACGGCCGGGTCGGTCTTGCGCCCACGCTGGTAAACGAATCCAGCGCCGTCTGGCGCCTCGCGCTTTGTTATCCGCAACTGCATGGATGCCGCGTCAGCGAGTCCGTGGCCGAGGCGCACTACCTGCTCGGTACGCGGAGCACGCTCCTGGCCAACGGCCCCGTCACCGTCGATGAGCCCTACGGCGGCGCTTTTCCGCTTCAACTGATGGACGTCTTCTCGACGCGGGGCGGCGGGCTCGGCCTGTACGTCACGGACACCGCGCTGGCGCCCAAGTCCTTCCAGTTCAAGCAAGGCGCTGACGGCGCGGATATGACCGTACGCTTCCCGGACATCGAGGTGACGCCGGACAGCCGGCCGGAACTGCCCGCGGTGATCCTGCAGCCGCACCTTGGCGACTGGCACGACGTGTACGCCCGATACCGGCAGTGGCTCCGCACCGCGATCAGGCCGCGGCCACCCGGGCCTCTCGCCGATCTGTTCTACTGTCGGCGCGACTACCCGCTCGGTGGAACCGGCTATCTCTTCGACCTCCGGCGCAAGCGCTACACACTCGAGGAACTCATTGCCGAATCGTCGCGCGGCTTCGGCGGGATCGACATGATCGACATCTCCGGCTGGGCCTACAACGAGGCCCTCGGCCGCGTCGGTCAGTATCGCACGAACGACCTCGGCGGCCTGCCGGAGCTGCGTCGTGCCGTGGACGCCGCTCATGGACGCGGCGTGCGCGTCGGCCTGTACTTCGAAGGCTACCTGATCGATCGCCGTTCGGTCCTCGCGAAGGATGCGATGCCCGCGTGGCAGCTCATCTCCAAGGACGGCCGGCCGCGCTGGTGGGGCGGCAGCGACAAGGAGTTCTTCGTCTGCCCGGGCGTCGTCCAGTGGCGCAGGGAGCTTTCGCAGGTCGTCGCCGACGTGGCCGCCGAGACCGGCGCCGATGCGGTCTATCTCGATGAATTCGGATTTGCCGGCGCGGATAAGGCCTGCTGGAGCCCGGACCACGGCCACGCCGTCCCGTCCAACCCGCTCGTCGAGGAGCAGGGCATGCTCACCGCGGTGCGACGCGCCCTCGATGCCCGCTCGCCCAAGACGGCCATTTACGTCGAGTGTGTGCCCGTCGACGCCCAGATGGGCCTCGTGGATGCCGCCTTCGACTACGGAATGACGATGCCGGGCATCCCGCGGCAGCATGTGACCAAACTTCCGCTGGTCCGCTTCCTTTTTCCGGAGCTGATCCCCGTCGAGATGGTCGGGCACGGCATCCGTCCGGTACCCGTCACCGAGGGCGACCTTCATCGTTGCGTCTTTCACGGGATGGCGGTCTGGCTCAAGGGTCGCGCCGACTCGTGGTACGCGCCCGGCTTCCGTGAGACGGCGCAGCGGGCGTACCGCATCCTGCGTGAGCACGCTGACGTGTTTCGCTCGGCCGACTGCGAGCCGCTCATCCCGACGCTGCGGACGGAGCTGTACGCGAACCGCTTCTCGACCGCGGCGCAAACGATCATCACGCTATACAACGCCCGCTACAGCGACATCTCGGGTGATCTCATCCGGGTCCCGCTCGCGGCGGGCGGCCGGGTCCACGATCTGTGGGCGGATCGTCGTGCAGAGGTTCGTCGGGATGGCAACGAAGTTGTCATCCGCGGGACGCTTGGACCTCAGTCCGCCGGCGCATTTCTTCTGACGCCGCCGAACGCAGCCGCGCGTCGCGAGGTCGGCGTGGAGACTCGCTGCCGACCGGGCGTACAGACCGCTGCCGGCGCCCCGTCGCCATAAGAGGCCGGTTCGGGCTACCTGGCGGCCAGCGGCAGCGTGATCGTGAATGTGGTTCCTTCTCCGGGACGGCCGGCGGCCTGGATTGTGCCGCCGTGGGCCCGCACGATCCGGCGTGTCAGCGCAAGGCCGAGGCCCGTACCGCCCGGCTTGGTGGAATAGTAGGGCTCGAAGATCCGCTCCGCCGCCTGAGGATCGAGGCCGGTACCGGTATCCGCGATTTCGATGCACGCCCGTCGCCCGCCATCTTCCCGGGTTCGGATCGTCAGCTCGCCGCCCTTCGGCATCGCCTCCTGGGCATTGATGCAGACGTTCAGCAGCACCTGTTTGCAGAGGTCCACGTCGATCCGGCATGGCAGAGGCCGTGCCGAGAGGGCCGTCCGGATGACCACCTTGTTCGCCATCGCCTGGGGTTCATAGAACTCCACGAACTGGCGGATCACCTCGTTGATGTCGGTGGTGACCAGGCGAAGCTCCTGCCGCCCGACGAGTCGGAGGAACTCATCGACGATGTGATGCAGCCGTGTGGCCTCGCCCTGCAGAGTGGCCAGCCGGCTCAGGCTGCGACGGCGCAGCTCGGCGGGGGGGATCGTCTCGTCGTTCCAGTCCTCGCCCAGCAGTTGGAGATTGACCTTGAGTGTGCTGAGCGGGTTGCGGATCTCGTGCGCGAGGCCGCCGGCAAGTGTCGAGATCTCGATGACCTGTTCGTTGGCGGCGTTGGTCTTCTGCAGGTCGGCCGTGCGGTTTCGGCGCAAGGCGAACCGCCAGCCGACCGCGACGCCGGCCAGTCCGGTCATTCCCGCGATTGCGAGCCACCCGGCGATCATCGGAGGCACCCGAAATCGTCTCCGACGGGCCGATTCTGTCTGCGGCAGGCACAAGTGAGACGGCTCGGTCGGCCCTTCGCCGCTCTGCGCTCATTCATTTCCGGGATGCCGGACCTGCGCCTTGATGTGCCTTGCTCCGCCCGCGCGGGGCGGAGTGCGAAGGGGCCATGCGGAACCGGGATCGCATCCGCGCGGCCGCGGACACGGGCAGCTTTCGAGTCGCCAGCTCCATCGGTGTCCGCGATCCGGCTCAAGCGTCCGCCGACGGGTACGTGCATCCCCGATCGGCAACTCCCCGGCAGGGGCGCTGCCACGGTGCGCCACTGCCGTCGCGGCAGCCTGCGTTGTGCGGCCGAAGCGTCTGTCAACGGGGCGACCGGCGCGGCGGCGGCATAACGCCGGGCGTCGGCCGGCACAGGGCAGCTCTGCCTGCCGTCAACTCGACGGGGGCGCCTTGACAGGCCGGACGTTATGGGCCTGAAGGCCCTTTTCAGACTCCACCAGATCGAACTCCACCGGTTGACCATCCTTGAGGCTCCGGAACCCATCTCCCTGAATGCTGCTGTAGTGGACGAAGATATCGCGATCCGGCTGTGGGCCTACGATGAACCCGAACCCCTTTTTCACGTCGAACCATTTGACCTTTCCCGTGTGCATGCGACTTCCTCCACACAGGATGCGCCGTTTGCGGCGAGGCGCCGTCCGTTGCGAACGGCCTTGGGAAGGTGCTGCCGGCCGAGGTACAACGTCTGCGGCAGTCGCGGCCCGCCCCCGATCGCGGACCGGGCCGACATCACGCCCGGCCTGCGACCGCTGACAACTGCCTCAGTCCGACCCCGGTCCGGCCGGTTCGTCCCCGCCACCGCACGCGGGGGCACCCGTCGGAAATGCATCGACCGGGGTCGTACGCACGTATTCAGCCATTCGACGGCACGTGGCGGTGCGCAACGCGGCCTGCCTTGCGCCGTCGGGTCAATCCTCGCCCCGGCTCGGTCGGCGTTTCGCCGGTTGGGCCGGCCGACCGTCTCCTTCGTCGCCCTCTTCCTGAATCGCCGCCTTGCGTGAGAGCTTGACGCGTCCCTGCTCGTCGATGGAGATGACCTTCACCTTCAGCGTGTCGCCGATCTTGCATACGTCGCTCACCGACCGGATGTACTCGTTCGACAACTCGCTGATGTGGCACAGCCCGTCCTGCCCGGGCACCACCTCGATGAATGCGCCGAAGTCCTTGATGCTCGTGACCCGGCCCGTGTAGATCTTGCCGACCTTGACGTCCTCCGCCACCCGTTCCACCATCTCGCGGGCGGCCTCGGCGCCCGCCATGCTGAGGCACGAAATGACGACCGTGCCGTCGTCCTCGATCTCGACGGTCGCGCCCGTGTCGGCCTCGATCTGCTTGATGCCCTTGCCGCCCGGGCCGATGACCTTCCCGATTTTCTCCGGGTTGATCTTGATCGTCAAGATTCTCGGGGCGTATTCGCTGATGTTCGGCCGCGGCCGCGGCAGGCAACTGAGCATCTCCTTGAGGATCTTCATCCGTGCCTGTTTGGCCTTCTCCATGATCAGCGGGATCAGCTCCTGCTTCAGCCCCCGGGCCTTCAGATCCAACTGCACGCCCGTCACGCCCCGTTGCGTCCCCGCCACCTTGAAATCCATGTCGCCGAAATGGTCCTCCTCCCCGATGATGTCCACCAGCAGCACCTCACGATGTTCGTCGTGTACCATCCCGATCGAGATGCCCGCCACCGGTTGGCGGATCGGCACGCCGGCATCCATCAGGGCCAGCGTCCCGCCGCAGACGGTCGCCATCGAACTGCTTCCGTTGGATTCCAGGATATCTGAGACAAGGCGAATCGTATATGGGAACTTCTCCGGCGACGGGAGGATGCTCTCCAGAGCGCGTTCGGCCAGCGCCCCATGCCCGATCTCGCGGCGGCTGGGCGAGCCGATGCGCCTCACCTCGCCGGTACAGAACGGCGGGAAGTTGTAATGGAGCATGAACTTCTTGCTGTACTCGTCGAGTAGCCCGTCCACAATCTGCTCGTCCTGCACGGTTCCGAGCGTGGTGACGACGAGGGCCTGCGTCTCCCCACGGGTGAAGATGGCCGATCCGTGCGTGCGCGGCAGCACGCCCACCTCGCAGCGGATGGGTCGGATGTCGTCCGGGCCGCGTCCGTCGGACCGCACACCCGTCGTCAGGATCGTCTCGTGAACGATCTCTTCCTCGATCGCCTGGATCGCGTTGTATACATCCCCGCGGGCGTAGGGTGGGTTCTCCGCATCGGGCGGGGAGAACTCGTCCATGACCTGTTCGTACAGCTCCTCGACGGCCTTCTTGCGATCGAGCTTGCCGGGGATCTGGCGGCGTTCGCGGAGTTCCTTTCCGGCCCGTTCGCGAACCTTCCGGATCAGCTCGTCGTCGATCTTCCGGGGCTCCCACACCTTCGGCTTGGCGCACTGTCGGGCGAGTTCGCCGATCATGTCGCAGCCGACCTTGATCACGTCGAACGCCTTTGCCAGTGCGTCCACGATGACCTGCTCGGCCACCTCGTTGGCACCGACCTCGATCATGTTGATCGCCTCCGCGTGCCCGGCCGCCACCACGTCGAGGTCGCCTCGCTCCAACTGCTCGTGCGTCGGGTTCACCACGAGCTCGCCATCCGTCCGGCCGATGCGGACGGCGAACGTCGGTCCCTCGAACGGGATCGAGCTGATCATCAGTGCCGCGGACGCCCCGATCATCGCCAGGATGTCCGGGTCGTTCTGCTGATCCGCCGAGAGAACCATGGCCTGGATCAGAATCTCGTCCATGAAGCCCGTGGGGAAGAGCGGCCGGATGGGTCGGTCAATCAGCCGCATCGTCAGGATTTCTTTCGTCGTGGGGCGACCTTCCCGCTTGTAGAAGCCGCCCGGGAACTTGCCCGCCGCGTAGGTCTTTTCACGGTAGTCCACCGTCAGGGGGAAGAAGTCGATGCCCTCCCGGGGTTCTGCCCGTACCACGGTAACGAGTACCACCGTGTCGCCATACCGAACCAGCGCGGCACCGTCTGCCTGCTTGGCCAGCTTGCCTGTTTCGATGGAAAGGATCCGACCGCCGATCTCTCGTTCGACTTTGTACACCGTCATGATTTCGCCTGCCTCTACCGTCTTTGCCGACTCTACCTGCATCCTGCCTGCTGTCCGTGCCGATCCTTCCGCCTGCCTGCTGCCGCAGCCGGCGACGGCCGCGCCCGTCTCCGGGAGACCGCACGAGCGTCGCCTTCAGTTCGCCGATTTCGTTCGTCCCCCGCCTGGAACGGGTTATAGAAAGCGCCCCGGGGCGTGAGCCGCCGCTCTGGAGCGCAAACCGCTCCCGGGTCCCGGAGGATCGCCGGAGCCGTGGTTTTCCGACTGCGCGGGGTACAAAAAGGTCCGGCCGAAGACTTCAGCGAAGCATACGCCGAACTCCGCCGGCGCGGCCAGAGGCCGCAATCCTGGCGCGCGCCGCCGGGGCGCTGCACCGCAGCCATGCTCTTGGAGGACGCCTGCCCGGGGAGGTGTGAGCAGCAGGCCCTATTTTCGCAATCCGAGGCTTGCAATGATCTTCTGATACCGTTCCCGGTCCGTTCCCGTCAGGTACTTCAGGAGCCGCGACCGTTTGCCGACCATCTTGAGCAATCCCCGGCGAGAGGCATGGTCCTTCTTGTGAGACTTCAGGTGGTCCGTTAACTGCGTGATGCGCTCGGTCAGCAACGCGACTTGTACCTCGGTCGAGCCTGTATCCGCCTCATGCCTTCGATGGGCCGACACGACTTCACGTTTCCGTTCCGACGTCATCGCCATGGTGTCCACCGCCTGTGACCGGTCCTCAGCCGGTTTTGCCCAAACGGTCTTTTTGAGACCTCTTACGTTTCCCTGTTCTATTCCACTGCCGGCACAATAACGCGGACGGGGTCACTTTGCAAGCCCCGCCCCGGCGGCCTCGAGTACTCCCCGGCGAGGCGGGACGGGGGGCCTCAAAAAAGGCAACAGCCGCCGGCTTGCCGCTTCCCGCCTACTTGGCCAGCAACTCCTTGATCGTGTCGGTCAGCCGATCCATGCGGAAGGGCTTGATCAGGTATCCATCGACGCCGAGCGTCTCGGCATACTGCCGATGGCGTGTGCCAGGATTCCCCGTAATCATGATTACATAGGGCTTGCTGCCCCTGGGTTTCTTGGCCTTGAGCTTTTCCAGAACGAGCAATCCGCTTCGCTTGGGCAGCATCAGGTCGAGCACGATGAGGTCCGGGTTCTCGTTCTGTGCGATCGTCACAGCCGCATTTCCGTCCCCGGCCTTCTTGATTTCGGCGCCGCTGTCCTTCAACGCGGCCTCAATCGCCGTCACCATGTCCGCGTCGTCGTCCACGATCAGAATCGTCTTGCCGTCGAAAGGCTCTGCCATGGGAATCCTCGCTGCATTCTGCCGGCTGGTTACCTGCACCGGAACCACAGTATACGGCGTCGGCCTTCCCCCGTGCAAGCCGTCGCTTTCGGCGCTGCGGCATGGTCGGCGTCGGCGTTCAGTCCGCGTTCTGGTAGTGGTCGAGCCACGCCATCTGGATCGCCTCCAGGCACTTTTCGCTGGATGTCTGCGGATTGTCGTCAAAGTCCGGAAGTTCCATCACCCATCGTCGCAGGTCGGTAAACCGCACCTCCAGGGGATCGACGTCCGGCATCTTGGCGTGCAGCGCCATGCCGATCTCCTCCGAGTCGGTCCATTTCAGACTTCGGGCCATAAGACACCTCGAAAAGGCGGACTGGGAGACGAGGCGCGCGGCACACCGGGCTGGTCCGGGCCGGGCTCGTTGCGGGGTGTTCCGGCCATCGTCATTCCCCGTTTCTGACGCTTCATCGTTCACGCTCCCTCACGGCGTTCCGGTTCCACGCCGGCAGCTCGGCCACGATGTCGCAGGTCCCGTCCGGCACGCACTGGCATGCGAGTCGCGACGTGGGCCGCAGCCCGGGGACCAGGTCAAGCTGATCCTGCTCCTTTTCCGTAGGAGCGCTGCAGCTTTCGATCCCTTCCCGGACGATCACGTGACAGGTCGAGCAGGCACATACGCCTCCGCAGGCATGCTCCATCTCGATTCCGTTTCCCAACGCGATGTCGAGCAAGCTACCCGGCAGGCCGCAGCGGCCATACGGAAGATCCTGCGGGTTTACCACCACCGTGCGACCCGCCGGCAGAAAGGTTACGCGGAAGCTCCGACCGGGCAGCGCACGGCTCATACTCGTCTTGCTCCGGGCCGCCGGCTTCGAAGCCGGTACACGGGCAACGGTTCCGGCCCTCCCGTCGCCCGCCGCGGAACGCCCTCGGCACGCCGGCTCATGGCACGGATCCCGCCTGCTGCGCCCCGGGTTCCGGCCTCGCCGGCCGCGGATGCGCCGCATCGGCTTCCTGTGCCGGTTCGATGGTCTTCAGGGCGGCCGTGATGTTCACCTCGGCCAGATGGATCGTCATCTTCCCGAAGGCGTCGAGCGCTCGATGCAGTTCGTCGGCGTCGGTGCACGTTGCGGCGAGTTGTCGAAGCGATCTCATCGCCGTCTCGATGCGCTGTCTTTCCTCGGCGGGCAGGGCGGCTCCCGCCCGGGCCAGGGCCTGCTCGGCCTTGTGTGTGTCAAAGGCGACCTGGTTTCGCAGGTCGATCAGCCGGTGCGCCGTCATGTCCTCGCGGGCGTGCGTATACGATTCGATCTCCATCCGATCGACTTCGTCCTTCGTCAGCCCGTGGGCCGGCACGACCTGAATGCCGGCCTCCTTGCCGCTGCGAAGCTCCTTCGCCGAGACATCGAGGATGCCGTTCTGGTCGATCAGGAATGTCACCTCGATCTTCGGCAGTCCGGCGGGCATCGGCGGAATCCCGCGGAGCTCAAACTCGCCGAGCGAACGGCAGTCGCGGGCCAGCTCGCGCTCGCCCTGAAGCACGTTGATGCGGATGTTCGTCTGCCCGTCCACGAATGTCGTGAACATTTCCCGCGCGCGGCACGGCACCCGCGTGTTGCGGAGGATGAGCTTGCCGACCGCGCCGCCCATCGTCTCGATGCCCAGCGAGAGCGGCGTCACATCGAGCAGGAGCAGATCGTGTTTCAGGCCGCCGAGGATGCTCGCCTGCACCGCGGCGCCCAATGCGACCACTTCGTCGGGATTCAGCGCCGTGTACGGCGTCCGCCCGAATACCTCGGCCACCCTTCGGCGGACGAGCGGGATTCTCGTCGAGCCGCCGACGAGGATCACCTGACGGATCTGCTCCGGCCCGACGCCCGCGTCTCGGAGGGCCTGTCGGCAGGAGGCGACGGTTCGTTCGACCCAGGGCGCGATCATCCGTTCAAACTCCGCCCGTTCGATCACCCGCTCGTACGTCCGCCCCTTTCCGAGGTCGATGGCCAGCGTCGCCTGTTCCCGCTCGCTCAGCCGGATCTTGATATCCTCGGCAAATGTCCGAAGCGCCTGCTTGATCTCGGGGGTGTCGATGGTCAGCCCGAACCGCTCCTGCACTTCGCGCTGCACGAGCAGGATGATCTCGCGGTCGAAATCGTCGCCGCCGAGGTGCGTGTCCCCGTGCGTGCTGAGCACCTCGAACACGCCGTCCTCCAGCCGCAGCACGGAGACGTCGAACGTCCCGCCGCCCAGGTCGTAGACCGCCACGGTCGAGCCGTTCGCCGCGTCCTTCTCCCGCCCGCGAAGCCCCAGCCCGTATGCCAGCGCCGCCGCCGTCGGTTCGTTGATGATCCGCAGCACCTCCAGCCCGGCGATGCGTCCCGCGTCGCGAGTGGCCTGGCGCTGGGCGTCGTCGAAGTAGGCCGGGACGGTGATCACCGCCCGGCGGACCTCGTGCCCGAGGTGCTGCTCGGCACGCCGGCGAAGTTCGCGCAGGATGATCGCGCTGAGTTCCGGGGGCGTCAGCAGACGCCCGTCCACCTCGACGGCGGCCACGTCGCGCTCCTCCTCCGCCGCCTGCCGGCGCATGACGGGGTAGGGCAGGAAGCGGAGTTCCTTCTCGGCGACGTCGGCGTAGCCGCGCCCCATGAGCCGCTTGATGGAAAACACGGTCGCCCGGGGGTTCTCGACGGCGTGCGCCCTCGCCTCCCAGCCGATCGTCACGCGGCTCCCGCGGAACGCAAGCACGGATGGCAAGCGGCCCTCCCCGCGCTCGTCCCGGATCACCCGGGGGCCGGCCGCATCGCAGTAAGCGACCAGGGAGTGTGTCGTGCCGAGGTCGATGCCGACGATTGTGTCCGGGGGTGACGGCATGGCGGGTCAGTCCAGCTCCGACAGCAGGTTGTTGAGGTACTTCATGGCGTTGAGCTGGCGCCGGAGTTCGCTGCGGACCTCCTCCGATGGCTCATCAAGCCGCTTGCAGAGTGCGGCGATCTTCTTCTTCGCGGCCTCGCGGCGCGACTCGACCCGGGCGCGGATCGCCTCCATTGACTCCGTATCGCCGTCGGCCCTGGCCGCCTCGATGTCCTCGCGGAGCATCATCACCTCCGCCAGCAGGTCGCCCGGCACGCTCTTGTCCGCCGCTGCGCTCCGGCCGCCGGCGCTTTCGAGCAGATATTCGGCCCGCAGAAGGGGGTCCTTCAGGATCTCGTACGCCTCGTTGACCTGCGCGCTCAGACGCAGGGCCAGGGCCCGCATCTCCGTCGTCTGTGAGCCGAAGAGGTCGGGGTGAATGTTCCGGCTGATCGAGAGGAATCGCCGATGAAGGTCCGCCGTGTCGATCTCGTATTGTCGCGGCAGCCCGAAGAGGCGGAAGTGATCCTCCGACGTATCCACCGGATACAGCGTGTGGCACGCCTGACAGCAGACCGGCGAGTCCATCGGGCGCGAGCAGGAGTCGCATTTGATCGGCCGTGGGTTGGACGGGTTCTTCGCCATGGTGGTCGTCGAACGGTTCGGGATCCGGACGCTTCGTCGGCGCGCCTGCGCCGGTCGCAGGCGACAGGATAGCCGGCGGGCCGCGGCTTTCGGGCATGCCGCTCGCTGCCGCAGCGAGGCCCGGTCGGGCGGTCAGGCGGAGAAGCTGCTTCCGCAGCCGCACTTCGACGTGGCGTTCGGGTTGTCAAAGACGAATCCCCGCCCCATCACCTCGTCTTTGAAGTCCACGGTCGTTCCGTTCAGGTACAGGTAGCTCTTGAGGTCGCACACGACCTTCACACCGTGCGACTCGAACTCCTCATCGTGCTCGCCCTTGTTGTCCACCAGGTCGAGCGTGTACGTGAACCCGCTGCACCCGCCGCCCTTTACACCGACGCGCAGCCGCGTCGTCTCCGGGAGATTCCGGTCCTTGAGTATGGCGAACACCTCCCTGGCGGCCCGTTCGGTCAGGCTGATCGGCATGGATTGAAGTCTCCTTCTGGTCGGAACCCGGTCTGCGTGCCGGAAGAAAAAACGGGCGCCGGTCGGCCCGACCCGAAGCCCAATTGCATACCGGCCGGCGCCCCCGATATTCAACGTATCCATTGTAGTGCCGTTTTCGGCAGAAAGCTTCGCCGCCCGGCGTCCACGCTTGGGATTGCCTTTCGGGTTCCTCAGGGGCCGGGACCGCACGACGCTCGTCCGCCGGATACGGCGCTACCGCGGCGGCGACGCCACCTGCGATGGCGATTCCGCTGCCTCCCTTTGCTTCCGCTTTCGCTTCAGGTCGGCAATGGCCGCCCGTACCGCCTCTTCGGCAAGTACGCTGCAGTGAATCTTCACCGGCGGAAGCGACAGTTCCCGCACGATCTCCGTGTTCTTGAGCTCCATCGCTTCGTCCAGGGTGCGGCCCTTGATCCATTCCGTCGCAAGCGAACTGCTGGCAATCGCGCTGCCGCAGCCGAACGTCTTGAACTTCGCATCGACGATGCGGTCGTTGTCGTCAACCTGGATCTGGAGTCGCATCACGTCGCCGCATTCCGGCGCCCCGACGATACCCGTGCCCACCGACTCGCTGTGCCGGTCGAGCGACCCGACGTTGCGCGGGTTGTTGAAATGATCGATCACCTTATCGCTGTATGCCATCGACGAGCTCCGTAAGTTTCTGTTCCGGTGCCTCCGTGCCTGCACCCGGCGCGGGCGGCCGGTCGTCGGCTGCCGCTCATCCCTGCCAATCCGCCTTCGACGGATCGATTCCTTCGCGCGCCATCTCGTACAGCGGGCTCATTTCGCGCAGCCTGTTGACGGCCTCCGCGACGCGCCCGATCACGTAGTCGATTTCGTACTGCGTATTGAAACGCCCGACGGAAAAGCGGATCGAGCCGTGAGCCAGGTCGTCGCGGACCCCGAGCGCCTTGAGCACGTAGCTCGGCTCCAGCGACGCACTCGTACAGGCCGACCCGCTGCTGACCGCCACGTCCTCCATCGCCATCATCAGCGATTCGCCTTCGACGTACGCGAAGCTGACGTTCAACACGCCCGGCACGGTGTGCTCGGGATCCCCGTTTCGGGTAATCTCCTCGAGCCGCGTACGCAACCCGTCCCAGAGCCGGTCGCGCAGCGCGCCCACGCGCGTTGATTCGTCGGCCATCTCGAGGCGACAGATTTCCGAGGCCTTTCCCAGGCCCACGATCCCCGGCACGTTCAGCGTTCCGGATCGCATCCCCCGTTCATGTCCGCCGCCGTGAAGCACCGGCTCCGCCCGGACGCGGGGCGCCTTGCGACGCACGTACAGCGCACCGACGCCCTTCGGGCCGTTGATCTTGTGGGCGCTGCACGAGAGAAGATCGATTCCCATCGCGTTCACATCGATCGGAATCTTGCCGTAGGCTTGCGTCGCGTCCGTGTGGAAAAGGACCTGCTTTTCCCGACAGATCGCCCCGATCTGGGCGATGGGCTGGGTTGTCCCGATTTCGTTGTTCGCCGCCATGACGGACACGAGGATCGTATCGCGGGTGATCGAGTCCTTCAACTGTTGCAGGTCGATCCGCCCCTTCCGGTCAACGGGCAGAAAGGTGACGCGGAAACCCTGGCTCTCCAGATACCGGCAGGGGTCGAGTATCGCCTTGTGCTCGGTCACCTGCGTGATCAGGTGATTGCCCTTGTCCCGGTACATCTGCGCGACGCCTTTGATCGCGATGTTGTTGCTTTCCGTTGCTCCGCTGGTGAACACAATGTCGGCGGGCTCTGCTCCGAGCAGCCGGGCCACCTGTTCCCTCGCGGTTTCCACGGCGTCCTTGGCCTCCCAGCCGAAACGATGGTTGCGGCTGGCCGCGTTGCCGAAACGCTCCGTGAAATACGGAAGCATCGCCTCCAGTACGCGCGGGTCCACGGGGGTCGTGGCGCTGTTGTCGAGGTATATGGGCTTCATCGTCGTCGGGGAACCTTTCATCCCGTCCTCCCGGCGGGCAGGGCCGTCGTGACCGGGCACACCGATGGGTCCTCAATGAGCTGCGAGAGTCTCACCTGCCCCAGCAGCGTCCGCAACTTCGCGTTGATCGAGCGCACCGAGCCCCGCACCGGGCACGCGGGTCTGACTTCGCACTTGCCGCGCGGCACCCCATCCCGCTCCGCGATGCACTGGGTCAGGCACACCGGCCCTTCGACGGCCAGGATGATCGTTTCTATCGAGATGTCCGACGCCGGGCGCGCCAGGACATAGCCGCCACGAGCCCCACGGACCGACCGGACCAACCCGCTCTGTGCGAGCGTCTTGAGGATGTTCATCAGCAGAGCCAGAGGGATGCCGTATTGCGCCGAAATCTCCCGCGCGCTGACCCACCGGCTCTCCGCCCGGGCCAGACAGGTCAGCGCGATCAACGCATACTCCGTCTTTTTCGTCAGGGCCAGCATCCAGCTCGCGCCTCCGTCGGGACGACACCTTCTACACCCTATATAGCACTCAATCGGTGCTATTCCAAGTGCCATTTCCGTCAGCGCGCGGTTTTTTTCGTCCTCGACTCCGTTGACCCATCGGAGTCACTGTTTCTGCTGATAATGTAGGATTTCCATCTGTGCCGACAATCACTCGGTCATCTGGATGGGTTCCGTATCGCCGGTCGTTCGGGTGGAGGGGCGTCCGCCGCGCTGATGCCCGGGCGGACCACAGAATCCCCGCTTGCTCGGGCCGGCGAGGAACTCAAGGATCCGGTTTACGCAGGCAGTCGGCTTATGACCCCGCAATACCTCGACCGCCTTGCCGAAGGGCAGCGGGGAGCGGTAGAGCGTCCGGTATGCCTCCTTGACGGCCGTACGCTCTTCCGCAGGATAGCCGGCCCGGCGCATACCGATCGCATTGATCCCGATGCATTCGGATTCACCGATGCACGTCATGAAGGGCAGTACGTCCATGCCGATGCGGCTGCCTCCGCCGATCATCGCCAGTTCGCCCACGCGGATGAACTGGTGCAGCAGCGAGTAGCCGCTGACGATGGCGTTTTCGCCGACCTCGACGTGGCCGCTGAGGGCGGCGCAATTGTAGATCTTCGCGCCGTCGCGAATATCGCAGTTGTGCCCCACGTGGCAGTAGGCCATCAGGAAGCAGTTGCGTCCGACGATCGTCCTGGATTCGGGTTGCGTGCCGCGATGCACGCTGGCGAACTCGCGAATGATGGTGCCGTCGCCGATCTCGCAGTACGTTCGTTCGCCGCTGAAGTGGAAGTCCTGCGGCAGGTGGCCGACGATCGCGCCGGGATGAATCTGGCAATTGGCGCCGATCTTTGTCCACCCGCTGATATACGCGTTGGGATAGACCTTCGTACCGGGTCCGATCGTCACGTGGCCGTCGATCACGACGTTTGGTCCGATGTCGGCGGCAGGGTCGATCTGAGCATGCTTGTCGATCTGCGCGCTGGGATGAATGGGCATGTCGCATTCCTTCCTCGTAAAGCCGGGGGCATTGTACGGCGGGCGCCGCGGGCTTCAAGCCGTCGCGGGCGCTCATGCAGCCGCCGGCCGTCATGCTGAGCGAAGCGAAGCATCTGGCTTGCCTGCGCCAATCCGCCGGATTCTTCGTCGCTGCGCTCCTCAGAATGACGGGTCGCGCTACCGCCGTAGCGCGGTAACAGGCGCGCAAGGCGCCCAAGCGCCGCGACGCAAGACTCTACTCCAGCGCGAGAACCGTATCCGGGACGGCGGGGGAGACCTTCCCGTTGACGCAGACTTCGCGCAGGGCGTCGCCGGGCGGGGTGTGCAGGAGGATGGCATCCGGCTTGTGCCGGAATCGCGGCTCGAAGTCGACGCGGAGACGACGGCCGGCGGTCTCGATCCGGAATCGCAGCGTCACGGGGCCGAATTCGGTGGGGATTCTTTCGAACGTCGTGGCACGGTCGCTCCTCAGCCAGGCCCGCGGGACGAAACGCAGCAGGTGGAGGCGGCCGGGCTCGAGCTGGTCGTCGATCACGCTGAGCCGGGCGCATTCGATCGGGAGCGGCGCGGAGAACAGGGTGCCGCTGATGCCGCCCCGGTGTTCGCAGCCGATGAAAGTCCGGCGCGACAGGCTGCCGGCAAACAGGCTGTACATGCCTTCGAGGAACCGCACGCGATCACCCGCCTGCCATGCGTGAAAAACGTTCCAACTGTAACACGGCTCGCAACTGGACATCTCGTGGCGGAGGCAGACGGGCTGGTGCCACGCTCCCTGGAGATCGTAGCCCCGTGTGTTCGGGCCTTCGCGGAAGTAGCGCAGGGCGGACCGCATCAGGTCGTCGTCGGCGTGCATCAGCTCGCCGTACACGAGGAAGAGCGGCCCGGTGTCGAGGTAGAAGGGGAAGTTCACGTCGCCTCCCTTGGGCAGGGCCGTCGGGACGAAGCGTTCGCGACGGCCGTTCGCGTCGGTCCACTCGGGCATGTGCGGCATGGCGATGCGGATGGCGCGCAGGAAGCTCTCACGATAGTCGGCGGCCTCGCGGGCGAACTCGTCGGCGCGCGGATGGTTGATGCGACGCAGGAGGCGCACGGCCGTGACAAGCCCCTTATAGTTCCAGCCGTCGGTCCAGACGGACTGCTCCTGCACCCCCGTGTCGGTGGGCACGGCGGCCGGAAGGATGCCGGGCACGCCGCCGTGCCCTGTGTTCGCGCGGAAGTCGCGGATGAACTCGCACGCCTTGAGGATCGGGTCCGTCCATCGCTCGGTGAACTGCGGATCGTCCGTGACGAGGGCGTGGCGCGAGGCCGCATAGAGGATCGCGCCGTGATCGGTGAGCCAGTCGATGGAGGTGAACGTCCGCGGGGTGGCGAAGTAGCCGGGATGCCGGCGGTAGGCCTTTCCCGGTGGGGTGATCGTGCCCTGTTCCAGGCGGAAGATCTCGAGGTACTTCTCAGCGACCGAGTGATGACCCAGGCCGTCGAGGATCATGGTGATGGTCATGGACGTGGGCGTCGCCCAGAGTTTCTCGTAGTGCCACGACCCGGAGAGCAGGGCGTACTGGCCGGTCGTGGGGTGGCGCTCCGCGATGACCTCGGCGAAGCGGGGGGCGTGGCGGATCGCGTTATTGATGAGCGGCTCCGGGGTGTCCACGTGTGAGGCGGTCTCGGGGACAGTCGCCCAGAAGCGATCCGCCTCCCGCAGGGCGCTATCGCGGCCGAGGGCAAGCTCTGCCTCAACCGTCTCGCGAGGCGCGGGAACCAGCGGGACAAGCAGGTCAACGTGTTCGCCGACCGCGGTGGGACCGAGCGTAAGGTATGTGTCCGGGCGGGCGGGGCGCAGGTCGATGAACGTAACGGTTGCCGGGCGTTCGGGGGCGACCGCGAGGCGTACCCGTCCGCCATCGTCGAGCAGCAGGTGTGCGGGTCTGCCCGTTGTCGCTTCGAGGCGGAGGGGATGGGGGTAGGCCGACTTCGCCGGGAGGACGATGAGGTTCTTGTGTCGGTCCATTTCGGTCTGTATGTGGGGCGCGTTGACACGGATGAGCGTGAATGCGCCGGCGGAGGCAGACTTCTCGACGGAGAGTCGGATCCATGCAAAAAGAGGCTCGGACCCGGTCTTCACCGGGCCGCCGCCCGGCAGGTGCGCAAACACTTCCTGGCGCAGGACGACCCCGTCGCGTGTCAGGCGCGTCCAGAGGACCGGCGCGGGATTGTCCATCCAGCCTTGTTCGCCGACGCCGCCGTCGCCGGCACGAAGTTGATAGGGCTGGGTGGTAGTGCCCGCGGGGGGATCCCCGCTGCGCGAGGGCACGAACGCCAGTTGTACGCCCTGGCCGCGGGCCGGGTAGCGCACGGGCTGCGCGATGAGCGTCCCGTTGTAGAGGACGTTGAATCGCAGCGGGTGATCCTTCCAGCCGATGGGGACCCACGTGTTCTCCATCTCGGGCCACCAGGCGGAGGCGGCTTCGGCGTCCGCTTCGGCGGGAACCGTAGCGGGCGCGGCGAGGGCGGATGACGGCCACAGTAGCAGCATGACTGCGGTCGCGCACAGATCTTGATAACGGGTGCGCCATCGGCGCGGGAGAACTGCGGTGGGTCTCATGACCTGCTCCTTCTGATGTCCTGCGACGAGCTCCTTGTCGCGGCGAACGTGGCGCCTGCCTGCGGTCGCAACGCAGGGGTGAGCACCTCTGCCGCCGCACGAGTCGGCCTGCGCATGTGTGTGTCGTCGCGGGTCGGCCGGGCCGGCCGCGTCAGCCCGCGCGCGACTTGAGCTGCCGAAGTTGCTCACCCGCCGCCGAACGCTTGTACTGCTCATCCAGCGGGTAGCATCCGCTGACCAGGCCGTAGCGCGGGCCGGTCGTGCAGTCGCTGAACGTCCGGCACAGCCGCTTCGTATCGATTTCGCCGCGGCTCAGGCAATCTGCGGGCAGATCGGGGTACGCCAGCACCATCCGGCCGATGCCGACGAAGTCCGTCCAGCCTTCGCGGACCACGGCCTGCGCCACGAGCGGGAGAAACTCCTGCAAGTACGTGTAGCCCGTGCCCACGATAATCAGGTCGGAGAATTGCTGCTTGATCCGGCGGGCTACGTTGATCTGTCGTGCGACGCCGACCAGCGGATCCTCCGGCGGGCGGTAGCCGTCGGAAGGGGGATAATACGCAGGCCGCTGGATGTGCGGGCAGTAATAGGGGCTGCCGGCCGTGACGTTGATGAACCGCACGTCCGCCGCACGAAGGATCTCGAGAAACGCCAACGGTTCCGTGAGATCGATCTCGCGCGGGTCGTCGGCGTTCACGCCGAAGCCGTACCGGTAGGGCAGGCACCCGCGGAAGTCGCACGGCCGGCCGATGCCCTTGAGCTTGCCGATCCGGGTGGCCGGGTTGTCTTCGAACGGCACCGAATCGAAGATGCTCACGCGGACGCCGATGCCCAGACCCGGCACCTCGCTACGAACGCGTCCGATCAGCTCCCGGAGGAATCGTGTGCGGTTCTCGAGGCTTCCGCCGTACTTGCCCGGGCGGGTGTGGGCGCTGAGGAACTCGTGTCCCAGGTAGCCGTGGCACGCCTTCAGGTCCACGAAGTCGAAGCCGACTCTGGCCGCGGTCTTTGCGGCGGCGACGAAGTCATCCAGGAGCGCGTCGATCTGGGCGTCGCTCAGGATCGCGGTGTCGTCGTTCGGGGCCACGCCCACCCGCCCGTCCAGCAGGGGGTGGTGGTAGAGGATCTTCGGTTCGGGCCGGTTCTTCTCGTTCGGCCGCGAGAAGCGGCCCGAGTGTGTAAGCTGAAGCCCGAGGAGCAGATCGTCTGTGGTTCCGTATCGCTCGCGGTGGGCCTGCAGGAGCGTCTCGCGCAGCTTCGCCAGTCCGGCCGTGTTCGCCTCGTCGCAGCAGAGCTGGTTCGGGTTTGCCCGCCCGTCGTGCCGGACGGCGACGGCCTCGCCGCCCCAGATGAGCTTCGCGCCGCTCTGGCCGAAACGTCGCCAGCGCCGCAAGGTCAGCTCCGACGGGCCGCCGGCCGGCGTTCCATCCCAGCCCTCCATCGGGTGGATGCACCAGCGGTTGCCGACACGCCGCCCCAGTACGTTGATGGGGCGGGCGAGGGGCGAGTCCGCATGGGCTGTCAGAATCCCCTCATCCACGGGCAGTTCAACGCCGAGTTCCAACAGGCGGCTTCGCAATGCCGTAGCCGTCTTGAAGCTTGAGAGCTTTGGAAAAACCGCATCCGGTGTCATGGCGGCCATGGTAACGCGTCGTCCGGCGATTCCCAAGGGCGGTCGTGCCGGGACGAAGCTTCGGGCGAGGGTCGCCTTTTGTGCCTTAGGGAGGTAGAATGGGCTGCGCAGTTGGACGCCGGGAGGTCCTCGGCACCGTGAAGACGGGAGGCAGCACATGAACCCGCTCAAGACGCAAGTCTACTTCCGCTGTACGCATTGCCACGCCCAGACCGGGCTGCGGGTCTCGTTGCGCGACTACGAACCGGCCGGCTACCTGTGCGAGCACTGCGGTGAGTCGGTGTGGGTCAACCTCGACGATCTCCGCGACGCGAAGGGTCAGCGTATAGTCTCCCGCCGCCCGTTTGACGGGGAGCCCCCGCCGGATGCGGAGTGAGCTCGCGGAAGCGGGGCGAACAGGGGCGACAAGCACGGTCGGCGGAGGTGGCTCGGAGTACCGGGTAGCAGGTCCTTTCGGTTTCGCGCGACGCGCGGCTGGTCAAATAACCCAATCGCAGCCTTGCGATTCGGCGGGGTGGCGTCCCCCTTCGGCCAGGGAGGATTGCATGCTTACACCGAAAAGGGCCGCGTCCCTGGTGGTGTACTGGCTCCGAAGTGATGGGGTCTGCGGTTTCCTCAGGCGTTCGCCGGAGTTCCCTGCGCGGCCTGGGCCGAGGGCCCGGACAGACTGGGCAGACCAAAGAGTCGTGATGGGCCGAGGCTACGCCGGGGGGCATCGATCTCGCACTTGTCCGCTTTGCTATGGAACAGATCCGCTAATGATGCGGCTGGCGGCGGTTGGACATCGCGTCATGCCTGTCCGAGAATCGGGGCGGGCCCGACCTGCGGGCGGCGGCATGGCCATGAACAATCGGCGGACCACGATCGGCGTGCTTCACTGCGGCGCGCTGGGTGACTGCATCCTGGCGCTGCACGTTGCTCGCGCGGTCGCCTCCTCCTCGCGGTTTGCGGACCGCGACGGTCCTGCCGAAGTGATCGCCATAGCTCGCTCGCCGGTCGCACGCCTGGCGGTCGGGCGGAGCGTAGTCGGCGCGTATCGGGATCTCGACGCCGCCGATATGAGTGTCCTGTTCGCGCCGAGCGACGGGCGAAACGCGCCGGGTCCTGCCGCCATGCGGGCGATGCAGGACCTCGACGCGATCGTCAGCTTCTGTGGCGGTCCGGACGTGCCGCCGGCTGCGCGCCTCCGCGAAATCATCAGCGTGCCCGTCTGGGGGCTCGATCCGCGCGTCCGGCCGGAAACGATTGCCGCCGGCCGGCACATCACGGAACAGTGGATCAGCGACCTTCGCCGGATCGGGTTGGATGTGCCGCCGCCGGAACCGACGACGCTGATTCGGCTCGCCGATGCGGATCGCGAGTACGGCCACAGACGCTGGGCGGGCGTCGCTGGTCCGCACGCGGAGTCCTCGACCGTCCCCGAAGCCTTTGAGAAGCCGGACGGCCAGAGTGCCACGGGTATATCCTCCGCCGCCGGCGGCGCGGGCCGTCGGCGCGTGTTGCTTCATCCCGGTAGCGGCGGGCGGACGAAATGCTGGCCCCTGGAGCGTTTCGAGGCCCTTGCGGATCGGTTGCGGGCGGACGGTTACACGGTCGCGTGGATGATCGGCCCCGTGGAGGTGGACTGGTACGGCGAGTCGCTTCGGGAGCGACTGACCCGAACGGCGGACGTGATCTACGAGGAGGACCTCCTGCGTGCCGCGTCGGTAATCGCCGCCGCCGACGTGTTCGTCGGGAACGACTCGGGGGCTGCGCATCTGGCCGCCGCGGTCGGTGTTGCGACGGTGGCCGTCTTCGTCGCGACCGCCGCGTGTGTCTGGCGGCCGATAGGACGGGTAGTGCGTACGGTGGGCGGGAGCGAAGGGGTCTGTGCTTCCTGCTCAGTCACAGAGAGCGACGTATCATCAGCCGTGGCAGAAGTTTATGCGCGTCGCTAGCTCCGCTGAAGGCGAACTGCCCGCCCAGGATGGTGCCGTCGGAGATGAGTGCGCGGCAGGGTCGGCGGCTTCCGCAAGGTGCTTGTGCCGAGCCGCCGGAGCGGTGTCGGGCGGGGGCGTGATTCGCCCCTGCGGGGCCGATTGGGCGGCGATGTGTCGCAGCGGCAGAGGGTTCTCTTGACAGCGCCGGGGAAAAGTTTAGACTACAGGGCTCTGTCGCTGGGGCCGCTGGCGGGTGCTTCAGCGGAAAGGATCTGCAATGGCTCGCAATACGGGAAAGTCGTTCCTGGCCAAGCCCCACGAGGTAGGGGGGCGCTGGTTGCTCGTGGACGCGACGGACAAGGTCCTTGGGCGTCTGGCGACGCGGCTGGCCACCATTCTCATGGGCAAGCACAGGCCGACCTATACGCCGCATACCCTGACCGGCGACTTCGTCGTCGTCATCAACGCGGAGCGCGTCAAGCTGACGGGGCGCAAGGTCCAGCAGGAAACGTATGACCGGTACACGTACTATCCGAGCGGACGTAAGGTCATACCGATGGCCAAGGTCCTGCAGGAGCATCCGGAGCGCGTGATTCTCACGGCGGTTCGGCGCATGCTGCCGCGGAATCGGCTGGGCCGGCAGATGCTTTCGCGGTTGAAGGTGTACCGAGGGTCCGAACACTCGCACCAGGCGCAGCGGCCGGAACCGCTGGCGATCTGATTCCAGGGGAATGCTTATGTCCGATCCGAACAACGAGCCTGCAAGTGTAGTGAGCCCGCCGTCGGAGCCGACGTCGGTGGCGGCGCCTGTTCAGCCGCCCGCGCCGGCCCCCGCGGTATCGGCGACCATCCCCGCGCCGGAGAAGGGCTTTTTCTTCGGCACGGGTCGGCGCAAGTGTGCGGTGGCCCGCGTCCGGATCCGGCCCGGTACCGGCGAGTTTCTTGTGAACGACCGCAAGGCGGATGTGTACTTCTGCGAGGAGAAGGACCGCCGGGCGATCCGCGCGCCGCTGCAGGTGACGGAGACGCTCGGGAAGATCGATGTCTTCGTCAATGTGAGGGGTGGCGGTCCGACCGGACAGGCGGGCGCGATCTCGCTGGGTCTGGCGCGGGCACTCAAGCTGGCAAACCCGGATTACGAGGCGCTGCTTCGCGGGGCCGATCTGCTCACCCAGGACAGCCGCATCGTGGAGCGAAAGAAGCCCGGTCAGGCCGGGGCGCGGCGTCGGTTCCAGTTCTCGAAGCGGTAAGCCGTCGATACATCGGTTGACGAGGAACAGGACCCCGGCGAGCATGTCGGGGTCCTGTTTTCTCTTGATGCCGCCGATGCCGGATTGCGCGACGGCTCTCCGCGCATCGGATCCGCGGCGGAGCGGGGAACGGGGCTGAGGAAAGCGATGGACGGCAGGATACGAGTTGCGATTGTCGGGGCCACGGGTTACGCCGCCCTGGAGGCGATCCGCTGGCTTCTGAGGCACCCGCGGGCCGAGATCACCATGCTCTGCTCGCGGCGCGACCCGGCGCCGCGAATTTCCGAGGTGTTTCCGGAGCTGGCCGGGCGGATCGACATGCAATGCGCGCGGATCGATCCGGCGCAGATCGCGCAGCGTGCGGACGTGGCGATGCTGTGCCTGCCGGCGGGCCAGGCGATGACGATCACGCCCGCCTTGCTCGACGCGGGCGTGAAGGTGATCGATTACTCCGCGGATTACCGCCTGAAGGATCCATGCGATTACGAGCAGTGGTACGGCGCGAGGCATACGGACCTCGCGCACCTCGACGAGGCCGTCTACGGTCTTCCCGAGCGGTACCGCGAGCAGATCCGCTCGGCGCGCCTTGTGGCCAATCCGGGCTGCTACCCGACGGGCGCGGTGATGGGCATCATCCCGTTCCTGGACGCGGGGCTGATCGAGCCGCAGGACGTCATCGTTGACTCGGCCAGCGGGATCAGCGGGGCCGGCCGGGACCCGAAGCCGGAGCACCATTTTCCCGAGCGTCATGAGAACTTCGAGGCGTACAAGGTCGGCGAGCATCGGCACATGGTCGAGATCGAGCGGCAGCTCGATGCGGTCGTGCGGCGCGGCAGGGCGAGCGTGATCTTCACCCCGCACCTGGTCCCGATGGAGCGCGGCATCCTCTCGACGATTTACCTGAAGCCCGTGCAGCCGATTTCCGCGGAGCACGCCGCCGAAACCCTCGCCGCCGCCTACGCCGGCGAGCCGTTCGTCCGTCTGCGCAGGGAATTGCCCTGCACCCGGGACGTTGCGCGCACGAATCTGTGCGACATCACCGTTCGGGTGGTCAAGGGCCGCCTCGTGGTGCTCTCGGCCATCGACAACATGGTCAAGGGTGCCGCCGGCCAGGCCATTCAGAACATGAACCTCATGTTCGGTATCGAGGAGACGACGGGCCTCTTGTGAGTGCTGCGTTCTGAGTGCTGCGTGACACGCAGCATGTGCGGAGTGAATCACACAGGGATGACTGGTTCCGCGGAACCCGGACCTCGGGTCCGGACCCCCGAAACCCGAGACCCGAAAGACCATGCCTAACGAAACAATCACCGCCCCCAAAGGTTTCTCCTGCGGCGTCGCCGCCTGCGGGATCAAGAAGGATGGATCGACCGACCTCGGTCTGCTTGTGGCCGAGCGGCCCTGCGCGGCGGCGGCCGCATTCACCACGAATCGCTTTTGCGGGGCGCCCGTCGTCGTCGGGCGCGAGCACGTTCGCGGCGGCCGCCTTCAGGCCGTCGTCGTGAACAGCGGCTGCTCGAACGTCGCCACCGGCGTCCGCGGCCTGCGTGATGCCCGCGAGATGTGCCGCCTCGCCGCCGTGTCGCTGGGGATCGAGCCGACGCTCGTGGTGCCCTCCAGCACGGGCGTGATCGGCCGCTTTCTGCCGATGGACAAGGTGGCGCAAGGCATCGCGACGGCGGCTGCCCGCCTCTCGAACAGCCGCGCGGCGGGCGAGGCGTTCGCCCGCGCGATCATGACCACCGATCGGCGGTGCAAACAGGCGTGCGTGCGGTTGCGTCTGGGCCGCTCGCGCGTGGTCATTGCGGGTTGCTGCAAGGGCAGCGGCATGATCGCCCCGAAGATGGCCACGATGCTGGCCTATCTGACCACGGATGCCGACGTGCCGCCGGGGATGCTGCGGCGGTTTCTGTTGCCGGCGGTCGAGCGTACGTTCAACCGCGTTACCGTAGATGAGTGCCAATCGACGAGCGACACGGTCGTGCTGCTTGCCGGCGGGCAGGCGGGCAATGCGGCGATCCGTTCCGCGACATCCGCGGCGGGCAGGGCCTTCGCCGCCGCCCTGTACGAGGTGTGTGCGTCGCTGGCGTATCAGATCGCGCGCGACGGGGAGGGCGCCACGCGTGTGATCGAGGTACGCGTGCGCGGAGCCCGGACGCCGGCCGATGCGCATCAGGTCGCCCGCGCGATTGCCGTCAGCCCGCTCGTCAAGACGGCGGTTCACGGCGGCGATCCGAACTGGGGCCGCATCGTCCAGGCGCTCGGCACCACGAGCGCCGCGTTCGATTCCCGGAAGGTCCGCGTTCACATCGGTCCGGTGTGCGTGTTCCGGCGCGCCGAGCCGGTGCGCAGCGTGTCGCTCGCCTCCGTGTCGCGGTGGATGAAGGCCGATCCTGTGGCCATCACCATCGAGCTGGCGGCGGGCCGCTGCGACGACCGCGTCCTCACGTGCGACCTGTCGCGGGAGTATGTCGCGATCAACGCGGATTACACGACCTGACGGGGGAGGGTTGTTTGAGCTTTCCGCACCTGTGGCATTCCTTTGGGGAACGGAACGCGCGACATGGCGGGTCTTGACGGTTTCTTCTACCATCCGACCCGCACGGTGTACGCCACGCCGCGCCAGTTCGGGCTTCGATTCGAGCCCGTCCGGTTCGAGACCCGCGACCACATGGTGCTCGATGCGTGGTTCTTCCCTGCCGGCGGCGAGGAGGCCCTCGGTACCGTGGTTCATTTCCACGGAAACGCCGGCAACATCACCGGTCACTTTCCGCACGTCGCCTGGCTGCCCGGGGCGGGCTGGAACCTGTTCTGCTTCGATTACCGGGGCTATGGGCAATCGAAGGGCCGCCCGTCCCGCCCCGGGCTGATCGCGGACGGTCACGCCGCCCTCGACTATCTTCGTACCCGCCGGGACGTCGATCCCGCACGGCTGATTGTGTTCGGGCAATCGCTTGGCGGCGCGGTCGGGATTGTTGTCGTGGCCCAGCGAAGCGACGTGGCGGGCGTGGCTGTGGACGGGGCGTTCAGTGATTACCAGCGCATCGCGGCCTGGCACATGCGGCGGAATCCCCTGCTGTTTCCCCTTGCCGGGTTGCTGCCGCGCCTGATGATGAGCGACGGCTACGACCCGATCGACTATGTTTCGCGGATCTCGCCACGGCCGCTTTTGATCATGCACGGCCGCGACGACGAGATTGTCGATCCTCGCATGGCGGAAGAGTTGTACGCCGCCGCCCGCGAGCCGAAGGAACTCTGGCTCATCGACGGCGTAGGTCACTACTGCGCCCTCGACGAACTGGCCGACGAGGCCCGCCCGCGCCTGCTCGCCTTCTTCGACCGGTGCGTCGGCTCGGCCCCCTCGGTGCCCGCTCGCGAGTGACACCCCGCGCCTATAATTGGTCGTCCGAGGCCCCTTGCGGTCATTCGAGAGGGATGCGATGAAGCAGCCTGTGGCTCTCTTGGTGTTCGCGATCGGCGCCTTTGCGTACGGCGCCGAGCCCGCGGGCGATGACGGCTCGTCTGAACACGACGGTTTTCGGGCGTCGGCGGATGCGTCGGTCCTGCTGGTCCGGGACTCGGCCGTACAGGCCGAACTGCGTGTGACGATCGACCAGGCTGCGGAGATCGCCCGCCTGATGGACGAGGTCGATGCCGCCCTCTGGCCGCTGCGGGATTTGCCGCCGAAGGAGGGCGATCCGAAGGTGCTGGCACTCATCGCCCGGGCGGAGGGCCGACTCGGGTCGATCCTCGACTCCGGGCAACATCAACGGCTGGAGCAGATCGTCCTTCAGGCACAGGGCTTTGCCGCACTTCTTCGCCCCGACATGTCGAGCCGGTTTACACTGAGCGATGAGCAGCGCAAGCAGATCCGGGCGGCCGTGGATATCACCCGCCGGGCGTACGTCAAGATGGACGAGATGGCCCGCCAGGGCGAGCGTCGGGCCCTGCTGGATCGGGCGGCGCGGCGGTTTCGCGAGGAAGAGCGGCAGAAGGTCTTTGCCACGCTGAGCGATCGGCAGAAGGAGAAGTGGGCGGCCATGACGGGACCGGGGTTCGATCTGTCCCGCGTGAGGCTCCCGGCCTACAGGGCCCCGGAGTTGAAGGCCGGCGGGATCTGGATCAATTCGGAGCCGCTTACGCTGGCCGCCCTGCGCGGCAAGGTGATTGTAGTGCACTTCTGGACATTCGGCTGCGGCAACTGCATCGCGAACTATCCCGCATACAAGACGTGGCACGAGGCGTTTGCCGAGAAGGGCGTGATGATCATCGGCATCCACACGCCCGAGACGCAGGGCGAGCAGGACGTAGAGAAGCTCCGGCGCAAGGCGAAGGAGAACGCCCTGGGCTTCCCGATCGTCTCGGACAACGACCGCCGGAACTGGGACGCCTGGGCCAACCGCGTCTGGCCAAGCGTCTACCTTATCGACAAGAAGGGCCGCATCCGCTGCTGGTGGTACGGCGAACTCAACTGGGAAGGGGCGAAAGGGGAGAAGCTGATGCGCGAGAGGATCGAGGCGCTGCTGGCGGAGAAACCGTGACAGTTCGTGACCGTCCGTTGCCCGACGGAGATGTGCAATACAAGCATGCTGTCGGAGTCGGCACGGCCGCCCGGTTCACGCCCGCCGGACGATGACGCGCGCGGGGCTTCCGTCCGCGTCGGGGATTCGCAGGGGCAGCGCGATCATTTCGTACCGACCGGGGCCGACGGGTGTCAGATCGAGCCCCTCGATCACGATGATTCCCGCGCCGAGAAGGGCGTAATGGGCGTGCTTCTTCGGCGCGTCATAGCGGTCGACTGACAGATAATCGACGCCCACGGCGCGTACGCCGGCCTTCACCAGCCGATCGGCGGCCTCGCCGGAAATGCCGTGGAAGCCCGCGTCAAAGGCTTCCTTGTGCCAGAGCATCGCGTTGGCGGTCTTGAGCAGGACGGCGTCGCCGGGCCGGATGTCCGTCCCGGTGAGGTCGCCCGGCCGAACGTCACGCGGTTCGAGCATCTCCACGACGACGGCCGGCCCGCAGAGCTGCTCAAGCGGGATTCGCCCGATGTCCGTCCCGTTTTCAATAAAGTGCAGCGGTGCGTCGATGTGTGTGCCGATGTGCAGGCACGTCTCGATCTCCGAGACATTGCAGGTGCCCGGCCCGGTGATCCTCTCGAATCGATTGAGCCGAAAGGGCCGCTCGCCGGGCCACTGGATCATCCCGTTCCGCAGCGGCCGGGTTACGTCGATCCATCCGCCGTGAGCCGGTGTCTCGCTCATGCCGGTCTCAACGCCTCGCCTTGCGCGTGCTGACGGGGGGCGCGAGCAGGTCCGCCACGTCGCCGGGGTGGTGCCGTTCGATGTAGTCGCGCACGTCGAGGTCCCGGCGTGTGAGCGTGGCGGTTCCGAGGATCTGCGTCCCCAACTCGCCGTCGGCCGTCAGTTGCAGGAACCACCGGCCGTCCGACAGTCGCTTGAGCTCCACAAATCCGCCGACGATCAGCTCGCGGCCACGGCCCTCGCCGGCCTTCTGAACAAAGAACCCCCGAGCCGGCGCCGTCTTCCCCAATGGGAACGTCGTGGTTTCGCTCGGAGATGGGTTCGGTACATGGAGGTAGACGACGTAATTCGGTCGGCCCGACATCGCCCCCGGAAGCGGAAAGCGCAGGAGGATGTGCCATCCCTCGTGACCCTCGCTGCGGCCGTAGTCCGCGTTCAGGGTGGTCAGTGTCATGTCGCGCTGCCGGCCCGTAAGCCGCGGCTGGAGGATGCGGAATGTCGCGGCAGGCCCGCATCCGCCGAGCAGAAGGGTCATCGCTGACACGCCGAAGACGGCCGCGCGGCGTCGAGCGCCACGATTCCATCGATCGCTAATCATAGGGTCCTGATTATACGGAAGCGGCCGGACAGGCGACAGCACGGCGGCGGTGGGGGGCCGGCGGCGTCGTTCTCCACCCCACACGACGGTCCCATCCGCCGTCATGCTGAGCGAAGCGAAGCATCGTGCAGCCTGTTGGCACACGCCCGCCGGAGCGGAGCGAGCGAAGAAACCGCCGTCATCGCGAAGAGCGCGTGCCAGGAATGTCAATGAAGCGGAATCCGCCGACGCGCCGGTTGCACCCCTCAGCGACCGCACCTATCGTTGTACCGCATGGATGCCGTCATCCTGAGCATCGGAAACGAACTGACGCTCGGCCAGACCGTGGATACGAACTCGGCGTGGCTTTCGCAGCAGCTTGCCGCGATCGGCGTGCGCGTACGGATGCACGCCACCGTTGCCGACGAGATCGAGCCGATTCGCGACGTGCTCGACCGCACGGCGCGCACGGCGGATGTCGTTCTCGTCAGCGGGGGAATCGGCCCCACGGCGGACGACCTCACGCGCCACGCGCTGGCCGCCGCGATGGGCGTTGATCTGGTGCTGCATCCGCCCAGCGTTGATCGCATCCGTGAGTTCTTCGATCGCCGCGGTCGCGCCATGCCGGAGGCGAACACGGTTCAGGCCATGTTTCCGGCGGGTGCCACGCCGATCGAGAACACCTGCGGCACGGCCCCGGGGATCCGTGCGCGGCTGCATCGGGCCGACGTCTTCGTCATGCCCGGCGTGCCGCGCGAGATGAAGGAGATGTTCACCCGGGACGTTCTGCCGGCGCTCGCCGCGCGCACCGGCGGGGCGGTGCTGCTCGCCCGGACGATCAATACGTACGGCGCGGGCGAGTCGGACGTGGGCGAGCGGATTCGCGATCTGATGCAGCGCGGCCGCAACCCGACCGTGGGAACGACGGCCCAGCAGACGATCATCGGCATCCGTATCCACGCCTTCGGCCCGACGCGCGAGGAGGCCCGTCGGCTGCTCGACGCGGATGCCGCCGAGGTCCGTCGCCGGTTGGGAGATCTGGTGTTCGGTGAGGATGACGAGACGCTCGCCCACGCCGTGGCGAAGCTTCTGTTTGAGCGGAAGCAGACCGTCGCGACGGCGGAATCGTGCACAGGCGGCCTCATCGCCAAGAGTCTCACCGATATCCCCGGCAGCAGCGAGTACTTCCGCAACGGGTTCGTGACCTATTCGAATGAGTCGAAGACGCGGTTCATTCAGGTGCCCGAGGATCTGATCGTTCGGCACGGGGCGGTCAGCCGGCCGGTGGCGTCGGCGATGGCGGAGAACACGCGACGGATCAGCCGGACGGATTACGCGATCTCCGCCACGGGCATAGCCGGTCCCGGCGGCGGCACGCCCGACAAACCTGTGGGTCTCGTCTATTTCGGCCTCGCCCATGCCGGCGGCTGCGACGTCCACGAGCGCCGGTTCGGCAGCGAGATGACCCGCGAGGAGATCCGCGACCGCGCCTGCAAGTTCGCGCTGAACCTTCTTCGGCTGAAGCTGCTGGAGACCATGTCGCGATGAAGCGCCTCTGGCGGCGAATCCTGCGCAACGCGGTCGGCGTCCTCTGTATCGCCTTCGGGATCATCGGCGGCTTCATCCCGATCCTGCAGGGGTGGATGTTCATCCTGGCCGGCCTGCTGCTCATCGACTGGCCCGGCCGGCGGTGGTTGCTCGCGAAGATGCGCAAGACCAGGATCTTTCACCGCGCCGAGGACTGGCTGCACCGCAAGTTCGGGTTTCGCTTCGACGACGACGAGAGCGATCCCGCGGAACGGAAACCGTAGGGTCCGCCGTGCGGACCGCTCAACGTGGGGGGCGGGCGTCTCGCCCGCCTGTGAAATCCGCGCGGGTCGCAAAGACTTCAGAGTCTTCCGTCGCAGCTTTTGCGCGTGTTGCGCGCGGCGCGCCTTGGGTGCATGTATCGGGCTGCGGCGGTAGCGCCACCCGTCATTCTGAGGAGCGCAGCGACGAAGAATCTGGCTGATTGGCGCAGGCAAGCCAGATGCTTCGCTTCGCTCAGCATGACGGCCGCTGGCGCGGCCGTGTTCGGTTGTGGCCGGAGGCCGCCTTGGGGAATAACAGTGAGTGCAGAGTCTTGCGTCGCAGCTTTTGCGCGTGTTGCGCGCGGTGCGCCTTGGGTGCATGTATCGCGCTGCGGCGGTAGCGCTACCCGTCATTCTGAGGAGCGCAGCGAC
>CAZZFA010000031.1:0-53259 GCA_964653435.1 uncultured Planctomycetales bacterium | reverse complement strand
AGCCTGACAGTCCGATGCAAAAGTCACGAACCGTTGCCGCCGACCGCACCGGCGAGACGCAAACGCGATTCCGGCGACTGCGCCGCTGCCGATCGCGACGAACCATCCCGCTACGCACCGGCGAAACGCAAACGCGATTCCGGCGACTGCGCCGCTGCCGATCGCGACGAGCCATCCCGCTACGCACCGGCGAAGCCGAAAACGCGATCTCGGCGACTGCCTCGACACTCTTTCCGCAACTTCCCCCGCTCGGAATGAGGTAACTCGCTGAGCCGTCGGGAGTTGATCGCGTTTTTCCTTTTCAAGGGTGTGGCTACGTCTCCTCGTCGGCAGCCGACTGGGCGGTGCCGACGCTACAGCCGAACGCCGAGCAAGTCGAGCAGGCGTTGCTGCTCATCGTCGGGAACGGTCTTCAGGGTCAGCTCGGTTCCGTTGCACGCAACGGTCTCCTGCCGGATGCCCTTGAGCCGTTCCAGAACGCCCGCGAACGTCCATCGCCGGTCCTTGCCCTCGCCGTCGTCCGCGAACAAGGGCGCCAACTGCCTCTGCATGTGCCATTGGATGTAGTACGCCAGCACGCACAGCAGCACGTGCGCCTCGATCCGGTCATCCTTGTGGTGGTAGGTCGGACGAATCTCGAGCGACACCGTCTTGAGCTGCCGGAAGTCCCGCTCCACCACAGCCAACTGCCGATAGCAGGCCACGGCCTCGTTCGTGTCGAACGCCTCCGCGGAGGCATCCGTGCGGACCACGTAGCAGCCGTCCAGCGAGCGCTCCAACGCCACACGCTTCTCCTCCAGTTCCCATTCCAACTTCCCCTCGCGCACCTGCCAGCGGAAGAACTTCCCCACCTTCCACTTCGCCAACGCCTTCCCCACCGCCGCCCCGAGTTCCTCCGGCGTCCGCCGCTTCCGGCTCCTGGCCAGCTTCTCCATGGCCTCCCGCGCCTTGGCGATCAGCGCCTCGCGGGTCCGATGCTCCTTCTCCGCCGTCAGCGGGTTGCGGCACAGCAGATACCGCACCCCGGACGCCTCCGGTTCGTACACCTCGGCGATCCGGCGTTCATCAAACAATCCCGGCTCAATGACCTTCCGCTGGACCAGCTTGAAGATCTCCGGATGCGTCAGGGCCGTCACGCTCCGAATCCCCGCCTCGCTCAACTCCGGCAGCCGCGCCGCCGTGATCATCCCCCGGTCTCCCGCCAGGATCACATCCCGCAGGCGATAGCTCTCCTTCAACTCCTTCACCCGGTCCGCCAGCGTCTTCTGGTCATTCGTGTTCCCCCGATACACGCAGACCCCCACCGGACAGCCTTCCTTGTTCGTCATCAGCCCGATCACGATCTGTTTGTGGCCCCGCTTGCCGTCCCGGTTGTAGCCCCAGTCAACCAGTTCGCTCCCCGCGTACTCGCCCTCGAAATACGAACTCGTCACATCGTACAGGACCAGGCAGCCATCCTTCAGATGCTTGCGGGCCAGCGCCTTCTGGATCGCCGGCTGACGGGCCAGGAGTGCATCCATCGCCTCGTAGCAGGCATCCACATCCGGCCGCCCCTCGCCCAGCCCGCACACCGACCACAACGCCGTGTCCCGCCACAGGTTCGTCAGCGACAGCTTCGAGCCCTGGTACACGACGCGCCCCACGATCATCGCCAACGCGTACCGTACCCACGGCTCCCGCCGCGAATACAGCAACTTGTCCACGCCCAGCGACTCGGCCATCTGCAGGACCGCCCAGACGGCCCCGAACTCCCGCGAGCCCCGGACCTCGCAAACGCCCCCGGAAGCGCAGCCCCGTCGGAGGAACTCCCGCATCGCTTCCAGTTGGCCCTGCGTCAACCCCGTCACGCGACCCCGCGTGCGGTGTCGCACCTGCCCGTTCGCGCGGAAGGTCTCCCGGAAGAGGCCGTAGAAATACGGGTTCTTCCGCCGGCGATCGACGTGGATCTCAAGGTACATGGCCCGCCTCCGTACATGGCTCCATCAATACCATATATACCACACATTATTGGGATTGTCAATGACGAAAACCCGCCATGTACGTGGCTACATTTGAAACGCAAAACAGAGGTCAACCCCTTGCCAACCAACTGGTTAGCTCATTTCAGGCGGGGGAAGTTGCGTCTTTCAACCGGCTGCCAAGCCTGAAGGCGGTGGCAAACCCGCGCCGGCTGGAGCCGACGGTATGCCGCGCACACAACGCCGTTTCCAACCGGCCTGCCTTTGGCCGCCGCCTTCGGCCGGTGGAGGCACCGGCTCCATTCCCTTCCACGCTTGCCGCCCAGCGGGCTTGAGCCGGGCCTGGTGAATGCCCGCCGCCCACCGTCTGCAACTACGGCCATGCACCCGATCGATCCGGTGCCGGCCTGTCCGACTGCCGCATACCCCCTCCGGTTTTGAGGTATCGCAGCCGTCGAACCGCATCACCTCTGATGAGCAACGCTCCCTGATCGGCGACGCTTCATGACGCCGCGACTGACGAATCAGGCCCTGATTGCGGCGGCCGGGCCATTGCGTCGTCGCCGAGCGCCCCGGGTGGCATGCTCGCGGCGTTTCGGGTAGAGTTTCGGGTGTCTGGCCGGGGTTCATTCCAGGAATGACGGAGGTGCAGCGTGTCCGATCAAGGCACTCGAATGGATCGTCGTGCGTTTCTCAAGACCACGGCCGCAGGTCTTGCGGCCGGCGGGACTTTGGGGGCATTCGGTTCGCTCGTGCAGGCAGCCGAGGAACCGGGCAAGATCATCCACCGCAACGAGAATCCGGAGTTCGTCTACCGGCGGCTTGGGCGGACGAACTTCAACTGCGGACGGATCGTCGCCGGCTGGATCAAGGAGCCGTCGCTGCTGCGCAGGATGATCGCGGGCGGGGTGAATTATCTCGATACCGCCCGCGGCTACGGCGAGTACGAGGTGGAGCTGGCGCCGTTGCTCAAGTCCATCCGCGACAAGGTTTTTGTCACGAGCAAGTCCACGGGCATCGCCGGGCACCACACGGTGGACTCCGAGGTGCAGAGGCTTTATCGCGAGGCCATGACTCGTTTCCTCGGGGACAAGGTTTCGATCACGGTGGATGGCGAACGGCAGGAGATCGCCCCTTCCAGCGCCCCGCGGGAGAAGTTCCTCGCGTTGCACAAGGAATGCGTGCGGAAGATGAAGGCCACCGGCGAGAAGCCCGACTGGCGCCCGCTCGGCAGGCGAATCGCCGACATGTACGCGCGAATGCTCGATGAGTCGCTTGCCCGGATGAAGATCGACAACGTGGACTGTTACATGATGCACGGCATCGAGATCCCGTGGATCTTCCAGTGCACGGAGTTGTGGGAGGCGTACGAGAAGGCGCACAAGGCGGGCAAGGCGAGGCACTTCGGCTTCAGCACGCACGCGAACCAGAAGGATGTGCTCGCGGCGGCCGTCGAGGCGAACGCGGCCGGTCCGTGGAAGATCGACCTCATCATGCCGGGCGTGAACCCGGGTGAGAAGTCGTTTCACAGTTACCGTCCCGAACTCGAGGCGTTTCGCAGGCAGGACGTCGGCATCATTGCGATGAAGAGTTCCGGCACCATCCGTCCTGCCGCCACGAAGGCCGAGGAGAAGCTGGACGAGGCGGCCCGGGCGAGGGGACTGAATGCCTACGAACGGGCGAAGCTCTACATGCTCGAGGCGACCGACGGCCTGATCGACGCGGTCATCGCCACCGTCGACAAGGCGGAGCAACTGGACAAGATGATGAGCCTGCCGAAGATCCGGCTTGCCGCCGCTCAGCGACGGGAGCTGGAGGCGACCGTCCGGGCGGACATGGCCGGCGCCTGCCGGCTGTGCGGCCGTTGCACCGCAGCCTGTCCGCAGGGCATCGCCGTAGCCGACGTGCTCCGCTGCCACGCCTATGTGCATCAATACAACGATCGCGACATGGCTGCGTCGGTGTACGGCAGCCTGGGATACGATCCGGGCGATCGGTGTACGCAGTGCGGCCGGTGCCGGAAGGCATGTCCTTCGTCGATCGACCTGCCGCGCGTGGTCGGCGAGGTGGCAGGCGTAATGGCGTAGCCATGCCGGGCGCGAGACACCCATCTCCGTCCCCCAAGGCGGCCTTCGGGCGCAACTGAACACGGGCGCACCGGCGGCCGTCATGCGGAGCGAAGCGAAGCATCCGGCTTCTCTGCGCCAATCCGCCGGATTCTTCGTCGCGGCGCTCCGCAGAATGACGGGTGGCGTTACCGCCGCAGCGCGATACATGCGTGCAAGGCGCGCAAGAGCGGCGACGGAAGACTCTATGCGACTTTACCGCTCTCTCTGATGGGATGGCACGCGGCAGGCGGAACGCCCGCCCTTTCGCAATCCAAGGTTTGCGGGGGTCGATCGGCGAAAGGCTTCACGTCAGGACAGACAAGATCGCGCCACGATTTGCTTGCGCGAGGGCGATTCGTGGTGCGTGTTTGGAGTAGATGGCGCGGAAGCGAAGAGACAAGATCCGGGCGAAGGACCTCCAGGGCTTGAAGTACTTCCAGAAGCTTCTGCCTCTGCCGGACCGGCTGCACGAGTACCGGCTCGAGCAGGACAAGGCCGGCAATCGCATTTTGCACTACGACCGGTATCCGGCGTGGATCCTGCTGTTCTTCTGCAACCCGATCGTAACGAGCATGCGGGGCTGGTGCAGTTCGGCAGGGTCCGCTCCGCGGACGCAACGAAGGCGCGATTTCGCCCCCGCCGCGGGATTCTGTCCGCACAGCGAACCCTGCGCGGGTTATTGGCTGGCACCGGGTGCCAGGGTTTTGGTGGAGATCTTTATTCAACGGACTGGCAGGGCGCTTACGGCGGTTACGCCCCTACAGGCCGCGGCATTCCGAGACGTCGAAGGATTTCGACGCGTGGCCCGTGCTCGTCAAGAGGAACCGCGCCCCGCGGCCGGGCAACAGGGCAGCGCTGGCCGCGCACCTCGTTACTGGCACTTCGGCGGCCGATTGGGCCCGTTGAAACAGCCCTGGAACTCGAGGAAGTCGGCGACGTCCGCGTCCGTATCCCCATCCAGGTCCGCATTCGCGCAGGTCGGCCCCAGGGTCTTGTACGGCCGGTTCGGCCCGTTGAAACAGTCCTGGAAGTGAAGGAAGTCTGCCACATCCACGTCGCCGTCCTTGTCAAAGTCGGCCTGGACAAACGCACAGCCGCGCGCATCGACCGGCGTTGCCGGCGGCGTGCCGAGGCATTGATCGCATGCATCAATCACCCCGTCGCCGTCCTCGTCGGGCTCGTTCTGGTCGGGCACGCCGTTGCCGTTGCAGTCGTTCGCTCGCCAGCCCGAGTTGCCCCGGCCGAACGCGCTCTCGTGCGTGCCGCTCGAATCGACGGCCGCCGTAACCCAGTAGTAGTAGGTCTGGCCGGGCGTCGCCGACGTGTCGTAGAAGCTCGTGTTCGTCCGCCAGCTCGACAGCGGGACGGCCGTGCTGGAGCCTGGCGTCGTGCTTCGATGGACGCGGTAATAGGAAGCGCCCTCGACGGCCGGCCACGAAACGGCGACGTGAGCCACGGACGTCCCGTCGCTGGCCGTAGCGGTCGGGCCGCTCAAGGCCCGCCAGCCGGTATCCGAATTGCTGACCGAATCACGCGTCCCCTGGGGATTCATGGCGACCCTGACCCAGTAGTAATACGTCAGGCCCGGCGTCGCGGTCGCGTCGTCGAACGAGGTCGCTTCATACGTCCAGTCTTCGAGGGGTGAAGACATCTTCGGATTGAAATTGCTGCCCCGATAGACACGGTAGTAGCAGCCGGATACGGAGCTCCGATTCCATGTGATCCGCACGGAGTCGGTGGACCCGCCGTCGGCCGCGCTGGTGTTTGTCGGGGGCGGCAGCGCCCGCCAGCCGACGTCGCCGGCGCTGAAGTCACTGGCCTTGTCGCCCGTGGAGGTCGCGGCGGCCTTGACCCAGTAGTAGAAATCCACGCAGTACGCGGTGTAGTCGCTGTAGCTCGTGGCGGTCTGCCAGGAGCCCTGTGCCAATGCGGTGGCCGGGTCGTTCGTCGTGCTGCGGTAGACGCGGTAGTGCGTCGCCATCGGCGAGGCGTCCCACGTGATCAGAATGCGGGTGTCGTCCGTGCCGTCGGTCGCGGACACGTTCGCCGGCGGCGCGTATGCCTTCCAGCCGACATCATTGATGACGAGACCGGTCTCTCGCAGACCGGAGCTGGAAACGGCCGCCTTGACCCAGTAGTAGTAGGAGACCCCCGCCGGCGTTGTCGTGTCGGCGTAGCTGTTGCCCGTGATCCATCCCGTCAGGGCCGTCGCCTCGCTCGAATTGCCGGATACGCCTCGATATACGCAATAGTGCGTCGCGCCAGTCGGACTGTCCCATTGCACGAGAACATGCTCGGCCGACGTACCCTTGGAAGCCTCGACAGTCGGGGGGGTGAGTGCCCGCCAGCCGGTGTTGTACGCGCTGAAGTCGCTCGGCTGGGCGCCGGCGCTGCTCATGGCAGCCTGCACCCAGTAGTAATACAGCGAGCCGGGTGCGGCCGTGGTGTCGTCCCACAACAGCGACGTGATCCACGAGGTCATGGCCGTGGCCGTGGCGCTGTTGTTCGTCGTGTTACGATACACGCGGTAGTGCGTGCCGCCGCCGGCGTCCCAGGCAACCCGCACCTTGTCGATGTACGCACCATCGGACGCCGTCACGTTCGCCGGGGGCCCCAGCACCCGCCACCCGCTGTCGGACGCGCTGAACGCGCTGGTGCCGCCGCAAAGATTCACGATCTTGATCCAGTAGTAATTCGTCGCATAAGGCGTGGTACTGGCGTCCTGGTAGCCCGTAGCAGTCCAGTTGTCCTCGAGCAGCGTCGCGGTGGCGCTGTTATTGGTCGTGCTGCGCCAGATCTGGAAATGCGACAGGCCCACCGGGTCGCCGACCGGTAGCGTCCAGGTGACGTAAACATAGGGGTAGGAGCCATCGGTCGCATTCACGTTCGTGGCAACGTCCGGCGCTGGACATGGAATGCTGAAGTTCACGTCGCTGATGTCGAAGAAGATGTTGCCGACGGCCTCGACCTTGATTCGCGCCTGCGTCGAAGGGACTTCGGGCAGCGTGACCGACTGGGACCCGTCGTTGGGCGTATTGGCCGCGAGAAGGTACGGATAGGTGTTGCTGCCGTCCACCGACAGGCGGATGTTGACCTGGCTGCAGTTGACGGGTGCCGCGTTGGTGTTGGCGACGTTCCAGGTCACCGTGCGCGTCCCGCTCCAGGTGACTGCGGTGTTCGGGCTGGTGACGGTGAACGGCCCGGCGGAGGCCGTGACGGTCAGCACCACGTCGTCGTTGTTCACGCCGCCGCCGCCGGCGCGGTTGTCGCGGACGGTGCATCGCATCTTCAGCGTGCGGCCGGTCGTGGGCAGCGATTCGCCCTTGGCCGTTGTGTTGTTCAGCAGGTCGCTCAGCCGCGGGAACGTCCGCGAGGGGCTTGTCGTCGGCAGCCACGACCGGAAGATCGGGCTGCTGCCGTTGTCGCCATCCGCGAGCGGCGCCTGCGGACCGAGGTCCATTTCCTCCCAGCAATACGTGATCGGATGCCCGTCGGGATCGCTGCCGCTGGCGGTCAACACAAAGGGAGTTTCCTTCGGGATCGTGTAATCGGGCCCCGCGTTCACCGTGGGCGGGCTGTTGCCCGTCGCGAGGATTGTGGGACAGCCGTTCCCCGCACCGCTGACGACGTAACTGCGAATCTTCTCGTAGCTGATTGCATGATAGTAGTAATCGCGCGAACTCTGGATGTTGTCCGTGCTGCACAGGCCGGGGTAAGCCATGATGGTCGAACCGCTGCCCGGCTCACAGGCGGTGGCGGATCCCCACTGATCCGTCGTGCAGCCTCCGAGGGTTCCGTTCCAGGTGTGGTGCGAGCCGACCTGGTGGCCCATCTCGTGCGCGGCGATCTCGACGACGAACGCATCGCCGGTCGGGGTGCCCCGTCCCGAGGCGGCCTTCGCCTTCTCGCCACTCCTGCATGCGACGCCTACGAAGGTTACGCCGCCGCCCGCCGTCGTAAAGACATGGCCGATGTCGTAGTTCGCCGAACCGATTACGCTGTCCAGGTTCGCCTGGTTCTCACTCATCATCGTGCTGTTGTTGTCACCCGTGTACGGGTCGGTCGCCGGGTTGGTGTAGATGATCAGGTTGTTGTTCGCGACCAGTTGCAGCCGAATACAGAACTCCTGCTCGAAGATGCCGGTGATGCGATTGATGGCCGTGGTGACGGCGGCGAGCCCCTGCGCGACCGTCCCCCCGTGGAACTGCGTATACTCGCCGGTGGTCGCCACCGCCACACGATACACCCGCAGGTCGCCGCCGGAACTACCCAGCACCCCGATACCCATGTCCTGCACCGGGCCCGACCGGTCGTCGGTGTAGCACGTCCAGGCCGCCGCCTCGGCGCTGACGTCATGCCGGTAAAAGCTTACGTACAGGTCCGTCTGCCCTTTGATGTACGGATCGACCATTACCGTCCCCGACGGCGACAGGACAAGTCCATGGAAACCGGCCGGCGTCCAGTCGAAACGCGCCGTCGCGTACGGGTCATCGAGTCCCTGCCCCAGGTACGTGCGAATCTGCGGATACTTCACGGCCAACTCCGGCGCCATGACCGGCGAATCGACGAAGGTGAACCGCTGGAAGCTGCCGTCCGGCATCGGGAGCGTGATGACCGCGGAAGAGTTTGCCACGGCGACCTTTGCCTCGGGGGGCGCAAGGGCCAGAACGTTTTGCAGCCCGGCCTGCTCGAGTTGGACGAGTTGATATGACATGACGCCGCCCCACGGAACGGCCATGTCGTTCATGCCGGCCACGCGTGAAACGGCCTGCCAGAGCCCGTCCGATGATCGGGTCTCCGTCTGGGCGAACGCGGACGCCGCGCCGGACGCGATTGCCAGTACGCCGATCGTCAGAACCGAATAAAGCCGCATTTCGTTCCTCCTGTGTTGTCGTTCCGGTCGATGCCGCCCGTCCGCGTTGACTCGACTCCGCTTGGAGCGGTCGCCTTGTCCTGGGACCCCCGGGGTAGTCTGCGGACAGGGTCCGTGCGGAGCGGCGATCTCTGGCTTCCCCGGATTTCGATGTCGAGCTTGGCTCCGACGCGGTCCCCCCCGAGGCTGGCTGAATCCGCACGCGCTCGGCCTGCGCGTCATCCTTTATAGTACGAAAGAACGTAGTCGCTTTTCAAGCGCGTTCGCCTGGATTTCGTACTATTTGCTCGTACGAACGGACCTTGTCGCCGCCCCCGCACGCCGCGTAGCGCGCCCGCCCCGGGTTCGATAACGCCTCCGGAGTGCCGTTTTCGGTAAGACAGTTTCGCATGCGGCGAGCAGCGCCGCGAAGGCTCCGTCGCCCCTACACGGTTATCGCCTGGATTCTTGTCGGCCGGCGCCGAATTCCGGGCCAGGCCCGCTACGTCATTCTGAGGGAGCGGAGCGACCGAAGAATCCGGCCTGAGCGTTGCGGGGGCTTTGCGCGTGCAAGGATCTGCGCAAATCGGCCGCCGGCACGGATGTCGCCGACCGGAAGCGGCGTTACGTGACTTCTGATGCCTTGATGTGCCGGTGCTCCGCCTGTGAGAGCTGGGCCGCCCGTGCAATCAGGACGGCCGGCAGATGGTCGCGGGCCGAGGGGAAGGCCGCTTTCTTGCCCTGCACCGCCTCGAAGAAGTGCAGGTACTGCAAGGTGGACGGGTCCGTCTTCGAGGTGGGCAGCTTGATCGTTTCGGTTTTCTGCGGTCCCGTACCCTTTCCATACGGGTGCCAATACGCGCATTTGCGGAGGACGGCTTCATCCGCTCCTCGCGAGCCGAGCTGCAGAGTGCCTTCCTCGCCGAAAAGGATGTCGGGCCCCGGGCCTCCGCAGGAGTACAGGTTGCCCCCGTACGTCATCAGCGCGCCGTTGGCGTACCGCACGACGATGCCGGCGTGGTCCCACGAGTTGCGTTTCTCCAGCTTCCTGTTGTGAACGCCGCCCAGGCAGGTGATCTCCTCCGGCTCGCTGTCGATGAACCAGTTGAATACGTCAATGATGTGGATTCCCATCTCGTAGACAACGGAGCCGCCTTCCTCCTGTTTCATCCGCCAGTTCTTCCGGGAGTCTTCCTCCGGGTCCGGATAGAGCTTGACCCAATCCGAGCGGAACGTCTGCGCCACGCCGTACAGAACCGGCCCGATCAGTCCCTCGCGCAGCTTACGGGCCAGCGCGGTATAGCCGGGAGAATGACGGCTCTGCGTGCCCACCTGCACGATCCGCCCCGTCCGGTCGGCCGCTTCGATGATGGCTCGGGTGTCCGCAAGCTTCAGCGTCAGCGGCTTCTCGCAGAGGACGTGCTTTCCCGCTTCGAGGGAATCGATCGTGCCGGCCCGGTGGAGCGTGTTCGGAAGAACCACGGCCACCGCGTGGATATCCGCCTCCTTCAGCATCTTGTGGTAGTCCGTGTAGCAGCGGGGGGTTCCGGCCTTGACCAGTTTCTTCTTCTCATCGAGCTTTTCCGGCCGGATGTCGCATAGCGCCGCCACCTCCATGTGCTCGGCGTATGTATTCACCGCCTGAATGTGAGCCTGGCTGCGGTTGCCGCACCCGAGAATGGCGATCCGGAGCTTTTCCCCCGGCCCCAGGCGGACCGCCGCGAGAGAGGTCCGGGGACTCTCTGCGCCCATGCAGACCCGCCCGGCGATGGCGAGGCCCGCGGAGGCAAGTACACCCCTGGCGAGAAAGGAACGACGTGTTTCTTCCGTACGCGGCATTGTGCTGCCTCCTGATGAATCGCTGCCATCGGCCGCGGTACCGAGGGCGTGAGACTTGCGGCGCTACTGCACCTCCTGTCCGAGTTCCGTGGCGATCTTCCTCACGAAATCAACGCATTGTCGGACGTCCGCGGGGCGATCCTTCACGTTGTTCTCATACTCGAATGAGATCGGTCCGCTGAACTGCTGCCGGCGGAGTTCGGCGAGCATGCCCTTCACGTCGGCCACGCCCGTGCCGAAGATCACGTCGTGCCCGCGGGGCCCCTTCTCGCTCACGTCCTTGAGGTGCAGGTAGAGCAGGCGGCCCTGGTACTTCTTCAGGCATTCCACCGGGTCCAGCCCCGAGCGGACCCAGTGGCCGGTGTCCGCGCAGCAGCCGATCCGATGGCTGCACTTCTCGATCATCCGCATGATGCCGTCGGGGTCCCAGTAGACGTACGCGGACCGGTTCGGCCGCCGGGGGTGATTGTGGATGGCTACGTTGATGCCGAATTCGCCGGCCAGCCTGTCCAGGGCGGCCAGTTTGTCCGGCGCGGGCTCGCCGATGAAGACCTGGATGCCCATCGTCCTTCCGAACTCGAACAGCCGCCGCATCGCGGCATCGTCCCCGCCGAAGTCGCCCGCGTAGTAGCTGATGAGCGCGAGGCCGGCATCGCGGAGCTTCTTCTTCGTTTTCTCCAGTGCCTCGGCAGGGGCGGACGGGCCGAGCTGGGCGTCGCCCGTCTCGTTGCTGATCCGGTACGGGCGGCCCTCGACGGCCTTCACGCCGACGATTCCGGCCTTGTCGATCGCGTCGAAGAACGTCACCTGCGAGAGCACCCGGTACGCCGGAACGGTCAGCGTCCACACCGCCGGCCGGCTCTGCGCCGATGCCGACGGGGTTTTCTCTCCGGCGGCGTAGCCCGCCGGCGCCGATCCGGCAAACGCCGCACAAGCAACGATGATGATCCTCTTGTCTGCGAACATGTAACAACTCCTCGCGGAAACCTCCGAATCCGGTCTCGCTCGCCGCGGGGCCGGGCAAATCCCGTGAAAGCGGCAGCTCATTCGACGGCGCGGATCATCTGGTCCGACAGCCCCACGCGGTTGCCGGCGGACCCGTCCCAGGGGTGTTGCCTCAGGCTGGCCACGATGTCCGCCGCGAGTCGAACCGCGGCCAGACCCTCTTCGGCCGACGCGACGCGGGCCTCCGCCGAGGCATCCTGCGGCGAACCGGTCCGCACCCAGCGGACGAAGGACTCCAGCTCCGAGCGGAGCGGGTCGGCATCGTCAACCGCCAGCGGCTCGACCTTCACGAGCTTGCCGTAATCGAGGCCGGCCATCTGGGAGAGGTCCTCCGCGTTCCGCTCGCGTGCCATCTTGATCAGGTCGAGGTTGGCGTGCTTCTGGATCGCCACCCCGGCGCGCTTCTGGTAGTCGAGCGAGAGGTATGCCTCCTCGCTGAAGACGCGGATCTTCCGTTCCGTCTTGAGCGCGAGCCGCGAGGCCGTCAGGTTCGCCACGCAGCCGCGCGAGAAGGTGACCCGCGCGTTGGCGATGTCCTCGTTCGGGCCGAGGACGTTGATGCCCACGGCCTCCACGCGCACCGGCTCGTCCCGCACAAGGTGCAGCACGATGTCGATATCGTGGATCATCATGTCGAACACCACGCCGACGTCCGCCGACCGGAACGTGAACGGGCTGATCCGGTGCGTCTCGATGAACTTCGGGACGACCTGCATCCGTTCCAACGCCCGCACGACGGGGTTGAACCGCTCGACGTGCCCGACGGCCACAAGTGTGCGGTGACGCTTCGCCAGGGCCAGCAGTTCGTGCGCCTGTTCGACCGTGGGGGCGAACGGCTTCTCGATCAGCAGGGGGATGCGGCGTTCGAGGAACGGCCGGGCGACCTCGAGGTGCTTGACGGTCGGTACGGCGATGGTCGCGGCCTGGATCTCATCGAGGATCGCGGTCGCATCCGGGCAGGGCCGCCCGCCGAACTCCTTCGCGACGGTCTCCGCGCGGGCGGCGTCCGGATCCACGACGGCCACAAGCTCCGTCTCGGGCATCTGTCCGTAGAGGCGGGCGTGATGGCGGCCCATCCGCCCGGCGCCGACCACGGCGACGCGAAGCGGGTCGCTCACGAGGCATCCTCCTCGGAACCGGCCAGCCCGTGCTCGTAGAACTTGCCGCGGTCCTCGGCAGTGTCCTGGCGGAGCGACTCGCGGTATCGTCCGTACACGCCGTCCTTCATGCTTCGCCGGATGAACTCGCACAGGTAGCGGACATCCTCGGTCAACTGCCCGTTGGACTCGATGGCCGCCACCTTGTCCGTCAGATTCCCGCCCTCGCTGGTCGCGCGCTTGGAGAAGAGCTGCCGGTACACCTCGCGAATGGCGCGGATCCGCTCCTCGCCGAACTGCCACCGCGTCATGCCCACCGTGTTCACGCCGCGGACCTGCACCTGCGGATAGCCGGCGCCGATCATGAACGGCGGCACATCCACGCTGATCCGCGTGAAGCCGGCGATGTAGGCGAGCGTTCCGATCGTGACGAAGTGGTGCACGCCGATCAGCCCGCCGGTCGTCACCCGGTCCTCGATCTTCACATGGCCGGCCAACTGCACCTGGTTCGAGAGGATGCAGTGACTGCCGATCTCGCAGTCGTGGGCGATGTGGCAGCCGACCAGGATATGGTTGTGGTCGCCGATCCGCGTGACGCCGCCGGCGATCTCGGTGCCGGAATGAACGGTTACCAGCTCGCGGAATACGTTGTTGGACCCGATGATCACCTGCGTATCGCCGCCGCGGTACTTGAGGTCCTGCGGAATGCAGCCGATCACGCAGCCCGGGAAGAATTCGTTGTCGGCGCCGACCTGCGTATTGCCCGTGATCGTCACGTTGTTGTGCAGGACGCACCGATCGCCGAGCGTGACCTTCGGGCCGACGTAACAGTTCGGCCCGATCCGCACGTCCTCGCCGATCACGGCCTGACGGTCCACCACCGACGTAGGGTGAATGTCAATCATCGCGCTGTTCACTGCTCCTTGGGCCCGCGGCCGACAGGGCCTCAAAACGGATCCGCATCCACCATCATGAACTTGATGATCGCCTCGGCCGCCAGGTGCTCGCCCACGCGGGCCTGGCACTTCACGTGGCCGGTGCGGCTTTTCACGCGCATCGCCTCCGCTTCAAGGATCAACTGATCCCCCGGCATGACGGCGCGGCGGAACTTCACCTTATCCAGGCTCAGCAGCACGGCCACCTTGCCCGTGTGCTCCAGCTCCTGCGAGAGCAGAAGACCGCCCAACTGGGCCATCGCCTCGATAATCAGCACGCCGGGCATGATCGGCTGCCCGGGGTAGTGCCCGTTGAAGAACTCTTCGTTGATCGTGACGTTCTTGATCCCGACCGCCCGGTGCGACCCCTCGATCTCCACCACGCGGTCCACCATCAGGAACGGGTATCGGTGCGGCAGGATCCGCTGGATCTTCCGGACGTCGAACGCCGCCTCGCCGGCGATGCGGTTCCGAAGCTCCTGCTCCCGAAGCTGCTGCTGCAGTCGCCGCACGAGCTCGTGGTTCAGTGCATGGCCGCTCTTGCGGGCGTAGATGCACCCGACGATCGGCCGGCCCAGCAGGGCGAGATCCCCGATCAGGTCGACGATCTTGTGCCGCACGCACTCGTCGGGAAACCGCAGGGTGTTCTCGATCGGCCCGTCCGGCCCGAAGACGAGAACATCCTGGTACGTCAGGTGCGTGCCGAGCCCGGCCGCGCGAAACTGCTCCGCTTCGGTCTTGAGCAGGAACGTCCGGGCGGGCGCGATCTGTGCGCGGAAGGCCTCGGGCGTCACGCGGATCCGCTGGTGCTGCCAGCGGATGGGCGTGTCCTCGCCGTAGTCCAGATCGTACACGATCTCGAGCGCGTCGAGGTCCGGCGGCCCGGGCAGGGCCACGACCCACGTGTCGCCCTCCGCCGCGCGGACCGGTTGCGAGATTCGCAGCGGTCGGCGCTCCGCCTCCTGCGGCTCGATCCCCGCCTCCAGGAGCTTCTCGACGAACGGCAGGCAGCTCCCGTCCACCCCGGGCACCTCCGCCGCGGTGATCTCCACCGTAAGGTTGTCGATGCCCAGTCCGGCGCACGCGGAAAGGCAATGCTCGACGGTCTCCACCGACAGGCTGCCGTTGGCGAGCGTCGTGCGGCGGGCCCGCTTCGCGACGTTGTCCACCTTCGCCGGGATTCGCGCCGGCGGATCCCGATCCGCCCGGACGAAGACGATGCCCTCGTCCACCGCCGCGGGTCGGAAGCGCAGCGTCGCTGGCTGCCCGGTGAACAGGCCTCGCCCATCGATCTCGACGGGTTTACGGATTGTCTGCTGCGGATTCAAGACGCTCGATTCGCTTTACCAGGTCCTTGAGCACGGCCGACCATTCCGGCAACCGCCGCACCGCCGCCTGTTCCCGCAGGTACTGCTGGTTGTCGATGGCCGGTATCCCGTTTATCACCGCGCCGGCCGGGAAATCCTTGGAGATACACGAGCAGGCCCCGGCCCGCAGCCCGTCCCCCAGCGAGATGTGATCGCGCACACCGATCTTCCCGCCGAGCACGACGAGCCGGCCGAGCCGCGTGCTGCCGGCGATCCCGCACTGGGCGACGATGATGCAGCCCGGGCCGATCTCCACATTGTGAGCGATCTGCACGAGGTTATCAATCTTGGTCCCCGGACCGATGCGTGTTGCGCCGAACTTCGCGCGGTCGATGCAACTGCCCGACCCCACCTCGACGTCGTCCCCGATCTCGACCGTGCCGATCTGCGGAATCTTGTGATGCACGCCGTCGCGGAAGTGGTAGCCGAACCCGTCGCCGCCCACCGTCACGTTCGGATGGAGAATGACGCGCTGCCCGAGCGTGCACGCCTCTCGCACGACGACGCCCGGCCAGAGTACGCAATCCGCGCCGAGCTTCGTGTCGTCGCCGACGAACACGTGGGCATGCAGCACGCATCGGTCGCCGATCCGCGCCCGCTCGCCGATCACGACATGCGGACCGATCCGCACGTCGCGCCCCAGTTGGGCCGATTCGGCGACAACGGCGGTCGGATGCACGCCGGGCGCCGGCTGGGGCACGGGCGGCGCGAACCGCGCCAGCACCTTCGTCATGGCAAAGGAAGGGTCGTCGCACAGGATCGCCGGCATCGGGGTCTCGCCGAAGTGCCGGTCCACCACGACCGCGCCCGCCCGGCTCGTGCGAAGCCGGCTGGCGTACTTCTCATGCGCGATCCAGGTGATGTCCTCCGGCCCCGCCTCGTCGATCCCGCAGACCCGCCGGATTCGGACGGTGGCATCGCCCCGGACGACCCCGCCGACTTCCTTGGCCAGTTCCGCCAGCGTGTAGCTCTTGCTCATGGTGTTGCGGTCCGTTGTTCCATGGTCCCGTTGTCTCGGCAGCCCGCCCGCGCTGTGGGGAATATGCCGCCCCGTGAGGACCGCCTTCCTGCACGCGTCGGACTCGCAGAGCCCTCCTACTCGAACTTCATCGCGTTCTCGCCGCCGCCCAGTTTGAAGTCCTCGTTCAGCCGCTTCATCACGTCTTCCGTGATGTCGAGACGCTTGTCGCTGTACACGACCTTCCGGTTGATGATCTGCGCGAACAGCCGGCTCGAATCCTCGGTATTCGGCTCGATCTCCTCGCGGGTCAGTACCAGCACCAGCCCGCGCTTCTTGGCGACCTCGGCGATCGCCTTCGTCACATCGGCGTAGTTCTTCTCCACCCAGTGCTTCTTCTGTGCCTCCACCCGGACCTTCTCCATCCGGGCCCACACCTCCGCCTTCGTCTGAAGCCGCAGCAGTTCCTCCGTGGCCCGGGTCCAGTCGGGCGTATCCGGATGGTATGCGTCGATCTGCTTGGTCTTCGCGGCGATTTCCTCCTTCATCTTCTCCGCTTCCTGGTCCTGCGCCTGCCGCTTGCGCGTCAGTCCGGCGTTGATCGCCTTCCACTGCTCGCACTCGTTGAAGAGCCGGACCATGTCCACGATCCCGATCGGGACCTCGACGGCCGGAACATCCTGCGCCGCCGCGCGGTTCCGCCAGAGCCCGAATATCCCGACGACGGCCAGAGCCGGTATCATTCCCCATGCCCAGACCCTTCTCGATCCGGCAGCACGGAGCTGCGGCCTCCGCTCTCCCAGCGCCGTCGTCCCCAGACCCCGCTCCATTCTTCCCCACGCCCGGAACGTTCTCATGGCCTTCTCCTGTAAAGCCCGTCCGACCCGCGAATCATGCCCATCGGTGGCCACACATTTTGCTCGCTTTGCCGGAAAGCACAAGGCGCCGCGTCCGGCCGCCTGTGGCCGTCGCAACGGCGGATGTACTGATATAGAATCCCCTCATGCAGACGCCCGCCGCAAGCGAGTCCGACATCCCGGTCCCCTCGCCGGGGTCGCGCCCCGTGGACTACTCCGGCCGCGCTATCGGACCCCTGCGGCTCGCCCGTGCGATGAGGCTCAACATCGCCGGCGGCTGTTGCATCCTGATCGCGCTGGCCGTCCTCTGGCCGAACTCCGGCATCACGGCCATCTTTCTGCGCGAGCAACTCGGCGCCAGCAAGACCCTCATCGGTTTGAACCTCACGCTGTGTACCCTCGGGGCGGCCGCGGCGCTGCCGGGCGGATGGTTCTTCAGCCGCCTGCAGCGCCGTCGCCGGACCTGGGTCGCTACGACCGCCATCGCCCGATCCTTCATGTTTGCCCCCGCCGTCGTGCCGCTGCTCATCGGGCACACGGAATGGCACCCCGTGCTCATCTGGGTCATCATCATCGGCCTCTTCCTGGTCAGCGCCGGCAGCGTCTTCACGGCCCCCGCCTGGCTGACGTGGATGGCCGACCTCATCCCGGAGTCCGTCTTTGGGGCCTTCTTCAATCGCCGCTATCGCTGGATGCTCTTGGCGCAGTCGCTGGCGGCCCTGGCGGCGGCCGTGCTGATCGACCGTACCCGGGGCACCGACGCGGAGCAACTCACCTTCTTCAGCATCTTCGTGGTCGTGGCCGTTCTGGCCGTCCTGGATCCGCTGCTGTTCAGCTTCGTACCCGAGCCGGTCCGGCCGGAACCGCCGGCGCGGACCCTGCGCGAGGTCGCGCGGGAATACCTCGAGCCGATCCGGGATCGTGCATTCCGTGGGGTACTGCTCGGGGCCGGCGCGTACAACCTCTTCTATAACCTGCCCTTGATCTTCCTGCCGCTGTTTCTCCGCGGCGAGCAGGTCGGCGACGTGTGGATCGGCGGGCGGGCCTCCCTGCTGCTGGTCTGCCTGGTCGCGGTGCTCACGGCGGCGGGCACGGCCGTCGGCGCCGGTCAGTGGGGCCGGCTGGCCGACCGCATCGGCCATCGCATGGTCTGGATCCTCGGCTCGCTGGCGTATTTCACCTACATCGTCTACATCTTCATCAACAGTCACAACTTCGCCTGGATTGCGCTGACGCATGCCGCGGTGTTCGGCCTGCTGTTCGGCGGTCAGCAGGTCGCAACGCAGAACATGGCCATCCTGATGGCCCCGCCCCGGCGGCGCGAGTTCTACATGTCCGTCTTCCAGACCGTGACATCGCTGATGACGGCGCTCGGTCCCCTGATTGGCGGCTGGCTCGCGGACCGCTATCGCATTCTCCCCGGAATCCGGCTGCCGAGCGGCCAGCCGGTCTGCTATATGCACCTGATCCTGGCGATCAGCTTCGTCGGCATCCTGCTGACGTTGCCGGTGATGGTGCGCGTGCCCGATCCGCGATCCGAGGCCGTCCTGCCGTGGGTGGGGCGGCTGCTTTCGGGCGACCTGTGGCGCGTGGCCTACAACATGGGCGTGCTGGCCTCGGCCGCCGACGTACCCCGCCGGCTCCGGGCGCTTCGCCGGATCAGCAAACGCGACGGCAATGTCATGTTGCCGGATATCACGGCGGCGCTTGATGATCCGGACCTCGCCGTGCGGCGCGAGGCCCTGCTCGCGCTCGGTCGGATCGGTACGCCCGAGGCCACCGATCTGCTGCGCTGGTATCTGCACGAGCCGGACGCCGTTCTGCGGGCGCCCACCGTGGAGGCGATCGGTCGGGCCGACATACCCGACCGGGCGCGTCTCCTTCGACAGGCGATGCGCGATCCGCACCTTCGTGTGCGCCGCGCCGCCGCGGAAGCGCTCGCGCGGTCGGGCGACCCCGAGGCGGCCGAGGAACTGCGGCGGCTTCTGGCCGACGAGCAGGACGCGATGCGGCGCGCCCCGTCGGTGGAGGCGATCGGCCGGGCGGAGGCATCGAGCCGCCTTCGTACGCTCAAGGAGGCATTGCGCGATCCGGACAGCCGCGTGCGCCGCGCTGCGGCGGAGGCGCTCGCACACGCCGGAGACCCCGATGCGGCGGAGGAGTTGCGTCATCTTCTGGCGGATGAGCGCGAGGGCGAGGTGCTCATTTCGGCCGCCGCCGCGCTTTCCAGGCTCAAGGAGTTCGGTGCCGTCCGGGAGATGCTGAATCTTGCCCTGTACTCGGCGAATACCACCGTGCGATCGCAGATGCTCATCGCCCTGGCGGACCTGCTCAGCGGGACGGACGACTTCCACAAGCTTTGGCGCCGGGACCGCCAGTGGCGCGGCAGCGGCTTCGCGAAACTCGCTCGGCGCCTCCGCCGGCAGGCCCGCGCGATCGCCGCGACGGCGGAGCCGGATCCGCAGGAGCCTCGCTCGGAGCCGCGTCGTCTGATACAGGAGGTGACCGCGGACATCGACATGCTCCTCGAGCACGCGCAGGCGGAGCGATGGCGCGACGCGCTGGCGTCGCTGTGCAGCATCATGCGACGGTTGTTGCGGCTGCGATACCATTATCGCGGCGCCGACGAGCACGCCCTCGAGTTTCTCTCGGCCGTCGCTCCGCAGCAGGCGCAGCGGTATTGGCTGGTCACATACCTCCATCACGCCTGCGACCGCGCAACCACGCCCCGTCGGGGCGCGGAGGCTGCGTCCGGTGGGGGTCTGGAAACCCCTGCTGCCCGGGCCGCGGATCTCCGGCACGGCTGCGACCGTGCCACCGCCGCCGAGGCGCCGTGGGACGGCCTGACCCTGCTTGCCCTGCACGTTGTCGTCCACGGCCAGGCGCCCGCGTAGGGGACGGCTCCTTCGGCTATCCGCGCGGCCGCCGATGCGGTATGCTGGCCGGCCGCTCATGGAGACCGGTCCGATGCCGTTGTTTGAAAGACACGTGTTCGTATGCACAAACGTCCGGCCCGACGGCCATCCCCGCGGCTGCTGCCATGCGAGGAATGCCGAGGCGGTTCGCGAGGCGTTGCGGGCGGCGGCGGCCCGGCGCGGTCTTGCCGGACGCGTCCGCATCAACGCCGCGGGATGTCTCGACCAGTGCCGGCACGGGGTGACGGTGGTCGTCTACCCCGAGCAGGTGTGGTACGGTTTCGTCACGCCCGACGACGCGGAGGAAATCGCCGAATCCCATCTGGCGAACGGCCGGCCGGTCGATCGCCTGCGTCTGGCGGACGACTGCATCAACACGCCGCGATGCCGACACAGCGGCGGGGAATCATAGGTTCCGCAGAAACGCGGCTTCTTTCTTCAGGATTTCCGCGCGCTTCTCCTTCGGGAACTTCCCGAGCGACTCATCTTCGATGCACAGGTCGTTGGAGTAGTCCGCGCGGCGGAGGATCGCCGCTACCTTGTCAAAGTCGATGTCACCCTCGTAGACCGGGCAGTGATACTTGCCGTACTCCCATCCCATTTCGCGCTGCCGCTCGCGATCCGCCTCCGGGTAATGAATGCTCTTGCAGTGCGTGTGGCACACCCACGGGGCAAACTCCTCGTAGATGGCATAGAGCTTCGAGAGCGGATGCCCGAACCAGTAGAAGTTGCCGGTATCCAGGGTAAGGCCGAATCGCTTCGAGCCGACGCCGTCGAACAGCTTGCGTGTGAACTCCGGCCGGTTGGTGACTCCACCGTGGTTCTCCACCCCGAAGCGCACCGGCAGTCCCTTCGTCGCTTCCACGAGCTTCCTGCCGGTGTCGATCGCGAACGCCAGAAACTCGTCCCGATTCGTCATCGTGCGCGGCACGACATCCAGCCGGATCGCCGGTACACCCAGCGTCGCCGCGGCCTGCGCGGTCTTTGTTACCCACTCGAGTTCCCTCGCCGGCCGCACGTCGAACTGGTTCATCAGGCAGAACGCGGTGATCTTCTTGCCGTGCCGGCGAAACTCGTCGCCCAGCGCCTTGATGCCGTCGTCGGTGCCGATCGAGAACTTCCGGTCCGGCGCAAACAGCTGCGCGCAGGTTCCGTCCATCTCCACAAGAACCTCGACGCCGTCCATGCCCACCGCCTTCATCGCCGACCAACTGTCCGGCTCGCCCACCTCGCGCAGGTGAACGTCGCGGCAGGTGATCGCCCATGCCTTTTTCGATGCCGGAGCCCTGGATTCGGCTCCCACGGCGGTACGGATCACCCCCACCGTCGCGGCGGCCGTGATGGAGTCCCTCAGAAAATCCCGTCGCGTTTGTTGCTCAGAGCGTTTCATCTTCCCACCTTTCGACCTCGAAAACCGCTCTTGTAGACGCCTTTCCCCGGCTTTGCAACATCCGCCTTGACCCTGCGCGGCCGGTCGGTTACAAACGCTTCGGGCGGTCTGCGACGCGGCAGACGAGTCGTGTGTGCGCTCGTCGAGAGCGCCGGACCGCCGCCGAACCATCGGAAGCGCCCGTAGCTCAATTGGATAGAGTGGCAGGCTTCGAACCTGTAGGTTGGGGGTTCGAGTCCCTCCGGGCGCGTTGGTGCGATGCACGCCGGACGCCCGGGATCGCGCCGCTCCCTGCCCCGGAGAGTATCGCGCAGGAGCCTCGCGGCGGCGACCGTACTGGGAATTGTCGATTCCGCGGGCCGCGCCGGCACGTTCCCTGGCATGGTGGTCAAGCTCACGCGCCGCACGGTCACCGTCGGGCGCGTGCCGATCTTCGACAACGGCCTCCGCCCGGGGCGCAACGGACCCGGTGGCGGATCGGGCCGACAAGAAAAGGATCATCGCGATGCAGCCGATCGACCGACGCACGTTCCTCCGGACTACCCTCGCCGCCGCCGGCGCCGCCGTCAGCGGGGAGAGGCTCGCACGCTCCGCCACGGCGACGGAGCCGCAGCCGCCCCTGCCGTGCCCGCCGACCGCCTGGCGCAAGCATGGCATCGCCCTGGCCCCCACCGAGCCGTGGGAGGGCGAGCACATTCAGAGCTTCACCTCGCCGATCGAGCCGCTCGAAAAGGACCGGTGGCGGATCTGGTACACCGCGTGCGACCCTCAGCGGAAGCAGACGATCGCGTACGCGGAGGGGTTGCCCGGCGAGCCCATGAAGAAGTATCCGGCGCAATGCACGCCCGGCCGCCCGGGTGACGGCCCCTTCACCCTGGGCAACCTGCCCGAGAAATGGAAGCCTGTGCAGGTCGTTCACATCCGTATGCGCAACGGTCGGCATCGCATCTACTTCTGGGCGCACGGCCCGGCCATCGCCCGGTACCTCGCGGCCGACAGCGACGACGGACGCCGATACCGCGTGATCGACCCGCTTCGTCCGGTGCTCTACCATCCGAACGACCGGGCGGCCTGGGGCGTGCCGTCGCCCGACGGGGTGATGCTTCACAAGACGCCCGGCAGCGATCGGCCCGCGGAGGAGCCGGTCGCGCCGTCGCGGCTGATTTCCAACGATGCCACGAACGTCTACCAGTTGCCCGACGGCACGTTCGAGTTGTACTCCGTCGGCCTCGTCCCCGTTCCGAAGGACGATCCGGCGTACATGGCCCACGACAACGCTCCGGGGCTGCTCCGTATGATCGACCGCTACACCTCCGAGGACGGGCTGCGCTTCGAGACCCGCACGCGGATCATCCAGCGCGACGCGAAGGATCCCGTGGATCAGCAGTTCTACTACCTCGCGGTCACGTACACGCCCCGCGGACGCGTCGGGATGCTCGGTCACTACCGCTGCCAGGCGCAGACGATGGACCTCGAATGGTGTTTCTCGAGCGACGGCGTGAAGTGGGACCGCCCGCGGCGCTCCGCGTGGTTGCCGCGAGGCGAGAAGGGCGAGCCCGATTCCTACGGCATCTACGCCCCGAGCGCCCTTGTGCATCGCGACGGCCGGTACCACCTCTTCTACACCGGCGTGAACAGCTCGCACAACGGCAAGGAATCGTACGGAAAGCCCCGCACCGTGATCCTGTATGCGACCACGGACTCGATCTGGGCATGAGCAGCGCTACCGAAGCGCGCCATGCGCGTCCGCACGCCCCGGCGGCCGACTCGTCGCACGGCGTAGCCGTTGACGACGTGCCTCACTGCGGGGATTACCGTGTCATCTGCTGTTTCACGCGATTCCAGTAGGCGAGGGTCCGCCATTCGAACGGACCGTTCGGCCCTCCGTTGTGAACCCGCGCCAACGTCTGCCAGTCTCGCCGCGCCAGAGCCAGCGGGCAATGTCGCTGCCAGTACGCGATCATCACGCGCTCGGCGTATGCCTTGTTTCGCACCCACTGGTACTGCCCCGGAACTCTGCTGTCCGCCCAGTATGCCCGGGTGATCTGATAAGGCCCCAGCGAGCGCCCGCCGTCGCCGACGGCATTCGCCGGGTCGGCCTCTCCTCCCGTCTCGACTTGCCGAATCGCATCAAGCAGGTGGCGCAGATCTGCCCCGGCCGGCGCCGCTGCCGCAAACGTCAGCGGTATGATCCAGGCCATAACCATAGGACACCTCCACGCTGTCTGGTTGTTTGCGTTCGTATGAATCCGCCTCTGCGTCTTGTGTTCCCTCTCTGGAATCGTAGACCGCGCGGGCCCGTTGTCCAACGGATTTCCCTGCACGAGTCCTGGTCCGTCGCGCCCGCACGACCCGCGCCATACAATACGTTTTCACCGGCTCACCGTTCGCGCCGCCGATCCGGGATGATCTCGACACGCCGGGGGCCGTGCATCGCGCGCCCGCCGTCCGCGAGCATGCGCCGGATTCCCCGCCGGGTCTTCGGACCAATGGCAACCTTCGTTCGCAGCGAGAGTTGGTGGGCCGCCGATCGTCGTTCGGCCGTCGTGTCGCCGTCCCCGGTGATACGGATGCCGATCCACGTTTTCAGGGTTGGCAAGCGGGTTCCGGCTTTCCGCCAAGCCTCGCCGCGCACGCAAATGCGTGCCGAACAGGCCTGGCGCAGTGAAGATACAGTTGCAGCGGGGACTGCTCCGTGCGGGCGGGGGGGCGTGTACGCTTGGGAGATGTGTTTACGTTCGTCAGTTCATCGGGTAAAATGTTTTACTTCGCGGAAGAAGCACGCAATGTTCGCCGCGTCAGGAGGGTCGGCCATGTCTCTCAGACCTGTCGGTACCGTTCTTGTATCCTGGCAGCTCCGCGCTGCGCTGCTGGGCGGCACGCTCGCCGTCGCCGTCGCCGCCCCCGCCCGCGCCGAGAAAACCCACTTCACATACCTCTGGCACCTCGAGCAGCCGATCTACTGGCCCGACCGGCAGGCCACCGGCGAGGATCGCTACGAACGCGCCTGGCAATCGATTCAGCGCAAGGACGCCGGCGCCGCTCATCCCGCCAACGACCTCCGCGCGATCTTCAGCCTCGACGACCGCGTCGCCGCTTACCAGTGGCGGCCGCGCGACACGATCAACGCCATCCGCTGGGCCGACGAGGCCGGCGCCCAGGTCAGCTACTCCGGCGGTCTCATCGAGAACATCATGAGTCTCGGCGCCGCCGGCCAGCTCGGCTACACGTCCGCCTGGATGAATCCGTGGCGCGAGGCCCGCAACTGGCGCACCGCCGGCGCGAACAAGCCCCGCTGCGACATCGTCATCTTTCCCTTTCATCACCCGATCCTGCCGCTCTGCGACGACAGCACCGTCCGCAGGGAGATCCAGCTTTACAAGGCGATGTACGCCGATGCGTGGGGCGCCTCGCCCGGCGTCTCGAACGGCCTCTTCCCTTCCGAGATCTGCTTCAGCGAGCGGCTCATCCCGCTTCTCGCCGCCGAGGGCATCCAGTGGGTCATCGTCAGCAACGAGCACATCTCCCGCGCCTGCTCGAACTTCCCCCTCGTGCTCGGCTCGGGCGGCGTGAACTGCGACCCGCCCAACCGCGCCGACCAGATCAACCCCGCGCAAAGCTTCTGGCAGCGGACCAGCATCGACCGCGGCTGCTCGCCCGTGAACGCCTACCCCTTCGCCTGCACGCCGCACCGCGCGAAGTACGTCGATCCCGACACCGGTGCCGAGTCGCAGATCATCGTCGTCCCCGCCGATCAGGCCCTCTCGTGGAAGGACGGCTACTCGCCGCTCGGCCTCGACGGCATCAACGCGATTGAGACGCAGAATCCGCCCGCGCGCCCGCAGCTCGTCCTCCTCGCTCACGACGGCGACAACGCCTGGGGCGGCGGCTACAGCTACTACATGGAGGCCGTGCCGAACTTCGTCAGCCAGGCCGTCGCCGCCGGGTACGTACCCACGGTCGTCGAGGAGTACCTCAGCGATCACCCCGTCCCCGCGGACGACTTCGTCCACGTGGAGGACGGCGGCTGGGTCAACGCCGACGGCGACTTCGGCTCGCCGACGTTCATCAACTGGAACTGGCCGCTCGTCAACGCCGCGGGCCAGATCGACGTCGCCGGCGGCTGGGCCGAGGACGAGCGCAACTGGGCCGTCATCACCGCCGCTCAGAATCGTGTCGACACCGCCGAGCAGATCGGCGGCGCCCCGAACATCCGCAAGGTCCTCTACCCCGATAGCACGACGAGCCACGTCGAGCGGGCCTGGCACTACTTCCTCGCCGCCCTCAACTCCGGCTACATGTACTACGGCACCTCGCTCGATATGGAGGTCAAGCCGACCATCGCCTGCAACGAGGCCGTTCAGCACGCCGACATCGTCATCGGCAACGGCTCGCTCGACGCCACGCCGCCCACGATCTGGCTCCCGCAGCGCCACCCGTACAACCCCGGCTCCACGAACTTCGGCGCCCAGTGGCGCTACATCGCCACGCCGACCAGCGGCGACATGTGGGTCTGGACGTTCGTCTACGACGTCTCCGGCGTCGCAAGCGTGACGCTCAAGTACCGCATCGACGCCGACGGCGTGAACGCGCCTGCCAACAGCCACAACGAGACCTACGCCGGCGGCCCCGACGTCGGTGCGTGGCAGTCGCTCGCAATGACCCGCCGCGTCTTCCCCGCGGGCAACTTCTTCAACGACCCGTCGATCGACTTCTTCGAGATGCCCGCCTGCATCGCCGACGAGTACTACACGCAGGTGACGGGCCTCCGCGACGTGCTCATCGACTATTACGTCGAGGCCACCGACACGAAGGGCTACACGCGCAAGTCGCCGATCCAGCACGTCTACATCGGCTCCGGCGGCGGAACCGCCGAGCGTGTGACATACGCGCCGAACCCGCCGATCGCCGGGCAGAACGTCACGATCAGCTACGATGCAACGGGCGGCCCGCTCGCCGGCGCATCGCAGATCTACCTGCACTACGGTTTCAACCGGTGGAACCCGGTCATCTCGCCGGACCCGGCCATGAGCTACAACGCGGCCACGCAGCGATGGGAGACGACTGTTGCAGTACCGGGTTCCGCCGCACAGCTCGACTGCGTCTTCAACAACGGCGCCGGCACCTGGGACAACAACGGCGGCCAGGACTGGCACGTGACGGTCCAGGGCGGCCAGCCCGCGCGGCAGTGGGTGATGGATGGCGTGCTCGATGCCGGCGCAAAGCGCGTCGCCTGGAACGGCACGCTCAGCCTCTACGCGGGCCTCATCGACAACGAGCTGTACGTCGCCGCCGAGGATGCCGGCGAGGGCAATGACCACTTCATCTACCTTGCGCTCCAGCCCGGCGCCCTCCGCGCCGCCAACTGGGCCAAGGCCGGCCAGGTCGCCGGGTGGGACGCCTATCTCGCCGACGAGAACGACAATACGTACATCGCCTGGTTCGACACGACCGCCACCGTCCGCGCCGCCAAGAGCGCGAGCCGCACAGGCGTCATGGAAGGCACGATCCGCCTCGACCAGGAGTACGGCTCGATGCCGACGGCCGTGTATCTCGCCTTCGCCCCGTTCGCCACGCCCGACGGCGGCGCCCTCGTCTCGGTCGCTCAGGTGCCGCCGTCAACCAACGGCGACGCCAACGTGGACGCCGCCGAGTATGTCCGAGTCGATCTCGCCGCCCTGAACGCCGCTGCGGACTTCGACAAGGACGCCGACGTGGACCTGGCCGACTTCAGCACGTTTCAGGCCTGTTTCAACGGTCCCAACCGCGTGCCCAGGCAGACCGGCTGCACGGCGGCCGATCTCGATCACGACGGCGACGTGGACCTTGCGGACTTCGCCGCCTTCCAGACCTGTTTCAACGGCCCGAACCGTCCGCCGAGATGCTGATCCGGCAGGGGGGGCTCCGACCCCGGCCGTATCGCCGTAGACCCCGATTCCCGTTCCGAGCCCGACCTGTCGCATGCTGACGGCCGGCGGCGGACGAACGGAGTCACGGGCATTCAGTTCTTCATCCCGCTCATAGCCACCCCCTGGATGAAATACCGCTGTGCCAGGAAGAACGTGAGGATGACCGGCAGCGTCATGATCATCGACCCCGCCATGATCAGCGTGAACTGGTTCTCGCGCCCGGCCATGAAGCTGAACAGCCCCAGCGCCAGCGGGTAGAGGCGCTGATCGTTGACGTAAATCAGCGGTGACATGAAGTCGTTCCACACGGACATGAACGTGAAGATGCCGATCGCCGCGAGCGTCGGCCTCACCAGCGGCATCATGATATGCCAGTAAATCCGCAGATGCCCTGCCCCGTCGATCTTTGCCGCCTCTTCGAGGTCCTTCGGGATGCCTTTCATTGCCTGCCGGAGCAGGAAGATGGCGAACCCGTTGACGGCCAGGCAGTTCGGCACCCAGAGCGGCGAGAGCGTGTTGTACCATCCCAGGTACTTGTAGATCACGAACGACGGGATCATCGTGACCTGCGGCGGGATCATGAGTGTCGCCAGTACCAGCACGAAACAGAGATTCCGCCCCGGCCAGTTCAGCCGCGCGAAGGCATACGCCGCCAGCGAGCAGCTTACGGCCGTGCCGATGACGTTCACGATGACGAGAAAGACGCTGGTCTTGAAGTACCGCCAGAACGGCACCTCGTCGAACGCCTTGCGGTAATTCTCCGTACCTTTGGCCCACAACGCCTCGATCGCGCCGCTTCGCTCGATCCGGATGCGGACCTTCAGCCCTCGCGGACCGTGATCGTATTGCCGGCCGGCCGCGATCTCCTTCAACAGGATGTAGCGTCGGGGCATCAACCGCTGATCGTCGGGCCCGGGTAACTGGAAGTATGTCTCCCACCAGAAGTCGTCGGCGAGATACTTCGGCGAGGCCGAGCGGTACAGCTTCCCGTTCATCTCGACGAGCACCCGCATGTCGTGCCACGACTGGTCGCTGTGGAAGCTCAGCTCGATCCGCTTGAAGCCGCCCTCGGCGTCGGCCAGGTCCATCGGCGCCTCGAACCGCCCGGCGATCTCGAACACGTCGCCCTCGCGAGACGCGACCGTCGTATTCTCATCGTAGTCGTAGTGCACGATCGCGACCGGCCGTCCCGCCTCGGTCCGCCGCTCGAGCCGCGCCGGCCCGGACACGACCCACCAGCAAGTGCCGTTTTCCATCGGCGGCCCGGATAGCTCCGCGATCCGGTAGTCCTGCGCCACGAGCCGGACCGTCCCGATCGCGAAGTAGCGGTACGCCTGCGCGAAGCTGTCGCGCACCATGTCGGCCGACAGCGCCTTCGCCACGGCCGCCTCGAACGCCGCCTTGTCGGTGACCTGCCACGCGCTGTGCGGCAGCACGCTGACGAGCCGCGCGAACACGCCGCGCGCCAGAGTCTCGCGGGCCTTCCGGTCCATCAGCGACGCCGCCCGGTCGTCCTGCCAGCCCCGGACCGCCTCCTCGACCGCCTGGCGCACCGACCACTGCATCCACTTGTTCCAGACCTCCGCCGGCGCCGCCTCGGGCCGCTGCACCGCGGCAAACTCGCGGGTGTCGATGTATGGACTGACCGCGGCCGGAATCGGCCTCTGCGGCCAGATGCGGATCTGCGCCGTCTGCACCTCCTTGTCGAGCTTCCAGCTCGTCCCCACGAGCCACGCATACGGCAGCGCAAAGACAACAGCCCCGCCCAGCAGCACGAGGTGCAGGATCGACGATTTCCACAATGGCCGTCTGCGGTCCAGCATCACACCAGGCCGATTCGTTGCGCGTGGCGAGTGGCGGGTGGCACGTGGAGAAGGCAACGTGCGCCGGGGAACTCGCGGTTCGCAACGCGCAACTCGCTACTCACAACTCGCCACTCGCTACTCCCCCGCATAATGCACCCACTTCTTCGACGTGGCCATGTTGAACAACGTCAACACAATGACGATGAGGAACAGGATCCACGCCATCGCCGCCCCGTAGCCCAGGCGGAAGTAGCTGAAACACTCGTCGAACAGCTTGTACACGTAGAAATACGTCGAATGGCTCGGGCTTCCGTTGGGCGTCATGATGTACGCCTGCGTGAAGATCTGAAACGTGCCGATCAGCCCCATCACGAGGTTGAACAGGATATAGGGACTCAGCATCGGCAGTGTGATATGAAGAAACCGCCGCACCGGCCCCGCGCCGTCCAGCGCCGCCGCCTCGTACAGGTGCGTCGGGATCTCCTTGAGCCCGGCGAGCCAGATGATCATGCTCGCCCCCGACGACCACAATCCCATGATGATCAGCGCGGGCTTCGCCGTCTGTTCGGTCGTCAGCCAACTGATGGGCGTCTTGATCCCGAGGCCCAGGCGCGCGCTCAGCCAGTCAATCGCCCGCTCGATGCCCGTCAACTGCAGGAGCCAGTTCATCAGTCCGTTCTGCGCGTTGAACACCCAGATCCACAACACGGACGCCGCCACCACCGGCATGATCGCCGGCAGGAAGTACAACGTGCGGTACACGCTCATTCCGCGAACCCGCGTGTTCAGCAGCATCGCCAGCGCCAGGCCCACGACCATCGACAGCGGTACGCCGATCGCCATGAACAGCGTATTGCCCAGCGATTTGTAGAAGAGCGGATCGCGGCCCGGCGTCACGAGGTCGGCGTAGTTCCGCCCGCCGATGTAGACCGCGTCCGAGAGCACGTCGTACCGCGTGAAGCTCATCACGGCGGAGAACAGCATCGGCCCGCCGGCCAGAATCACGAACCCCGCGATCCAGGGCAATGCGAACAGCGGCCCCGTGAGCCATTCCCTCCGCATGTACCCCGGCACACGATGCCGCGCGCGATGGCGCAGGTAGACCATCGTGGCCAGCGCCGCCAGCGCGGCCAGATACAGCCGGATCAGCGGCCGCCATCGCACCGTCGGTCCCGGCGCCGGATGGTAGAAGCGGTCGAGCGCCTGCTGCACCTGCTGCGTTTCGAATGCCAGCGCCGCCGCCGGCGCCATCTTGTGGTTCCACGCGAGATCCTGCGCCGTCGCCTGCGCGTCCCAGAGCTTCTTGCCTTCCGGCGAAACGGGCCGAAACCGCCCGTACGGCAGCATGTCGATGTGCGTCTGCATGCCGCGCCGGACGGCCTCCGGCATCCCGGGGATGTCGATGTACGTCGCTATCTGCTCCGCGTTCAGCCGCTTGTTCGCCATCAGCCGCGGCATGTACAGCCGCCCCTGCCCGCGCTCCCGCTGCGCATCGTGTTCGTTCATGACCATGCCCCCCTCGACGGACGAGAGGAACTTGATCAGCGTCCACGCCGCCTCCCGCTTCTCCGGCGGGCAGGTCGCCGGCAGGCAGTACGCGAATCCCGCCACCCACGTGAAGTACCGCCCGTCCTTCTGCTTGAGCCGTTCCGCCGGCACCGGCGCCGGATACGTGCCGAACTTCATGTACCGCGCATACCGGGCGATGTCGCGGAGGAACCAGTCTCCGTTGATGAACATCGCGATCTGCCCGATGAAGAACGGGTCCTGCGCCCCGGGCTGGAACGACTTCTTGAATGCGTTTACGTCCTGCACGCCCCCGAGCGAATCGTACACGTCGGTCGTCCACTCGAGCGCCTTGACGATCCGCGGGTCGTCCAGCGTGCAGCGCCGGCCGTCCGCGCTGAGAAACTCGCCCCCCTCCATCCACCCGTACATGTACAGCCAGCCGTTGCCGTGCTGCGGCTCGAATCCGACGACCTTCATGCGGCCGGCGTCGTCCCATCGGGACAGACGGATGGCATAGCCGTCCTGGCTGAAGATCTTCACGTGCTGCCCCGCTCGCGTGGGCAGCGCCAGGTCCTTCGCCGCGTACGCGCTGCGCACCCGCAGTTCGTGCGCGGAGACGACCGCGTCGACGAGGCAGCGCGTGACGAGGCCCGATGCGGCGATGTGGCTGAGCGTGTCGCCCTCCCGCACGCCGGCCGCCGTGAAGTCGCTCGACGCGCTTCGCACGCGGGCCGTCTTGCGGTCGATCGGCGTGATCCCGGCATCCGACGCATCGACGAGCTTCCGGCAGATCTGCTCCCACGTATCCGGCGGCGCCGGCCGGCCCTTCGCGTCGACGATCCCGTTCTGCACGAGCAGGTCCGCGTTGTAGTAGAGCACGCGGTCGTCCATGTAGTTCGGGATGCCGTACTGCCCGCCCCGGTAGGTGCACTCGCCCCACGTCTGCGGATAGTAATCCTCCGGACGGATGAGGTAGCGCTCGAGCGACTCGATGCGCGCGCGCTGGGCGGCAATCGCCTTCGGGTCCGCCTTCCGCGTCTCCATTACGGCGAGTTCCGTCTTCCGTTCGTTCAGGAGTTTCAGATCGTTCCGGATCAGCGGAGTGAGATCGAGGAATGCCCCGCGCGACGCCCACTGGCATACGGCGAAGCGGTCGTACTCGACCACGTCGGGCGGAACCCCGCCGGCGATGCCGCACATGAGACGCTGCGGATTGCCCTCGCCCTCCAGGCCGGAGCGGGCGGCGCTCGATCCGAGCAGGACGCGGTATTGCGGGAATCGCTTCTCGAATGCGTCGGCGACGGCGAGCTGGCGGCCCTCGATCGGGCCGTTGAACCAGATGGTCAGCTCGATCCGGTCGTCGGGCCCTTGCTCGGCAGAGCCGGGGTAGAGCCACCAGAGCGCGGCTGCCACGACGACCAGTATGACCCCAGCGCGTATCCGTTCCATCCGGCCCTCACGACCATCATGCGAGTGCGGATGGTCGGCGTCAACGGGAACCGCGCTGCGGACAGCCGCGCAGCGCGGGCCTCGTCCGCCGCCCAACACGGCGGCGCCGGACGCACGTAGCGTGCGTCGCGTCATTCTGAGGCCCCCTCGGGGGCCGAAGAATCCGGCGTCCGATTTGCGCAGATCCTTGCACGCGCAAAGCCCCCGCAACGCTCCGGCCGGATTCTTCGGTCGCTCCGCTCCCTCAGAATGACGTACGCGGCCTCGCCGGGGATTCCGCGCCGGCCGGCAGGAATCCGCGTGATAACAGTGTAGAGCTCCGGCGACATGCCGCTGGCCTGCGCCGGGCGCGGTCGCTATAATGACGGCTCAACTGATCAACGATCGCCTTTTTCGATTCGCAAAGGCCGGCCCTGGAGATCTGTCATGACCACGGAAGAGTTTCTCAAACAGGAGTTCATTACCCTTCGGGAAGAGATCAAGGAAACGAAGCGTCGGATGTTCCTGGTGGTGGTGCTGGGATCGCTGCTTGTGCTGGTAGGCTCCTTCGTGGTGGAAATGACCGGACCGGCCGCGAAGATGCTGGACGGCGAGCGGAGCGTGCCCGTCCTGTACGGCAGCCTCGGGACGGCGGCCGTCCCGTACGTCGTCCTGCTGCTCATCCTGCTCTACGTCGCCGAGCAGAACGTGATTCTCCGCGCCGGACGATACGTCAAGGAGCATATCGAGCCGAGGATCCCCGACACGATCGGGTGGGAGCGATGGCTCGAATCGCAACCGGGGCTGCGACGGATCGACAAGGCGTTTCTTGCCAGTTTTCTGGTGATCTTCCTCATCTTCTACTGCGTCTCCGTAGGCGTGGCGGCGAACGCCCTGGCGAACGCCTTCGGCGAGGCGTGGTCCGTTCAGACGGCGGCGCTCAGCCTTGTGCCGTACCTGGTCGGCGGCCTGTGGGCGCTGATCGTCGCGACGCGGCATTGGCATGCGATGACGCACACGACGGACGGACCGCAGCCGGCGCCGGCTCCGCGCGGAAGCGAATCTCCGGCGGCCTCCTGATTGTCCACGGGGTAGTTTACGGCGTGTACGGCGAGACCCGCGTCTTCGGCGCATAGAGCCAGTCCGGCTGGTTGGCCGGCACGGCGCCGGTGCGTTTGACCTTCCTCGTGAAGTTGGCGTGGCCGTCGGCATATACCACGTTGAGCCCTCCGCCCCGGTGGCGCTGCGTGGGCAAACGGCCCCACTTGTACTCCACGTTCTCCAGGAAGGGACCGTCGCACTGGTCCGTGGTCAGAAGATTGCACCGCTGCACCGTGGTCGTCCCGAGCGCTGCCGAGGCGCCCATGTCCGCGAACATGGCCACCGTGGCCGGCTGGACCACCTTGTCGATCCGGCCGAGGAGCCGCTCGCCGGCGTTCTTCGCCCCTTGCTTCCACACGGGCGTGAGGTAGCCGGGCGTCTGGGTGGACGGCGCGCCCACGATGTCCTCGTTGATGCCGTAGGACAGGTAGCCGTATAACCGCGGCGGATTGCTTCCGCCCTGATCCGGATACCACACGCAACTGATCTCATACTGGTCGGACGGGCACAGGAGGACTTCGAACCGTCTCAGCAGGTTCCGGTTGATGAGTCGTTCGTGGGCCGCGTCGGCGATGCTGAAGACGCCCCAATCGGTGTTCTTCTTCAGGTTTCGAACCTGCATCTCCTGCAGTAGAATGACCGGCCACGCGAGCAGTTCGTGCGTCAGGGGGTTCGCGTACTTGTAGATCTTGCAGTCCCAATCCACGAGGCGCACGCCGGGGCTTATGCTGGTGACGAGCTGGAAGCGATTGCCGTTGTTCATGACGAACATCTGCATCGCGCTGCTCATCTCTCGCATGTTCGCCATGCATTTGATGCTCTTGGCCTGATCGCGGGCGCGGGCCAGGGACGGCAGAAGGATTGAGATGAGCAGCGCAATGATGGCAACGACAACGAGCAACTCGATGAGCGTGAACCCGTGGCCCGGGGTGGTTCGTGTGCCTGTCGCAGGGCCTGGTCGGTGCGGATGATCTGATCTTTGCTTGCTCATGGCCTGCCGTCTCAGCTCCGGCTGAGCCTCCCGATCAGCGGGACGTGCCCGAGGCGTACGCCCCGCCTGCGCTGCCAATCATCCTACGATGTGCCGCACGTATCTCAACCGGGCGTGCGGCCCGCGCGGAGATACGGGGAGCAGGACCTCGCTCCGATCCTCGGTAAAACGTTTTACCCACGAGCAGGGAAGTTGTCAAGGCCGTTTCCGATCTTTTCTTCAGCCCGGCGGGGCAGTGCGTACCCCGGCGGGATCCCGACGGCCTGGCTGGAGGCTCCCGCGATCATGTTCGGGGACCCCGGCCTTGTGCAGGGCGAGGCTTCTCGCCGATCGGCAGGCCTCCCCGTCAGGCCGACGCCCCGGCGCGGGCAAAGGCCCCGCGAGGGGCAGCGGCTACTTCTTTGCCACGAGGATCGCCCCGGATCGGGGCGGCAGCGCGAGGCGCAGCTTGCCCGCTTCGGCGCGCGCGGCGACGGGGGCATCCGGCAGCAATTCGATGCACGGACGCCCGGCGGCAGTGGCCGGCGCACCCGCTGGGGCCGTGGCACACGGGGATGACGCAGGGCCGGATGACGGCACGAGCCGCGCGGCCTTCGGGGAGAGGAGATCCACGAAGGCTGTGTCGTCGGGGGCGTCGGTGGGGATGGCCACGCCCTGTTCCCTGTCGCTGTTGTTGATGACAACCAGGATGCTTTGCGAGCCCAGCGTGCGGACATACGCGAAGGCGTCGGCGGCGTCGTCGGCCAGGACGAATCTCAGCTCGCCGACCCGCAGCGCCGGGTACGTGCGGCGGATCGCGATGAGCCGGCGGTAGTGCTCGAGCATGTCTTCGCGGACGTGCTCGGCGGGGTCATCGTAGGGCTCGATGTCTTTCCAGACCATCGGCTTGCGGCAGTGCGGGTCGTCGGCGCCCCACATCCCGACTTCGTCGCCGTACCAGATCATCGGGGCGCCGACAAACGTGAACTGAACCACGTGCGCGAGCCGGACTCGCCGGTATTCCTCGTCCGTCGGCGGGCGGAGTTCGTACTTCGGGTTGTTGTCCTGCACGCGGTTGGCCGCGTCCCAGGGCAGGTCCGGGTTGGCCATCATGGAGGCGAAGCGGTCGGTGTCGTGGCTGTCGAGCAGGTTCTGCACGACCAGGGCGGCCTGTGTCGGGTACCACATCACGAGGTCGGCCATCGACTCCGCGAACTGCGACGCCGTGATCGCAGTCTTGCGGTTCACGAAGAACCGTTGCATCCGCTTGGCGAACTCGTAATTCATGACGGCGTCGAACTGGTCGCCCGCAAGCCACTCGTGCGCCTCGGTCCAGATCTCGGCGGTGAGGTAGGCGTCGGGGTTGATCGACTTCACGAGCTTTCGCCACTCGCGCCAGAACGGGGCCGGGATGAGATTCGCGACGTCAAGCCGCCAGCCGTCCACGCCGTCGGAGGGGTCGCCGTCGCCGTTCGGGTCCATCCACCGCCGCGTCACCGCAAAGAGGTGATCGCGGACGCCCGGCGCCAGGCCGTTCGCGTCACGCCGGAAGTTCGGCAGCGAGCCGTTCTCGCCGTCCCACGCCCGCCAGCGGATCGGCGGGCCCCAGTCGGCGATGTCGAACCAGTCGGCGTAGCGGGACGCGCGGCCGTTCTTGAGCACGTCCTGAAAGGCGTAGTGTTGGCGGCCGACGTGGTTGAACGACACGTCGAGGATGACGCGGAAGCCCTGCCGGTGGGCCTCGGCGAGGAAATCCAGAAAGAGCCGGTCGCTGGCGGACCACTTCCACGTCGCCGGATCGTCGGTTTCGCCGGCGATCTGCGAGAGCGAGCCCTTTACTCCGTAGGAATCGTCGATGTGGCGATAGTCGCTCGCGTCGTACTTGTGCTCGGACTCGGCGGCGAACATCGGCAGCAGGTAGAGCGCGTTGACGCCCAGGTCGCGCAGGTAGGGGAGCTTCTCTCGCAGGCCGGCGATGTCGCCGCCGTAGTGGCGGAACCAGACATAGCGGTAGTACGCGTTCGAGCCGCCGTGCGGGTCGATCTCCGCCTCCCGGCCGAAGGGCTTGAGCCAGTTCCACGTCCACGGCACCCGCGGCACGGGGTCGTTGGTCGGATCGCCGTTGCGGAACCGCGAGACAAGGATCTGATACCAGACGGCGTCCCGCGCCCACTCGGGGGTACGGAACGAGGGGCGAAGGGGTCGGCGGAACTCCGCCGGCCGCGTTCCGGGCGGCGGCAGCATCGCGACGGCGCGGCCGTCCCGGGCCTCGAAGACGTACTGGAATCCCCCGTCGGTCACCGGCGGATCGGCCACGCGCACTGCCCAGTAGTCGAAGCCGTATTGCGTGCGGGTCTTCTGCATCGGCCAGCGATGAAGAGAAGGGTTCCGTGTTCCGGGTTCCGGGTTGCGGGGCGCGGTGGCGATCAGGGCGACCTGCTGCACGTCGTTGGCGAGCGTCCGGCAGCGGACCTCGATCAGGTCGTCGCCGATGACGTTGAAGTAGCTGACCTGCGAGGGGTCGTGAAAAAAGGCGTCGGTCTCGATGTGGTCCGGTCGGGGTGGGCCGTAGTCCTCCCCGTGCGGCCCGACGAAGACGCCGGAATTGTAGCCCTCGTGTTCATCGGAGATCCGCCATCGCGGGTCGGCCTTGGGATCCTCGCGCCAGAGCAGGCCGTTCACCACGAACTTGTAATGGTGCAGGCCCTCCGGCAGCCGCAGTGCGGCACAGAACTCGCCGTCGCCGGTTTCGGTCATGGGTGTGGCGCTCGGGCTCCAGCCGTTGAAACTGCCGGCGATCGCGACCGCGCGCACGGGCGTATCCGCGGGCAGCCCGGCGTCGTCGGCAACGCGGTAGCAGAATGCCGTCCAGGTGCCTTCCTCGATCGTCAGCTTGCGTGTCTGCGGATCGAAAACCGCCGCGTAGCTGCGGCCCGGACGCAACTGGGCTTCGCAGGTCGCCATCGGGCTGTCCGCTCCGGCCAGTGCGCGAACGCAGAGCGTGTAGCGTCCGGGCTTGCCCACGGTCAGCACGCGGGCAAGGCGGTCGTTTTCCACGGGAATCATGACGCCGCCGGCGTTCGTCGCCGCCGAAGAGGGCGGCGGCGTCGGGACAGCCTCCACGCGGTAGCCGGCACGTGCCTTGACTTCCAGCACGCCCGGTTCGCCGGGGGTGCCGTCGCTGACGGTCAGAGTTATGTGGTAGACGTTGGGCATGGGAAACGTAATCCGTGTGCGAGGCCGGGCGGATTCAGGGGTCTCGATCACCGCGCGAACAGGATCGGACTCCGCCTGTTGCCAGCGGTACCATTCGATGCGTTTTCCCTCGGCGGCGCGGCTGGCGGCCCCGTCGAGCCATTGCAGAATGCCGACGTAGCCCCCGCCCCGCAGAACGGGCACGGCCAGCGGTTTCGTGAGTTCGACCTCCCGGCAGGTCCACCGATTGCGCGCCGTGTCGGCGGTGAGGCGATACGGCCCGGGGCGAAGGATCCGCAGTCGGAGATTCTCGCCCGTGCGCGAGAGGCGGCCGTCGCCACCGTCTCCCCAGCTTATCGCCCAGTTGCCGTCCGCGACGATCTTGAGTTCGTAGGCGCCGACATCGAAGAAGCGTTCGAGCGTACAGGTGCCGTCGGGCTGACGCATCATGACGGTCGCGGGGTCGTCGGGGCGCCAGTTGTTGAACGTGCCGGCGACACGCAGGACGGGTTCGGCCGAGACGATGCGGAGAATGGCGAGACAGGCGATCGCGGCAGGGAGCAGATGCGCGAGACGGGGGGACGCGGGCGCGTGCGGATACGGCGGACCTTCCGATGTCAGCGCGGCGGCGGTGGCGCGGTGGACTCCCGGGTCACCAGCTCGACCGGCAGGATTTCGTGGCACTGTTTCACCTTGCGCCGGATGAGGTCGATCATGCATTGCGCCGATCGCTTGCCCAGATCGTAGAGGGGCGTGCGTACGGTGGTCAACGGCGGAGTCACGAAGGCGGCCTGATGAATGTCGTCGCAGCCGACGACGCTGATATCGTCCGGGACGCGCTTGCCGAGCTGGTGCAGGCGGCGGATGGCACCGATGGCCATCTTGTCGTTTCCGGCGAAGATGGCCGTCAGCCGCGGCTCGCGCCGGAGCAGTTCCTCGACGGCGGCGCCGCCTCCCTCTTCGGTATACAGACCGTCCGCGATGAGATCGTCGGAGACCGTGGTGCCGAGTTGCCGGCAGGTTTCGACGAATGCGTCGCGGGCATCCATGGCAGTCTGGACCTCGACCGCGCCGCGGATCATGCCGACTCGCCTGTGACCGAGGGCAAAAAGATGCTGCGCCGCGAGACGGGCCGCGGCGGCGTAGTCGCACACGACGTAGTCGAGGCGTTCCTGCGCGAAGTAGTTGTTCACGATGAGCACCGGATACTGGCGCGAGGCCAGATCGTGCAGGAAACGATGCTGCTCGTGGGCACCGACGAAGAGCAGGCCGTCGATAAAGCACTGATCGAAGAGCTCGATGTATTTCCGCTGGCGGACGAAACCGGCCGTGGCGACCTCGAGGAGGATTTTGTAGCCGAGGCGGCTGGCCTCGTCGTAGATGCCGCTGATCAACTCGCCGAAGTAGACATCGGCGAAGGCGTGTTTCAGGCCGGGCACGAGGATCGCCAGGATATGGCTACGACGGTTCTGCAGACCCTGCGCCAGGCGGTTGGGGCGGTAGCCGAGGCGGTCGATGGTGGCCAGGACCCGCCGGCGGGTGGCCTCGCTGATCCGCTGGTCGCCCTTGTTGAGGATGAGCGAAACGGTAGTGAGCGACACGCCGCTTTCGCGGGCGACTTCGCGGATGCTCACTGGTTTGGAGCGTGCTACCGGGTCCGTTGCCATATCTGCTGGTTCCCCGACCGCCGTATATCGGCAGGGTCGATATCCGATTTCAATTAAAACATACGCCGCAACTGTTTTTCGGCGGTCGATCACCCACAGTTGCGCTTACGTCCGCATCGGGCACCGTGATCGGCTCCGAAGCGACTCGCTCACAACGAGCCATTTTTCTCTTGACACGGGCACCCGGGCGCGGTAAAACATTTTACTAGATCATATTGCGAGGGCATGCAGAGATCAAGTTCCCTCGGCGGAATGAGTGATGACGGGCGCGACGCCCGAGCGATCCGCCAGGACAATAATGAATCAGCGAGGGCTCTCACGGGGCTGTTTCGGCCCGACGCGGGAAAAACAAGAGGACGGGGCCTGCTGAGGTGTGACGCGATTTCGTCAGCGGGGCGGGTGTCGCCCGGTCGGTGACGCGCGTCAGGTTAGCAGTATCCGGCTGGCATTGCGCAGGTCTGCGAAAGGAGCGGAATCATGACGAAGGTACGGCTGGCCATCAAGGGGCTGCTTGTTGTTGCGGTATCGGCGGCAGTAGCGCTCGGGGCTGTGACATACGACGGTGTCGTCGGCCCAGAGGAATGGACCGGAACGCCCGCGACCCAAGACAACTACACGCATTTCGGCAACCAGATTCTCAGCGGCTACTCCGGCTCCGAGCTGGATGAGCTGTATGTACGCACGGACGGCTATTATCTGTACGTCGCGGTCACGGGCAACCTCGAAGAGAACGGCAACGCGCAGATCCTCCTGATCGACGTACGGGAGGGCGGCCAGAATGTGTTGCAGACGGAGATCGCTCCTGTCGTGACGGAGATGCCGTGTTCCGGCAATGGGCCGCCGTATGCCGTGCAGGGGCTTGGTCAGGCGCTCATCGGCGACGGGGGGACGCCGGAGATGACGATCCGGGATCCCGCGTCCACCGGCACGACGCTGGACGTGGGCTTCGCGCCCGACTATGCGATCGCAGTCGATACGTTCGGCCACACGACGCATGTCACGCAGTATGATCTGTCGGTCGTGTCGCCGCCGCCGTGGGTTCCCCAGCCGGGCAACGAGACGTGGGACGACCCGAATACGAACGACGGTAACCCGTGCGGACCTCCCAATGAGGCGCTGGACTACTACGCGACGCGCGTGTACCGCGGTGAGGTGGGTGTGGACAGCGGCAGCGGGGTGCTCAGCAACGGGACGAATCCCAACGGTTCCGAGTTCGCGTACAACAACACCGGGTTCGCGGGTGTGACGGGCAATGCGGTGGCGGCGCCGGGCTCCGGCCTGACGGGCGACCCTCGGACGCAGACAACCGGTCTGGAAGCCAAGATTTCGCTGCTCGACCTCGGTTTCGCGCCGGAGTCGCTGCCCCTGACGGAGCCGGTGACAGTCAAGGTGGCCGTCCTTCTGACCTCCGGCCCCGGCATGGTGAGTAACCAGACACTGCCGGGGATTGCGGGGGCGAATCCTCCCGCCGACATCGGATGGCGGCCGAACTTCGCAGGGATCACGACCGGCGGGATTGGCGGCGACGGCAATCAGTTCGCAACGTTGCAGCTTACTCCGGCCCCGTTCGCGCCGACCATCGACGGCACGGACCTAGTGAACAAGTACAGCGGGGCGCTGGTGGCGAGCCAGGACACGCCGACGAGTTTCGGCGACCACCCGCAGTATCCGGATCTGCATTCCGCAGGGTCGGAACTGGACCGGATGTTCGTCCAGAGCGACGGCGATCTGCAGATTGCGATCACGGGAAACCTGGAGCCGAACGGCAATGACCTAGTGATCTTCCTGGACACGTTGCCGGGTGTCGGCGAAGGCCTGACCGTGCCGCTCGACGGAAATGCGGGGCGCATCGCGGGGCTTGCGGGGGACAAGATTCCGCTCGATGCGGATTACGCGCTGGTGGTGAACAACTGGCAGGGCACCATTTACGTCGATCTGGTGGATCTGAACGCCAACACGAGCACATACATGGGTGCCAACGCCGTCGGCTCGGGCAGCGGGAACCTCAGTGGCGGCGCGGCCGGGCCGGATTGGCAGGTCGCTCTGAACAACACCAACACGCTCGGCGTCGATGACAACGTGGCGAACGATCCGTACGTGCAGCAGGCAAACGCGGCGACGGCCACGACGGGTTTTGAGATCCGCATCCCGCTGTCGGCCGTCGGTTCACCGGAACCGGGGTCGACAACCTGCCTGTTCGCGCTGATCAAGGGCGGTAACAACGGCTACCTGTCGAACCAGTTCCTCCCGGCGGGGCTGGGCGGCGGGTGGGACAATTTCGGCAACCCGCCGGTTGACCTGACCAGCTCGCCGTTCGGATATCATTGCATGAGCGTCACGATCACGGCGGGCTGCGTCGCCCCGGTGGTCGAGACGATCACACCGAGCTCTGCGGTCCAAGGTTACGGCAATCTGCGGCCGCCGCCGCCGCCGTGGGGGCTTCCGGCCCTTGTCGGGCCGGTGCAGGCGCAGATCACCGGCTCGAACTTCACAGCCGGGGCCACGGTCAAGCTGGCCCAGAGCGGCAAGCCCGACATTCCGGGCACGAACGTGGTATTCGTGGACTCCAATACGCTCATGGCGGAGTTCGACCTGACCGGGGGAGAACCCGGGGCCTACGACGGGGACTGGGACGTGGTGGTGACCACGTGCGCCGAGGGCAGGTTGCCGTCCGCTTTCCACGTGGACATGTGCTTCCCGGCGCGCCAGGACGTGGACGGCGACGGCGATGTGGACCTGGCCGATTTCAACGTGTTCCAATCGTGTTTCAACGGTCCGAACCGACCGTACAAGGCCACGGCGGATCAGCGGCAGTGTGCGTGTCTGGATGTCGGCGATAACCCGGTGGTGGCGGACGTGGACTTGGCCGACTTCAATGCGTTCCAGGGATGTTTCAACGGTCCGAACCGTCCGCCGAAAGCCGGATGCGGAACCTGAGGATCGAGCGGATGCCCAGGGCGGTTGCCGGGCGCAGCGGAGAGCCGGGTTACGATGACAAGTTCGGTCTCGCCTGTTCCCGACGGCGGGTCGGGCGAGCTGGAAGTACAGGTGAACGGTCGAGAGTGGTTTACAGAAGGAGGTCAGGAAAATGCGGAAACTGATTGTCGCGACGTTGTTGGCCCTGGCGGCCACGCCGGCCTTCGGGGCGTATTATGTGGCCGGGGACTTCAACGGCTGGAACGCCGCCGGAAACATCATGACCGACATGGGCGGCGGCATCTGGCAGACCACCCTGAGCGGCGTGGGCGGTCGGCATGAATTCAAGGTTACGATCGGTGACTGGTCGCAGAACTGGCCCGGCAGCGGGAACAGTTGGTTCTTCGGCGACAGCTCGGGCAACGTCACCCTCACGTTCAATGAAAACGACATTCAGGACGGATGGCGTGGCAACTGGGGACGGATGGGCACGAGCACCGATCCCGGCACGTGGACGGCTGTCGGCGACTGGCAGGGCTGGAATAACGCGAACCCGGCCACGGCGATGGCGCCGCAAGGCGGCGGGATCTACAAGACCCAGGCGACCCTGGCCCCCGGCTGGTATCAGTGGAAGGCTGTCGTTACGGGGTCGTGGGATGCGATCGGCGACGACTTCCGCAGCGTCAATGCGAACACGACGTGGTTCGAGGTGACGGCGGAGAAGCCGACGGCGGTTTTCTGGGTAGACGCTTTGAACGGCATCATCAAGGTGGAGACGGTTCCTGAGCCGGCTACGCTGGGGCTGATGGTGCTGGGCGGGCTGGGCCTGCTGCGTCGCCGGGCGCGCTGACACACGGGGCACTACAGTTCTTCTGGCGCCTCCTCGCGGGGGGGCACGGGGGACGGACGAAAGCCGCGGACCGGGAATGGTATCCGGCCGCTTCGGCGTGATATTCGACCCTTGGCGGTTCCCGAACCGGGGCCGCCAAGGGTCGGATCAACGAGGAGCGGCGGAGGTACGGGAGTGGTGTCGACCTGAGGCGGGAGTCGGCCGGCTGGTGAAACGACCCGGTTCCATTGCGTTGCTGCTGTCCCTGGCGGGGCTGGCCTTGGCCGCTCCCCACGGCGAGGCGCAGATCACGCCCGTGACGCTCCAGTGGTTCGAGACCTCATGGCGAACCATGGAGGACCGCACGGCCGACGCCTTCATGGCCGGGTACGGGCGCGTGTGGACGCCGCCGCCGGGCAAGGGCGAGAACGGGACCGCCTCGATCGGCTACAACGTGTTCGACCGCTTCGACCTTGGTACTCCCACCAGCCGGACGCGCTACGGCACGAAAGAGGAGCTCCTCGCGGCTATTGCGGCGGAACACCGGGCGGGCATCTCCGTCTTCATCGACCTGGTGCTCAACCACAACTCAACGAGCGACGGCAACACGCCGGGTTTCGCCGCAGCCGGCGGGTATCCCGGATTCGTGCTGAGCTGGGGCGGCGACTCCAACGGCGACTTTCACCCGCTGGTGACCGACTGCGAGGCGGACCCGATCAACTGCCGCATCGCGGGCCTCATCGACATTGCCCAGGAGAAGAATTACACGTTCTATCGGCAGCCGGTGACGGCGGGCGACCCGAACAACATCCCGGCGGGGACCATCTACAACAGGCCCGACGCGAACAACCGGCAGTACTACCCCGATGCCGAGCTGCCGGCCAACAGCGTCGGCATTCATCCGTACAACCTGGCGGACCCGATGGCGGGCGATCCGTATCTGGAGAACGCTACGGGCCTGCTGGTGCGCTATGCGCAGTGGATGCTCGAAGTGATCGGCGTGGACGGCTTCCGCATCGACGCGGCCAAGCACATGCCGAACTGGTTCCTCTCGCAGTACTACGACCGCCAGGTGTGGAACCGCGGGCCGCGGCTGCTCGACGGCACGCCGACCACGCCGTTCAGCTTCATGGAGATCTACGACGGCAACCTCGGCTGGCACTCGGGCTACGTGTGCAAGAACGGGCAGGGGTTCTGCGACACGACGGGCGGCGTCCAGGGGAATCGCGACACGCTGGACTTCCCCCTCTACTTCGCGATGTTGAATAACCTGACGGGCAACGGGCTCGGCTCCTGGGAAAACATCGTGAACGCGAGTGTCGATCAGATCTTCGACGGCGACGCGAACAACGGTACGTTCGGCGTGCAGTTCGTCCAGAGCCACGACCAGTACCCGCCCGGGGACAACAACCTCGCCTACGCGTACATCCTTACGCGGGCCGGCTCGCCGATCGTGTACTTCCAGGCGGGCGAGTTCGGTTCCGTCTCGTTTCCGAAGGACGGGCGCGGCGATGCGCTCGGCGGGCAATACGGTGATCAGATCACGCGGCTCGTGGACGTGCACAACGAATACGTCCGCGGCCCGTACGTCGAGCGGCGCGACCCGGGCAACACCAGCTTCGCCGATGTGCTGGTCTTCGAGCGGTACAACAGCGTACTGGTGGGCATCAACGACCGGCACGACAACGGCTACGACCAGCGGACCGTGCAGACGGGCTTTCCGGCGGGGATGCGGCTGCGCGAGCTGACCGGCAACGCCACCGATTCGCTCGTCGATCCGAACAACGACATTTTCGACGTCGTGACGGTAGGCTCCGGCGGCTGGGTGACGATCCGCGTGCCGCGGAACCGCAACGTCAACGGGGTGGCGCACAACCGCGGCTACGTGATGTACGGGCCGGGCAACCCGACGGGCGATCTCTTCGTCACGCCCGTCGCCTCGACGATCCCGGCGGACCCGCCGGGCACGCCGAACGGCACACGGCGGCTGACGCCGATCAGCGTGATCACGGCCGATTCGTTCGAGGTCCGCCTGGAGACGACCGATCCCGACCCGCTCGATCCCGACAAGGACGACTTCGCGATGCTGCGGATGGACGGCGGGATCGACCTGAACGGCAACGGCGTCGTCGACTCCACGGATCCAGGCTTCGTCGGCTACGGCTTCGAGAACTTCACGACGCAGGTGGTGACGCTGCAAAGCGGCGGGATCAACATCGGCGGTGTGCAGAAGGGCCTCTACCGCCAGACGATCGACGCGACAAAGCTCTCCGAGGGGCGGCACTACCTGACGGTGATCGCGTTCCGGCATCGCCCGTCCGGCTCGCCGCCGATCTTCCAGACGTGGCGGCAGGTGCTGTACATCGACCGGCAGACGGCGTCGCTGGTCTGCACGGCGCCGGCGAGCGGCCAGACCATCACGACGGCGACCTACAAGTTCGTCGTCCGCTCGACGGACGGGACCGTGAGGACCGCCAACATGTTTCTCGATGCGGCGCCGGGGACCGACCTCGTCGCCCTTGCCCGAAGCGGCCAGAATCCGGCGACGCAGGACGACCGCTACCAGTTCAGCCGCACGTTCAGCGGGATCGGCAGCGGGAATCACCGGCTGGATGTCGTCGTGTTCGAGGAATCCGGACGGGCAGGCGTCGTGACGTTTGCCGGCGTGCGGGCGATCATCGGCGGGCTCAGCGGTCTGGGGGATTTCAACGGAGACGCGCTCGTCAACAACTTCGACATCAAGGGCTTTGCAAACGTCCTCAACGCGGGGGGGTTCGATCCGCGGGCGGACCTGAACGGGGACGGCGTCGTGGATACGGCCGACCGGGATGCGTTCGTCTCGACGTTACTGGGAGGTGGCGGATGAGCGGGCGGGCGGGGGCGATTCGTGCCACGCAGCGCCGGGGCGGCCGGCGCGCCCTGTGCCTGGCAGCCCTCACGCTGCTGGTCGGCGTGAGCCGTGCGGCCGCGCAGAACTACATGTGGCTCAGTCGCAATCCCGACGACGGCGGGCTGTATGCCACGACCAACCCCGCACCGACCACGGTCGTCGGCGACCAGGTGACCCTCTATGTCTGGATCAGCAAGACGGCCGTCACGAAAGGGTACGACGGGATCAGCCTGAGCGTCCAGGTCCGCAGCGACGACGGCGGGCAGGTGAGCACGCAGCTCGAGATCGACAATTCGGACGGGCGATGGTTCTCGACGTACGCCGGCAATCCGCTGTCCTGCACGGGCGGGATCGGCATCGACACGGCGAACGCCATCGACCTCACGAACACCGACACCATCCCGACGGACCCGTTCCGGTTCGCCAGGCTGACGCTGACCGCAGTTCACGAGGGCACGGTCAAGGTCTTTCTGGGCATCGGCGGAAAGGGCATCGCGGACAACGGCGCCTCGTCGGCGTTCTACATCGGCATGAGCAGCGGCTCGACGTATCCCGAGCCGATGCTGGTGGCCGGGAGCAACTACGGGGCAACCTCCAACGTGCCCGAGGCCGTGATTACGATCATGCGGTCCGTGGTGGGGGATCTCGACGGGGACAACGACGTGGACCTCGCGGATTTCGCCGCTTTCCAGGCGTGTTTCAACGGTCCGAACCGGACGCCGAGGGGAAGCGGCTGCGGAGGCGCGGACGGCGATCTCGACGGCGACGTGGACTTGGCGGATTTCGCCCTGTTCCAGGCGTGTTTCCACGGGCCGAACCGCTCCCCGGCGTGCATCAGCGAGTAGCGCCGGCGGGACTTACCCGAGTATCGCACCGGCTTCGCCGTGGCGCATTCGGGGGGGGCTTGCCGCGCGGGGCTTTCCGGAGGCAGTCAGATGGTAAGGAAGCGTGCTTCCCTGTTCGCGGCGGCGGGCGTTCTGACGATCCTGGCCTTCGCGTTCCCCGCGGCGGCCACGCCCGACTTTGTGGAACATATACCGGCCAACGCCGTTTACGGCGAGCCCGCCGGCGTCACCATGCGCGAGCCGGACGTGCCCCGCGAGGAAGAGGTTGTCGATCTGTGGATCCGCATCGGGTACTCGTTCTGGTATACCGATGTCGCCGTGTACTACACGACCGACGGCAGCGAGCCGGTCGGAAGCCGGGGAACGCCCACCGGTACGACTTCGGTCCTGCGGTCTTCGGCGGGTCAGATTACGTTCGTCCGCAACGAGCCTCATTCGCCGAACATCGACTGGTGGAAGTGCACCCTGCCGGCGGGCACGCGCACGTTCGGGACCGACGTGAAGTACAAGATCGGCGCCTGGCACAGCGGCGGGGGCGCGGAGATCTTCGCCAACAACTACGGCTGCGCCGACGGTACATGCGACGATCCCGCCGCGACCGCCGAGGTCTTTCCGTACCGGGTGAGGCTGGCGTGGCCCGGCCAGGGGCATCCGTACGCGCCGCCGGGGGTCGGCTATCCGCGGATTCATCTCTGGAAGGAAGAGGGCGTCGTCGGCAATCGCTACATCAACGTGATGATCGATCAGAACGGCTCGCTCTACGACATCTACTACCCGTCGGCGGGGTGCCGGCAGGGGGTCGGGACGAAGAACGAGGGTTACGTGGACGGTCTGGATACGTTTCCGCCCGGGCTGCCCACGGGTTACCGCGGACAGATGAACGTGAACCAGGGCGTGGCGGGTCTGCGGATCGACGGCGTGACATACTGGCTGAGCAACGAGGGTGGGGCCTACACGGGGCTGACGCAGGCGTACACGACGGACAACAACACGATCCACACGGCTTCGGTGTTGAGTATCAACGGGTACGCGATCCGCGTGGATCAGTATGACCTGGCGCCGGCCGGGGTTGCGTTTCCGCAGGACGGCGGCGGTCAGCCCGTCCGCGGCCTCTACGTCAAGCGATTCGTTCTGACGAACAACGGGACCGCCGCGCGGGAGATCAACTTCTACTACGACTGCGACTTCGCCATCAACGGCGGCGATGCGTACGACGCCATGTATATGGACGGTTCGCGCGGCGTGATGGTCGCCTATGACAACACGTACCGGAGGACCTCCACGAGCGGCGAGTACAACCCCACAAGCTTCCCGGACTACGAGAAGAACGTCTCGATCTATTTCGGCGTCGGGCTGAAGCTGTGCGAGGCCGTCGGCGGCAGCACAGGTACGTCGTCAATGGGCAACTGGCGCGAGAGCAGCGGCGACAACTCGAACGGGTGGATCGGCCTGAAGCTCACGCTCGAGCCCGGGGCGTCGAAGGAGATCGACCTGGCCGTCGCGGGCGGGTTTGACGACTTCGCCGGAGCGACGGGGACGTACGAGTACGTCATCGCACCGGCGATGGACTGGTTCATGACGACGGCCATGGCGGGCGTGCAGTCCGCTACGGAGGCGTACTGGGCGAACTGGCTGGCGGACGGCGTCGACGTGGACCTGCCCGACGATGCATACGACGCGCTCTTCCGGCGGTGCCTTCTGGCGACAGCGCTGCACCTTGACGGCAACGGCGGCGGGGTGATCGCCGGGATGCATAACGGGGCCTACCCGTTCGTCTGGCCGCGCGACGCGCTGTACGCCGCCAATACGCTCGACCGCACGGGTCACCCGGCCGATGCCGCCGAGGTCTACCGCTTCCTGCGCGACGTGGCGTACCGGGCGAATGAGGAGCCCGGCCGCAGGGGATTCTGGTACCAGAAGTATACGACCGACGGCTACCAGGTCTGGACCGCGCCGCAGGTGGATGAGACGGCCAACGTGCCGTGGGGCGGGTACTACCACTATCTCACGACGGGCGATCTGGCGTTCCTCCATGCGAATTACCAGATGTTCTATGAGGCGGCCCGCGCGATGAGCGAGGACAGCACGATCGACGGGCGCCTCTACTTCGACGACCCGAACAGCCTCATGCACGGCAACAACGTGTGGGAGGACTCCTGGGACGATTTCCTCTACTCCAATGCGGCGGTGCACCGGGGCCTGATGGATGCGGCGCAGATCGCGACGATCACGGGGCATGCCGCCGATGCCGCCCTGTTCCGCGCGCGGGCGGCCACGATTCTGAGCGGGATCAACGGCCGGCTTGACTGGAACGGCGAGAACACCGACATCAGCCAGCTCGGCCTCGTCGTGCCGTTTGAAACGCACTCGCCGACGGACCCGCGGATCGTGCGGGTCATCGACCGGATAAACGGCGTCGCCACGGACCGCTGGGGCAACAACCACCCGCTGGTGAACTTCGGCGGCGAGTGGACCGACCTGATCAACCGCTACTGGGGCGACACGTACTGGAACGGCGGCCCGTGGTTCCTGAGCACGATCTGGTACGGGCAGTACTACGCATACCGGCAGGATTGTACGCCGGGCAAGGGCGACATCGACAACCACAAGTACCGCCTCGACCTGCTCAAGACGCGGCTCGGGCCGGCGGGCCTGGGCGCCGAGCAGATCGCCCCGGGCAACAGTCTGCTCTACCCCGGGCAGGGCGACTTCCTTCTGCAGGCGGCCTGGCCGAATGCGTGGGAATCCATGTCCACGCTGGCCGACGCGATCATGCTGTTCCTGGACCATCAGCCGGATGCCGCCGCGGACACGGTGCGGCTCGAGCCGAAGCTGCCGACCGGATGGACGACGATGACGTTCCGGAATATCCGGCTCGGAGGCAAGCGGTTCGATGTCGCGTGCGCGGAGTCGGCGCGGGAAAGCACCGAGGTGTTCACGAATCGCACCGGCGGCACGATCCATTACGACAGCTACATCCGAATCCCGGCCGACCGGACGCCGCTCTCGGTCACGCAAGACGGAATGGCGGCGGCGTATACCTATGATGCGGTCACGGGCCGCGTACACGTGAGCGGCACGCTCAATGCCGGCGCGGGTTCGACGACCGTGGTGCGGGCGACGTTCCTCGCCCGGGCGGACCTCGATCTGGACGGGGACGCGGATCTCGCGGACTTCGCGATGTTCCAGGGCTGTTTCAACGGGCCCAACCGCGCGCCGAAGCAGGCCGCCTGCGGCGATGCGGATTTCGACGGAGACACCGACGTGGATCTGCTCGATTTCTCCGCATTCCAGAGCTGTTTCAACGGCCCGAACCGTCTGCCGAAGTGCGGCTGACCGGAAGGTACCGCCAACCCCGGCGACGGGACGACGGGAAGAGGCAGCCTGCTTCCGCGCAGCGTCGCACAACGCGGGGGATGGTCTCCGTTGCCCCGGCGGGCGCGGTACGGGCGCGGCGTGGTCCCGGTCGGGTGCTCAGGCCAGGCCGTCGAGCAGCGCCTGCACGTTTCCCTTCGCGTCGCCTGCCAGGAAGATCGTCCGGGGGTCGCGGTAGAGCGGATTCTCCACGCCGGAGTAGCCGGGCCGCTCGTCCAGGTTGCAGACGATGATCTGCTTCGCCTCGTGCGCCATGAGGATCGGCATGCCGGAGATCGGCGTGCCCGGCACGTTGATCGCCGCGGGATTGACCACATCACAGGCGCCGACGATCAGGACCGCGTCCGTCTCGCGGAACTCGGGGTTGATCCGGTCGATCTCGAACAGCTTGTCGTAGTCCACCTCCGCTTCGGCGAGCAACACGTGCATGTGGCCGGGCATCCGCCCCGCGACGGGATGGATCGCGAAACGGACCTGCTTGCCCGCTTCCTCGAGCTTGCGGGCGAGTTGCACCACCTCGAACTGGGCCTGCGCCAGCGCCATGCCGTAGCCGGGGATGACGATGACGCTGCGGGCATCCTTCAATGCCCCGATCGCCCGTGCCAGCGGCGGCGCCGCCGTTGCGTCGGCGGCCGTTTCAGCGGGCGAGTCCGCCGGCACCGGCGGCGGCGCCGCATCGGCGGCGGAGCTCTCCATTGCCGCGTCCCGGCCGGGCGGGGCGGTGACCAGCGTGCCGGTGATGATGCTCAGCAGGCTGCGGTTCATCGCGCGGCACATGACGTGGGTGAGGATGGACCCCGACGCGGCCACCGTCGCCCCGCAGGCGATGAGCAGGCGGTTCTGAATCGTCAGGCCGCAGAGCGCGGCGGCCAGACCCGCCGTGGCGTTGAGAAACGATATCAGGACGGGCATATCGGCGCCGCCGATACGGACGGAGAATACGATCCCGAGCGCCATGGCTGCCCCCGTCAGCACGAGCATCGCCCGATACGCAAGTGCGCCGCCGACTGCGCTCGGGAGGCTCGCCAGTGCGGCAACGGCCAGCACAAGGGCGGCCAGGATGAGGTCGTGATGAGGGAGCACGACCGGGGTCTGCTTGAGCCGGCCGGAGAGCTTGCCGGCGGCGACCATACTGCCGCTGAAGGTCGCCGCACCGACGATCAGGCCCAGCACGGCCGAGGCCGCGTTGATCGGGGGCGCCTCGCCCGCCCTTCGCGAGAGTTCGACCAGCGATACGAACGTGGCCGCGATTCCGCCCATGCCGTGCTGGAAGGCGACCATCGCCGGGATCTGGACCATGCTCACCCGGGCGGCGACGAGCCAGCCGACGGTTCCGCCGATGAGGACGGCCGGAAGAATGAACGAAATGCCCGTGATCGGGTATCGCGTCATGACAACGGCGGCGGCAAGCGCGAGGGCGAGCGCCTCGATGAGATTGCCCTGCCGCGCGCCGCGGGGGCTGCGGAAGCGCGAAATACCGACGATCAGCAGTGCGATGATGCCGAGGTCCGCGACGAACAACCCTGGCTGCGTCATGGAAGCTGCAATCCTCTGTTGCATGGCGTCCCGGGAATGCGTCCGCGCTTCCGGGGCCGGCGCGTCCGCCGGAGATGCCGTGGTCGTGGCTATGCCTCCGGCTCCCTCCTGCGGAACATGCCGAGCATCCGGTCGGTGATCACGAAGCCGCCCACCACGTTGAACATCGCCGCCGCGATGGCGATGGCTCCCAGCCACGCGTTCGTCGCGTCCAGGGGAGCCGCGAAGAGCAGCAGCGCTGCCAGCACCGTCACCGCCGAGATCGCGTTGGTCATGGACATCAGCGGGGTGTGCAGCATCGGCGGGACCTTCGAGATCAGCGCGTATCCGATCGCGAACGTCGCGGCGAAAACGCCCAGCATCAGCAGGAGATCGCTCATCGTGCGTGTCCCTTTGCCATCGCCTCGAGCGCCCCGGCATGCACGATCCGGCCGTCGCGCGTCACAAGGGACGAAGCGATGATGTCGTCGTTCATGTCCAGATTCACGCGGCCCTCCTTCACGAGGTTCGCGGCGTAGTTGAAGATGTTGTGCGCGAACATCCAGGTGGATGCGGTGGGGACCATGCCCGGGATGTTCTTCGTGCCGTCGATGCTCACGCCGTACTTCTCGCACACCTGCCCGTGCTCGGTGATCTCGCAATTGCCGCCCTGATCGATCGAAATGTCCACCAGGGCCGAGCCCGACTTCATCGATCGCACCATCGCCTCGGTAATCAGAATCGGCGCGACCCTTCCCGGCACGAGCGCCGTCGTGATGACGATGTCCGCCTGTGCCACTACGGGCGCCAGGATCTCGCGTTCGCGGGCCAGCCACTCGTCCGGCAGCGTCCGCGCGTAACCGCCGGCTGCCACGGCGATTTCCGCGGGCACCTTCAGGTCCACCAGCTTGGCGCCCAGGCTCTTGGCGTGCTGGCAGGCCTCCTCGCGGATGTCGGCCGCATACAGGACCGCGCCCAGACGCTTGGCCGTCGCCAGTGCCTGCAGCCCCGCCACGCCGGTCCCCACGACCAGCGCCTTTGCCGGTTCGAGGGTTCCGACGGCCGTGCCAACCATCGGCATGAACCGGGGGAGGCGGTTGGCGGCCAGCAGGACGGCCTTGTACCCGGCTACCGTGCTCATGGAGGTCAGGGCGTCCATCGGCTGCGCCCGCGACGTCCGCGGGATGGAATCCAGCGTGAGAGCGATCACGCCGCGGGCGGCGAGGCGCTTGATCATGTCGTGATTGTCGGGGTTGGCCGGGTGGAGGAACGTGACGAGATACTGCCCGGGCCGCATCATATCGATCTCGTGCTTGTTCTGCGCGGTGCGGAACTGCGGCTCTTTGACCTTCAGGATCAGATCGGCTTGCGCGAAGAGGTCCTCGACGTTGGCGATAAGCTCGGCTCCCGCCGCCGCGTAGTCCTCATCGGGGAAGTGCGATCCGACGCCGGCACCGGCTTCGATCAGCACCCGCGCGCCGGCCTGCCGCATCTTGCGGACGGTCTCGGGCGTGGCCGCCACCCGGCGCTCACCGGCCATGACCTCTTTCGGAATACCGATAGTCAATCCCTGAAAGCTCATGTATCCGACTCCAAAGTTGACACACGTTGCTCGCGCGGAATTGTCCACAAGTATACCCACCCGGTGCCCGTCCGCCAGCGATCGCCGGCGCCCGGGCGCATGGCCGTAGTTGCGGTGCGTCTCTGGCGACGGCGTGGGAGGCTTGGCGGAAGCCGCCGCGGCAGATCGTAAAGGCAAGAGCGGGATGAGCGCCGGGCCCGACCGCTTGAAGGCGCAGGTTTCCCCACATCTTCGCGTGGTCCGCCGAGCACCCAGGCCAACGCCCCGGAGCAGGTGCCTGCCGGGCACCCCAGGCCAACGCCCCGGAGCAGCGCCCGCCGAGCACCCCAAGCCGACGCCCCGGAGCAGCGCCCGCCGAGCACCCAAGCCGATGCCCCGGAGCAGCGCCCGCCAGGCAGCCACGCCGACGCCCCGGAGGGGCGTGTGAGAATAGCCCAGCGAT
>CAZZFA010000030.1:0-53728 GCA_964653435.1 uncultured Planctomycetales bacterium | reverse complement strand
TGTCATTCTGAGGAGCGCAGCGACGAAGAATCCGGCTGATTGGCGCAGGCAAGCCAGATGCTTCGCTTCGCTCAGCATGACGGCCGCCGGCGCGCCCGTGTTCGGTTGCGGCCGAAGGCCGCCTTGGAGTCTTCCGTCGCCGCTTCTGCGCGCCTTTCGCGCATGGATCGCGCTGCGGCGGTAGCGCCACCCGTCATTCTGAGGAGCGCAGCGACGAAGAATCTGGCTGGTTGGCGCAGGCAAGCCAGATGCTTCGCTTCGCTCAGCATGACGGGGGCTGGCGCGCCCGTGTTCGGTTGCGGCCGAAGGCCGCCTTGGGCTCGTGGTTCACTGTCCCACGATGGGAGGGCGTGAAGCCCTCGCCTTCAGGCGACACCTTGAGGTACACCGCTGCGAGTGGAGAACGATCGCACATCCGCGCACACGACGTTCGCCATCAGGGAGTACGATCAGGAGCCTCCTGACGACCGGGGCCTGTTTCGGGTCGAGGCCCTCCGGCGGGAGTCTTCAGTGGACTTACAGTCCATCCCCAGGCCCCCGCCTTGCAGGCGGGTGTAGTGTACTCGGAGATTCACGCCAGACCGCGGCGTTTGCGGATGATCCACTCCGCCACGAGCGCGGCGATGACCACGGCCAGCATCGGCCAGCGGCCCCGCGCGGCGAGATTCGTCGTATGCGTCAGGGTGCGGCGCACCGTATGCTCGGACGACAGAATGCGCCGGAAGATCTCCGCCGCGTGGTCCGCCGTTACGAACATCCCGCCCGCCGCAGCCGTTCTGGCCGCCATCTGGCGCAGCAGCTCGAAGTTGGCCGTGGCGTCCTGCATCTCGATGTCGGGCGATTCGACGACGAACGCGGCTTGTGCAGGGTCGGCGGGAACCCCGTCCGCCGCTGCCCTGACCTCGATCTGATACTCGCCGACGGCGGCAGGGGTGGGGCGGGCTTCGTACCGGTCGTTGCGCCGCACAAAGGTCAGCGGCTCGCGCTGACCGCCCGGTCCCCTGAGTTCGCCCGACAGGACGATGCGCGGGGAAGCGGTGTCGGATCCGAAGACGTCCACGCCGGCCTCCACGATCACGGTGTCCGCGCCGGCGGTCAGCCGGGCGAGCGTATAGCGCGGCTGGTTGGTCGTCACCCAGACGCTCGGCTGGCGATTGGCGAGCCACAACACGAGCTGGCGCCAGAATCGGGCGTGGATCTCGCGGCCGTTGTCCACCTCGAGCGGCCAGCGCCAGGTTGAGTCGATCGCCAGCACGGCGGATCGCCCCGCGCCGGCCTCCTGTGTCAGGAGGATCGGCTGCCCGGCGGGACCGGTCAGGAGGGCTACGGCGGCCGGCTTGGGAGATTGCAGGATGTCGGCCTCCGGCGCCGCGGGCAGGAGCGCCCAGAGGCGCTGGGTTTCCTCGGGCGTCATCGCCAGGCGGCAGGCCGGGTGGCGGAGGCCCGAGGGGGTCGGCCGGATGGGCAGCGGGCCGCGAATCGTGCCTTTCGATGCGGCGGCCATGGGCAGCACGTCGGCCAGGGCTGTACCGGCAAAGGCGGCGCCGCCGAGACCGCGTGCCCCGGCAATCACCAGCAGCCCGCGCCCGTGGTCGCGCACCGCGTCGCGGATTGCTTGAAGCTGCGTCGGGTAAACCTCCTGCTGGTTCACATCGCCAAGGATGAGTACGTCGAACGTCAGCCACTTGCCCGGGCGCTCCGGGAGCCGGTTGTTGATCCGCCCGCCCCTCTTGCCCACCTGAGCCTTCGTCAGGCGGATTTCCGAGGCCGCTTCGAGCGACCGCGCAATCGCCGCACGCTCATACCGCGGCCGGTCGATGTAGAGCACCTGCACGTACTCCTTCGTCACATGCACGAATTGCGAGAGCGTCACGGTGCGCTGCGCCGGGTCCAGATCGTTCGTCGTGGCCCGCAGGGTCACCTTGTGCAGGCCCGCGTCGGCGGGCGTGTGGGTCAGCTCGGTCAGGAGTGTCTCCCGTGCCTGCGAGGGCTGGAGGCTCTTCGTGTCCACCACCTTGTCATCGAACAGGAGCTCCACCTGCACGGTCCGGCCGGCAAGGCCCAGGGCCAGCAACTCGCCGCGGACCGTGAGCCGGTTGAGGACGGCCACCCGCGCGGGCATCGTCAGCCGCCGCGCGGTCAGGCCGCGGGTCTGTCCCGCCGGCAGTTCGCTGCCCAGCCCGACGGCCCACAGAGGCACGCCCGCCTGCCCGATCTCCGTGGCCACCGTCAGGGGGTCCACCGCGGAGAAGTTCTCGCCGCCGTCCGTGAGCAGCAGCACACCGACCAGCCGCCGGCCCTCGCTCAAGCCCTGCCGGCAGGCATCCCGCAGGGCGGCGGCCAGGGCTGTGGCGGGGCCCTTGCCCGTAACCTGCTCGGGCTCCGCGGTTCGCAGGGATGCATCGAACGTGAACGGCAGCACCTCGCGCGTACGGCGGATGCGTTCGAGCTCGATGCGGTTGTCGTGCAGCAGCGAATCGAGCTGCTCGATCCGTGACCGGGCGGGCCCCGGCCCGGCGGCGACGTCGCGGATTGTCATCGAGCGCGAATCATCGGCGAGCACAACAAGCGTGCCGCGCTCGTCGACGATCCGGGTCCACCGCACGACCGGCCGCGCGAGGATCACGAGGATCGCGAGCACCGCCACGGATCGAAGGCCGAGCAGCAACCCGCGTTCGCCGCGCGACAGCGGGCGGGTCGTGCATCGGTAGGCGCGGACCGCCCAGACCAGGGCCAGAATGCCCAGACCCGCAATCGCCCACGTCATCGCGCGGGCGCTGTGCCACAGACCGGACCGGGCGAACACCGCCGTCGCGATGCCCAGAGCCGTGCCGCCGATCAGAAACCGGGCCGCACGTCTCCAGCCGACGCCCGACGCGGCCCACCGGACCGATTCGGCCGCCAGCAGCACGGCGAGCAGGACCCAGACATACTCGGTCAGGTCCCACGGCTCGAAATCGAAGGAAAAGCTTTCCACGTACCGGCTCGGTGTGCGCGTTCTGAGCCTTGAGGAACAAAGTTACTGGGGAACTAGGATTCGAACCTAGACTAAGTGGTCCAGAGCCACTCGTGCTACCATTACACTATTCCCCAGGGTGCGGCCGCCTGCACGGCCGCCGGTAGCAGCATTGAAGATATCGACAGGAGGCCGGGCGGTCAAGTAGTCTGTATGTCCGGCATAAGACCAGGGAGACCTCCGATGCATCGAGCGATTGCAGGGCGATGGTGTTGGGTACTGGGGATCGTCGCGTTGGCATCCTGCGCCGAGACATCCGAAAAACTCGCCGCGAAGGTCGAGCCGCCGTCGGCGGCAACGCCCGGAAAGGGGCCGGCGACCCGCGCGGCGCGGCCGGTGCCGGTGGCCGTAGCCCTGGCGCCGGCGTCGGCCACACGACCTGCCCCGGCCGGAGCGCGGATCCGGCTGCAGACGGTCGGCGAGGTCTTCGTGCTGGCGGATCTGCCCCGCGGGCTTGACCGGGTGGACCTGGTGGTGCATTTTCACGGGGTGCCGTCCGTCGTGGAACGCGAGTTTGCCGCAGCGGGGCTTCGTGCGGTGCTGGTTACGGTGAACTACGGCGGGCTTTCGGCCCGATACGAGAAGCCCTTTTCCGACCCGAAGCTCTTCGGGGCCCTGCTGGACGAGGCGTTGGCCGGCGTGAAGGAGCGGGGCCTCGTCGCGCCGACGGCGACATGGCGGCGCGTCTGTGTATCGTCATTCAGCGCGGGCTTCGGCGCCGTTCGTGCGATTCTGAAGGTGCCGGCGTACTTCGACCGGATCGACGCGCTGTATCTGGCGGATACGTTGTACGCGGGCTACGTCGGCGAGGGCGCCGGGCGCAAGGTGAATCCGGGGGATGTCAGGGATTTCTGCCGGTTCGCCGCGGAGGCTGCCGCGGGGCGCAAGACGCTTCTTGTGACGCATTCGTACCTCGAGCCCGGTCGGTACGCCGGCACCCAGGAAACGGCGGACAACCTGATCGTCGCCGCGGGGACGCGGCGACGTGCGGTCAACGAAGCCGGACCGGCGGCAATGCGGATCATCTCTCGCGCGGACAAGGGGCAATTCCACCTCTGGGGCTGCGAGGGCAAGACCGGCGAGGACCACATGGGCCACCTCCGCAACATGCACTTCTGGTACCCGATGCTGCCCGTGGAGGGGGCCACGGGCCGAACCGCGCGTTGACCGGGGATTCGGCGGGCGGTAGTGTCAACGACCGGCAACAGGGGATGGCAAGGGAATTCATTGATGGCGCGAGGTTCGACAACCACCGACAGCCTCTTTCCGCGACCGCCGCACGCCGGGGTGCGCGTCGTCGTGACCGGGCAGGTCGGCGTGGAAAAGAAGCCGTTTCTCGAACGCGTGGCGAGCCTGGCCCGCCAGCGGGGCAAGGATGTGACCGTCTGCCACGTGGGCGACATGATGTACGCCGAGGCCCCCGACGTGGTGCCCGGCCGCATTCTCGACCTGCCGCGGCCGCGGCTCGATTCGCTCCGCCGGAGCGTCTTCAAGGACATCATCCGCATCGCGGAGAAGAGCGAAAACCTCCTCGTCAACACCCACGCCACCTTTCGCTGGAAGCACGGGCTTTTCCCCGCGTTCGATTATGACCAGATGTACGAGCTGAACGCGGACCTGTACGTCACGCTTGTCGATAACATGGACGCCGTCCACGAGCGGCTGGACCGCGACCATGACGTCGCCCACACGCTCAAGGATATCCTCGTCTGGCGCGAGGAGGAGATGGTCGTCACGGAGGTGCTGGCCAACATCCTCCGGCGCTACGGAAGCTTCTACGTGCTGGCCCGCGGGGCGGAGCGCGACACGGCGGAGTCGCTGTACCGGCTCATGTTCGAGCCTCATCGTCGCAAGGTCTACCCGTCGTTCCCCATGACGCACGTGATGGACATGCCCGCGGTCCTGGCGGAGATCGATGCATTCCGCGACGCGCTGGCCGAGCACTTCATCACGTTCGACCCCGGCGATCTCGATGAGAAGCGGCTGCTCGTCGATGCGACGGAGGCCGCGAAGGAAGGCCGCGACCGGTTCACGCTTACGATCAACGGCCGCGACGTCGTCTTCCGCGTGGCCGACGTGATCGCGGTGGCGGGCGACATTGACGGGCAGATCTACGCCCGCGATTTCAAGCTGATCGACCAGTCGGACATGATCGTAAGCTTTATTCCCGAGCTGCCCGACGGCAAGCCCGGCCTCTCGAGCGGCGTCGAACGCGAGCTGCAGCACGCCTTCGAGGCGACCAAAGAGGTCTACGTCGTCTGGAAGCCGAAGGCGGAACCCTCGCCCTTCGTCACCGAGACGGCGACGAAGGTCTTTCGCTCGACCGAGGAGGCCCTCACGTACTTCCAGCGCAAGGGCTACATCGGCGATTTTCAGATGCCCCTCACGAAGGCCGCCGTGCCGCGCGAACGGGGAAGAATCGGGTGATCGGGGTTTCGGATTCCGGATCCGACGAACGGATGCGGTAATCGAAAACCCGGGACCGGAGCATTGGAATGTCAATGACTCGTTCACAACTCGCCTCGATGATCGATCACACGCTGTTGAAGCCCGAGGCTACGGCCGGACAGATCGACAAGCTCTGCGACGAGGCGCTGCAGTTCGGCTTCGCGGCCGTCTGCGTGAACCCGATCCACGTGAAGCAGGCCGCGCGGCGCCTGCGCGACTCGCAAACGTGCGTGGCGGCGGTGGCGGGTTTCCCGCTCGGGGCCAGCCTCACGGAGATCAAGGTGGCGGAGAGCCGCCGCGCGATCGACGACGGCGCGCTCGAGATCGACATGGTCCTGCGCGTCGGCGACCTGATCGCCGGCGAGGCGAACGCCGTGCGGGACGACATCGCCGCCGTGGCCGAGGCCGTGCACGCAGCGTCGGCGAAGCACCTGCTCAAGGTCATCTTCGAGACGGCGGCGCTGACGGATGAGCAGATCATTCTGGGCTGCAAGCTCTGCGGCGAGGCAAAGGCCGACTACGTGAAGACCAGCACGGGCTTTCATCCCGACGGCGGCGCGACGGTGCACGCCGTGCGCCTGATGCGCCAGCACGCGGCTCCGCTCAAGATGAAGGTCAAGGCCGCCGGCGGGATCCGCAATCTGACCATGGCCGAGGCGATGATCAATGCCGGGGCGTCGCGTATCGGAATGTCCGCCGGCGTGAAGGTGATGAAGGGCATTCCCATCCGCTTCGAGCGTCCGCCCGGGCGGTATGCGATCTGATTGCGCCGCGCGACCCTTGCCAACGGGAGGTGCCGATGCCGCCGCCGGAAAAGCTCAGTCCCGCCCAGATCGACTCCGCGGTCCGGTCGCTGCCCGGGTGGTCTCTGCAGGGCGACAGGCTTCGCCGCGAGTTTCGATTCAAGACTTTCGTCGAGGCCTTCGGCTTCATGACGCAGGTCGCGCTGCTCGCCGAGTCGCAGAAGCACCATCCCGAGTGGTGGAATACGTACAACCGCGTGACGATCGAACTGACCACGCATGAATCGGGCGGGATTACCACGCGGGATGTGGATCTGGCCGGCCGGATCAGCGAACTGGCGGCGGGCCTCCTTCCGCAGACGTGACCGGCACGGCGGCGGGCGATTCCAACCCGGCGCCGGGCGTTCACAGAAGTCGCTCAATCCATCCGCCGCCCAGCACGCGATCCCCGTCGTAGAAGACCGCAGCCTGCCCCGGTGTGATGGCCGTCTGCGGTGAGCGGAATCGCACACGCGCGGCGCCGCCCGGCATGGGTTCAATGGTCGCCGGCGCTGCGGTGTGGGTATAGCGGATCTGGACCTCGCCTTGTACGGGACCGGCGGGCTCGTCGATCAGCCAGCGGACATCCGAGGCGAGCAACCCGTCGTGCAACAGACATTCCCTCGGCCCGATCGTGACCACGTTCGTCTGTGCGTCGATATCCGTGACGTACATCGGCACGCCCATGGCGATCCGCAGCCCGTGGCGTTGGCCGATCGTGTAACGGGCGATGCCTTCGTGGGTTCCGACGACTCGCCCGTCCGGGCCGCGCACCTCGCCGGGGCGCAGGGCGTCCGGGCGGTATGTGCCGACGATGCGGGCGTAGTCGCGGTCGGGAGCGAAACAGATGTCCGCGGAGTCGGGCTTACTATGCACCGGCAGGCCCAATTGCTCGGCCTTCCGGCGGACTTCGTTCTTGCTCAGATGGCCGATGGGAAACCGCGTCCGGGCGAGGGCCTCGCGGCTGAGCCCGAAGAGTACGTACGACTGATCCTTGGCACGATCGGCGGCCCGGAGGAGGCGGACATCCCCCGCCGTGTTTTCCACCCTGGCATAATGGCCGGTGGCGACAAACTCAGCACCTGTCGCGAGTGCGTACTCAAGAAGGCGGCCGAACTTCAATCGTTCGTTACAGAGAATACAGGGATTCGGCGTGCGGCCGTGTGCGTATTCATCGGCGAAGTGCCGGATGATCCCGCCGAACTCGGCGCTGAAGTTCAACGCGAAGAAAGGAATATTCAGCACACCGGCGACGAACCGGGCGTCAGCCGCATCAGCCGCACTACAGCATGCGGGGCGCGCCGTCGCCGCGACGTCTTCCGGACCGCGTGCCGCCGCGCCCATCCGCATAAACAGTCCGACGACGTCGAACCCCTGTTCCGCGAGAATGGCTGCGGCCACGCTTGAATCGACTCCGCCGCTCATGGCGACGACGGCTCGCGGGCGCCTGGGCATGGGCGAAGATTCCCTCTTTTCGTTGGACTTTTCGCGAAACCCGGTCCATTATAGATGGCGCGGGGGCGCGAGCCAAGGAAGGTTGTCCGAAGGTGTGACCGCAACGCGGGAGTCCGCAGGCATGAGGGTGATTGAAATCCCGACACGTCAGCGTTGCGAACTGATTGACGTCACGTCACGCGTTCGGGAAGCAGTGGCGGATGCGGGCGTGCAGGAGGGCTACGCGATCTGTTACGTACCGCACACGACGGCCGGCGTCACCATTCAGGAGAACGCCGACCCGGATGTCGTTCGAGACGTGCTCGGGAAGCTCGCGCAGCTCGTGCCCGCCGGGGATGAGAACTATCGACATGCCGAGGGCAACTCGGACGCACACATCAAGGCTTCGCTCATCGGCGCATCGCAGACGGTGCTCGTACACGAAGGGCGTCTGGCGCTCGGCGTATGGCAGGCGATCTACTTTGCGGAATTCGACGGCCCCCGGCGGCGGCAGATGTACGTGCTGTGCGGCGAGGCCGGGCGGAGGCATGGGGATGAGTGAACCGCTGGTTTCAGGATTTGACCATATCCACGTCCATGCGCCTCCCGAGGGACGCGAGAATGCGAGATGGTTCTATGGCGCTCTGCTTGGTCTCACGGAGATCGCGGCGAGCGAGGCGATCCTTTCCGATTCGTCGCCGCTTTGCTTCGAGCTCGCCGATGGCCGGCAGCTCCATGTGACCTTCGGGCCTTCGCCGGGCAGTTCGCCGCTCCCTGGGCATCTGGCGTTTCGCGTTGAATCCGCGGCCGCCGTGCGCGATCGCCTTCGGGCGAACGGGTTCGACGCCCATACGGACGCGGGAGCAGAACCCCACGACGTGCGATGTTTCTGTCGAGATCCGTTCGGCAACCGCCTGGAGTTCGTCGAGCGCGCCGCTGCCCGCGTTTGTGGAGCGGCGTGAGGCTCCCATTCCAACGGAAGTCGCCCGGCCTTCGCTGTACGGCGTCGGTTAACGGGACTAAACCGACGTGTTAGATTATTTCTTGTGCAGACACTTTCGGACCTATAATTCGCGAACGGTTTCGCCGGCGAGCGACATTGACGCCATCTGCGATCGTGAATTTCCGGTCATGTACGCTTGGTGGCTTGATAGGGCGATGCGGTCGGATTCTGGCCAGGCCGCGTAGCTGGATGCTTCGCTGGCGCTACAGGATACGCGCAAGATGCGGCAAGGATCTCCGGATTGGCCCGCTGGACAACTGGCCGCGGTATGTTACAATTGTATCCACTAGAGGTTGGCGAATCGGATTCGTCAAGGTACAAGCGTTTGCCTCGGCAGACCTCGATCAGCGGTTTTTGAAAGGACACTGAGTCATGGCCATTCGACACCACATTAAAGTCCTGGTGGTTGACGACGACCCGAACGTGTGCAAGACAGTCGGACTGATCCTGAAGGATCACGGCTACCATGTGGATGCCTATACGCAGGCGCGGGAGGCGCTGATGGCCTCGCGCCGGCAGGCCTACGACATGGCGCTGATCGACCTCAAGATGCCCGATATGGATGGCACCGAGCTGATCAGGAAGATCCGGGAAGAGGATGACCATATCGGCATCATCATCATGACTGCCTACCCCGACGTGGACTCCGCCGCGGAGACGATGCGTCTGGGCAGCCGCGATTACATCAGCAAGCCGTTCCGCGAGGAGCAATTGCTGGAGGCCGCCGATCGTCTCGCCCATGACATGGGGCTGATCTACACCAACGAGAACGATCTGAACCGGCTCATCGGCCAGCGGATCCGGCAGGAACGCCTCAAACAGAGCCTTACGCTTCGACAGCTTTCGGATCGGGCAGAGCTGACCACCTCGCAGCTCTCGCAGGTCGAACTCGGCAAGAACGCGGCCTCGATCTGGGCGCTTGCCCGGATCAGCGGCGCATTGGGCAAGCAGATCTGCGAGCTGCTGGCCGGGCTTTGACGCGCGGTTGCCGCCTGCACATCCCGGGATGAACCGGGACGAAGACGCCGGCGGGTACACCCCGCTTCGCATGGATCGGTTTGTTTCAGTGGATGCGGACGGAAACCGCTTCCCGGTTTTTGCGTGCCCAGCGAGCGCCGAGCGTTCCGCTTCATCCGGAAACGGAGAAGCAGGTTTCCTGCGTCATGTTCCCCTGCCGCCCCCGCAGGGACGGTCTGCCGGACGCGTGTGACTCAGGAAAGGACGGTTCTCCACTCCAGGCTGAACCACCACGCCTTGGGTGGCCGGGCGGTGGAGATCGGGCGAGCGTTTCTTCATGGGCCGGAACTGGTCCTCGCTCATGACCTTCCGGTTTCGTGGTGTCCTTCGCGGTCCGGGCGTGGCGGCGCGGAGGTCCCGGCTTCTTCGAGCTGCTGTTCGAGCCGGCGGACTCTGCTCTGCAAGACGTCGATCTGCCGCTGCCGGTCGGCCAGCTCCTGCTCCATGCGGGACCGCGCCTCGCGTTGCGAATCCAGCGCGCTCTGCAACGCGGCTTGCTGTCGGGCCAGCGACGCGTTGGCGGAATCAAGCTCGCGCCGGGCCACCTCCAGCGTCCGGCGGAGTTGCCGCACTTCGTTGGCGGCGTCCTGCGCGGCCCGCGCGGCTTTCTCCTTTGCGGCGATCAGGTCCGCGGCCCTGGCCTGTTCCGCTTTGAGCTCCTCGGTTCGGGCCTGAAGCGCGGCGCGTGCCTGGTCGAGCTGCGCTTGCAGATCCGCGCTGCGCTGGAGCACATGGTCATACTGTTCCTGACTGTAGCAGCCGCCGGTCAGGAGGAGGCACGCGAGCAGCCATCGGCATGGCACTCGCCGGGCAGCACACGCAGGGCCGATCGGGCTCTTCATGACCGCTCCTCCGGGTCTGCGATGTCGGTCTTGCAGATCTCCCGAAGCACGGAGGTGGCGTAGCACCCCGGCTCGAGGAAGAATCGCAGCTCGAAGTAATCGCCCCGGTCGTCGCGGCCGGCGGCGACCTCGCATTCCTGCGGCTGGAATCGCAGCGGCCGGCGCGCCCCCTTGATCTTGTGGGCGCCGGGAACGCGGAAGTCGGCCGGGCGCAGGCCCTCGGCCGCAAGCAGGCGTGCTTCGATCTCGCCGGGTTCCCCCTCGGGTTCGGTCATCCGGTACCCGAATAGCGGTCCGCTGGGCGAGATTTCGAAGGCGTCGGCCCGCGGCTGTTCGGCGGCGGCGTCGGCGACGCGGAAGACGGCGCCGTTCGCATGGCGATACGCGAGCTCGCCCGTCATGAGCCGATCGAGCGACTGAATGCGTGCGGCGACGACCTGATTGAAGAGGTAGGACTGGAAGGCGGACAGGTAGAGCCGCTTGACGGTCTTGTCCACGCCGAAGAACGCCCGCTTGTGAGAGCCTTTCGTCCGCGCCAGGGTCAGGCAGGCCCTCCGCGCATCGGGGAACGGATAGGGCCAGGCCTTTGCGGCGTCTTCGTAGCGGCCTTCCTCGAAGAGCCGGCGGGCGCGCAGGACCTCTCCGTGGTCGTGTTCGGAGGGCCGACCGAGCATCAGCGAGACCGCCTCGACCCAGTCCTGTCGCATCATGGCCCGGCCGATCTGCCACGTGTCGCCGCGGACGCCGAAGCGCTGTTCGCCGAAGTAGTTCGGCACGCCGCGCCGCGTAAGAATGCCCAGCGTTTCGCGGACCTCATCGAGACGGCCGGTGTCCACGTCCCGCAGACGGATCACGAAGCGGTTGCCCCGGAGGTGGCCGAGCCGGAGTTTGTTGCTGTGGCGGCGAACCCACAACACGCGGATGCCGGGGACTTCGAGTTTCTCGATGCGCTCGGGCGGAACGTGCTCGATACTGAGGATCTGCCGCGTGACGGCGTTGGCATCCTTCATACCGGCGTAGCCGATGTTCCGGTGGGGCTCGCCGAGGGCCCGGGCGATCTCGCGGACGGCGCGGAGGGTGCTCATGCCGGTCTTTTCGATGCATGCGTAGCTGTGCGTGCCCTCCCCGGAGGCTTCGTAGAGCGGCACCTCCTCGACGCGGAAGTCGTCGGGATGGACCTTGATGCGCCCGGGCAGCGGCGGCGCGTCAGCGGTGAGGTACGGCAGATTCGGGTTCATGATCGGGAACATGATAGCGGGTATGGTGCGGCGTTTCGAGGCCGAATACAATGGATCCCCGTTGTCGCGGCAACGGCGGCCGGCGGCGGCAGGCCGCAGGGCGGAGAACGATGTCAACACGCGGTGTGCAGTGGCGGGATGGCGTGGATCGGTCGCGCGGAATCGGCGTTTTCGCGCGGGCGTGGATCGCGGTTGTGGCGGCGTCGGCCGGGAGCACGGGGCCGGTCCTCGCGGCGGGCACCGACCGGGTGACGATCACCGGCGGCGCGGATGACACCGCGCACAATTACACGTGGACGGTCACGAACCGGCACGTCTCGCCGATCGTCCAGGTGGAGTTTCCCCATTACCACGCGGACACGTTCATGGTTCCGCCGGGCTGGACGCAGCGGTGCACCTACCTCGTGAACGTCGGCGTGGAGGACCGGCCGGGCGTGTGCACGGCGACGGCGCCGGCCGGCGATGGCATCGCACGCGGTGAGTCGGTCGAGTTCGGCATGCGGATTTGTGCGGCGGGGGCCAATGTCGGCCGCGGAAACGTCACGGTTCGGTTCGCCGACGGCAGCGAGGCGGTTGTGGCGGGCGTTTCGCTGCCGGAGGCCAGCCCGACGAGCACGAAGTACATGCCGTTGGTGGGCCTCGCGGTGATTTTCGTCCTGGTGGTGGTGATTCGGGAACGGCGGCGGCGCCGATCTTCGGCAGACGCCTCCGAGGAGCCTGCCGAGTCGCCGCCGCAGGCGCCGTGACGCGCGGCGATCCTCTCCCGCGAGTTACTTCAGCGCCAATACGCGGATGTCGCCGTCGCGAAACACCGGCTCGAAGTACCGCGAGTCGTCGAACTTCTCCAATCCACTCCAGCGCCGGCGCTCGATCGTTCCGATGAACACGTGCGTGATCCCGTGTCGCCGCAGAACGGCACGGCACGCTGCGGCGGGCCCGGGGGTCGAGAGGCTTTCCGAGACTTCCGTCAGGCACTGTTCGTACGCCCGGGGATCGGCCGGGGCGAACACCTGAGTATCCTCCTGAAGGATGGTGACGCCCACCTGCTTGCGTGCGATCTGGACGAGGTTTACGCGTTCGCTGCGCCAGTCGGCCTGGAGCACGGCGTCGGGCGGGAGATCGTATCGGAGGAACCGATACGCGGGGCCTTCCTGGATGGCGAGCAGCGCGGCCGGGGGCAGCAGCCCTCGGAGCGGTCCGCCGGCGGGCAGGTAACGTCGAACGGCGGTGAGAGGGGCTTCGTAGACCGCCACCGGCAGCCCCGCCAGAAGCACCAGGCCGACGAACCACACGGTGACGATGCGTTTCTCGCCCCGCAGGCCCTTCCGCAGGGACCATCCGAACGGATTGAGGAGAGAGGCTTTCGCCTTGTGCGGCCCGACCACGCAGGCGGCAAGCACGACGCCGGCGGCCATGCCCACGAGCATCGTCTTCTGGCCGAAATCGTTGTACGTGAAATGGCTGCGGAATGTGACGAAGCCCGCCACGGCCACGACGCCGGAGACCAGAAGCAGCCGCAGCCCCGGGTCTCGCCATGCCCGTCTCCAGACTGTCGCGGGCAGCAGCAGCGGGAACAGGACCAGCGGCCCCAGCTCGATGGCAAGGACCCACGGCAGGTCGAGAAGATTCGCGAGTATCCCCGGCGGCGCAAGGCGCCCGAGCAGCGCATGCGACTGGTACGGCCAGTCCGTGGTCAGGCTCTTGCCGAGACGGTGCGACATATCGAAGTAACCCAGCAGGGTCGGTGCGCACGCGAGCAGCGCCAGGGCGCCGACGCCCGCGGCGCCCAGCGCCCGGCGAAGCGTGACGACCCACGGCGTACCCCTCGAAACGAAGGCGATCAGGATGGACACGGCGGCGCCGACGAGTACGGGCATCGCGATCCAGACGCTCGATCCGACGATCCCTGCGATCAGAAGCGGCCCCATGATAAACCAGCCCGTCCACCATCCCTTGAGCGACAGGATGTACACGCCGACGAGCGCGATGAGGACGCCCGAAATGTTCTGCGGGCTCCAGATCATCTGGGTGAGGAAGTTGTGGATGCGGACCGTATGGTCCGCCCAGGCATCGAGCGTGACCACGCCCCGGCGCATGCACATCACGGGGATGATGTCCAGCCCGCCGATGACGGTGGCCAGAAGCGCGCCCAGGATCGCCGGGCGGTCCCCGCGGGTAAACCGCTTGACGGTCAGGTAGAACATCGCGGCGGTCGTGACGGCCACGATGGCGCTCTGGATGCCGAACGCCGGCTCGATGCCCGGCCCGCCGGCCACTACCCGCACCGTGGCCGGGATCAGATAGAAGAAATGGTAGTAGTAGACGGGCCCTGCGGCGCCATCCGCGTAAAACGGATCTCCGAGCGGCAGCGGACGACGTTCCAGCGAAAACAGGATCGCGTGGTGTTTCACGAAGTCATGGATGAGGCTCGGCATGGGGTATCCGCGCAGTTCGGTGGGCCAGTACGGTCCGACCGTGACGAGCGCCACGAAGATCGCAAGGCCGGCCGCGACGGCGCAGGTGGACGCGTCGTCAAAGAGATGCATGGCGGGGAGGGGTTGTGCCGGGGCGTCCGCCGTTCGCCTCTCGGTGAGCCACAGCCCGACGCTCAGCATCACCCAGACGGCCGTCAGCAACAGCCACGGGTTGTGGCTTACATGCCAGAGCGGATTCAGCACGACCGGCGTGATCGCAAGCGAAACGGCGACGCTGAGCACGAATCGCCCCGTCGCGTCCCAGGAGGCCGCAAGGCCCGCGGCCCGCACGGTGATCCGTCCCGGCAGGTAGCAGAGCAGAACCAGCATCGCCGGCACCGCGACCGGCGGGAGGCGCGTCGCCGCGACCGCCGCGAGTATCGTCGGGAACGCCCAGGCGAGGGAGTGTCCGGTGCTGGTACGTGTGCTCGACACGGTTTTGCGCAGATGCTATCCGCGACGGGCCGCGGGCGGCAAGCCGCATGTTGAGTCGTTTCGCTCCGGCCGGCCCCGGCGCGGAGGGCCTCTCACGGGTCCGGTCTGACGGCCTGCATCAGTTGCCGTGCGCGTTCGTCGTCGCCGTGCACGTGCAGCCGCCGCGACGACTCGCCTGCCGGCTCGATCGTGATGGTCAGCCGTTCGGCCGGCAGGGCACCGCCGACGCGGTCGGCCCATTCCACCACCACGGCGCCTTGTTCGAGAAACTCGCGGAAGCCGAGCGCCTCCAGCTCACGCCCATCGCGCAGCCGATAGGCGTCAACGTGAAAGAGCCGCAGCCGCCCCTCGTGCTCGTTGACGATCACGAACGTCGGACTCGTCACCCGCTTCGGGTCGCTCACGCCCGCCCCGACGGCGATGCCCTTGACGAGCACGGTCTTGCCCGCCCCGAGGGGCCCGACCAGCGCAACCACGTCGCCGGTGCGAAGCGCCGCGCCAAGGGCCCGTCCGATGGCCTGCGTCGCCTCCGGGCTGTTCGATTCCAGGTCGAGTGCGTGGCTCACGGCGTACCTATCGGAAATGCTGATAGCCTCCCGGTTCGAGCGGTTCGATGCGCCTGTCCGCATGCCGTATACACAGCCCCGGGCTCCGGCCGGGTGCCGGCCGCACAATCTGCCCGACCGGCGTCGGCACATGCGGTGCTTCGTTGAGCTTCGGCAGGGACAGCGCCGGAACGGCCAGCAGCAGCTCGAAGTCCTCGCCGTCGTTCAGCACGTGATCCACCAACGATCGTCCGTCGTATTGCGAGGCTTGGCGGGCCTCATCGCTCGCGGCGGCTGTCAGAAGGTTCACGTCGAAGCAGGCGGCGCACCCGGAGGCCTGACAGATGCGGAACGCGTCGATCGCCAGCCCGTCCGTAATGTCGATCATGGCGTGGAGCGATTCGCCCAGCTCGTTGACCAGAAACTCCGCGTCCGCCAGTCTCGGTGTGAAATCCAGATGCCTGCCGGCCAGCGAGCCGCCGAGCGGTCCGGTCACCACAAGCACGTCGCCGGGTTGCGCGCCGCTGCGGCGTACGGGCCCTCGCTTCGACATGGGCTCGGCGATCATGGACACGTCGATGGCCAGGGGCTGATCCCAGCTCGTCGTATCGCCGCCGATGATCGGGCAGTCGTATTCCCTGCCGATCGCCAGCATGCCCTCGTAGAGCTGCCGGGCGTCGTCCATGCTCATCGCGTTCGGCAGGGCCACCGACACCATCGCCCCGCGCGGCCGGGCCGCCATCGCCGCGCAGTCGCTCAGCGAGCAGGCGATCGCTTTGCGGCCGATCCGCCGGAGCGATTGCGAGCGCGTGTCGAAATGCACGCCGTCGAGGAGCATGTCGGCGGTCGTCAGGACGAGTCGGCCGTCCAGAGCGACGGCGGCCATGTCGTCGCCGATGCCGATCGGCACGCGGGCCGGATCGACCTGACACACGCTCCGAAGCCACTCCACGAATGCCAGCTCGCCCTTGCACATGCTACCGTTCGAGGCGTTTCCGCCACGCCGCGATCTGTCTGCGCACCGACGCCGGACCGGCCGAGCCTTCGCTGCGGTACCGCGCGAGGACGTTGCGGGCCCCGAGATGGCGGTACACGTCCGGCCGGATCCGGTCGCAGGCGGCCCGCAGCGTCTCGATCGGAAGGTCCGCGAGTTCCCTGCCCGTGCGTTCGCACTCGGCTACGAGCCGGCCGACGACCTGATGCGCCTGCCGGAAGGGCAGCCCCTTGCCGACGAGGTACTCGGCCAGGCCGGTCGCGTCGAGGAAACCGTAGCGCGTCGCCGCCTCGAGGCGCTTCCGGTCGAAACGGCTGTTCTGCACGATCGCCGTCGCCACTTCGAGGCAGGCCGTCAGCGTGTCGTGCGCGGCGAAGACGTGGATCTTGTCCTCCTGCAGATCGCGGTTGTAGGCCAGGGGCAGGCCCTTGAGCAGCGCCAGCAATCCGTTCAGCGCGCCCACGACGCGCCCGTTCTTGCCGCGGATCAGCTCCAGCAGGTCCGGGTTTCGCTTCTGGGGCATCATCGAGGAGCCGGTGCAGAAGGCGTCGTCGATCCGCAGGAAGCCGAACTCCTGCGTCGCGTAGAGGATCCAGTCTTCGGCGAGCCGCGTGAGGTGGGTCATCGCCAGGGCGCAGCACGAAGCGAACTCGACGCAGAAGTCGCGGTCGCTCGATGCGTCGATGCTGTTGCCGGCGACGGTCGCAAAGCCGAGCATCCGTGCGACGGCCCGCCGGTCGATCGGCAGCGTGGTGCCGGCCACGGCGCCGGCCCCGAGCGGGCACACGTCCACCCGTTTCCTCGCGTCGAGGAAGCGTTGCCGATCGCGGTCGAACTGCTCCACATACGCCAGCAGGTACGCCGCCAACGAGATCGGCTGGGCCCGCTGCATGTGCGTGTACGAGGGCATCACGGTCCCCGTCTCGCCGTCGGCCATGGCTACGAGGGCCCTTTCGAGGTTCCGCAGCCCCGGCAGGATTTCCCGGTCGATCGCGTCGCGGACGTAGAGCCGCAAATCGAGTGCGATCTGGTCGTTTCGCGAGCGGGCCGTGTGGAGCTTCTGGCCGGGTTCGCCGATCCGTTCGATCAGCGCGGCCTCCAGCACCATGTGGATGTCTTCTTTCGCCGGGTCAAAGCGGAACCTTCCGGCTTCGATGTCCCGCTCGATGGAGGCGAAGCCCTCGCGGATCCGCTGCAACTCCTTCCGCGTGAGCAGGCCGACGGAGGTGAGCATCGCGGCGTGGGCAAGACTTCCGGCGATGTCGTGTCGCCAGAGCCGCCGGTCGAACGAGATCGATTCGACGAACGAAACGGTCAGGGCGTGGGCCGCCTTGGACATCCTCGCTTGCCAGCTTTTCGCGTTTTTCGGGTTCATGGTGTTGGGACGTCGCCTCGCAGAAACGGCCCGATACTACGGGCCGCCGCGGACAGGGTCAACGCCGGGAGCGGGCCCGGTGCGTGCCGGCCCGGCGTCGAGCCGGATCGGAGCAGCGGCCCGCCGGGTCTGCGGGTATAATAGCGCGGCTTTCGGTTCGAGAGTTTCGTTCGTTTCCCGCGCCGCAGGGGCGACGGAACGGTCGCGGCGCTGCACGCCGCACGCGAAACTGTCTTGCCGAAAACGGCGGTAGCAGGGGTTGACTGCCAAAGACGTATGCGGTGTCGCGTCCGGCTGATCCCGGTTCTGTTTCTCGCCGCGGGGGCGGCGGTGTCCGTCGCCGCGACCACCTCGCGAAAGTCCCCCGACCGTGAACCGCCGGCCACCGCCGAACAGGAAGCGGCGCTGCTTGCGGCGGCGGGGAAAGGGTTTCGTATTCAGCGGACTGCGCACTTCCTCATCGCCTACAACGTGGCCCCGTCCGAGGTGAAGCCGTTTGTGGCCCGCGTGGAACAGGTTTACCAGAGCATCTACCGCTTCTGCGCCGCCCACAAGATCGCGACCGTCGAGCCGCATCGGAAACTGGAAATCATCTACTTCGATACCTTCCCGGAGTATGAGCAGTACGCCCGCCGGGTTCATTTCGATGCCGCCGGCACATACGGCTTCTACACCGACGCGGACAATCGCGCCGCCTTCTACAACTGTGCGAATGATCAGCAACTCGCCGCCCTCCAGCGCGACCTGCGCGAGGCCCAGCGCCATGCGTCTCGCCTGGAGAAACAGATCGCCCAGACTCCCGCCGCTGCCGGGCGGATTACCATCGAGTACGGCGACGGCACCAGCCGGACGATGACCCGCGACCAGGCCCGTCGCGAGTTCGCGAAGGCCTGCGAGCGGCTGAAGAAGCTCGGCGCGCGGACGGACAGCTATGTCGAGACGATCAACCGGACCGTCGTGCAGCACGAGACGACCCATCAGGTCTTCTTCAACGCCGGGGTGCTCGTCCGCGGCGGACACAATCCGGCGTGGCTGGTCGAAGGGCTTGCCATGTTGTTCGAGACTCCCCCGACCCATCTCGGATCCGGCGCGGGGGTGGTCAATTCGCTTCGGCTGCGGGACTTCCGGGAGGCGGTCGGGGCCGGCGATTCGCAAGGGGGGGCGTCGGCGGATATCGTGCCGGCGGCGATGGCGAAAGGGCGGATCGCTCCGTTGAGTGCGCTGCTGACCGATCCGGCGCTCTTCGAAACCCGCGGGCGGAGGGGGGCGGCCTGTTATGCGGAGGCGTGGGCGCTGGTCCATTACCTGCATCGCACCCGGTCGAAGGAGTTTGCCGAGTACCTGCGGCGGATTGCCGCCAGACCGCCGGATCGGTCGGTACGCGGGCCGCAGGAGATCGCCGAATTCGAGGAGGTCTTCGGCAAGGCGGACGAGGCGTTCGTGCGTCGCTGGGCCCGATATATCCTTTCGCTGCCTGCACCGTCGCCCTGATGCCGGGCGCCGCCGGTCATGGCGTTCCGGCGGGCCGCGTGGCCGACCGCACGCCGAGGCGCTCGCGCAGGGACTCGAGCACCTGCTGTTCGAGCACGCGGTTGCGGCCGATATCGACCCAGTCCTCACGCTGACGGGCGGAAGCGCCTTCCTCCGCGCTGAACGGCGTGTTGTTCGCCGGGCGGTCGTCGCCCGTCTGGGGGGTAAAGGCCCGCCGTTCGGATGTGTCCAGCCGCTGGGTCCGCACGCGGCACAGTGCGATCACGTCATTTCCCCGGGAAACCAGGCGCAGCTCCGCGACCTCGCGACGGCGGCTCGGCGTGGCGCTCAGCAGGTCGCGCACCCGTTGCGGAGAGCCGGCGCCGCTCAACTCGGTCGGCCGCGAGTAGATCGCACCTTCGGCGGGCTCGACCCGATCGACGGAGAAATACTGACGGAAGACCTGCTGGGCGGCCTCAAATGCCCGGTCGGGGGCGACGCCGGTCAGCCGTTCGCGGGCGAAGGACTGCTCCCGGGCAACCTGCTGCGTGCAGCCTGCGGCAGCCAGGATCGCGACTGCCCCGAGGACGGGCCCCATGCGCTGTTCACATTTCATCATGGTCGATCTCCCTGACGCGAGAGCGGCATTATCCGTCGCCGGCGGCGCCCGTCAAGGCGGGCGCGGCTCGCCCCGGCTCCCGCGGTCCGCAGGGCACGCGATGGCGTACCGGCTTCCGTCGCGGCGCGGAGTGCGCGACGCCGGAGGCGCGCGGGCATGTGCCCTGCCTGGCTGTCCGGCGTGATTGCTGCGCCGGGCCTACGCGACGGCGGATTCGGTTTCCGCGGACTCGTTTTCGAACTTCACGGCGACGCGTTTGCTGACGCCGGCCTCCTGCATCGTCACGCCGTACATGATGTCCGCGATGCTCATCGTGCGCTTCGTGTGCGTGATGAGGATGAACTGCGATTGCGTGAGGAACTCGCGGATGATGCGGTTGAATCGTTCGTTGTTCGCCTCGTCGAGGGCGGCATCGACCTCGTCCAGAATCGCGAACGGCGACGGGCGGCTCTTGAAGATCGCCAGGAGCAGGGCGATGCACGTCATGGTCTTCTCGCCGCCGGAGAGGAGCGAGATGCTCTGAAGCTCCTTGCCCGGCGGGCGGGCCTGGATTTCGATGCCGGCCTCGAGGAGATCCGGCTCGCCGCCGCCCTCGGGCATCTCCAGCATGATGTCCGCCTTGCCGCCGCCGAAAAGCTTGCGGTAGAGCTCCTGGAAGTGCGTCCGCACCTGCTCGAACGTCTGCTTGAACCGGTCGCGCGATTCGGCGTTGAGCCGTTCGATCAGCTCCTCGAGCTGCTTCTTCGAGGTCGTCAGGTCGTCGCGTTGCTTCGTGAGGAACGCGGCGCGGTCCTCGAGTTGCTGCTGCTCCGCGATGGCGTCGAGATTCACGTTGCCCAGGCGCTCGATCTTCTGCCTGAGGTCGGCGATCTCGGATTCCACGGCCGCCCAGTCCTGCTCGGCGTGCTGATAGCCGGCGTATTGCGCGGCCAGGTCGATCTGGAGCTCGTCGCGGACGCGGGCGATCAGCTCATCCCGCCGGACGCGGACCTCCTGGTGTTCCAACTGGCTGGCGTGAAGCTGCGTCTCCGCCTCTTCCAGCTCGCTGCGGCACTGCCGGGCGTGCGCCGAAAGATGCTCGATGGCCTGTCGGAGCCGGTCGCGTTCCCGGCGACGGGCGAGGGCGTCGCGCGAGCGTTCCTCCTTGGCGCGGAACAGCTCGGACAGCCGGGACTCGGCGCCGAGGATGCCGCGCTCCAACTGGTCGAGGCGGCGGAGACAGTCCTCGGCCTCGGTTCGCGCGCCCCGGACGGCCTCGACGGCAACGCGATGCGATTCCCGCAGCGCCCGGCGGCTTTCGACCAGCGACGCCCGCTTCTGCATGAGCTGGCCGGTCTGTACCCGGGCCTCGGTGAGGCGCTCGGCGAGGCCCGACCGCTGGGCGGCGAGCAGATCGATCCGGTCGGTGAGGCGCCGCACGTGTGCCTCACGCTCGGCGTTCTGCCGTTCCAGTTCCTTGAGCGAGGCCTGGCCGGCGCTCGCCCGCTGGGCCGCCTCGGCGATCTGCCGCTCGAGGCTTTCCACCTCGCATGCGATCAGCGGCTGCTCATGCGTGAGCCGCCCGATGGCTTCCGTGTTCGAGGCGAGCGCGGAGTTCGTTTCGACCTCGGCCGTGCGGGCCTCGTAGATCGCCGTCCGCAGCTCCTGCTGCACGTTGCTCAGGTGCTCGGCCTCGGCGGACATCCGCGCGCGGCGGTCGGTGAGAACGGCGATGCGCTGCTCGACTTCGTTGATCTGGTGATCGATCTCGCGCAGCTCGCTCTTGCGGGAGATCAGGCCGGCGCGGGTGCCGGCCGGGCCCATCGTGATTCGCCCGTCGGGCTCGACCACCTGGCCCGCCATCGTCACGAAGCGGTGCCCGGAGGGAATCAGGGCGGACAGGCGCAGGGCGTCGTCCAGTGTCTGCACGATGACGGTCTTGCCGAAGAGGTGCCGGGCGAGGCGCTCCATGTCGTCGGGATACTGCACGAGGTCGATGGCGTTTGCGACGAAGCCGGGCTGGTCGGCGAAACTGCGATCGTTGACCAGCGGCGGCAGGCGGTCGAGGCAGATCGTGTGGACCCGGCCCTGGAGGGCGGCGAAGAACGCGGTATCGGCGAGAAGCCCCGCCGTGTCCGTCACGACAAGGTGCTGGTCCGCCTCGCCGAGGGCCGCCTCGATCAGCATGGCGTGCGAGACGTCGGCGGAGATCAGGTCCGCCACCATCCCGCGGACGTAGCCGAAGGCCGGCGGGCGGCCGGTCGGCCCCTCGTCCGCCGCCTTTCGATCGAGGACCTCGCGCACGCCCGCGTCGACGCCCTCGTGCCGGCGATCGAGATCGAGCAACACCTGTTTGCGGGAGAGCAGACCGCTGCGGTGCTCCTTGGCGCCCGCGAGTTCGGCGTCGAGTTCCGCGCGGGTGGCGTCGAGTCGTCGGGCTTCGGCCTTCTTCTCCTCGAGCCGCTGCATCTGGGCCGACAGGAGGGACTGGATCTCGCGGCTGCGGGCCTCGATCTGCGCCTTCTGCTCGAGAAGCCGGGCCAGTTCCTCGCGGATGACCGCATCGCGGGCCGCCAGACGCCCCTTCTGCTCCGTCAGGTTCTCCCGGTGAAGGTCGAGCTTGCTGATGTCGTTGTGCAGATTGGCCGTCCGCCGGAGCAACTCGATGATCCCGGCCTTCTCGTCGTCGAGCTGCGCCTGGAGGGCCGCCAGCTCCTTCGACAGCTCCTGGTCCTGCCGGTGGAGCGCGTCGACCAGTTCCTGGCGGGCGCGAAGCTCGGCCTCGACCTCCTCGGCGGCGCGGTCCTCCGCCTCCATCTGCTCGGCGAGGGCCGCCGCGCGGCGCTGCTCGGTGAACAACCGCGCCTGCGCCCGGCTCCGCGCCCGGGTCTGTTCCTCCACCCGTTGGCGCGACTGGGCGATCCGTTCCTGGTTCGCGGTGATCTCCGCCAGGATCGTGAGCAACTGCTGCTCGGCGTCGCGGATTTCCGCGTCGAGACGCAGGATCTCGCCGTCGTGCCGGGCGGAAGCGGCCTCGGTGCTGTCGATCTCCGTGCGGAGCTGCGTGGCGCGGTCGGTTCGCTCGGCGACCCGCGCGGAAAGCTCCTGATCGCGTTGGGTAAGGCGGTGGTACTCCGCCAGCGAAAAACTGGCGCGGAGTTCGCGCAGCCGCGCCGCATAGCTCTGGTAGCTGCGGGCCTTGCCCGCCTGGTACTTCACGCTGCGGAGGCGCTTCTCGACCTCCTCGACGATGTCGGCCAGCCGGAGCAGGTTCTGCTCGACGCGCTCCAGCTTGCGGATCGCCTCCCGCTTTCGCGCCTTGTAGCGGCTGATGCCGGCGGCCTCCTCAAAGATCAGCCGACGCTCCATCGGGTTCGCCTGGAGCAGCAGGTCCACCTTGCCCTGCTCGATGATCGAGTAGGCGTCCACGCCGATGCCCGTGTCGAGAAACAGTTCCCGCACGTCCTTCAGGCGGCAGGCCTGGTTGTTGACCAGGTACTCGCTCTCGCCGCTGCGGTAGAGGCGCCGGGTGATCGTCACCTCCGTCTGGTCGCAGGGCAGCCGGTGGTCGGAGTTGTCGAACACCAGATCGACCTGGGCCATGCCGCTGCTGCGCCGCGTGCCCGAGCCGTTGAAGATCACGTCCATCATCTGCCGGCCGCGGAGGCTCCGCGCCGACTGTTCGCCGAGAACCCATTTGATGGCGTCCACGACGTTGCTCTTGCCGCAGCCGTTCGGCCCGACGATGGCCGTAATGCCCGGCATGAAGTCAAAGTCCGTCTTGTCGGCAAAGCTCTTGAAACCGTGGCAGGTAAGACGCTTCAGGAACATGGCGAGGTCGGGCCTCCATGCACCCGCGCCGGGCCGGCTCATCCTGGCCGACGCACGGAAATCACGATCCGCCACCGCGGCGCGCCGCGTATTGTACCGGCCGGGTCTGAGAAGGCAACGGGGCGCACCGAACATTTCCCCGGGTGCCCGGCGAGCGTCGGGGGCTTTCCGGCAGCGGGCCTCGCCGGGGCGGCAACGGCGAATTGCCCGCCCGGCGTCGGCCGGGCCGCGGTTCGATGCGGCTCGAGCAGCCCACGGGGCCGAAGCGGTTCGATTCGGGTCGCCTGCCCGTCCGGCCTGCGGCAGACTCAACACGATGCGGGCGATCGTGGCCGGCGCCGGGCTCCGGGCACACCTTTTATTGGACGACCATTCGGAAACCGCCCGTATAACGAGCGATCCCGTTCATTTTCGCCTTGTGTTTTCGAAGCAGGGGCGGGTATTTGCCGATCAGGCAGATGCAGTAAGACGTGAACGGCCACGGGGAAAGGGCAGGTCCCGAAACCGCCAGTGGTTTGCCGAGCCTGGGTAGCTCGCGCATGGGCACTATTGCCCAACGATGTGGCCGGAACGTCATTGGGGGCCATCGGCGGGGGCAACGGTGCGTGTGGCACGCCTCCTGCATGGCTTCCTCTCGAAGGCACACGCGGTGTGGGCCGGAGAAAATGGGTGGGCATTTCCAAAAGCCCGTGTTTTTGGAGGAATCTCCATGAAAAGACGAACGCTGCTTTCGATGTTGATCGCCTTGGGGTCCGGCTGGACGCTGTTGCAGGAAGGCTGCGGCGACCTGGGCGGGTATCCCCTGTTCGACGCGACGGGGATCATTCAGGACGTCATCGACTATCGCCAGGACGTCTATGATGCGTGCAATGATGCGTGGGACGAGTACATTCGCGAGTAGCACGGCGGACGCGGGCGTCTGATGTGTCACGGGCAGGCGTGCGCCTCGTCCGATGGCCATGTCGGATGCACGCCTCCTGCGGCACGGCCATTCGCCCGGTCGTCCGTATCCTCGCGAAGCGCGAACGGTCGGGGCGAATCATACAAGGGCTGCCGGGGTGGGACGGCCGCCGGGATTGCCGGCGGCCGTTTTATATTCGGCGTCCGCTCCCGCCTTCAGGACCGGCGGCCGGCGTCCGGACTGCCGGATGCCAGGCTGAGCATGTCCGTCGGGATGGGCTTCGTGGCCCGGCACTTCGGGAAGTTGCTGCATGAGAGGAACTTCCCGCGCCGACCGACGCGGATGACCATCTTTGCGCCGCATTGATCGCAGTCGATGTCGGTGGGTTGGGGGGGTGCCTTCTTCTCGGGCGCGGGCATCTCGGCCCGGGCATGTTCCAGCGCTTCGCCGCGCAGTCGGGCGACGGTCTTGCACGTGGGGAAGCCCTCGCACGAAAGGAACGGTCCCCACGGGCCGCGCTTGATCGTCATCTTCGAGCCGCAGTGCGGGCATTCGACGCCGGCACGAAGCCTTTCGACGCTTTCGATATAGAGATTGCCGAACCGCGTCACGCCGAAGCCCTTCGACCGGGCCATCGCGATGAACTCCTCGCTGGCAGCCGGTGAGGACGGGGGCTTCTTCGCGTCCGAGCTCTTCTCGCCCGGGGCCGTTGCGGTCTTGCGCGCCGTACCGCTCTTTGCCGGCCGTCGGGTCGCCTTGCCGCTCTTCGTGGTGGTGTGGTCGGTCGCCCGGTCGCTGTCCCAGGGGACGTCGGCCCCGCCGGTGGGGGCGCTCGCTTGCGCATCGCCTTCCGTCGCCAGGGGAGCATCCTGCCCGCCGGCGGGTGTGGCGGATGCAGGCCCCCCGTCGCCGGTCTGCGTGTCGCGTTGCGCGGCGGCGGCCTTGAGTTCCTCCAGCTTCTGGATGGGTTTGGCGTTTCGGCACCTGGGGAAGCCGCTGCACGAGAGGAACTTGCCCCGGCGACCGCTGCGGATCACCATGGGGCGGCCGCACTTCTCGCAGGGGAAGCCGGCCTCCTCGGGCGGGGGCTGCGGCTTCGATTCGAGCCGGATGCCCTCCGGCAAGGGCCTGGTGTTCTTGCAGGTCGGGTAGTTGCTGCAACCGAGGAACGCGCGGCGGCCTTTGCGCTTCACGACCATCGGCGAGCCGCAGGCCTCGCACGTTTCGCGGATGTCTTCCTCCTTGACGAGCTTCAGCGGCACGCCCTGGGCGTCGCATGCGATGGTCTGGTTGCAGTCGGGGTATCCGGTGCAGCCCAGGAACGGCCCCAGGCGCGAGCGGCGCAGCACCATCGGCTTGCCGCACTGCGGGCATTTGACGTCGACTTCCCTGGGGATGATGGGCTTGCCGTCCCGGTCAACGTCGTATGCCGTCTTGCATTCCGGGTAGCCGCTGCACGAGAGGAATCGCCCGCGTTTGGCCCAGCGGTACACCATGGGCCTGCCGCACGTCTTGCAGGTGTACGGGCTGGGCTCGCTGCGGGCCGTCTCCATCTCGTCGTGCGCCTTCGTCAGGGAGCGGTGGAACGGGTCGTAGAACTCGTGGAGCACGCGGACCCAGTCGAGGTGCGCCTCCTCGATCTTGTCCAGCTCCTCCTCCATCTGCGAGGTGAACTTGATGTCCATCAGCTCGGGGAAGTGCGCGCGGAGCTTGTTCGTGACGAGTTCGCCCTTGGGCGTCGCGTGGAAGCGGCGATCGATCTGCTCGACGTAGCCGCGGTCCTGGATCGTCTGGATGATGGTCGCATAGGTGCTCGGACGCCCGATCCCCTCCGCCTCGAGGGCCTTCACCAGCGAGGCCTCCGTGTACCGCGGGGGCGGGCTGGTGAAGTGCTGTCGCGGGGTGATGTCGATCGGCGCGACCGGTTGCCGCGGTTCAAGCGGCGGCAGCGTCTGCTCGTCGCCCGACTTCGGCACGCCCAGCACCCGGTAGAAACCGTCGAAAACGAGCGTGCGCCCGCCGGCCTTGAAGACCGCCTTGCCCAGCGGCGTGTCGGCGGCGACCGTGACGGTTGTCGAGTCCCACTCGGCCGGGGTCATCTGGCATGCGACAAAACGCCGCCAGATCAGGTCGTAAAGTTTGAGCTGCTCCTCGGTCAGGTGGCCCCTGAGCGACTCGGGCGTTCGCCGGACGTCGGTCGGGCGGATCGCCTCGTGGGCCTCCTGCGCGCCTTTGCGGCTCGAGTACACGTTGGCATGCCCGGGGAGATACGCCTCGCCGTATTCCGCACCGATCCACGTCCGCGCGGCCCGGATCGAATCCTCGCTCAGGTTCACCGAGTCGGTACGCATGTACGTGATCAGGCCGACGGGCCCTTCGCCCCCGCCCAGATCGATTCCCTCGTATAGCTGCTGGGCGATTCGCATCGTCCGGGACGTGGCGAAGTAGAGCTGGTTGGCCGCCGTCTGCTGGAGCGTGGCGGTGGTGAAGGGCGGCGACGGCTTGCTCTTCGACCTTCGCGTCTGAATGTCCTCCACGCGGAAGGCGGGGCATTTCGCCGGATCGAATCGGCCGGCCAGCTCGACGGTCCTCAGCCCGCGGTGGGCGTACTCCTCCCACGGCTTCTCGTAACGCCGGATGTCGGCCACGCCCAGCGCCTCAGCCACTCTGGCGGCCTCGTCCGCCGCCGAAACGAACGCCTGATCCACCGGCGCGGCGGCGTCATAGCGACCCTGCGGCTTGAACTCCCTGTCGGCGATGCTTACCAGCTCGGCACGGAAGCCGCCACGGGCCGCCAGCCACTCGGCCTGCTCACGCAGCTTGCGGCCCTCGTCGCCGTTGCCCTCGTTGGCCAGGAAGTCCCGCCATGCCTTCGCGAGGTCGTCGGCCTTGTCGATGGCCGTCACGAAGTGGCCGGTGATCTTCCACGACTCCGACGGGATGAAGTCGCGGATTTCCTGCTCGCGGTCGCAGATCATCCGCACGGCCACGGACTGCACCCGCCCGGCGGAGAGGCCCTTGGCGATCTTCTTCCACAGCAGGGGGCTGAGTTCGTAGCCGACGATACGGTCGAGGATTCGCCGGGCCTGCTGCGCGTTGACCTTGTCCATATCAATCTGGTGCGGGTTGGCGAAGGCCGCCCGGATCGCGGATTCGGTAATCTCGTTGAAGATGACGCGTCGGACCTTCTCCGGCGGCAGGTTCAGCGCAGAGGCCAGGTGCCAGGCAATCGCCTCGCCCTCGCGGTCAAGGTCGGTTGCGAGAAAGACGGTCTCGGCCTTCTCGGCGAGCTTCTTCAATTCGGAGACGATTCGCCGGCGGCCTTCGACGATCTCATACGTCGGCTGGAAGTTGTTTTCCACGTCGATGGCCAGCGATCGCTCCGGCAGGTCGCGGACGTGCCCCATCGACGCCTTGACGACGTAACCCTTTCCGAGATACTTGTTTATGGTCTTGGCCTTGGCGGGTGACTCGACGATCACGAGCTGCGGCCCGTCAGTCTGCGATTTTCGTGGCGCCATCAGAGTTACTTCCTGCACAACCCGCTACGTCCGTCGCATGAGTTGTTGACACAATGTATCGGACGTCTATCCCCCGATCTACAACCTGCATTATAGGAGGGGGCCCCGAGTTTCAAGGCCGCGCATCCGACGGGCAAGGCGCCCGGTCCGCGTTTCGTGCCGACAATAACCCGGTATGCGGTGCGAATACGCGCTTGCTTTTCGCCCGCCCGACGGTATCCTATAGGGTTTCTCCGTCTTGATGGTAAGTGGCTATTTCTAAAGGACTTGCACCGCCATGATGAAATTCTTCCGGAAGTATAACAAGCACCTGCTCGCCGTGTTCATGGCATTGCTGCTGATCGTCTGGTTGGCGGACGAGGCGATTCGGAACATTCTACGGCCCGACGAACTCAAGACGGTCGTCGCCCAGGCATACGGACGCGACATTCGCCAGCGCGATCTTCTGCCGACGTTCACTTCCACAAGCATACTCAGCTCGCTGGGGGTGGCGTGGCAGCAGATGCCGCGGATCTCCATGTCGGATCTGGGCGTGGCGCCGATGATGACCATGTCGCGCGAACCCCTTACGGAGCGTGAGTGGTATATGCTCGTGACCGACGCGCGGCGGCAGGGCATCGTGGTCTCGCCGGATACGGTGAACAAGGTGAAGGCGAGCCTGGTGGAGCAGGTGAACGAGAAGAGGGGGCAGAACCAGCCACTGTTCAATCCGATCGAGTATGTGCGGGACACGCACCGGGTTTCCCTGGCGCAGGTGGATGAGGCACTGGCCGATTTCCTCCGCGTTCGCGAGGCGGCGATTCGCGCGGCGAGCGGGGTATACGTGACCGAACCGGAGATTCGCCAGCGGGCGAAGCTTGTGGAGGAAAAGGTCCGCGTCGAGTTCGTGGTGCTTCCCGCGGCTCCGTTCATCGACCCGAACGCCCCGATCGACGAGTCGAAGCTCAAGGCGTTCTTCGAGGAGCACAAGGACTTCCCGCCGGGCCAGGGGCCGGGTTTGGGCTACGGTTACAAGAAGCCGGCGGCGGTGCAGTACGAGTACGTGGAGGCCGACGTGGAGGCGATGGCCAAGGCGATCGAGATTTCCGGCGATACGGCGTATTCGTACTGGCGCGAGCACAAGGCGGAGTTCAAGCGATCCGAGCCGCCGACCACCGGCCCGGCGAGCAAGCCCGCCGCCGGCGCCCCGGCGATCATGACCTTCGAGGAGGCCAGACCGCTGGTGGTGGCGAAGCTGCAACAGGAGCGGGCCAGGCAGGAGGCGTTGCGGCTCGTTCGCGATTTCATCCTTCAGGTCAGCCAGCCTTGGACGGCAGCGGCGGCCGGCCCGGACGGATACCTCAAGGCGCCCGCGGGCGTGGAGGCCGACAACTATCTCAGCGCCCAGGTGGACGCCTTTGCGAAGCGACGGTTCGGCTCGGTGCTGCGCTATCAGCGAAGCGGATGGCAGACCGAGACGGAACTGAGCCGGGAGAAGGGAATTGCCACGGCCCGGCTTACGGACAGCCAGACGCCGACGATGTTCCGGCAGGTGGTCTTCCAGGTGCAGGGGCTGGCACAGAAGCCGGCCACGACGAAGACCGGTTCCGAGTATTACCTGGCGAGGTATCAGCCTTGCCCCTCGCCGCTTACGGACGCGAACGGCAATGTGTACGCATACCGCGTGATCGGTGCCCGGCCCTCGGCGCCGCCGGCCTCGCTCGATGAGGTCAGGGCGCAGGTGGAGAAGGACTACCGCGAGAAGGAGGCGTTCGAGGCGGCCGGCCGGGCGGCGGAGGCCCTGCGGGCGAAGGCGGCACAGAGCGGGCTGGCGGCCGCGTGGGAGGCCGATCTACCGCTTCGTGAACGGCTTGGGAAGGACGCGAAGCTGGAGAAGCCGGCGCCGTTTGCGCAACAGGAGCTTTTTTCGATGCGCGGCCAGGCCATTATGCTGCCGACGGGGGTTCCGCCGATCGGCGATGATCCGGCGTTTGTGCGCGAGTGCTTCCGTCTTGCCGAGGCGAAGACGAGCACGCAGCCGCAGCAAGTGGGCGTGGTGGAACTGAGGCGGGCCAGGCAATGGGTCGTGGTGCAGGGTCTCGAGGTCCTGCCCATTTACGAGGACCAGTACGACAAGGTCCGCCTGGAAATCGCGGCAACGCTCCGCGCCGACGCCTTGGCTCGGTTTCTGCAGAATTACTACTCCCCCGACGAGATCCGCCGCCGGGCGCAATGGAAGGACTTGCAGCCGGAGCGGGGATGACGCCCGCCGTCGCGTCCGGCGATGTTGGCCACGGTGAAAGGCGACGGGACGGCCGCACCGGCAGACGCCCATCGGCCGGCTGCCGGCATCCGCATGGGCGCGGGGCGGCGGTACTCCTCGCGGGCGAGCGGTGGCGGTATCGGGCCTTGCGCGGGACGGTCGGCTTGACGGGTCGCGAGGGTGCGAATATCTTTAGCTCAGTGAACGAGGCCCCCATCGTCTAGTGGCCTAGGATATCAGGTTCTCATCCTGAAGACAGGGGTTCGAGTCCCCTTGGGGGTACCATCAGCCTCGGTCCGGCAGACGCCGCCGACCGGGGCTTTCTGTTTCGGCGGGTCGGCGCGTGGCTGGGTTCATCTCCGCCGGGTAGCCGATGGGCTTGGGGCAACGCGCTCTCCGCGCGAACGGCACCGCCGACACGCCCGTGGCACACGCCGAGACGCCGGCGGTCCGCATGTGCTACCGCCTGCCGGATGCACCCGCCGTTTGTCACCGCTTCTTTTCCGCCTCGCTCGTTGCGAGGTTCAGCGCGAGGAGGCGGGCGAGGACCTCCTGCTCGGTCGCGGGGTCGGCGACGCCGAGAATCGGGTTGACCTTGCCCCGGGCATCGCGCTTCGGTTGGAGCCGCTCCGCCCACTCCTCCGGCCAGCCGTACGCGGCCAGGACCGCCCGGTCGAGTTCCAGGTGCGCCAGCTCCAGCCACGTCGGCCGGTCGTTGTAGAGGTTCGTCAGCGTGCGCTTCTTCAGTTGCGTCTCGGTCATGGCGGGCGAGCCGTCGGGGTTCTTCGGGTTCAGCCAGTTCTCGCGGAGCTCGTTGAGCTTCCTGGCGGCGGCGGCGATGCGATCGCGCAACGTGGCGCAGGCTTCCGGCCTGCAATCCCCTTCTCCCTTGGAGGAAGCGGGGGATGGCTCGTGCGAGAATCCTTTCTCGCACGCCGAGCCGCGGGAATCCTTTCCCGTGCCGCCGGGATCAGAATCCCGCGGGCCGTCGGGTCGAGAAGGGATTCTCGACCCAGCATCTCGTCCTGCCTGGATGTCGCTCCATAGCGCGTCGCATTGCCCACGGATTGTTGCCCACTCGCGCCGCAGCGGGGCCATGAGGACCGGCTCGACGAGCATGAGGATGTCCTGCTTGCTCGTGTAGTGAGCGCCGATCTGCGCCCGCTTGTCGGGGTCGAGCGTCCGCTCAAAGAGCGTGCCGAAGATGCTCGGCTCTACCTGCGACCAGTCGTAGCGGCTCAATTCGATGACCCGTTCGATCTCGTCGCGGCGAAGCTCGACGGCCGCCGCGTCGGCGAAGAGGCCGCCGTTGAAGTAGTCGATCGTGTCCGCGCCGAAGTCGCCGCCGGTGCTCATCGCCTCGAAGAGGTCCTTGAGCAGCCGGGCGAGGCGCTTCGGGTCGTCCTTGCACTTGCCGACCAGCGTGGTGAAGAGGCGGTTCGGCAGCAGGCCGATGTCCTCGGCGAAGAGGCAGAAGATGAGCTTCATGACGAAGTGGGCGGCGTCGGCCGCGGGGATGCCGCGCCCGCGGAGGCCGTCGGCCAGTTGGCCGAAGAGGGCGGAGGCGGCCTCCGTGATGCCGACGGCCGTCTGATCGGGGCGGAGGGCCTCCGGCTGGGTGAAGAGCTTGCGGAGCACGTCGAGGTTGGCCGGGTCCGCCAGCGCGCCCAGGTCGAAGGCGTAAACCTTCTTCACCGTCCCGGTGAAGTTCGTGTGGATCTCGAACCGATCCATGTCGCAGACGCTTCGTTCGGAAGCACGCTGAGGCACATGACCAGGTCGTGCTCCCACGGCTTGTCCACGACAACAAGCGGGTTGCGCTTGTACCTGTTGAACGAGTGGTAGCGGCGAAGCACGTTCTTCTTCGCGGCGATCAGGTAGTCGTCGATGAAAAGCTGCCACGGCCCGGTCAGGTCGTGCGGTGAACGGCGGCTTTCGGCGGCCGGGGCGAACGACGCGATGGATCCGATCGAAATCACAAACGCCAGACGGGTCATCACAGGTCTCCTCATGTGCATGAACATACTGTTCAGTCGCCGTTCCAGTGCCGGAGGCCGCTGTCGATCCTGCGCGGCAGGCGCCTCGTCGCGTCGGCCGGGTCTGCGAACCTCGATCCGGCCGGCCCCGGTGCGACCGTCTTCTCCGGTGCTTCCGGGCCTGCGGCGGTTTCGCGGGCGGCCTCGGTCGGCCGGTCCATGCTCGGCCGCTTGGCGCACCGGTCCGTTCGAGCGATCGCATCCCGAGGCGGCCTTCGGCCGCAACCGAACACGGGCGCGCCGGCGGCCGTCATGCTGAGCGAAGCGAAGCATCTGGCTTCTCTGCGCCAATCCGCCAGATTCTTCGTCGCTGCGCTCCTCAGAATGACGGGTGGCGCTACCGCCGCAGCGCGATCCATGCGCGAAAGGCGCGCAAGAGCTGCGACGAAAGATTCTACCCCAGGATACAACGCGGCACGAGGAAGCGGACAGTGTCGGCGGTGGCGTGGAAGTCCAGGAAACCCCTCGGTTTGAAAACGAGGCAGCCTGGCGGCGACCGGCCGGCTCGGCGGGGCTGCCGGTCCACGCCCGCGTTTGTGCCCCGGCGGACCGCCCGGCCGTGGCACGCTTCGGTGCCGGGCGCGGCCGGCCCGGCAGGCATTCGCCACGCTTCTGGCTTGACTCGCCGACGGCGGCGTTGCTAGGCTATGAATACCCGGGTGCGGTTGCCGGGTGCATATCCGAGGTTCTTGTTCTGGAGGGACGCCGATGTCACTTACTCAGCGTTCGGCGCGAATCGCCGCGTATGTCGCATGCGCGTGGTCGGTATGTCTCGTCATCGGGGCCGGCGCGGCCCACGGGCAGTCGACCGCGCCGCCGCCAGTTGTCTACGAACTCATGAAGGAGAGCAGCTACGTGTCCGGCTGCTTCCCGCCGTGCGCGTGCCCGATTACGGCCGAGCAGCCGATTCGAGGTACGTTCACGCTCGCCCGCGCGGGCTCCGATCCGCTTTTCACTACCTACGCGGTTTCGGACATACGCTGGATGGTCATGCAGGGCGACGTGCTGCTGCCGATTGCCGGTTCGGGGACGTACCGCGTCGGCGGCGAGGTTGCCATCACGCACCAGCTTACGCTCGACCTGCGTATCGGCGACAAGCCGCCGCAGCGTTTCGACAGCGGGCTGGTTCCCGGCGGGGGCGAGTTCCCCGAGATCCACATCGTGATCTCGATCCACGGGATGTACTGCGACGACGTGGTGATTCGCGTGCACGCCCGGCCGCAACCGCCGCCGCCACCGCCGCCACCGCTGCCGCGCCATGCGAGTTTCGTGGTGGATCCGCAACAGAGCAACGTGGAGCTGTCGCTCTTTGCCGGCGGGGGCCGTTCGCCTCTGACGGGGGCGATCCGCCTGTTTCTGGGCGATCCGAACGTGCCGGTGATCGCGGTAGCGGGGATGGTGGGGATTTCGGTGGACGGGGCGGACCTCATTGCGCCGGACTTTACGCCGGATGTACCGGGCGTGAGGGAGCCGCTGCACATGATCCAGGACCCGCGCGTGCGGTCGATCGGTTCGTGGAACACGCTCACGGGGCAGATCGCGTTTGAGCTGCAGTTGATCGCGCCGGAGGGCAATCTGCCGGTGCCCATGCCGCTGCGGGTGTCGGGTACGCTCGTGGGGCCGGTCCTGAACGTCTCGGGTAACAACGGGAACGTCGCGGACGCGCGGATGACGGTGAAGATCGTTGCGAGGGAGGTCGTGCTCCCGCCGCCGGACATCGATATCTGGTTCTCGACCGAGGTGGGCTTCGGTGCCGTCGCGTTGCAGCCGACGAGCGCCGCCATCGTCCGCGTAAGCGACGGCGACCTGCTGAGCCGGCGCGGCTACATCGTGCGGAGCAACCGCCAGTTGACGGCTCGCCTGGGCATTATGCCCGTGGTACCGGACCTGGGGCTGGACGCGGCCGTACTCGGGCCGGGCGGGAGCATCTGGTTCTCGTTCGAGGAAAGGAACGGCCCGGTCTGGAGCGAGACCCTCGGCGTATGGCTGCGCCACGGGGATCTGCTGTCGGATGCCGGGCGGGTGGTTCGAACGAACGAGCAGCTCCTCGCCCGCTTTGTGCGGATGGCGCCGGTGGACGACGCGGGCCTTGACGCCGTTGCGCTTGCCCCGAACGCTGAGATCCTGTTCTCGACGGAGCGGGACTTCTACTCGCAGGCCCTCGGCCGACGGGTGGGCCACGGCGATCTGCTTTCCGACCGGGGCCGGATCGTCCGCACGAACGCGGAGCTTCTGGCGAACTTCCGGCCGATGGCGAACGATGCCGGCGCGGCGCTCCCCGACTACGGGCTGGATGCCGTGGTACTCCGGCCGGATCGCGAGATCTGGTTCTCGACGGAGGTGGGGTTTACGGATGCGCGCCTGGGGCCGATCAGCGACGGCGACTTGCTCTCGACGCGCGGGTACGTGGTTCTGCGGAATCTGGAACTCGTCAAGGCATTCGGGCCGGTGGAGGATGTCGGCAACTTCGGGCTGGATGCGGTGACGGTGGTTACGCGTCAGTCACCGTGCGATTTCGACTTTGATGGCGACGTGGATCTGGCTGACTTTCTGGTGTTCCAGAGCGCCTTCAACGGCGCCAACAAGACCGCCCGTGCGGCGGTTCAGGCGGTTTCGGACTTCGACGCGGATCTCGACAATGACTTCGACGTAGATGCGGCCGACTTCCTGTTGTTCCAGGCGTGTTTCAATGGCGCCAACCGCCCGGCGGCGTGCCGGTAGCGGTCCGGTTCCCGTTGCGACGCGGCGGGCGGGCGGTGGCCCGCGGGCGGTTTACGAGGCGGGCCCGGCGACGTCCTCCGCGAGGGCCCGGCTGCCGGCCCGTGGCAGCCATACGCGGAAGGTGGTGCCTTCGCCGGGCCTGGTCGTCAGCGAAATCGCGCCGCCGTGGCTGGTGATCGTGCCGTAGGCGGCCGCCAGACCGAGTCCGTACCCGTTGGCCTTGGTCGTGAAGAACGGATCGAAGACGCGCTCGGCGGTCTCGGGGTCCATGCCGGTTCCGGTATCCTCGACGGTTACGCAGACATATTCTCCGGCGGGCAGCGGGGGGACGACGTCCTGCAGGGGTGCGGCGAGGACTTCGTTGGTCGCGCGGATCGTGAGGCGGCCGCCCTGCGGCATGGCGTCGACGGCGTTCCGGCAGAGGTTGATGATGACCTGCTCGACCTGGGTGGTGTCGCACTCGACGGACGCGAGGTCCTCGGCAACGAAAAGCTCGAAGCGGATGCCGGGTGGAAGGGACGGCCGAAAGACGTTGACCGCGCGGGCTATCACTTCCCTGAAGTCGACAAGCTTCGGACGGATCCTGCCGCCCTTGGCATAGGTGAGGAGCTCGTGCGCCAGGCGTCCGGCGGTTTCGGCGGCCCGCTCGATCTGAGCGAGCCTTTCGTAGTCGGGGTGGTCGGGCCGCCGGCGGGCCCTGAGATAGGACGCGCAGCCCAGGACGGTGGCCATGAGGTTGTTGAAGTCGTGAGCGATTCCGCCGGCGAGGGTGCCGACGGATTCCCTGCGGCGTGCCTCGGAAAGGCGCTGCTGCATCCGTATCTGCTCGGTGATATCGACGAAGTTGGCGATGACGCCCCAGTATTCGCCGGCTGGGCCGCGGACGGGCGAGAAGCGGAGGATCATCTCGCGATCGCCGAAGGTCCGACGGACCGTCACGAACTGTTCACGGCCGTCTTCCCGCAGCCTGCGGACGACTTCGGCGACCTTCGGGCGCAGGGCTTCGGCGTGCAGGGAGAGGATATCGCGGCCGACGGCCTGTGCGCGCGTGGTGTGCAGGATTTCGCAGGCGCAGGTGTTGATGTGCCGGACGATACCCTGGGCGTCGGCGAAGATGACGGCTTCCTGCATCTGGTCGAGGATCGTACGGTACCGTTCCTCGGACTCGCGCAGGGCGCGCTCCGCCCGTTCGCGCTCGGTGATATCGATGCCGGTGCCGATCACGTACTCGACCGTGCCGTCCGGGTCGAGGATGACGGTGTTGGACCAACTGATGAGTCGGCGGGTTCCATCCTTTGCGACCCACTCGTTGTCGTGGTGGCCGGGGAATCGTCCGGCACAGAGCTCGGCGAAGACCCTGCGAACGGGTTCGATTTCCTCGGGGGGCAGCACCACCTCCCAGAAAGGCCGGCCGCGGACTTCCTCGAAGCGGCGGCCGGTCAACTGTTCGCAGGCCCGGTTGAAACGGATGATCCGGCCCTGCGTGTCCAATGCGATCACGAGCACGCCGGCGGTGTCCAGAATGGCCGAGACGAGGTTTCGCTCGGCCCGCAGGGCCTCCTCCGCGCGTTTGCGTTCGGTGATATCCCGGATAATCCCGGTGAACCACCGGCGGTCGCCGATTCGCACCTCGCCGACGGACAGGTCGATGGGGAAGACCGTTCCGTCGCGGCGGCGTGCGACGATCTCCCGGCCGATGCCGATGATCTTCGCGGCGCCGGTCTTGAGGTAGTTGGCGATGTAGTCGTTGTGCCGGCTCGCGTACGGCTCGGGCATGAGGACCGCGAGGTTCTTTCCGATGATTTCCTCCGCCGGCCAGCCGAACATCCTGGCGGCGGCCGGGTTGAATGATTCGATTGTGCCGTGCTCGTCGGCGGTGACGATCGCGTCGGCGGCGGTGTTGAGGATGGCGCGGGTGCGGGCCTCGCTGTCGCGGAGGGCTTCCTCGGCGCGGCGGCGTTCGGTGACGTCGAGCAGGGTGCCGATGACGGCCGGCAGCCCGCCGTAATCGATGCGCCGCCCGAGGGCTTCGCAGACGATCGTAGTGCCGTCTTCGCGCACGCCGCGGAAGGTGTAGTGCACGGTGTCGAGTTCGCCCTCGATCCGCTGGCGGATCCGTTCGGCGACGAGGGGACGGTCGTCCGGGTGGATGAGATCGAGAGGGCTGAATTCGCGCAGGATCCGCTCGCGCGGGTAGCCGAAGATCTTTGCAAAGGCCGGGTTGACGTAGAGGAATCGCTGTTCGCGGAAGACGTAGACGCCGGTGAGGGAGTTCTCGGTCAGGGTGCGGAAGCGGGCTTCGCTCTCTTCGAGGGCTTCGCCGGCGCGCTGACGTTCGAGTTCGGCGCCGGCGCGGGCGGCGAAGATCGCGAGGATGGATTGCGCCTCGGGCACTTCGCCGATCGGCCGGTCGTGCATCACGCTGAGCAGGCCGATGGGCCTGCCGCCGGTGTCGAAGAGCGGGACGCCCATGTAACTCTCGACGCCCATTTCGGCGAGCAGAGGATCGCGCGGGAACAGTTCCCGCACCCGGCTGGGGTAGTGGCGAATGGTCTGTCCGACGACGTTTTCGCAGGGGGTGCCCGCGAGCGGGTATTCGATGTTGTCGCCGAAGCGGTCGCCTTCCCAGACGGCGAGGGTTCGCACTCGGTCCGCCGGGTCGCCCTGCAATTCGCCCACGAAGGCGTACCGCACGCCCAGGGCGGCGGCGAGGTGGCGAACGAGTGAGCGGAAGAAGTCGGCCCCCGTACTCGCCGCCGTGCCCTCGACGATGGAGCGGAGGGCCTCTTCCGCCCGCTTGCGCGCAGTGATATCGAGGTTCGAGCTGACGCCGAGGATCACCGTGCCCGTTTCATCCTGGACGGGAAACGTATTCGTCAGAACCCATCGCGGCTTGCCGTCGGCGCCGACATCGCGCCATTCCACCCCGGAGACGGCCTCGCCCCGGAAGACGCGGGCCACAACCTCGGCGGTCGCCTGCCTGTCCCGGTCCGACGAGGCGATGGCCTCCATGATCGACCGCCCGATCACCTCATCGGCTTTGTAGCCGTACAGACGTTCCGCCTCGCGGTTCCAGCTTCGGATGATCCCGTCGCGGTCGTAGGTGAAACAGGCGGCGGGATGGTATTCGAAGAGACGACGGTAGTTCTCCTCGCCGGCGCGCAGGGCCTCCTCGGCCTTCTTCCGCTGCCAGGCGCTTACGAAGATTTCCCCCGCCAGCCGCAGAAGCGCGACGGTGTCTTCGTCCCACGCCCGCTCGTCGCGGACCGACGTGAATCCGAGGAAGCCGATGGCCGCCCCGGCGAAGGCGATGGGAACAAACACGCAGGAGCGCATGCCGAGTTCCTCGAACAGACGGCGTTCCGCGGCGGCTTCCGGCGGAAGATCCGCGATGCGACGAACGTGAACGGCTCCGAGGCGTTCCAGCTGTGCCTTCGCCCACGGAAACGAGTCGATCGGGATGTTCTGCAGCAGCGCCTTGTGCGGCTCCACGCCGTCGCGGCACCACTCGTGCGTCTTGCTGACGCTCGCGCCGTCGTCGGAACGGAGGAACACGTAGCTGCGGTCCGCGCCACAGAACTCACCCGCCGCGCGGAGGATGCGCTGTATGCCCTCGTCGAACCGGTCCGCCGGGAGACTGATGAACTCGTTCGACGCCGCCGCGATGATCCTCTCGAACTCGGCCCGGTAGCGGAGTGCCTCCTCCATCCGTTTGCGTTCGGTGGCGTCGTTCCCGATGCAGAGGATCTCGCGCACCGTGCCTTCGGCGTCGCGGATCGCGCGATGGGTCCAGGCGATCCAGAGCCGACGTCCGTCCCGCGTGATGTTCTCGTTCTCGTGGGTCTCGTAGGCTTCGGGCCGCGCGCGGATGTCGGCGATGAGACCGCGGAGGTCTCGCCCCGAGGTCTCCCTCTCCGGGAGGATCGTGCCGAGAATGTTGCGGCCGACGACTTCCTCCTCGCGGTAGCCGAAGAGTTTCTCCGCGAACTCGTTGAAGAACAGGATTCGCCCGTCGGCGTTGAGGCGCAGGATGGCGCTGTTGGCGTTCTCGACGAGCTCGCGGTAGCGGCGTTCGCTCTCCTGGAGCCGGTGTTCGGCCTCCTTGGCCTCGGTGATATCGCGGACCGTTCCGATCATGCCGATCGGGCGCCCCGTCGGGTCGCGCAAGAGCGAGTTGTGCATGGCCGTCGGAAAGACCGTCCCGTCGCGCCGCACATGCCAGATTTCTCCGGCAAAACTGCCCGTTTCCCGAATCTGCCGGTTGGCCGCCTCGACGGCCGGCATCTGCTCGGCCGTGTGGAAAACCGACAGGTTCCGCCCCCGCAGCTCGTTGGCCGTGTACCCGTGCATCCGGGCGAAGGCCTCGTTCAGAAAGAGGAGGTTGCCGTCCAGGTCGACGACGGCGATTCCTTCGGAACTCTGCGCGACCGCGGCGGACAGGAGCCGCAGTTGTTCGTCCAGGTGTCGGCTGCGGGTGACGTCCGTAGCGATGACGCAGACGGCACGCGGGGTCCCGTCGTCGTCCCGAAGCGCGAACTTCGTCGTGGAATAGCAGTACGGCGCGCCGTCGAGCGTGACGGTTTCCTCCGTCTGGATGGGGATGGCCGACGCGGCGGCGACCTGATCGCTCGCCCGGTGAGCGTCGGCCTCGGCCTTCGGGAAGAGGTCGTAGTCGGTCTTGCCGACCAGTTCGTGCTTGCTCTTGTGCCACAGCCACGCCGCGCGTCTGTTGACAAGGATGTAGCGGCCCTGGAGGTCCTTCACCGCGACGGCCGCAGGGGCGTGGTCGAGGATCTCCTCCATCTGCCGCTGACTCCGCTCGAGAACGTCGGCGACCTTTGAACGTCTGGCGTACGCCCGGCGGAGTCTCTTGCAGGCGGCCGCGAGGGCGTCGAGGCGTTTGTCCGCCTCAGCGCCGCTCGCGTTGCGCCCGGGCGCTGCCATGTTCTCCTCAGTTCCCAAGGCCCATGCACTCCAGCCCGGAACCGGAAGCAGTGCGGACATCGTGGACCACGAAGTCGTCTTTACCCGTCCGTTCCTGCACCGGATGCGCCACTTCCACTTCCGCTGTCTGTCCGGGCCCTGGTGGATCGCGCGGAGAACGCCTTTGCGATGGGCGGCATCGGGAGTAAGCCTTTCCATCGCCGCTGGATCGCCAACGATTTCGCTGGACCGATAGCCCGTGACTCGCTCGCAGACGTCGTTCCAGTAAGTGATCGCGCCGTTGCTGTCGAAGGCGCAGACCATCGCCGGAAGGCGGCCGAGCTTGGTTCGCAGCGAGGCCGCGCGGGCTGGCGAGCGAGCCGTGGCGGTCTTGGGCGTGCGTTTTCCGTGTGATTTCATCGCGACACATGGCCTGCTTTACGCAGGCTCCAACTATTGTACTACACTATCGAAAGAAATGCACGGGTGGCTCAGGCGTAATTGCGGGGCGATGCCGGGGAAGCCGCAGGAATGTATATGCCGTAAAGCCTTGTGATGAAATAAGTTGCTACCGGCGAGCGCGGCGAGCCACATGGGTTATCGGATCGTTGGGGCTGCGTCGGGCAACGCCCTGCAACCGGCGGGTCGCCGTCTACTATAAGAGGTCAGTGGCGGGCGGGTGCAGTGCGCCCGCGGGAGCGCTGCGTGGCCGGAGGATGGCGCGCGGCTGTTCCCGAAGCCTGCCGTTGAACTGCAGGTGTTGCCGTGAGCGTGGGCGAGGTACTACTCGAAAAGGGCAAGATCACACCGGAACAACTGCAGGCGGCGCTGGCGGCCCGGAAGGGGTCGGGCGACCGGCTGGAGCGGATCCTGGTGCGCATGGGTTTCGTGGATGAGCGAGAGGTTCTCGAGATCCTCGGCGACATGTTCTCGATGCCGGTGGTGGACCTGAACGAGGTCGAGGTCGACGTCGAGTTGCTGAAGAAGGTCGCCAAGCTCGTTCATAAGCGCGGGCTTGTTCCGTTGCGTGCCAACGGCGACGGGATGTTGCCGGTGGCCACGTCGGACCCGTACGACGTGTACGGGATGGACGAGCTGCGGATGGAGACGGGCCAGACGGTCAAGCCGGTGCTGGCGAGCGAGGCGGACATCCAGCAGGTGATCCGCACGTATTTCGGGGTGGGCGGTTCGACGATCGACGAGATGATCGACGAGGAAGAGGGCGTCGAGCTGCTGAGCGATTCGGTGGATGAGAACGGCGACCTGATGGAGATGGCCCAGGAGGCCACGGTCGTCAAGCTCGTGAACGACATTGTCACGGAGGCCATCCGCGACCGGGCGAGCGATATCCACATCGAGCCGTACGAGAACGATCTGAAGATCCGCTACCGCATCGACGGCGTGCTGCACACGACGAACGTCCCGGCGGCGATCCGCCGGTTTCAGGCGGCGATCATCAGCCGCATCAAGATCATGAGCAACCTGAACATCGCCGAGAAGCGCCTCCCGCAGGACGGCAGTTTCAAGGCGCGGGTTCAGGGACGGGAGATCGACTTCCGCGTTTCCGTCATCCCGATGAACTTCGGCGAAGGCGTGGTCATCCGTATCCTCGACAAGCAGTCCGTGCTGCATTCGCTCGAGAGTCTCGGCATGGGCGAGGATGTGCTCAAGAACTTCAGGCACCTCATCACGCTTCCGCACGGGATCATCCTCGTAACGGGGCCGACGGGCAGCGGCAAGACGACGACGCTCTACGCCGCGCTCAATTCGATCGTCTCCGACGAGATCAAGATCCTCACGCTCGAGGATCCGATCGAGTACAACCTGAAGGGCGTCAACCAGGTGCAGATCTCCGAGAAGATCGGTCTTACGTTTGCCAGGGGGCTGCGGGCGTTTCTGCGGCACGACCCGGACGTGGTGCTCGTCGGCGAAATCCGCGACAAGGAGACCGCCGAGGTGGCGATCAACGCGTCGCTGACCGGGCACCTGGTGTTCAGCACGCTGCACACGAACGACGCGGTGACGGCCAACACGCGTCTGTTGGACATGGGCGTGGAGCCGTTTCTCGTCGCCAGCTCGCTCGAGGGGGTGCTCGCGCAGCGGCTTGTCCGGACGATCTGCAAGCATTGCAAGGAAGAGTACGAACCGGACCCGGCGTCGCTGCCGGCGGACTTTGAATTCCAGCCGGGCCAGACGCTGTGGCGCGGCCGGGGTTGCCGCGAGTGCCGCAACAGCGGCTATTCGGGCCGGATCGGCATCTACGAGCTTCTGATGGTCACGCCGGAGATTCGGGAACTGGTCGTGAACCGGGCCTCGGCTACGCAACTGCTGGACCAGGCGCGCAAGCAGGGCCTGGTTCTCCTGCGCGAAGACGGGTGGCGGAAGGTACGGATGGGACTGACCACGCCGGAAGAGGTTCTCCGCGTGGCGAAGGCGTAAAAGCACTGTCGGAGACGGCTTCCGCAGAAACAACGCTGATAATCCGCATGGACGGCGATGCTATGAAGCCACGGGCCTGATGCCCGGCATCGCCGTCCTTAATTTATTATGGCACATGAGGATAGCGTCGTAGCGGCGCTTGGGCGATGCGCAGGTGCACCGCATCGGCGTACGGCGCCGGTGGTATAAGGCAATGCAGGGGTTGCGAGTGGGAGACGGCGGCTTACGGATGCCGGGGTGGTCCGGTCTGGACGTCGTAACATCCTGGTGTGCAATAGGTAAGCGCATGTATTGGGCGGATGTCCCCCGGGCATAACGACAAAACGGCGAAAAAAACGGGGCGGGAATCATCGGCGTAGAAGTCCCATAAGGCCGATTGGCAGAGAGCAGCGGGTGATCGTAAAGCGATGCCAACGTATACGTATCAGGCAAGGACACTGGACGGGCAGACGGTTACCGGCGTACTGACCGCTGAGAACCAGCAGGCGGCGCTGCGGTCGCTGGATGAACGCGCGCTGTTTCCGATCGAGGTGAGCGAGGGCGGCCAAGCGTCCAGGTCGATCCTGCCGGGCCGGCGCCGCCGGCTCAAGCTTCGCGTGCTGGCGACCTTTTACAGTCAGTTTGCGGATCTGCTTCGGGCGGGCGTGCCGGTGATGCGGTCGCTGGACGTGCTGGCCCGGCAGAAATCGCACCCCCTGCTGACGGAGATCCTCAACGAGGTGCGCGACGACGTGGCGGGGGGCGAGACGCTGGCCGACGCGATGGCCAAGCACCCGAACGCCTTCAGCGAGCTGCACATCGCCATGGTGCGGGCGGGCGAGCGGGGGGGATTCCTGGAAGACGTGCTCGCGCGCGTATCCCAGTTCACGGAGAGGCAGGACGAGCTTCGGAACAAGCTGGTAGGGTCGATGATCTACCCGTGCATCCTGCTGACGGCAGGCGTGGGCGTGGTGACGTTTCTGATGTCCTACGTGGTACCGAAGATCCGCCCGGTGCTGGAGCGCGGGGGGCAACTGCCGCCTCTGACGGCGATGCTGTTCGGCATCTGCGATTTCTTCACGACCTGGGGGTTGCTGCTCGGCGCCGGGGCGCTGATCTTCCTCGTGGTTGCGGTGACGTACTTCCGTACGGAGGCGGGGCGAAAGACCTTCGACCGGCTGATCCTGCGAATCCCGGTGCTCGGGCGGATTCTGACGATGGTGGCGATCTGCCGGTTCTGCCGCATCCTCGGGACGATGCTGCAGAACGGCGTGCCGATCCTGCAGTCGCTGAAGGTGTCGAAAGAGTCGGCGGGCAATCAGGTATTGGCCGACGAGATCGAGAAGGCGACCGACAGTGTCACGAAGGGCGAGACGGTGGCCGGGCCGCTGGGCGCGAGCGGATTGTTTCCGATCGACATCGTCGACATGATCGCGGTGGCGGAGGAGAGCAACACGATGGACACCGTGCTGGTCCAGATTGCCGACGCGAACGAGGCGCGGACGGCCCGTCAGATCGACCTGGGCGTCCGGTTGCTGGAGCCGCTGTTGCTGCTGGTAATGGCGGTGCTGGTGCTGTTTATCGCGTTGGCGCTGCTGGTGCCCATCCTGACGAGCAGCAGCAGGGGTTACTAGGCCGGTGGCGGGCGTGGTGTCATGCAGGAGGCGTGCGGACAGTTCTGCTGGGATCCCCGGATGGCTGAAACGGATTCGGTACATCTGGGTAAAAGAGCGGGGGAGGGGCCGGTGCCGGTGTCGGCCCGGTTGGGATGCGTGAGTTTCGGAACCCGTTTCAAGGAGAGTTCTCCTATGCGAAGTCGGAGGCGCAGGACCAGGCGGGCGTTCTCGTTGCTCGAAGTGCTCCTGGTCGTGGTGATTCTCGGTATTCTGGCGGCCTTCGTGGTGCCGAACCTGATCGGCTCGAGCGACCGGGCGAAGATCGGCATTGCGCAGGCCGCGGTGGCCAAGGGGGGGGCCACGGCCCTGGCGCTCGATCTGTATCGAACCCACGTGGGCAGCTATCCGGAATCCCTGAAGGAGCTGACCGAGAAGCCGAGCGACCAGGAGAAGGCCGACAAGTGGCATGGCCCCTACATCAATGATCCAGGCTCGTTGAAGGATCCCTGGGGCCACGAGTACCAGTACAAGGCACCCGGCGAGCACAACCAGGACTCGTACGATCTGTGGAGCTGGGGGCCGGACGGGCAGGACGGCACGGACGACGACATCGGCAACTGGACGAAGGGTTGATGCCGGTGGCGGCGGCGCCGGATGGCACGGTCCGCCGCGGTGCCGTGCGCCAAGGGCATGCGTGAGGAGCGGGCTCGGCCGTGCGACGCCGCAGGTGCCATCGGCGGCGGCGCGTGGCCCGCGAGGTGGGCCTGACGGTACGGCGTTTTCGCAACCCTGTGCGTGCGAGACGAAGGACTGATCTGACGGGATCGGTCCTTCTCGTGTCGGTTGCGGGGCCCGGGTGAGGCGGATGCATTCGAACCGGCCATGGCGGAAGACCGCGACACGCGGGATGACCTTTCTCGAGGTCATGCTGGTGGTGGTGCTTCTGGGCGTGCTGCTCGCCTACGCGTTGCCGGCGCTGACCGGGACGATCGAGGCGACGGGGCTGCCGGAGTCCTGCGAGCGGTTGCGGTCGCTGATTCACCTGACGCGAGCGGCGGCGATGCGCGACGGCCTGAAGTACCGGCTGGCGTTTCCCGGCGCGCCGGACCCGAACGACCCGAAGGCGGACCGACTCGTGCAGCAGGTGCCGGAGACGCAGCAGCCGTATGTGGAGCGCGAGGCCGATCCGCTGAACCAGCCCGGCGTGTATACGGCCGTGGATCTCTCGTACGACGTCGGCCACATCCTGACGCAGCAGGTGCGATGCGTGGCGGTGCGTCTCGGCCAGCCGTCGTTCGAAGTGAACAACCAGGGGCCGTTCGCCGGGCCGGAGGTCAACGCCCCCGAGGCCCCGATGGACATGGTGAACTTCTACCCGGACGGGACGTGCGACTGGGCGGTGTTCACGCTGACGAACCTGGGCTTCGAGGAGGAGCCGCAGGAGAGCGACGTGGGGCGGATCGTCAATGTGATGCTGGACGGGCGCACGGGGCAGACGTGGTTCCAGCGGCCGTGGCGGAACAGCGAGGTCGAACTGATGGCCCAGTACGGCGCCTCGCCGCTGCTGCACGTGGACTTCGTGAAGCCCGAGGAGATCACGGAGGAGAACATTCTGCGCATCCGCATGGAGGTGCAGACGGCGGCGGGCGGATGAGGCGGAGCGGTGCGTTGCGCGCAGGGAGTAGCCGGCTGTGAAGCGACGAAGCGACAGAGCGATCCCCCGGAGGGCCTCCGGACAGGCTGCGCGACGAAGGGGAGCGCACCGGGCGGCCTCTCCGTGCGTTCGCGGCGTGGTGCTGCTGGAGGTCCTGATCGCGCTGGCGATCCTGATCCTGGGCATGGCGGCGGTGGGGATGCAGGTCAACGTGGGCCTGCGCGTGGCGAACAACTCGGAGATTGCAACGCGGGCGGTCATGCTCGCGGAGTCGAAGCTGGCGGAGCTGGACGCGGGCATCGTCCAGCTCGTGCCGAACGAAGAGCTGGAGGGCGATTTCGGCATTCAGTATCCGGGGTGGGCCTGGCGGATGTACGTGGACCAGACCGACACGCCGGACCTGAACATGGTGACGCTGCAGGTGCTGTACAAGCCGGGCGTGGCCTTCCGTGAGGAGGTCCCCGACTACAACCAGATGACGATCGTGCACACGTCGTACACGCTGCGGGCGACGCCGGCGAACATGGATCTCCGGCGCGACTTCGGGTTTACGGAGGAGCAGTTGCAGGAGGCCTCCGACAGCATCCCGATCCCGAACTTCGATCCGACGAACATCGATCCGGGCATGATCGCCCAACTGGACCCGGAGGTGCTGGCCGAAGTCCTGCCGAAGCTGATGGAGCTGCTTGGTTCGAACGCGGCCCTGCTCAATACATTGCCTCAGGCCACGCGCGACCAGGTCAAACAGGCGATGAACCAGGCGGGGCAGGCGGGTCAGGCGGGCCAGGCGGGCGGACCGGGCCGGCGCGGGCAGAACGGGCCGAATGCCACTCCAGAGGATCAGGTGGGCGGGGCGATTCCCGACGCGCTCGAGCCGCCGGGGGGTGGGCGGCGAGGGGGCGCCGACCGTCTCGGCGCCAACGCCACGGGGTTCGATTCGCCCCCCGGACGCGGCGGCCGACGTCCCAGGGCCGATGCGGGCGACCAATCCGGCTTCCGGGGCGGTGCCCTTGGTTCGGGCAATCGACGCAACGGCAGTACGAACGGATCGGACGCGTCTGCGGGCACCGGCAGGCTTCCGACGCCGGATGCCGGCGACGCGGGGCCCCGCCCGGCACGTGGGAATCCGCGTCCGGGCCGTGGCGGGAACCGTACTGACAACACCGGAGCCGCCACGCCGTCGGATGTCGGCGGGACGCGGGATACGGGCCGATCCGGAGGCGGCCGTCGCGGTTCAGCCGGCGCGATGGACCGGGGCGGTCCGGGGAATGTGCCGCCGCCCGGCTTGGAGCAGGATAGCGGGCGAGGCGGCCCCGGTCGGAGGCCGTCGGGTTTCGATCGAAATGCCGGCGGCGCGTCGCGGTTCGGCGATCAGGGAGGCACGAGCGGTTTCGGCAATGTCGGCGGTCGCCCGGGCTCGGGCTTCCCGGGGAGCCGGTTCAACGGCCGCGGCGGTGCAAACAGCGGTTTGCCGGACGGCGGCGGCTTCGGTTCGCCGGGCGGTGTGCGGGGCGGCGGACGCGGGTCGAACCCGGGGAGCTTCAGTCCGCCGGGTCCCCGATTACAGCAGCCGCCGGGCTTGAATGGGCAATACCAGGTGCCGAGTGAGCGGGAGCTTTATCGGCGGCCGGGCCGGTGAATTGCCGGCAGGGGCCGGGCGGCCCGTACGAGGGCGGGGGAATCGGCCGGTTGCATGATGCGATGAGATCGAACGGCAGGGTCACGGTCGGGCGTCATCCGTCGAGACGGCGGGCAGCCGGCGTGCGCGCGATGCGGCGGGGCCTGACGCTGCTGGAGGTCATCATCGCGATGGGGCTGACGGGCATGCTGCTGGCCAGCGTGTACGTGTTTTACGCGAACGTGCTGCAGACGCGAGAGGCGGCCGACCTGATTACGAAAGACGCGCTGTTGTCCCGCGTGACGGTTGCCCGGATCGCGGATGATGTTCGCAACGCGGGCGGGTTCACACCGGGCTTCGGCGTGGGGCTTACGGGCGACAAGCACTCGATCTCCGTGTTCCGGTACGTGGTGCCGGAGACGGATGTGTTCAACGAATACCAGGTCGGGCTGGATCAGCTTCCGCCGGCGAAGGCGGATCTGCGGAACGTGAAGTACTCACTGGTGTGGGACGAGGAGAACAAGGACGAGAACGGCGACCCCATCTGCCACGGGCTGTTCCGGTCGGTGCAGAAGACGCTGAACCAGGTTGTGATTCGCGAGGACAAGGGCGGCGGGGCGTTGCCGGAGGGGAACGCGCTCGATCGGGCGGATGAGGAGAGCGCGGACGATCAGGAGGGGCCGGTCGAGGCGAATCCGCTCGGCGTGGAGGGCGAGCTGGTCGCGCCGGAGATCAAGTATCTGCGGTTTGCGTATTTCGACGGGGCCGAGTGGGTGGATCAGTGGGTTGGCGGGGACCGGGCGGAGAACGCCCTGCCCCAGGCGGTGATGATCACGGTCGGTCGGAAGCCGGTGCTGCCGGAAGACGAGGAAACGGACGACGAGGAGGCCAACGCCGTGCTGCAGGGCACGGGGGACCAGCTCGTGCAACTGCATCCCGACCGGTTCACCGTAATCGTTCGGCTCAAGCAGGCCGACCGCTTTCTCAACTCGCGCGTGGTCAACGCGAAGAACCAGTTCGGCAGCATGGACGCGGGTTTGCGGAGCCAGGGCGACGACTTCAAGCGGAGCCTTCGCAGCAAGGGCGGCAGCGGTATCGGGAGCAAGTCACGGTGAGTGCGGCGTCGAGGACATACCGCGCGGAGCGTGAGCACGGCTCGCCGAGCCGTGGCACCGGGCACGTCCGGCGAGGCATGATCCTGCTGGTCGTCCTGCTGATCGTCTCGCTGCTGGCGATTCTCGGGGCGACGTTCGCGTACCGGATGCGCGCGGAGCTGGCGGCGGTGTCGGCGCAGTCGAACGATCTGCAGGCCGAACTGGCCGCGGAGGCCGGGGTCGAACGGGCCAAGCTGATTCTGCGGCAGGCGGCGATGGAGCGTGCGGGGTTGCTCGCGCGAACCAGCCAGAGCAACGACGAGGCGTGGTACGACAACCGCGAGGCCTTCCGGCAGATCATCGTGTGGACGCCGGGTCAGCTCGGCGGCAAGACGAGCCTGGACCAGCACGTGGAAGAGGGCCGGCCCGCGTGGCGATTCAGTGTCATCGCGCCGCGGGAGGACCTGCTGATGGGCGGGGGACAGAGCGGGTTCCGCTACGGCCTGGTCGACGAGGCGAGCAAGCTGAATCTCAACACGGCGACGCGCGAGCAGCTCATCCGCCTGTTCGAGCAGCTCCACCTGGAGAACGTCACGCCGGCGCAGCTTGCGGACTGTCTGCTGGACTGGCGCGAGCCGGGCGAGACACCGCGCGAGCTGGGAGCGAAGACGTCGTACTACCAGACGCTGAATCCGCCCTACAAGTGCAAAGGTGCCCCGCTGGAAAGCGTCGAGGAGGTGCTGCTGATCAAGAACTTCGACGGGCGGATTCTGTACGGCGAGGACTACAACCGCAACGGGCACCTCGATCCGAACGAGGACGACGGGGAGGACGGCCTCTTTCCGCCGGACAACGGGGACGGGATTCTGAACCGCGGTCTGTATGCGTTTGCCACGGTCTATTCGCGCGACATGAACGCGGCGAACGACAACCGCGCGCGGCTGAACATCAACACGGGCATCAACCTGGAAAAGCTGCCGGAAGAGGTGCGGCAGATCATCGAACAGGAGATTCCGAATCTCCAGGAGATTCTCGCGTTCGTCCAGCAGGCGAAATCCAAGGGCCACAAGTTTGAGAGCGTCGCCGAGTTGGCCGCCGACATAAAGATCAAGAAGAAGCCGGCCAGCCAGCCCGCGACGCGGGGCAGCGGTGTGGGCCGCCGGAACAACCCCGGTACGACGGGAGGCGCGGGCGCCCGGAGCGGGCGAGGGGCCAATGACGAGCCGGGCGCGCAGGGGATGGACTTGCGCTCCCCCGGCGGGATCGACAATCAAGGGGGAGATGGCAACACCCGCCCGGGCGCGTCGGGCCGGCGGGGCGGGGGCAGTCGCCAGCCGGGCGGCGACAATAAGATTCAGCGTCGGCAGCAGGCTCGTCGCGGCGGCACCGACGGCGACGAGCGGGTTCCGACGGTGGACGATCTCAAGGCCGGTCGGCCCGATCTCGATGCGTCGGCATTCCAGGAGCCCGGCACCGCGGAGCCTGACAGATCGAACACGCAGGACCGGGGCGGCGACGCGCCGCAGGGCCCGGATGACAATGGGAATCAGACCTCGCCCGACGGTGCGCAGCAGGATTCCGGGATGAACCCGGATCAGACCGGCGAACAGGCGGCGGAAGGCGAAGAGGAACAGTTCGAGGTGCTCCCGACGCCGGTTCAGCCCGCGGACATGCCGGCGATCATGGACCGGCTCACGGCCGATTCGTCGCCGATTCAGGTCGGGCTGATCAACGTGAACACGGCGCCCCGGGAGGTGTTGCTGACATTGCCGGATCTCACGGAGGCGGAGGCCGACGCGATCGTGGCGGCGCGGCAGGCGCTGAGCGCGGATGCGAAGAAGACGCCGGCGTGGCTGCTGATGCAGGGCGTGGTCTCGCCGGAGGAGTTCGCGAAGATCGGCAAGTATATCACGGCCCGCTCGCTTCAGTTCACGATCGATTCGATCGGTTTCGCGGACCACGTGGGGACATTCCGCCGTCTGCAGGTCGTGGTCGAGATGCGCGGGCAGGTCGAGCAGGTGTTGTACTGGCGGGATATCAGTTCGCTGGGGATTCCGTATCCCCTGCGCGAGGATGAATGGAAGAATGTCACTGTGGTCCGGAATCGGTAGCCGACGGGTCGTCTGTCTCGACTGGGATACGCGGCACCTGCGTCTGGTTTACGCGGCGGTGAGCAAGGGCGGCGTGCGCATCCTGAGCGTGGCGGAGGTTCCCGTACCGCCGAACGTCGAGGTGGGCCAGGCGGCCTCGTTCGGGGCGTTCCTGCGGGCGACGTTGCGTTCGGAGGGGCTTCGCACGGACCGGGTCGTCCTGAACGTGCCGCGGCAGGACGCGGTGCTGAATCCGCTGAAGCTTCCGCCGACGAGCGAGGGCGAGCTGGCGAACATGGTCCGCTTCCAGATCGCGAAGGAATTGCCCTTCGCGCTGGATCAGGCGGTCGTCGACTTTGCCGTCCTGCCGAAGGAAGGCGACGCGCAGGGGGGGATCGAACTCCTCGTGGCGGCGGTCCGCAACCACATTATCGAGTATTACAAGGCGGTGGCGCAGGAAGCGGGGCTGAGGATCGAGCAGATCGGCCTGCGTCCGCACGCGAACATGGTGGCGATCACGCGGGAGCCGGCCGGCCGCAAGGGCCGCGTGGTGCTGGTCGACGTCGGGCCGTTGATGACGGAGATCGACGTGATTCGCGACGGGCATCTGGTGTTCTCCCGCGCGGCGGCCGTGGCCGTCCGGCCGGCGGGCAAGGAAGCCGCGGACAAGCCGGCGTCCCGTGGCCGCGAACCGGACGAGGCGGTGATTCCGTTCCTGGATTCGGGCCAGGTCGGTGCGTCCGCCGTGGACGAACTGCTGGTCGAGGTGACGCGCACGGTGGCGGCGTATCGGGCGTCCGACCCGGCGGCGACGATCGACCGGCTGATCGTGGCGGGTTCGAGCGGGATCGAGACGGAGCTTTCCCACGCGCTGGTCAAGAGGTTCGAGGCGCCGACGTCGATCTACCGCCCGCCGGATGATCTGATCCGGGCGGTGGAGCGGCGTGCGAAGGTCGAGTGGAGCAGTTTCGGGGCGGTGCTGGGGCTGGCGTGGGGACAGGTGTACTCGGGCACGGCCCACTTCGACTTCCTGCATCCCAAGGAGCCGATCGACGTCCGGCGGGAGCAATTGCGGAAGGTGCCGGTGGTGGCCGGGGCGGCGGCGGTGTTGCTCCTGGCGGCCGGCACGGCGGTCGGACTGAAGATGCACAGCAAGCTGGTGGAGATCCGCCGGCTCGATGCGAGCCTCAAGGCGGCGAAGCAGGAGCTTGACGACATCCGGGATTTCAATGATCGGGTGACGGCGGCGGAGAACTGGCGGCAGCGCAACGTCGTCTGGCTGGATGAGCTTCGGGTCGTGGCCGAGGCGCTGCCGGACACGAAGGAGGCCTATCTGCGCGAGCTGAGCACGACGGACGACGGGGAGATCGTTCTGAAGCTGGTGGCGACGGACGGCGACGTGATCGCGCGGATGATCGATCGGCTGGCCGCGCTGAAGGACGAGAAGGGCAGGCGGCGGTTCGTGGTGACGCCCGGGGCGCGTGTGGCGAACCGGGATGACCAGTACAAGGTGCAGACGGACCTGCGGCTTCAGCTTGATCGGATGATTCCGAAGCCGACGAGTCAGAAGGGGCGGAAATGAACGGACACGGGATGCCGGATGATGAACGACGGACGGGCTGCCGGGCGGGAATCCCGTGGCGTGAAGGACCGGGATCGACGGACCGGCGGGATCGCGGAACCAGGGAGTAACGGACGGCTCCGATGAATCGTCGCGAAAAGATACTTCTGTATGCGGTGGTGGGCGTGCTGGCGTTCGGGATCGCGCTGCGCGTGATCCGCTCACAGGTGATCGATCGGTTGGCGGCGATGGACCGGGAGATCATCGCGAAGAAGAAGAAGGTGGCGGATCTGAACAGCCAGCGCTTTCTCACGGAGATTCAGAAGAAGCAGTGGGCGCAGATCAGCTCGGAGACGCTTGCGACGGACGCGCCGACGGCCTACACGAAGATGATCAACGAGCTGGATGCGCTGGCCCGCAAGCACGGCCTGGCGAACTGGGCGGAGCGGCCGAGTCTGGCCAACGCGGGCAAGAGCGGTGTGATTCCCCTGATCTTCTCGATCCAGGGCGAAGGGACGCTGTCGCAGTTGGTGTCGTTTCTGTACGACCTGCAGAACTTGCCCTTTGTGACGCAGACGCGTAGCATGAAGATCACGCCGTTGAGCGGCAAGCAGAAGGGAACGCTGCAGTTGTCGCTCAAGGGCGAGACGATCGTGCTTCCGCCGCACAAGCTGGCGACGAGCATGCCGACGGCCGACCTGCAGGAAGGCCGGCGCAAGGAGGTGCAACGGACGGCATTGGCCAGCGCCAAGGAATATCTCTCCATTGCCCAGAAGAACCTGTTCGAGCCGTACAAGGCGCCGCCGGTCGTCGCCCGCGCACCGGACCCACCCAAGCCGGCTCCCCCGCCGGCGACGCAGGAGGCGCCGAAGCCTGCGGCCGGACCGCCTCCGGCGCCGCGGAAGTTCGACCCGGCGCGGAGCTCAACGCGGATAACAGCACTGCTAAGCACGCCGGATACGCAGGAGGTGATCCTGACCGGCGGAGACAAGCGGCGGCGGGCGGTCAAGGTGGGCGAGGAGTTCGACGGCGGCAAACTGGTCTACGTGCATCCGGACGGGGCCGTCGTCGTGTACAAGGAAGAGGGAAAGAAAGAGATAGAGAAGGATTTTTATCCGCTGGGGAAGCTGATGAGCGAGATGAAGGTGCTCACGGAGGAGGAACATCCGGAAGTGTTCTTCATCGTTTCGCTGATGGAAAAGGGCGACCTGAGCGGGTTGGCACATGACAAAGGCAGCGGCAGTTGACGGCCGGATCGACCGGACAGGTCCCGGCCGGACGGCGAATGACGGGGCGGAGCGAAAGGGGCGCGGAGGAATACCGATGCGACATCGGTTGATCGTGGGCGGCTGGACGGCAATCGGAATCGCGGCGCTGCTCTGCGCCGTCGTGCCGACGGTGCTTTGCGCCGCCGAAGCGGCCGCGACGAACGACAACGAGAAGTCGATCGAAGAACAGCGCAAAGAGATGGCGGAGATCATGGAGCGGATGAACGCCGACGCGGCCAGGCAACCGGCCGTTGCGCCTTCCCCGCCGCCGGCTTCGCCCGAGGTGCCGGCGGCTGCCTCGCCGGCGCATCGAACACGGCCGCCGCGACCGGTCGGCGAGCACCGGCCCCCCATGGGGCACGAGCTGTCGCCCACGGGCCCCACGACGCGACCCAACCTGTCCGGGTTGAAGAAGAGGTCGCCCAGCACCCGGCCGGCGACGCTCATGCCGCCGACCTCTCCCGGGGCGGCCGCGCCGCCCATCCCGGCGCCGCCGCCTGAGCCGACGGCCGTCGAGCGGGCGCGGCACGGTCCGGCGGGCCGGCCCGGGGCGGCTTCCCGGC
>CAZZFA010000029.1:0-54062 GCA_964653435.1 uncultured Planctomycetales bacterium | reverse complement strand
CGCCGCCATGTTGGGCTGCGGGCCACGCCCGCGCTGGGGGGCTGGAAACGAACGAAACTCTCGAACCGAAGGCGGCACCAGGTGCCGGGCGCAGCGGATCGCGCCGAGCATGCTCGGGTGGAGGCGGACGCCAACTCATCCGAGGGACCTCCCCAAGGCGTGTGTCGGGAGGAACTCAGCGACCCTTGCCGGCTGAACAGCCTGCGTCTGCCGACCAGGTACGAAGGGAGCCCGATTCACCCGGCGAGGTCCGTTACAAGCAGGCTCATCGTCCGGGACTATACGACTGAATCTGAGGCGATCCGGGGTTCAGATTCCCACACATCTGGGCGACGGTATTTCGTCACCCGCGCGCGATGGGTTGAAGAATCCAATTCCTTGTGATCCTTGACTTCTACAGCACAAGAGGTAGTATCAGCCCCAATGTGTTCATCGATCGTCGGGTGGGCGAAAAAAGAGCGAGATTTTTCTCGGTTTTCCCCTTGCAGTCTGGGGGGCGAAGTGGTATATAGTGGGTCAATGTCCTATCGGGTGGAGCAGGGTCGGTTGGTCCTGGGACGCCCGGTGGCAAACGATCGCCGTAGTACCAGTTCTGACCCATGCTGTACATCGGAAGGCATGAGCTCACGATCGACGAGAAAAAACGCCTTTCGATCCCGGCATCGATCCGGAACGCGATGGATCGAGAGAAGGACGGCACGGGCTTCTACCTGGTGTTGGGAGATCAGCCGCGAACCCTCTCGCTCTTCGCGAATCGGTACTTCCTGCGCTACGCCAAGCGGCTCGCCAACGAGATGGCGCCCGGCGCCGAGCGAGCCATGTTTGAGAAGGTCTTCTACTCGCATTGCGAAGAGCTCGAGATTGATAAGCAGGGACGTGTGGTCTTGCCGGAGTACATGCTGGAGGCCGCGAAGCTCGGCCGGTCGGTGTGCCTGACGGGTTCACGCGACCATCTGGACCTGTGGAACCGGGATGATTACGAGGCGTTCATCGCACAGAATCGCGACCAGATGATGGAACTGCAGAGGAAGGCGCGGCAGGCTCTGACGCAAATGGGTCGGGAACGTGGCACGGATTGATACAAACGGTCCGTCGGGTGCAGGAGGCACGCGGACCGCTTGACAAGGGAATACGACGAGCGAGGTGGAGGCACAGGCTGCGGGGCTCCGATGCGCGGTCCGGAGCACCCGCAACCTGGCCGGATATCCACGAGGCGCGGGCAGGTCTCGCGGTTTGCGGGTTGTTTGAACTGATGCACTCGAGCTTCGGAGCGAAGGGAGTCGCTCCGGCCCGAGTGCCGTGCGATCAGCCGCGAGCCGGACACGACAGGACAAAGCGATGCGTACCGGCAGCGTTCGGATAGTCAGGCAGCAGCTTGGGTTGTCGGCGAGGGACTATGTGCCCGGGGATCACGACGAGGATCTCGCGGCACACGTGGCGGAGCTGGAGCGGCGCGTGCAGCGCCTCAACGCACGAGGCGGTGCGTTCGCCTGTGTCCGGCTCTCCCCAGACTTGCTCACATGGCGGGCGGCATCGGAGGCCACCGCGTAACGCAGGGAAGCCGGTCTTCACGGACGAACGACCGCTTCCCACTATTATTGAGCGCCTCGTAGAAAATGCAAACGCAGGCGCACGCGACGCTCCCGCCGGGAGGCCCAGACAGACGTGGACGGGCAACGCCCCGAACACATACCAGTGCTGAGCGAGGCACTGCTGGAACAGTTGGCGTTGCCGATCGGCGGTATCGTGGTAGACGCGACTGTTGGTTTAGGCGGGCACTCGGCGCGCTTACTTGAGAAACTGGGTAAAGCCGGGCGCCTGATAGGGCTCGATGTCGATGAGGGGAATCTTGCCGTGGCCAAGGAGCGGCTGGCCGCCTGGGCCGACCAAGTAGTGCTTCGACGACGCAGCTTCGGTGAGCTGCGCGCGGTGCTCGACGAACTGGGAGTACCCGGCGTGCATGCGATCGTGGCTGATCTCGGGGTCAGCTCCAACCAGCTTCTCGATCCGTCGCGCGGCTTGAGCTTCGCGGAGGACGGGCCGCTGGACATGAGGCTCGATGATCGGCTGCCTGCGACGGCGGCCGATCTGATCAACGCCCTCCCCGAGCGGGAGCTGGCCGACCTCTTCTACTTCAATGCGCAGGAACGATTCAGCCGCCGGATCGCCAAGCGAATCTGCCAGGAGCGGCGAAACGCCCGTATCCGGCGAACGGCCGAGCTCGCCCGCATCGTCTGCTCCGCGATCGGTGTGGACCCGCACTGCCGCAAAGCCAGGATACATCCTGCCACGCGGGTCTTTCTGGCGCTGCGGATGGCCGTCAACAGGGAGATTCCACAACTCGAATCGCTCCTGGAACAGGCGCCGGAGTGCCTGCTGCCGCCGGGCGGCGCGGGCGAGGGCGGCGGGCGCATCGCGGTGATCAGTTTTCACAGCGTCGAAGATGGAACCGTCAAGCGGGATTTCCGGCGCCGAGAGGCGGCCGGCCAGTATCGCATAGTAACGAGGAAGCCGATTGTGCCGGACGCCGACGAGATCCGGCGAAACCCGAGGGCCCGAAGCGCCAAGTTGCGCGTGGCGCAGCGCGCGGCGTGAGGGCCGAAGCGTCGGCGGGGGAAAAGAAAAGCACACCGGCAGGATGTGGACGCGAGCACGGAGGTTCAGATGACACGCGAAACCAAAGTGGGGTTGATCGTCGGGCTGGGTTTTATCGTAGTCTTCGCCGTCATCCTGTCACACAAGGGAGGGCAGCCGCGGGCGACCGGCACGGGCGATCTGGGTCCGCTGGTGGACGCGAGCCCCCGGGTAACGGGGTCGTCCGAGAGCAGCCGGAATCGCTCCCAGCATCCCGGCGTCACAGGCACCCCGCGAAGCGATACGCGCGGGCCCGGCCATACGACGCCGGTCGTCGGCGGTGGGTCGCGCCCGCAACCGGGTACGTCCGAGCCCCGGGTGGAACTTCCGAAGAGCCTTACGGGTACCGAGGCGCCAAGCACCCCCGCGCCGGCGGTGCAGCCCGGTGGCGGCAGGACGCATGTGCCGCTCCCGGAAATGCCGGGCAAGGGGCAGGCGGACCGCGGCAGCGAGGCGCTTTCGCCTTCGCTGAAGACCTGGCTCGACGAGTCTCCGAATAAGACCGATGCGGACGCGGATCGGATGGGAGCCACGGCGAGACGTACGGCTCCCCCCGTCGCCGCGCCTGCCCCGCCGCCGGCGCCGGAAGTGAAGCCGGCCGCGCCCGCGCCGCGCGAGACAAAGCCGGCCCCGACGTCGGTGGAGCCGGCGACGGAACCGAAGCCCCGGATCAAACAGGAGTACATCGTCAAGAAGGGTGAAACGCTGACCCGGATCGCTCAGAGTGTGTACGGCAAGGGGACTCCGCGCGAGGTCGAGGCCATCATGAAGGCCAACCGGAAAGAGGTTCCGGACGCCAAGCGGATTCGCGCGGGGGCCAAGCTGATCATCCCGGAATTGCCGGACGGCCAGTTCGAGGCGGCGACGTTCCCGCCGTCGAAGACGGATTCCTCTCCGCCGGCCCAGATCGCGCTGGTCACGCCGTCCGCCGGGCCGGGACCGGAAACGAAAGAGTCGAGGGGGGAACAGACGGCCGGGACGGCGAAAGACACGAAGGCGGCCGGTGCTTCCCGGGAAGGCAAGGAAGCCAACGGGGGATCGGATAAGCCGGAGAAACTCGAGAAGTCCTCGAACTGGCGCTGGTACACCGTACAGGAAGGCGAGACCCTCGCCGGGATTGCCCGCAAGCATCTGGGCAGTGCGGATCGTTGGAAGGAGATCGCGGAGTTGAATAAGGGCCGCTTCCGCGATCCCGCGCGTGTGCCGGCCGGCGCGAAGATCAAGTTGCCCTCGCAGATCGCGGGCCTTTCAAAGTTGTGACGCTCGGGCGGAGCCTCGCATGACGATACCGCGGTTCACGGGTCTGTTGGTCCTGTTCGGGGGGCTGGGGATCGCCGTGGTGGTTCTGCGGGCGGATCAGATTCGCCGCTCGAACCACATTCAACAGCTCCAGTTCGAGCAGATCGCGCTTCGCCAGGTTGTCTGGACCAAGGAGATGGAGATCGCGCGGCTTCGCAGTCCCCAGATGATTCGCGATCGGGCGAGCCGGCTGGCGATTCCGCTGGTGCCGCCCTACGAGGAGAAGAGCGTTTTGCCGCAGGAAGAGGCGTGGGTGGCGGAGTAGCGGCGGGTCGGGGACCGTCGCGGGAAGGAAACGAAGGAATCCGGGAGGGGCGGCCGGCTTTCACCCGGGTCCGGCCGAACGAGTCGCAGAGGGATCGCACATGCCGGAACGTATGCGGCCCGACGCCGCTTCAACCACGTCGCATTCGCGCGCGGGAACCCAGCTTCGCGGGCAACTCCTGCTGGCGCTGGCGGCGGCGTGTCTGCTCGCGCTGGTGGGTCGGCTGTGCTACATCAACGGGGTGATGGCGGTGGAAGGGGAGCGGCTCGCGAGTTACCTGGCGGAGCAACAGCGGACCAGGGTGCCGATCCGGGCCCGTCGGGGCGAGATCCTCGACGCGGCCAACCGTGTTCTGGCCGGCAGCCAGGAATGCCCGAGCATCTTTGCGGACCCGAGCATGATCCAGGACCCCGGGTTCGTCAGCGAGAAGCTGGCCCCGATGCTGGGCATGCAACGGGAACAGCTCCGGGCGCAACTGACCGAGGCGGCTGCGGCCGGCAAGCGGTTCGTCTGGATCCAGCGCCGCGTTGGTTTCACGGAAGGTCGCGCGGTGGAGGAGTTTATCCGCGACCAGAAGGTCGTCGGAGTCGGCGTGATCAACGAGCCGTTCCGGCGATACCCCATGAACACGGTGGCGGCGCACGTCATCGGCTTCGTCGATATTGACGACAAGGGCCTGGAGGGCATCGAACGGCGATACGATTCCCTGCTGCGAGGCGCACCGGGGTCGCTGACGGTCTACTGCGACGCGGCGCGGCGCCCGATATGGTCGGCTTCGGACGGCGACGGCTTCGTTCCGCCTCGCAACGGCATGAGCATCCGACTCACGATTGACGTGGCGATCCAGGAAGCCCTCGAGGCCCAGGTGGCCGGCGCCGTCGAACACTTCAAGGCCGTCAGCGGCGTGGGACTCGTGATGAACCCGAAGACGGGCGACATCCTGGCGATGGCGAGCGTGCCGACGTACGATCCGAACAAGCCCACGGCCAGTCCGCCGGATGCGCGCCGCAACCGCGTGCTGACCGATCCTGCGGAGCCCGGCAGCACGTTCAAGCCGTTTACGGCTGCCGCGGCGCTCGCGGAGAAGGTCGTCCGGCCGGGCGAAACGATCTTCTGCCACAACGGGACTTACGTGGTCGGGGCCCGCCGGCTCAGCGACGCGCACCCGTACGGCGACCTCACGTTCGAGGGCGTGGTCATCAAGTCGAGCAACATCGGCATGGCGATCATCGGGCAGCGTCTGGGCAATGCGAAGCTGCACCATTACCTTTCCTCGCCGGCGGGGTTCGGGTTCGGCTCGCCGACGGGCATCGAATTGGACGGCGAGGATGCGGGCATCCTGCTGCCGCTGCGGAAGTGGACGTCGTTCTCCACCATGTCCGTGCCCATGGGCCAGGAAGTGGCCGTTACGCCGCTCCAACTGGCGACGGGTTTCTGCACGATCATCAACGGCGGGAAATATGTACGGCCGCGGATCGTACGGGCGGTGATCGACCCTCGCGGCGAGGTGGTGCAGGAGTTCACCGGGCCGCAGGTGGTTCGCCAGGTCATCCCCCCCGACGTTGCGGAGTACATGACCAAGACGGTGCTGGTCGGCGTGGTAAACGAGGGCACCGGCATGAAGGCCCAACTGGAGGAGTACCAGGTCCTGGGCAAGACGGGGACGGCGCAGATCGCCAGAAAGGACGGGCACGGCTATCTGAAGGACGCGTTCACGAGCTCGTTCGTGGGTGCGGCGCCGGCTTCGGATCCGGCCGTGGTGGTTCTGGTGATGATCCGGCAGCCGAAGAAGGGCATCGGGCATTTCGGCGGTACGGTGGCGGCGCCGGCGGTGCGGGAAGTGCTGCGCCGGACGTTGGCATACCTGGGGGTTCCGCCGGACAAGAAGCCGCCGGCCGGAGATGTGCGGCAGGCCCGCGGCGGGGCCGCCCGGAAGCTCTCCGTGCCGGAGTGGTAAGTGCCCGTGCCGGCGGCGGGCCTGACAGGAGACAAGCCCCCGATACGTTCGCGTCGCCGGAGCGGATCGCGGACGCAATGGCGGGGGTCGGGAGATCCCAGCGCGACCCGGGCGTGGAGCGGGCGTGCGTGGCGCCCGCTCCCCCGGGGCAATGAATACAGGCGCGGCGCGCTCCGGGGGTTGCGGGGTTGGGTTTCGACGAGCGTAGACTTGGTTCCGGAGAGTTCCGCGCGATAGACTTGGCTCCGTTTCGTGTTGGAGTGTTTCGATGCCGCAGCAGGAGGCGACAGGCACGATCGACCGGCACGCCATGCCGCTGATGGAACTGCTGGCGCGTGCCGTGGATCCGCCGGGGGCCCGGGTCACGCCGGCTGACCGTACGATCCGCGTGCGCGAGATTACGGACGATTCCCGCCGCGTCGCACCGGGCGCATGTTTCGTTGCGATTCAGGGGACTCGGGCCGACGGGGCGCGCTTCATCGCGGACGCCGTGGCGCGCGGCGCCGTCGCCGTGGTGACGGATCGTGATTGCGTCGTGCCCGCGCCGGCGGTGAAGGTGCTTGTCGCCGACGCCCGGCGGGCGATGGCGCGGCTGGCGGCGGTCCGGCTTGGGTTGGCTGATCTGAACTGGGCCGATGCTCCGGGGGCGACCCGGCGGTTGCGCGTGGTCGGTGTCACCGGGACAAACGGCAAGAGCACGACGGTCTTCCTGATCCGGGCGATTCTGCAGGCGGCCGGCGAGCCGACGGCACTGCTGGGAACGATTCAATACGATCTGCTCTCGCGGCAGGTCGAGGCCCCCATGACCACGCCGCCGGCCGGAACGCTCGTCGAGTATCTGGTCTCGGCGGCGGAGGCCGGCGCCACCCATGCCGTGATGGAGACATCCAGCCATGCCCTCGACCAGCGCCGCACGGACGGTATCCGATTCGACGCGGGCGTCTTCACGAATCTGACCGGCGACCACATGGATTACCACAAGACCCGCGAGGCCTACCGCCTGGCCAAGCGGCGGCTTTTCGATCTGCTTGATGCGGACGCGACGGGGATCGTCAACGCGGACGATCCCGCGGGGGATTCGATGCTCGAGGCCTGCGGCGGCCGGCACGTGCGGTACGGTCTGAACGGGCGGGCGGATCTTTCCGCGCGCATCCGGGAAATCAGCGCCGCCGGGAGTTGCTTCGACCTGGTGAGCGAGGGCCGGCGCGTGCCGATCCGGCTGAAACTGGTGGGTCGGCACAATGTGCAGAACGCCCTCGCGGCGGCGGCGGCGGCGCGGGCGGTCGGCGTGGACTGGCCGGCCATCGTGAAGGGGCTTGAGTCCGTCGACTCCGTCCGGGGGCGGCTCGAACCGGTCCGGATACCCGGGGTGCAGGCGCCGTTCACGGTGCTGGTCGATTACGCGCACACGGACGACGCCCTGGAGAACGTGCTCGGGGCCCTGCGTCCGCTGGCTCCGCGGAAGCTGATCGTGGTTTTCGGCTGCGGCGGCGACCGGGATCGTCTCAAGCGCCCGCGGATGGCCGCGGTGGCCGAACGATGGGCGGATCGGATCGTGGTTACGAGCGACAACCCGCGCAGCGAGAAGCCGACCGACATCATCGAGGAGATTCTGACGGGCTTTTCGGATGCCGCGAGGGCGAAGATCCTTGTGCAGCCCGATCGTCGCCTGGCGATTCACGAGGCCATCGCCGGGGCGCAGCCGGATGACGTGGTGCTTCTTGCCGGCAAAGGGCACGAAACCTATCAGGATTTCGGCGACCATCGGATCCATTTTGATGATGCGGAAGTCGCGGCGGAGGCGCTGGCCTCGGCCGTCGGCGCCCGCCGTTCGCAGGGGGAAGCGACTCAGGAATGAAGCCGTTGATGCTTGACGAGATCGTTGCCGCGATGGACGGCGCGGTGAAGTCGCCCTCGCCTGTCGCTCCGGCGCGGCGTCCGTGCAGCGCGACCGGCGTGACCACGGACTCGCGCTGCGTCCGGCCCGGGGACCTCTTCTTCGCGATCCGCGGGCCGAATCACGACGGGCACGCGTTTGTCGGCGATGCGCTGCGGGCCGGCGCCGTGGCGGCCGTGGTGGGCGCCGGGTACGAACGTGCCGACGACGTGGAGGACGGCGCGATCCTGATCGAAGTGGAGGATACCGTCCGGGCGCTCGGGCGCCTGGCGCGGTTTCATCGCCGTCAACTGGCTGTCGATGTGGTCGCCGTCACCGGCAGCAACGGAAAGACCACGACGCGGGAGATGATCACGCACGTTCTGGCGGGGCGGTGGCCGGGGCGGTGCTCGATCAAGAGCTTCAACAACGAGATCGGCGTGCCGCTGACCCTGCTCTCGGCGGAGACGGCGGATCGCTTCCTCGTTGCCGAGGTGGGCACGAACGCGCCCGGCGAGATCGACACGCTCGGGGCCATCATCGAACCGGAGGTGGCGGTCATCACGAGCGTCGGGCCGGTGCATCTGGAACGGCTCGGCACTCTCGAGGGGGTGGCCCGGGAGAAACTTTCCCTGCTGAGGCATCTGCGCGCCGGGGGCTGCGCCGTGGTGAATATCGATGCCGACGTGGTTCGCTGGTACCTTGCCGAGATGCGCCGGCCACCGAGCGCCCTGCTGCCGGACGGCGGGGGCATCGCCCGGGACGTCAAGATCGTGACGATCGGCCGGCATGAGGAGGCCGATCTGCGTCTGACGTCGGTCCGGACGACGGTCGGCGCCGGGCGGATGGGAACGGATGCGGAAACGCCGCCCGAACCGGCTCTCGAGTTCGAGATCAACGGGAAGTTCGCGTACCGGCTCAACGTGCTCGGTGCGCACAACGCGCTGAACGCGCTGGCGGCCGTGGCGGTCGGCCGGCGGTTCGGCATGGAACACGAGGAGATCGCCGAGAGGCTGGCGACATTCACGTTGCCCTCGATGCGCCTCGAGCGGCGCCGCATTCCCTGGCGGACCGGCTCGCAGCGGGGCGAGATCGAGGTCATCGTGGACGCGTACAACGCGAACCCGGCGAGCGTGGCTGCCGCCATCGAGGTGCTGCGGGAGTATCCGTGCAAGCCGAAGGGGCGCCGGGTGATCGTTCTGGGCGACATGCGTGAGCTGGGGCCGCGGGCGGGCGAGTTCCATGAGGATGTCGCGCGGCAGGTGGCGACGGGCGGCATCGATATGCTGCTGGCCGTCGGAACGCATGCCCGGCGGATGGCGGCTACGGCCCGGCAGATGCGGAGGGGCGACTGCCTGCAGCCGAAACTGGAGGTCCATGCGATGCCCGATACGGACACGGCGGTGCGGCGCGTCCGTCCGCTGTGTCGTCCGGGGGATGTGATTCTGGTGAAGGGGTCCCGGGCGATGGGGCTCGAGCGGGTCGTCGCGGCACTGGAGAAACACGCCCGGCCACGGCGGGTTCCGACCCGCAGAGCTACGGGCGAGATTCCGGGCGCATCGGCGGCCGTGCGGCCCGGCGACGAGAGGGGCGCAGCGGAACGAATGGTGTGACTTGCTGTATCTGTACCTGAATTACCTGTTCAGGGGACAGGCGTACGCGTACCAGAGCGTGCTGTTCCGCGCGGCCTGCGCGATCCTTTTCGCGTTCTTCGTTGTCTGGTGGTTCGGGCCGGCGGTGATCCGGACGCTGACGCGCCTGAAGCTCGGCGACATTCCGGAGTTCGACAACGAGGCCCTGAACGCCCGGACCCGCGAGAAGGCCAACACGCCGACGATGGGGGGCATCCTCATCCTCGTCGCGATCATGGCCTCGGTGCTGCTGCTGGCCAACCTGCGAAACTACTATGTGCTGCTGGCCCTGTTCTGCCTGATCTGGCTGGGCGTGGTCGGGGCCGTCGACGACTGGCTGAAGCTCACCGCCAAGCGGCGGGGGGGCAGCCGTGACGGCCTGAAGATGTACGAGAAGCTGCTCTTCCAGATCGGGCTGGGTGTGCTGCTCGGGTACTTCATTTACTACCACGGGGCGGTGACGGCGGGTCACTTCGCCGCGATCGGCGGACCGGGCGGGTGGGGCGAGGCATCGCGCCGGCAGCTCGAGGCGTATCACGTGCTCGCCGTCCCGTTTTACAAGCACGGCATCGTTCTGGGCATCTACGGTTTCATGATCACCACGGTGCTGGTGACGGCCGGCACGAGCAACGCGGTGAATCTGACCGACGGAATGGACGGGCTGGCGGCGGGTTGCGTGGCGATCTGCTCATTTGCTTTCGTCGCGCTGGCAGCGCTGGTCGGCGACGTGGCGCAGGCCACGCGGCTCCTGATGCCGGCGGTTCCGGGCGCCGACGAACTGGGCGTGCTGTGCGGGGCGATGGTGGGGGCGTGCCTCGGATTCCTGTGGTACAACTGCCACCCCGCCCAGGTCTTCATGGGGGATACCGGCTCGCTGCCGCTGGGCGGGTTGATCGGCTACGTCGCGATCGTCACGCGGCAGGAACTGATGCTGCTTATCGTCGGCGGGATCTTCGTGATCGAGGCGGTGTCCGTCATCCTCCAGGTGGGCTGTTACAAGCTGACCGGCGGGAAGCGGATCTTCCGCGTGGCCCCGCTCCACCACCATTTTCATCTGGGCGGATGGACGGAGACGCAGACGGTCATGCGGTTCTGGCTCGTGTCAGCGCTGTTCGCGGCGTTTGCGCTGGCGACGGTGAAGTTGAGGTAGTCGGCTCTCCGTCGTTCGTTACGGAGCATGCAATGTGCGCGGATACACTGGAGCTTGAGCACGGATGCGTCGCGGGTTCCCGCGCCGTCGAGGCCGGCGGGCGGAAGAGGCCGGCACAGGCCCCCGCGCTGGCCGACCGCGGTCGTGTCGACGCCACCATCCTGATCGGCATCGCCATGACCCTGATGACCATCGGCCTGCTGATGACCTACTCGGCCTCGGCCACCCTCGCCCCGGCCGGACCGGCGCGGAAGTTCTGGGCCTCGCCGACAATACGCCAGCTCATCTTCATCCTGGGCGGCGTGGCCGTGATGCTGGTCACATCGCACATTCCGTACCGCATCTGGCGGTGGCGGCGCGGGCGGCTGATCCAGCCCTCGGTTCTGTTGTTCCTCGCGACGCTCGTGCTGCTGGCGATGGTTTTCGTGCCCGGGATCGGCGTCGTCCGGAACGGTGCGCGGCGGTGGATCCAGTTCGGCCCGCCCCAGTACGGCCTCGGCTTTCAGCCGTCGGAGGTGGCCAAGCTCTCGATGGTCATCCTGCTCAGCGCGTGGTTTTCCTCCCGGCGGAACGGTCCGCCGCTGGCCGGCCGCTTCTGGACCGGGATGCTTCCGGCGTGCACGATCATCGCCCTCACGGCCGCTGCCGTGGGCATCGAGGACTTCGGCACCGGTGCGCTTCTGGCCGGCATCGGCGGAATGATCTACCTCGCTGCCGGCGCGAGGCTGGGCGATGTCGCGCTGCTGGCGATCCCCGCTTCGTGCGGCCTGTGGCACATGCTGGCGAGCAAACCCTACCGCCTCGAGCGGCTCACGATGTTCACGCGCATCTGGGAAGACCCGCTGGGCAAGGGTTACCAGCAGGTGCAGTCGCTCTGCGCGATCGCCAGCGGGGGCTGGTGGGGCCGTGGTCTGGGCCAGGGGATTCAGAAGTACGGCTATCTGCCCGAGAGCCGCACGGACTGCATCTTCGCGGTCATCTGCGAGGAACTGGGGCTGCCCGGCGCGCTGGTGGTGATCGGCCTCTTTCTCGGCCTGCTGTGGCTGGGCCGGCGGGTCATGCTGAACTGCCCGGACGTGTTCGGACGTCTGCTGGCGCTGGGCATCACGCTGACGCTGGCCTTTCAGGCGGCGATCAACATCGCGGTGGTGACGGTCACCGTGCCGACGAAGGGCATCGCGCTGCCGTTCGTTTCCGCCGGCGGGTCCGGCGTGCTGTTCCTCAGTGCGATGGTCGGCGTGCTGGCGAACGTGGCGAGAACGTCGGCGAACGCTCCGTCGCCGCCGGATTCAGGCAACGCCTGACGGGACAGGGCGGACGGCGGTGCGGCGGCTCATTCCGGAACCGTTTTCGGCTGGTCAGCCGTGGCCGGCAGGGGGGGCGCCCGTCACGGCTCCACTTCGATCACCTGCCCGTCATACGCCAGCGCCATACCGGCGGGCAACTCCGCATTCACGGCTTCGTGCATCAGTTCGTGCGCGATGTGCGTGAACAGAGTCCGCCTCGCACCGATCCGACGCGCCGCCGCAACGGCCTGATCGAGGTTCATGTGGGTCGGGTGCGGTCGGCGCCGAAGGGCATCCAGCACGAGGACATCCAGGCCGGAAAGCCGCTCGATGGATTCCTCCGGGATGCGGCTGCAATCGGTGCAGTAGGCGAAGCGGCCGACGCGGTACCCCAGGATCGGCAACCGGCCGTGCCACAGCGGGACGGGCACGACGGGCATGCCGAACAACTCAAACGGTCCGTCGATCGGGTGGAGCGTGAGGTGCGGCTTGGCGCTCGGGTAGTCCGGGTCGTCCGCGAAGGCGTACGGAAACATGCGCTGCAGTATGTCCAGGGTGTGCTTCGATCCGTAGCATGGCAGCGAAGTCTGCTGCAGGGCGTTGAACCGGCGAAGGTCGTCCAGCCCGACGATGTGGTCCGCGTGCTGATGCGTGAAGAGCACAGCATCGACCCGGGTGACCCCGCACGCGACGCACTGCAGGCGCAGCTCCGGTGAGGTATCCACCAGAAGCGCGCGCTCGCCCTGCCGGATCAGGATCGACGTCCGGGTGCGCCGGTCGTGCGGATCGCCGGAGCTGCACACCGGGCACCGGCAGCCGATCATGGGGATCCCGTGCGACGTACCCGTGCCGAGGAACACCACACGCAGATTCTGCATACGTCCTCCTGAGCCCCGGGCAGCATACAGATTCGCGACACCGCTGTCATGCCGAGCGAAGCCCGGCGCCGACGATTCGACCGCCGTCCTGACGTGCACGACGAACCGTCTGGGTTCGGTTCTGCGCGCCTCTGCCCGAGCGTGGCAAGCGGACCGGCCCCGAGCACGGCGAAATGCATCTTGTCAGGGGCGCGTCGCGGAAGCGGCGGACCGATCTCGAACAGCGGGACGACACGTGCTTCATAGTGCCGGGTGGAAACACGCCCCGTCACGTCATAAACTCGTTCGCGGAGAATGCGCATGCCCCGTTGGGGTGCCTTCCCATGCAGAAGCGCAGACGAGGCGATTATGGACTGGTCGCAATGGCGGAACGAGTTTCCGATCACGAGGACCTGCAACTTCCTGAACCACGCCGCCGTGGCTCCGCTCTCGGAACGTGCGGCGGCGGCGATGCGGCAGTGTGTCGAAGAATGCCGCGATCACGCGAACCTGACGGGGAGTTTCTACCGCCGGGCCGAGCAGGTTCGCCGTGCGGCGGCTGCGCTCATCGGCGCCGATCCGGAAGAGGTCACCTTCGTCAAGAACACGACGGAGGGGATTGCGTTCGTTGCCAACGGGCTGACCTGGAACGCGGGCGACAACGTGGTGATCACCAACGTTGAGTTTCCCGCAAACGTCTATCCCTGGCTGAACCTCGAGGCCCGGGGGGTCCGCGTCAGGATGGTCCCCGAGGAGGCCGGGCGGATCGACCTCGATCGATTCCTTGAGGCGATCGACGACCGGACCCGTGTGGTCTCGATTTCGGCCGTGCAGTACGCCAGCGGGTTCCGATGCGACCTCGCGCGGATCGGCGAGTTCTGTCGGGCCAGGGGCGTCCTGTTCTGCGTGGACGCCATCCAGGCGCTCGGGGTAATGCCCGTCGATGTGCGCGAAATGCACATTGATTTCCTCTCGGCCGACGGCCACAAGTGGCTGTGCGGCCCCGAGGGGTGCGGCATCTTCTTCTGCAGCCGCGAGCGGCTCGGACATCTGCGGCCGTCCACGGTCGGCTGGATGTGCATGAAGAACGCCGACGATTACGGCCGCTACCGGTTCGAGTTCCGGGACGATGCCCGGCGCTTCGACTGCGGCAGCTACAACATCGCGGGGATCTACGGCCTCGGGGCCGCCATTGATCTGTTGCTTGAGGTGGGCATCGAACGGATCAGCCGACGGGTGCTCGCGCTCACGGACCGGCTGGTGGCCGGGCTGCGGGAGAAGCGCTACCGGGTGATCTCCTCGCGACAGTCCGGCGAGGCCAGCGGAATCGTCGCCTTCGTGTCGGACCGGCACGACCATGCGGAGATCCAGCGGCGCCTTCAGGCGGAGCACCGCCTGGTGATCGCGTTGCGAGAGGGGCGTCTGCGTGCCAGCCCGCACTTCTACAATACGGAAGAGGAGATCGATCAACTCGTCGCCCTGCTGCCGCCGCATTGATCGCGCGGCTTCTCCGCCCGGCTGCCGGAGCCGGCGGGTCTTTCCCGAGGGGCTTTGACGCGGCGGGGCGTCCGGGCAATGATCGAGGGCATGAACAGCGCCATCACGAAGTGGCTCGCGGATGCCGCCGGGCCGTTCGAGGCGGGTATGGTCGTGCTGGCCGGAGCCGGCCCGGGCGACCCCGGCCTGATCTCACTCAAGGCCGCCGCCCGGCTTACGCAGTGCGACGTGGTTCTCTACGACCAACTGGCCAATCCGGAGCTGCTGGCGCTCGCGCCCGACGCCGCGCAGCGAATCTATGTCGGCAAGCAGGCGGGCCTCCACGCCATCCCGCAGGAGCAACTGAACGCGAAGCTCGTCGAGCTGGCGCGTGCAGGGCGGCGTGTCGTACGGCTCAAGGGGGGCGATCCGTTCGTTTTCGGGCGCGGCGGCGAGGAGTGCGAGGCGCTTGCGGAGGCGGGCCTTCCGTTTGAAGTCATCCCGGGCGTTACGGCGGCCATCGCGGCCCCGGCGTACGCCGGCATCCCCGTCACGCATCGTGACTGGACCGCCACCTTCGCGCTGGTAACCGGACACGAAGACCCGGCGAAGACCGAATCGAACATCGACTTCGGCGCCTTGGCGAGGATCGGAACCGTTGCATTCTACATGGGTGTGAAGAACCTTGCGGCGAACTGCCGGCGGCTGATCGAGCACGGGCTTGCGCCGGACACGCCGGTCGCGGTGATCCGCCGGGGCACGCGGGGCGATCAGCGAACCGTCGTGGGGACGGCGGCCGACATCGCGGAGCGTGCCGCCGCCGCGGGGATCACTCCGCCGGCGATGACGCTGATCGGCCGTGTCGTCGGGCTTCGGGAGAAGCTCAACTGGTTCGAGACGCGGCCGTTGTTCGGCCGGACGATCGTCGTGACGCGAACGCGGCAACAGGCTTCCTCCCTGTCGAGCCGGCTCCGGTCGCTGGGCGCGGAGGTTCTCGAGGCCCCCACGATCGAGCTGGCGCCGCCGGAGGACCCGGCGGAGATCCGGCGCATCGATGCGGCCCTTCAACAGGTCGCGACGTACGACTGGCTCGTCCTGACCAGCGTCAACGGCGTCGATGCGATGGTCTCCCGGATGCGGGCGATGAACCTCGACGCGCGGTCGCTCGGTCCGGTCCGGCTCGCCGCGATCGGTACGGCGACGGCGGAACGGCTTGGCGAGTACTTTCTGGCGCCCGAGGTGATCCCGGAGCAGTTTGTTGCGGAAGCGCTGGCGGCGGAGCTCGCCCGGCTCGACATGCACGGCAGGCGGGTATTGATGCTCCGTGCGGACATTGCCCGGCCCGCGCTGCGGGAGGCCCTTACACGATGCGGGGCGGTGGTCGATGACCTGGCGATTTATCGCACGGTCCGGCCGGCGTCGCTGCCGGAGCCGGTGGTCGAACGCCTCGATGCGGGCGCGGTGGACTGGATCACGTTTACCAGCAGCAGCACGTTCCGCCACTTCATCGAGCTGTTCGGTGCCGAGCGGCTGCGCGCACTGTCGCCCAGGACGCGTCTGGCAAGCATCGGCCCGATCACGTCGGCCACCATGCGGGAGGCCGGCTTCGCGCCGGCCGTGGAGGCTGCCGAGCATACGATCCCGGCCCTGGTGCGGGCGATCGCCGGCCATCGAGAGTGCTCATGAGCGCCGCCGGGCAAACGTGGTCCGATTGGCTGGCGGCCGCGGGACGGCCGCTGGTGATGGGCGTCGTCAATGTCACGCCCGATTCGTTCAGCGACGGCGGGCGTTTCGCCGACGCGCGCGCGGCGATCGAACATGCGGGGCAGCTTGTCGCCGACGGGGCGGATCTTCTGGATGTCGGCGGCGAGTCCACGCGGCCGGGCGCGGAGCCGGTCGATCCGGCCGAGCAGCGGCGGCGGGTGGTGCCCGTGATCGAGGGCCTGCGAAAGGCGGGGCTCGCGACGCCGATCTTCGTGGACACGCGGCGGGCGGAGGTCGCCGCGGCAGCGCTTGATGCGGGAGCGACCGGCGTGAACGACGTGTCGGCCCTGCGCGACGATCCGGCGATGGCCGCTCTGCTCGCGCGGCGCGAGGCGCCGGTCGTCCTGATGCACATGCTCGGCACGCCCGCGACGATGCAGAGAAATCCCGTCTATGAGGACGTGGTCGGCGAAGTGGCGGGGTTTCTGACAGAGCGAGTGCGGTTCGCCGTGGCGAGCGGCATCGGACGGAGCCGCATCGCCATCGACCCGGGCATCGGTTTCGGTAAGACCGTCTCCCACAATCTGGAATTGCTCCGCCGCACGGACGCCCTGGCGGAAATCGGCCTGCCCGTGCTGGTGGGCCCTTCGCGAAAGCGGTTCATCGGCGAGATCCTCGGCATCGACCGCCCCGCCGAGCGAGACGTCGGCACGCTCGCCGCGGTAGCTGCCGCGGTGCTGGGCGGGGCCGATGTCGTACGGGTGCACGAGGCGGCAATGACAAGCCAGGTCGTCAAAGTGGCTGCGGCGATTCGCCAGGGCCTTCGCTATCCATAACGGGTCCGCGTGTCCGCGTTGTGACCTGTGCGGACGCCTCGCCAGCAATGCTTCCGCGCCGGACCTTGAGCATTCCCGCCGGCCCGGGTACAAGGCATGAACGCCGGACATGCCGTGGCGTGCCGGTTTTCCCCGAAACCGTGATGCGTCCCGCCGTTATTCTGGTTCTGTTGCTTCTTCCATTCGCTCCTGCCGCGGGCGAACAATGGTCAATTCCGGCGGAGCACCCGCGGCTCCTCCTGCACCGGGAGGATCTGGCAGCGTTGCGCAAGCGATGCGGGGTGAGGCAATACCGCGATGCCGCGCCTGCATCGGCGCCGTTTGCGAGCCGGCAGGCCGCGTTCGAGCGGGTGCGGAGGGTCGCCGACCGCGCCGCCCGCGTCGGCGCCAACCCCGGCGAACTCTACGCGCTGGCCCTTGCCCACATCGTCTGCGGCGATATCGGGCGGCGCGACCGGTACACCGAACGCGTCGAGATCGAATTGCGGCGACGGCTGGAGCAGGCGTGGCGGCAGGATGACGCGATCATCGCCCTCGACTGGTGCTGGGATGCACTGGATCGCGAGGTGCGGGATGCGGTGGCCGCTCAACTTGTTGCGCGGCTTGAACCTCTGACGGAGGACATAAGTCCCCTCGACCACGTCGTGTTTCATCCGAGGATATGCGATGTCGCGGCGGCCATCACCCTGTTCGACAGGGCTGCGGCAGACGCCGAAAACCCTGCCTCCGCCCGTATTCGCCGTGTGCTTCGCGCCGCCGCCGCGTACCTGGAGGGGCCCTTCGTCCGCCTCTGGGAACAGAAAGGTCCCGCGCCCAGTTCCCCGACGAACGAAATCCGGGCCGAAGCGGATGCCGTGCTGGCCGCGGAGACCTGGCAGACGGGCACCGGCCGGCCGCTCTGGCCGCGGCTCGCCGGTTCGCTGGGGCGAATCGCGGAAACGCATTTCTGGTCGCATACGGGCCATGCGGCCCTGCGGTTTGGCTTTGCCTGGAACGACGGGAGCTGGGCGCCGGATCGGCCCGGTCTTATGAGCGAAGACTGGCCTGCGGCGGTTCCGTGGGTCGTGGCCGCCCGAACCGGCTCGGGCCTGGCTCGCTGGTTTACCGACGCCTATCCGGATGCGGGCGTGGCAGGGGCCTCGCTTCGCGACGAGGCGCCCGACGACCGGCTCGCCTGGCCGCAGGTGGTCTATGGGGACGCACCGGCGGGCGTGGTTCTGCGGCAGGCATGCCCGCTTGCACGGCACATTCCGCGGGGGTTCGTCATTATGCGGAGCGACTGGTCGCCCGACGCGGCGGTGCTGATGGCCAATGTCGGGCAGCCATACTGGCGGTCGCGGCAGCATTACAGCGCGGGTCACTTTCAGCTTCTGCGGGCCGGGCGGCTCACCACCGGTTCGTGCGAGGATGTCGCCTTCGACGCGACCGCGGCCCGGGGCGGCGAGGCGGGCATTGATACGCGCGCGGCCGATTGGGATCTCTTCGCTCAGGCGACCATCGCGCACAACTGCATTACCGTTTCCGACCCTGCCTACCCTCAGCAGCGTCTGGGGCGCCCCTGGCCGGCGGCTGGAAACCAGCGCCTGATCGTGGGGGACTATCGGCTGACCGATCCGCCCGTGGACGAAACAAGCCGCATCACCGGGCGGCTCATCGCCTTCGAGACGAACTCCTTTTACTCCTACGCGACCGCGGATCTGTCGCTGGCGTATCCTCGGGAGGTGGTGCGTTCGTGCGTGAGGCACTTTCTGCTTCTGAACGCAGGCGCGCTGTTCGTGTGCGATCGCCTGGAAACAAACCGGCCGGGGGTAAACGTGGCGTGGCACTTGCAGTTGCCGGCCCGCCCGCGAATCGACGGCCAGGATCTTCCCGAAGCGGACCGCACGCAGGGGACCTCGAATGCCGCCGGGATCTGGACGCTGCGCAACCGGAACGCGTGGGTTGATGTGACCCAGGCCGGCGGGCGGCTCTTCGTTCGGACGCTTCTGCCGGTCGATGGCCGGCGATTTCTCATCGGTGGTCCCCAGGACGCGACGACCATCCCCGCGGGCCCCTGGGCGGGGCAGGCCTGCTTCGGCAGCGGACCGAAGGGGTACGAACACCGGCTGTGGCCTGCGTTCGTTCCCAAGGGACCGCAGGCGTGGTATCGCCTTGGTGAACCCCGAAGTCTGGGACCGCAATTCGGGCTCCGGTCAAACTGGGGCCGCCTGGACGTTGCGCCGGTTGCCGATGGTAACAAGGCCGTCTTCCTGCACCTGCTCGTTCCGGCCCTGGTTGGCGGGAGCGGTCCTCCGATCGTGGAATGTTCCGCAGATGCCGAATCGATCCGCGTCACGGTCGCCTTGGCCGGCGCCCGTTGCGAGGTAACCTGGAATCTTCAACAGCTTGAGGGCGGGGACTCCGCAGGGAAGGTCAGGGTGGTCGAGCCCAACACAGGCGCCCTGATCTTCGAGAGCAGGTTGGCGGCAGAGGTAATGCCGAACAGACCGATCCCCGGCGAGAATCAGTGACCGGAATGAGAAGACCCTCGTGTCGTGACGTCGGCAGCGGCGGTCTGTAAGGGATGGTCGCTTCCAACACCTTACGCAGCAGTTGGTTATGCTTATCCTGTTCCGCTCGGCGACATGAGGCTGCTCTGCCTGGGGATGCTTCGTAAACGCCGGCCGCCGGCTTGCGCCCCGAGGGTGGCGGAGCCTTGGCTGCACCGTATCGACCCGCCTCCGAACATCTGACGCAAGCGCTTCCGAATAGCCGGATTGACTCGGCACCAGGTTTCGAATAAACTTTTTACTGTGAGCTAAGAGATGGCCGGGGGTTTCCGGGTGTCCCGGCTCACTCTGACCGCGGTCGATGTGTGACGGGGTTCGGGGTTGCACCCCCGATCGCTCTTGAGTGCCGTGTCTGCCTTTCGGGCGGCCTGCAGGGATGCGCGCCGTAACGGTGCGTAGATGAAGCGGACAGCCTTCTTCCTACTCGTGGTTACCTCGGCGATCGGATGTGCCGACGTTCCGTCGGATTCGCCGTCTACTATCGCTGATGTGATGCGGGCCCTGCCGGGTTCGCAATTCCCGGAGAGGGGGCGACCCACTCCCGATGCGGGCGGGCTGGTCACGGTTCAGATCGTCAGCCGTGTGGACGTGGCCGCCGACGTCACCGTACGTCTGCTGGTCGAAGGGCTGGTCGTGCACCTTACGCAAATGCGGGTAGCACCTCACAGCGAAACGAACGTGGTCGGGCCGGATGGCGCCACGACGATCGAAATCGACGGCACATTCGCCACGGGCCGGCCGATCCGGCCGGCGGTTCTGCTGTTCGGGCGGGACTTCGGCGACGGCGATACCGAGATCTACTACCTGGAAGCTCCCGAGGACTCGAATGTTCCGCCCGTTGTCTCTGCGCTGGAGCCGGCCGGTAACATCCAGGTGGTCCGCGGCGGGGTGCTGCACGTTTCCTGGGAGGACGAGGATCCGGATGACAACGCCACGATCGTGGCGTACCTCGACAGAAACAATCTTGCTCTCGACGGCGATGAAGTTGCGCTTTCCGCGCCACTCGCCGAGGATCCCGACGGCGAGGGTTATGACGATGTGTCGGTCGTCATTCCGCAGGCCACACAGCCCGGCGTCTATTATGTGCTGCTGGTCATTTCAGATGGGCACAGCCTCGGGACGGCATACGCCCCCGGCACGGTGACGGTCCTTGGGGAAGAGAACGACCGACCGGAACTGACGATCCTCGAACCGAAGGACACGGTGACGATCGAGCCGGGCGCCTCCCTGTTTGTGAAGTGGACCGATCGCGATGACGACGACAGCGCCCTGCTGCGGTTCTCCCTCGTGCCGACGGGGGAGGCATTGGACGGGGGCCATGCGATAAGGCTGGGCGATTCCTTGCCGGAAGATCCCGACGGCGAGGCCGATCAGGCCCTGTTGCCGACATCGGGCGTGGTGCCTGGAATCTACGACCTGTATGGGGTCATTGATGACGGAACCACGTCAGCGACGGCAAAGGCCCCCGGCAGGGTAATCATCGCCACGCGAGGCGGTTCGGCGCCGAGTCCGAACCCGCCGGTCAACGTACTGGTTTCGCCCGATCGCGGCGGATACAACGAGGAACTTACGGTAATCATAATAGGGCTGCCGGTCGAGGCCGGCAATACGTACGTCCGGCTTACGGCCCCCGGCCAGAGCGACATCGTGGGGACGAACGTCTGCGTGGCGTCGGATGGCCTGGGCCTTACGTTCGACCTGTCTCTCGATCGCGCTGCCGCAGGTCCGCGTACGATTGTTGTTTCCACTGAGAGTCTGGGCACTACGTCGATCGTCGGAGGTTTCCGCGTCATGCAGCCGGGAGACCTGGATAGCGACGGCGACGTGGAACAGGACGACTTTGAGCGGTTCATGGCCTGTTTCAACGGGCCGAACAATCCGCCGCTGTCGGCCTCGCCGGACTGCCACCGCTCGGACCTTGACCTGGACGAGGATGTGGACCTCGCGGACTTCCTCGTTTACTTCCAACGATGTTTCAACGGTCCGATGGTCCCCGGCCGTTGTCCGTGATCTTGTGCGCCGACGGGTCCGGGCATATAACTCCGCTATGGCTGCGCCGAGGCAACCTTCTTCATCGGAACGGGTCAAGAACTTCCTGTGGTTCAGCGGGATCGCCATCCTGATTGCGCTGGCGATTCTGCTGTGGATTCGGAAGTCCCGAAGCCCGACTCCCTCGATACTGCAGCGAAGCGCCGAGGTGGCGGAGCAGCAACGAACGGCTCGCCTGCTCGCGGAGACGCGGGCGGCGGCGCAGCTCGCCCAGGGGAACGATGAGGCGCAGCGTCGGGAGGCGATTCGCAGACTGCAACAGCTTGCGGACGAGAACCCCGACTTCATACCGGCGCAGGAGGCGCTCGTCCAGGTGGCGCTCATGCTGAAGGAAAACGCCGTCGCGGATCGTACAGCGCGGGACCTGGTGAGGCGATTCCCGGACACTCCTGCCGCACATGTGCTTGTCGGACTGGTCGAGATGGCGGCGCAGCACTGGCCCGAGGCGACGGCGGCATTGACGAAGGCCATCGAGCTGAACAAGGCGCACGGCGGCGAACCGCAATGGAACCTGCACGGCTTGCTGGCGGAAACGTACCTGAAGCAGAACAGGATTCCCGAGGCGGATGCCCAACTGCGAGAGGCTGCGAACATCAACCTGCCGATGACCGCCGCGCAGATCGCCCGCAGTTCGCTGGACCTTTCGGAACGACTGGGGCTCATCCTTCTTGTAAGCGGCAAGCCTGACGAAGCGATTCCGGCGTACCGGCTGCTATCCGGTGTGGCGAAGTACCGGACGGAGGATGCGAACGCGCAGTACTACGCGGCCGCGGCGGCGCTGCACGCGGGGCAGGCGGACGAGGCCCGCAGCTTCTTGGCCGCCGCAGAGAGGCTCAAACCGGGCGACCCGCGGTTTGCCAAACTCTCCGCGGAGGTCGCACGCTTCCCCAGCACGCGTCGGGCGGAGAGCGGCCCCGCCACGCAACCGACTACCTCGGCGACGGCCCCCGCGCGCTGATGCCCCGGCATCGCGACCCGGGCGGGACGGCCTGGCGGGGTTGCGGGGCAGTGGCGGTGGGAAGGGGCAGGCCGGCCGGCAGGATCGTCGCAAAAAAACCTTGCAGGGCGATGAACCGCGGGCTTGCCATGACGTACGGAATAATGTATAAGGCAGCCGCTGAGGAAGACAACCGCGAGGAAGACAACAGGCTCCTGTTATCCGGGTTCGGCCGTTGATTGCCGAGCCCCGCAATAAATCAGGCTTCTTTCCCCTCCGGAAAGCACCGGGTGGCTTCGGCCTCCGGTGTTTTCTTTTTACCGCGCCCGGCTCGTCAGGAATCCCAACGGCCGGCCTTCTTTCACCGCCGCGCGATGCAGCCCGTTTCTTGACCCCGCTGCCGCGCCGGCCTGATAATCCGGCGTCCTTGCGGGCGACCGCGACCAGACGAAATGCGATCTTCCGAATCCACGACGTCCGGTAGGGGGGTGTTCGCGCCGATGCTCCGGGCCCTCCGCCATCGGAACTACCGCCTTTTCTTCGCCGGGCAGGGTATCTCGGTCATCGGCACCTGGCTTACCCGGGTGGCGACGAGCTGGCTCGTATACCGGCTTACGGGGTCGAAGTTCCTCCTGGGTGTGGTAGGGTTCGCGAGCCAGATCCCCATCTTCCTTCTGGCGCCTGTGGCCGGCGTGCTCATCGACCGGTGGGACCGTCGCCGCCTGCTGATTGTTACGCAGGTGCTCTTCATGCTCCAGTCGCTTACGCTCGCCGTCCTGTCCCTGACCGGGGCGATCCGCGTCTGGCACGTGATCGTCCTGAGCCTGTGCCAGGGGCTTTCGTACTCGTTCGATACGCCGGGTCGGCAGTCATTCGTGATCGAGATGATCGAGGATCGCAACGACCTGTCCAACGCAATCGCACTCAATTCGTCGATGTTCAACGGCGCCCGCCTGATCGGCCCGGCCATCGCGGGCATCCTCATCGCCCGGGTGGGCGAGGGGATCTGCTTCCTTTGCGACGGCATCAGTTACGTCGCCGTCATCCTGTCGCTGCTGGCGATGCGGGTTTCGCGCCGCCCGGCGCCGGCGCGTCACAATGACGTCCTGCGGGGGATGAAAGAGGGGCTTGACTACGCGGTGGGCTTCGCGCCGATACGCTCGATCCTGCTGTTGCTGGCGCTGGTGAGCTTCATGGGCATGCCGTACACGGTCCTGCTGCCCGTATTCGCAACGAACATCCTCCACGGCAATGCGGACACGCTGGGGTTCCTCACGTCCGCTACCGGGCTGGGCGCTCTGGCGGGGGCGCTCTACATGGCAATGCGCAGGACGGTGCTCGGGCTCGGGCGATGGATTGCCGTGGCCTCTGCGATGTTCGGCGTGGGGCTGGCCGCGTTTGCCCTGTCCCGTCACCTGTGGCTCTCGTTGGCGCTGCTGCTGCTGGCGGGCTTCGGAATGATGGTTCAGATGGCCTCCTGCAACACCATCCTGCAGACCGTCGTGGAGGACGACAAGCGGGGGCGCGTGATGGGGCTTTACACCGTATCGTTTCTGGGAATTGCGCCGTTCGGCAGTCTGGCCGCCGGGGCGATGGCAAGCCTCATTGGCGCCCCGTACACGGTGCTGATCGGCGGCCTCTGCTGCATCGGCGGGGCGCTGCTGTTTGCCCGCCGGTTGCCGATGATTCGGCGCCTGGTGCGCCCCATCTACATCCGGAAGGGGATCATCCTGCCGGTCGCATCGGGAATCCGTGCTGCGTCGGAGCCTCCGGCCTGACGGCGGCGCCGTCGGCGATGCGCCACTGCCGTTTTCGATAAGACAGTCTCGCATGCGGCGAGCAGCGCCGCGAAGGCTCGATCGCCCCTACACTGTTATCGCCTGGATTCTTGTCGGCCGGCGCGGAATTCCGGGCCAGGGGCGGTACGTCATTCTGAGGGAGCGGAGCGACCGAAGAATCCGGCCTGAGCTTTGCGGGGGCTTTGCGCGTGCAAGGATCTGCGCAGATCGGACGCCGGATTCTTCGGCCCCCAAGGGAGCCTCAGAATGACGCGACGCACGCTACGTGCGTCCGGCGCCGCCATGTTGGGCCGCGGGCCACGCCCGCGCTTGGGGGGCTGGAAACGAACGAAACTCTCGAACCGAAAGCGGCGCTACGGTGCGATCGACGCCGCGTAAAGGCGTTTCGCCAGGTCCGTCAGGTAGTCGGCGTTCTCGACTTCGCGGCGCCAGCGATCCGGTATCGCCTCGATCCCGTTGAAGGCGCCGCTCATCGCGCCGGCGATGCACGCGATGCTGTCGGAATCACCGTTGGAGTTCGCCGCCGCCAGAACGGTCCGGCGGTAGTCGTCGGGACTGCGCAGGAAACAGTACAAAGCGTCGGCGAGCGCCTCCTCGCCGACCCATGCATCTCCGAGGATGCGCATCGCTTCGGCGGGCGGTTTGTCCAGGACTGAAAGCACCTGCCGGATCTTCGCGGCACAGTCTCCGTCGAGCGAGCCTGTCGTCTCCAGCAGACGCGGGACCAGATCCTGCGGCGCGGCGCCCTCGACCAGGAGCGCGACGGCTACCGCCGTGCCGGCCGCCGCCGCGATGGCGGTGCGATGACCGTGCGTAGGCAGACTCGACGCGCAGCCGACTTCCACTACCCGTGCGAGATCGCCGTGATAGTACAAACCGATCGGCGCCGCCCGCATCGCGCTGCCGCAGCCCTTCGAGCCCGGGTTGCCGGCCGTCCGCCAGTCCTTGCCGGCTGCCAGGTTCCGGCAGCCCGCCATGCACGCGGTGCCGGGGGCGCGGTCGTTCTCGGGCGAGCGCGCCCACTCGACAAACCGGCGGGCCATTACCGGCATCAGTACGTCGAGCGGCTTGCGCCCCGCCTCGATGAGGGCCTCCGCGACGGCGATCGACATCTGCGTGTCGTCCGTGTATGTGCCGGGCGGATGGCGGGAAGCGGCCACGAAGTCCGTCACGCCCTCCGGGCCGAAACGGGCGTGGATCTCACGAAGCGAGAGGAACTCCGTCGGCCAGCCCAGCGCATCGCCGATGGCAAGGCCCAGGATGGCACCCTCGAACCGACTCTCCAGACGGGTTTTCATGCGTCATGTCTCCGAGTCCGGCAACATGTCTCCACATCCATAACTCAACGGGCCGCAAGGCACGAAGCGACGGCGATGGTTTCGCCGCTTTCGGTTTCGGAGTCGAATCGGCGCGCAATGGCGTGCCCTGGCCTGCTCCTGCAGGGTTTGCATCGCGATCCTTCTCCTTTGCATGGCGGGTTGGTCCATCGCGACGCCATGCTTACCTGGCGGACCCATGTCCGGCCATCTCCACCTCGGCGATCACCTCGGCCGGCGAGAGATCGTCGCCGTACAGCAACCGGCAGAAGGCCCGGTGATAACGATTCGCACTGCACAGCGCAGCCTGCAGCAGGCTACGAAACTGCTCGTGAGCAACGGAAACCTCCGCAAGCGGAATCGACGCGCAGAACGTCAGCGTTCCGTCGGCCATATCCAGGTCGTCGAACGCTCCGACGCCCAGTGCGTGGTTTGCCCGCACGACCGTCTCCGCCATCTGCACCCGCCGGGCCTCCGGCACGATGATCGGTATGCGGACGAACACGCCGAGTACGAGCGGCTCCTCGCGCACCATCACCATTGTGGCGAACGGTGCCGCCTCGCCGCAGAATACGGCCTCGACCGCGGTTCCATCCGGGTGCGTCCGATAGCGCACACCGTCGGCGTCGAGAAAACCGCAGACCTGATTCACAATGTCTCGCGCTCGATCCATAGTCGGCTCCGCCCCGGCCTCGTCGTGGGGGCCTTCCGGTTCCCGGGAACCGTTCTTTCCGGCCGGCGCCCTCACACGTGTGCTTCCCAGGACGCCCGGCGGCCGCGTCCGTGGTGCCCGGCCCGCTGCCAAAGTCCCCCGCGCAGGTGACGCGGGTTGCCGACGGGCGCGCGCCACCCTGCACGCCGTCCAGGCGACCGCAACGCACAAACAAACCAGAAACGCCTCCATCGGTCGGCATCCCTTTCCCGCAGACCGGGAAACAAAAAACCCTGCAAGCACTTGACGCCGCAGGGTTCGGGTACGTCTACAGACTGCCGTTGGCCCTACGGTATCCTCCCTCGCGCCACTTCGTTGCGATGGTAAATCGCCACGCGCGAACGATGCGCGAAAGCGGGCTTCGTCATTCGATACTGTTCATGTCGATCGAGCATTCCCTATCCCGGCGTTGCGACCGATACCAGAGAGCAGGCCCGCACCACAAGCGGTCCACGGATGGGAATATACACCATCCGATCTTCCTGTCAAGGGATTTTCCTGTGATTTCTGTTTCGTTGCGCGGGACAGGAATCCGACACCTGCGGATCGCCGGTCCCGCGGCACTCAGGCCGATCCGTGCATCCCCGGGCAGGGGCGGCCCGGCAACGGCGTGGAACCATTCTATTTGCCGGCGGGAGGCCGGGCGCGTTGCAGGCCGATTTCCTCGAACGGGATCCGCTTGAACCCGAGCTTCCAGGCAGGCGAATCGTCCTTCAGTCGGAAGTCCTGGTGCGCGGCGTCGACGAAGTGCGGGTCCTCGGCGACAAGGTTGTCCTTGACGTAAACGATCTTGTCGTCGAGTTTGTCGAGCAGATCAAGCCACCGTCCGCCCGAGCAGATGTTCCGCATGATGCGGTTGCCCTTCGCCACCGCCGGCTCGTCGTCGTAGAGCTTGAGCAGCTCCGGGTATCGCGTGCTCCACGGCGGCTCCTTGTACGGCACGGCATTGAGCCGCTCGACGAGCGTGTTGTCCCGGCCGTCGAAGTAGGACTTCGCCCAGCCGAGGCCGCGCGAATCGACGTGCACGGCGGGGGTGCAGTCCACGAAGATGTTGTTCTCCACCGTGTTGTCGCGTCCGCCGCCGATGAGCACGCCGCGTCCCGCCTTGTAGAACACGTTCCCGAAGACCGTGCTGCCGCTGGCCCAGTCGTCGAGGTAGACCGACTGCACGCCCACATACCCCTGGAATTGGCCGATGTGATGGAAGTAGTTGTACCGGATGACGTTCCCGCGCCAGGTCCAGTCGCGGCCCATGTAGAACGCGCCGGCGTCGTCCGTGTCCATGCAGACGGTGTGGATCTCGTTGAACTCGATCACGTGTTCGTTGCCGTTCAGGCCGATGGCCATGTGTGGCGCGTCGTGGATCAGGTTGTGCGCGATTCGGTTCCCTACACCCGCGGTGCTCACCGCTGTCCGATACGTCCGGGCCGCCCGGCTGTAGTGGTGAATGTGGTTGTTGACGGCGAAGTGTCCGGCCGGCGTGAGCGTTCCGCGGTCGCCGCCGGTCAGGCCGATGCCGCTCTCGCCGATGTTATAGATGTCGCAGCCGGCGACGCCGTTGTCTGCGCCGCCCGAGATCGCGACGGCCGTGTCGCCGATGTTCCGGATGATGCAGGCGTCGATGCGGTTATGCGACCCGCCCTCGATCGTCACGGCCGTGCCGCGGTTGAATTCGATCGTCAGGCCGCGGATCGTGATGTAAGAGGCGTCTTTGAGAAGGATCATCCGGTCCGACACGGAAACGTATGTCCGGGCGGACTCGATCGGCGCGGGCGGCCAGAAGTACAGGATGCCGCTTCGGCGATCGAGATACCATTCGCCGGGCTCGTCCAGTTCGGCAAGGAGGTTCAGCGCGTACCACCGTGCCCCTTTCCGGTATCCGTAGTGGTGGTAGGGCGGGACGGTCGAAATCACGCGGTGTCGGACGTCGATCGACTCGACCTTCTCGTACGCGTCGGACCAGTCCCAGAACCAGTATCCGTGCAGGCGGATGTCGTCCTCTTTCGCCCAGCGCGTGGGGCGATCGCCCTCGTAGGTGAACCGGCCGACCGCGTCGCCGTTGAGCCCGTGGACCGTGATCGGCTTGCCGCCCACCACGTCGGCGATCTTGACGAACCCCTGATTCGGCCAGCGGGCCAGCGTCATCGGCTGGTCGTTGAAGAACAGTTCGATTCGCCGGCCGGGCGCTACCGCATCGCCGAAGTCGGACACACCGATCGCCTTCAGGTCCGCCTGCCACACGCGGCCGCGGGCGGCTTCGTCCAGCCGTTCGAGAATCGCGGCGTCGGTGACGCGCCGGAAGTTCGAAACCTCGCGCCCGCCGATCAGGTGCACCTTCTCGTCCTTGTACGCACGATACACGATCGGTGCCTGGGCCGTTCCGCTGTCGGCCGCGGTCAGTTCGAAGGGCTTTTCACGCGAGTACATTCCCCCGCGAACATGCACCGTAACGCCCTCCGCCATCGCACCGCGGGCCTTTCGGCGGCGGATCTCCTCGCGTGCCCGCTCGATCGTGGCGAACGGCCCGTCGGTCCGTCCGGCGTTCGGCTCGGCCGCCGCGCCGGACCACGCATCGTTGCCGTTCGTGGCAACATAGAGATCCACCGCGCCCGGCGCCGCCGCAGACATGGCGAACCCGAGAATCGTCGTGACAACGGATATGCTTCGCATCGTCGTCCACCTTTTCGGCTTGATGCCTTCTTCCGTCGGCCGCTGGCGCCGGCAGATCCGGCGCGGGTCCCGGCGGCTCATCCCGGCGTCTCGACCACCGGTCCCTCTGCGAACGCGACCGACGGCTCCGGTACATACTCGATGACCCGCATCGAACGCCAGTGCCCCGCACGATACCGCCACCAGTAGGCAATCGCCAGCGCGACGACATACACGGTGAGGATCGTCCACGCGGAGTAGATCCCCGCGCCGAGGAGTCCGCACGCGACGTACGCGGGGATCACCAGTCCCCCGGAGGCCAGCACAAGGAGCATCCAGAGGACGTAGCGTGTGTCCCCCGCGCCGCGGAGGGCCGCGGAGTATGTGACGTTGAGACCGTCCACGAGCGAGTACCCGGCGACGAAGTAGAGAAGGCTCCGCCCGACCCGCGCGACCTCGTCAAAGCCGACGGCGTCCTGGCGGGGGCGGAAGACCGCCAGAAAGAAGTCCGGCGCGATCGCGATGACCAGCGCGAAGCTCCCCATGTACAGGATCGTGAGTCGCGCGGTGGTCGTCGTGGCGCGGGCGGCGTCGTCCGGCCGTCCCGCACCGAGATAGCGCCCGACAAGCACGGTGGTGGCCATGGCCATCCCGAGCATGGGCACGAAGATCAGCGAGTTGATCGAGAAGGCCACGTTGCTGGCTGCCAGTTCCGCCTTGCCGATCCGCCCGAGCAGCAGCACGAACACGGTGAACGCGGTGACATCGGCCATCATCTGGAGCCCGCTCGGGACGCCGTAGCGGAGCAGGCGTCTGAAGAGATCGGGATCGAACCGCCACCGGGCCGTCGCATAGGCGCGCCGATGGTCCGGCCGGAGGATCAGCACAAGGTACGCAAGCACCTGTGCCCACGTGGCCACGATCGTAGCGGCCGCGGCGCCCCAGATGCCGCGTTCGGGGAATCCGGCGTTACCGAAGATCCAGCCGTAGTCGAGCACCCCGTTGAGAATCGCTCCGGCGACGTTGACCCACATGACCGTCCAGGTCCGGCCGCGTCCGCTGAAGAAGCCCGACAGTGCGGCGTTGAAGATCGCTCCGCCGCCGCCGAGCGCCATTACGCGGAAGTAGGTGATTTCGTTCCTGCGGACCGCCGCGGCATGCCCTGCGAAGCGGAACAGCGGTTCGGCGAGCAACGACAGCCCGGCCAGGCAGGCGGCGCCGATCAGGCTGAAGTAGATGCCCTGCCACACGGCGGCGCCGATCCGTTCGGGCCGGCGCGCCCCGTCGTACTGCGAGACGAACGTGCTGACGTACCCCGCCGCGCCGATGAAGAGGCTTGCGAACGTAAACCAGGTGACGCCGGCCGGCAGCGAGGCGGCCAGGGCGTCGGGCGAGTACCACGAGAGAAACATGCGATCGACGAAGTGCATCAGGCTCATCGAAGACGTGCTGAGGATCAGCGGAACCGCAATAGCAAGAACCTCGCGGTAGCCGCCGGGTACGGTGCGGGGCTGCAACTCGTTTGTGGAGTTCATGTCGTCGAGATACTGCGCGAGGGGGGAGTTGAACCCCCACGGGTTTCCCCACAGGATCCTAAGTCCTGCGCGTCTGCCAGTTTCGCCACTCGCGCGATGGCATGCAACCGCAAGGACATCTACAGGTTACACGCCGGCGCGCTTCTGCTCAACTGCGATCGGCGTCGCGCGAATCGCAGTGCGCGATGCGCCCGAGGTGGCCGGCGGCCCCGGCTATTGGGGAAGCGGTTTCGCAGGCCGCCGCGTCCCAGGGCGGCATCACGCTTGCCGCGGTTCAGGGCCCGGCGGGGGCCGTGCGACAGCGGCCGCGCCGACGTGTGCGGATGGCCGATGTTCTGCAAAGGGGGCCTGCGTCGTCGGACGGGCAAGGCCGCGCTGCCTGTGGCTCTGTGGGAAGGATTGCGGTCAGGGCCGCCGGCCCGCGGGGCGGAGGCGGCGAAGCTCATAGCGGTAGTATTGATTCACCACGCGCAGCAACTGCTGAAGAACCTTGCGGTTTTCGAGGGTCGCCTCGAGGCCCACGAATTGCAGGCCCACGGTGGTTGCACCGTCCGGGGCAGGGTCTATGTAGCGGACGAGGCCGTTGAGCAGAAACGCCGGGCCGCCCGGCTCGGGCTGAAACTCCAGGCCGACCGCATCGCCCACATCCAGCCGCGGATTCCGGTTCGGCGGCAGCACGAGACGCATCCCGCCGGCGGACAGGTCCATCAGCCGGCCCGTGTAGCTGGGCCACGCGGCGGTGCCGGCCTTCTTCCGGCAGGCCGCGCCGCCTTGCCAGAGCTCCACCGTTACCGTCCTGTGCGGCGGCACGCTCACGCGGTAGTACGCCCGGCGTTGAAGCTCCTGAAGGCTCTCCGGCCAGCGTAGCGCCAGGGCCGGCACCCGGCTGCCCTCGTCCGGGCCGTATTCCTCCTGCCCCAGCACGACGGCGGTGAACACGCACTTCTTGTGTCCGCGGCGGAAGGCGACGCCTACGGCCTCGCCGCGGGGAACCTCCGGTGGCGGCGATTCGGGTGCGGCGGGCGGTGGGCATTCGATGTACAGACGCTTCGCCACACGGTTGGATCCGAGGAACCGCGATTTGTGCACGGCCCAGGAGACGCCGTCCCGGACGCTCAGGACGATCGGCACATTTCGCGACACGGCCTCGTCGAGGGCCTGGTCCCGGCGGGTCGGCTCCACGGTCAGGACGGTGCTCATGATACCACTCCGTCGGCCGCGTGGGTGTTGTCGCCAAGGGGCGCGACCCCCGAACCGTAGCGTCGCAGCAGGAACTCGCTGAGTCGTCGCGCCGCGTCGGTCGTTCCGGACGAGGCGGGTGGAAGGAATTGCATGCCGAGGATCATTTTCTCGTTTTCGGCGTTCGGCGTCTTGTTGCACAGGACGGCATCGAGATCGAAAGCCGGTCCGGCGCCGGGCAGCGCGAACGATGCGGCGATTGTTTCGCCGACGTGGAGCCTTTGGGCCGCGTCGGCCTCAACCAGGCAGGCCATACCTTCCCCGCTGATGTTGCACAGCCAGCCGACGATTTCGTCGCCTTCGTGGTCGGCATCCCGCCGGAGACGTACCCGGGACGATTCGGCAAGTTTGACGCGCCAGAAGCGGCGGCGCTGGTATACCCGGAGCTTCTCCGGGCGGGCCAGACTCACCGACCAGCGTTCGCCGGTCCGCTCGGCATCGAGGGCGTGAGTGCTGAAGAGGAAGCGGTCTCGGCCGAGCAGCAGCGAGACATCGCAATAGCTGCCTACCATGTTGCTCGGGCGGAGCATCGTCGACTCGGTAAGCTCTGCGCGCAGGCTCTCGGCATCGAGGGCGACGAGACGCCCCTTCAGCCCGTTTGCATCCGGCCACAAACCCGGCTCGATCAGCACGGTGGCCTGATATCGGACCGCCTGTTCGAGCGTCCGGGCCGACTGGCGGGCGCTGAGATCGATCGCGTACTCCATAACAGCCCACTCGAAGACGACAAGCCGCGGCGCGCAGGCGCGCTCCTGCACGCGTTATTCGTCGGTTGCATGCCCGTGCGACTTGATGCTGCCATCGGCGAGGGCGACCTTTGCCGCGAACCGTCTGATAATACGCGGGGGTATCGAGGAAGCGCGGGACTGGAGAATCGCACCCCGTTTGCCTGTCGCCGGCCCGTTGCGTTTCGTGTCGCCGGCATCCTTTCTCTGTGATGGGTACTCTCGATCGCTACGGCCCGTACAGCGGCGGCATACGATTTGCAGACCGCTCGGGTACGGGCCTGCCTCTGTTGCCTCTTGCGTATTGCGCGTGTGTTATTCGGCGGCGGGCGTGGTCTGCTCCTGCACGGCGATCTGCGCCTCGAGTTCCTGCATGCGCCGGGCCGATGGGCGATGCGCGCCCGTCAGCGGCACCAGAACGCCCGGCAGGGCCCAGGCCAACTGAATCAGACGGATCCCCAGGGCCAAAAAGAGGACCTGCCCCTTTGTACCGAACGGGCCGCGGAGGAAGAGCATGAGCGCCGCTTCCGTGGTGCCCAGGCCCATCGGGGTCACCGGGATGGACATCACCACGAGCGAGACGCCGATGTAGGCGTAGTAGGACGGCCAGTCGGGCCGCATGCCCATCGCGAGCCCCCAGAGATAGAACGTAGCCACCGCGATGACCTGGAGGACGACCGTGAATGCGAAGGCCGCCAGGACGATACCCGGATGCTCGCGCATCCGCAGTGCCGCCCGGTCGACGCGCAGGAGCTTGTCGATCCCGGGCAGCCAGCGCAGCCGCTCCTCCGGTCGCAGCCGCTTCCGCAGGCCGGGGAGGTAGAAGATGACGAGCCCGACCGCGATGGCGGCGAGCATGAGCAGGATCCAGGGCATCACGCGGCGAATCCGCGGGTCATCCAGGCGAAATGTCGCGGCCGCCGCGGCAAGCAGCACGATCCCGGTCAGACCGACGATGCGGTCCAGCAGGACGGCCGTGACGGCCTCCACCTTGTGCCGTGTATGCTGGGCGACGTAATAGGCCTTGAAGATGTCTCCGCCGGTGGACCCGGGCATCGCGAAGTTGAAGAAGTTGCCCGCGTAGGTCAGCTTGATTCCGTCCCAGTAGCCGATGCGGACATCCTGCGCCCGAAGCATCCACACGAAGCGAATCGAGGCCAGGACCGGCACAGGCGCGAACAGAAGGAGGCTCAGCGCGAGGAGCGGCTTGTCCGCATGACGCCATACCGTTGGCACGCCGTATTCGATCTTCGGATCCCCGTCGGCGTCTCGCGGCGTCTCCGCGGGGTCCAGCACGCGACGAACGCCCTCCGGGTCGAGTACCTCCACACGGCCGTCCACGGCGGAAACCACCTGAAGCCTGCGGCCGTCCGCCAGCACGATCCAGTCTCGCCACGACAGCCCGTGCAGTGCCCACCACAGCGCGGCGACGCAGACCGCCAATCGCAGGACGTGAACCAGAATGCGTCTCAATGCACAATACTCCGGCCGATCCCCGTGCCCGGCTCCATTATGCGGCAAGGGCGGGGAAAACGAAACATTGCGGAAGGCCGCTCTGCCGCGTAGGGTTGGGCGGGCGGTCCGCGGCCGTCGCGCGGCGGCCGGCTTCCTCGACAGGGTGGCGGATCGAGAGAGGCATACGAACGATGGGCGTGCCGGTTGATTTCCTGATCGGCTGCACCGGTTCCGGCAAGGGTGCCGTGGGCCGGGCGGTGGCGGAGCGGGTCGGGGCTGAGATCATCAGCGTCGATTCGATGAAGGTCTATCGCGGGATGGACATCGGCACGGCCAAGCCGACCCGCGAGGAGCGGGCCCGGGTGCCGCATCACCTCATCGACGTCGCCGAGCCGTGGGAGAGCTTCAGCGTCGCCCGCTATGTCGAGGCCGCCGACGCCGCGATTCGCGACATCACGGCCCGCGGCCGGCGTGTCCTGGTGGTGGGGGGGACGTGTCTTCACATCAAGGCCCTGTCGGAGGGCCTGTTCGAGGGCCCCGGTGCGGATCCGCAAATCCGGGCGGAGATTCGTCGCCGGGCCGGCAGCGAGGGTGCGGCCGCCCTGCACAGGGAACTTGCACGCGTCGACCCGCGGGCGGCGGAGCGGATTCATCCGAACGATCTCCGCCGGATCGAGCGGGCGCTCGAGGTCTTCCGGCTGACCGGGCGGCCGATCAGCGAACTGCAGCAGCAGTGGGACGCCCCGCAGCGGCGATACGACTGCCGCTTCGTCGGCCTGCGGCGGGAGAAGGCCGACCAGAACCATCGGATCAACCTCCGCGTGCAGCGGATGATCGAGCGGGGCCTCGTGGACGAAGTGCGTTCGCTGCTTTCCGATCCAAGGGGCCTGAGCGACGTGGCCGCGCAGGCGGTCGGCTACGCCGAAATCATCGCGCATCTTCGCGGTGAAGGATCACTCGAGGACGCCGTCGAGCGGATCAAGATCAACACGCGGCGGCTCGCCAAATCGCAGCGGACGTGGTTCCGCCGGTGGCGTGACGTGGCGTGGCTGGATGTGGCCGAGGCCGAGCCCGTGGAAGCGATCGTGGAGCGGGTGCTGGCGCTGCTGTAGCCTGTAAGCCCGCGACGGGTCGTGTGCCGGCTTGCTCAGCGGTTACCGCATCAACGATCGCTCCCCTGCGCTATCTGCTGCGGCGACGTGACCTGGCGCACCAGCTCTGCGACGGCGCGGGCGATGCGGTCTTCCACGTCGCCGCCCCAGCGGACCGCCGGGTGCCCGTACTGGTACACGAACGTACCGCCTTCGTAACCGCCCTCCTCCCACACGCGACGGCTGGGGATGTACGCCACCAGGACGTTGGCGTAACCGCAGACCCAGGTGCGGGGGCCGAACTCCTTCTTGAACCGCAGTGAGTAATCGACGACCACCTCGCCGCCGAGGGCGATCAGCAGCGGGCCGTCGCCCAGCCGCCACACCTGGACGGGATACGGATACGAGGCGGGGAAGCGCTCGCCTGCCTCGAGCCTCTTGAGCATCCGCGCGGCCCAGCGGGCGTAGATCGGACTGTCGTTCTTCAGGCCCGCTTCGAGGTCCTCGCGGGTCATGACCTTGTCATACGGCAGATCCACGAACGTGAACGCCGTCCGCAGACGCGGTTCCACCGGTCGCATCGGCTGCGCGAGGACCGTTTCCACCGCGTCCGAGAGCATGTGTCCGTACCGCTCGCACAGCTCGACGGTGCGGCGCGGCAGGGGGTTCTGATCACCGCCGCAGCCGGTGAAGAACATCGCCGTCGCTCCCGGGTGCGATGCCTCCAGGGCGATCTGGGCGAAGCCCGGATAGTCGCCGCACCAATGCGTGAAGTTGAGCGTAGTCGGGTGGCACGCGTACCCGAACAGCACCGCCGTGAGACGGCCGACGTCATCGCGGACGGCCAGCACCGGTACGGAGTGATCCACCGGTCCCTTCAGCGGCGTGCCGGCCTCGCGGAGTCGCGGAACCTCGGCCTCCCTGTTGTTCCGGCGGTTGACGGCGAACGTGGTTTCGCCCTCTCCCATCCACAGCCTTGCCGGCGCCAGCGAGCCGAGCGCGCGGCCGACGGCCTCGATCGTCGCGGCCTCGACGGTATCGGAGTATCGCTCGACGAGCGCACTCTGACGGGCATCGATCGGGTAGAAGTCTACCAGGTCGTCGCGGAGCCGGGGTCCGCAGTGGTTGTGCGAGAAGGTGAGCATCACCTGTGACCGGCCCAGGCGAAAGCGCGCCTCCAGTTCTCGCACGAGGCTTTCGTAGATTCCCCGGGGCATGCCCATGTGGTCGCTGGTGATCAGCACGGCGCGATGTCCGCCGGAGTCCTCCAGCGCGAGGACCTTCAGCCAGAGATCGTGCAGCTTGCCCTCCGGGACGCGTTTCGTGCCGTATCCGGCGAGCCAGACCGGCTCCTCCGGCGTGATGACTGCCCGGGCGAGGCCGACTCTCCAGGCGGGCCGATCCTGTCCGTGCCCGGCGCAGCCTGCCAGGGACAGTGCCGCCACGCTTACGAACCGAAGGAGGCCGTGTGCCGCTCGCACGAGCGCTGTCCCCTGCAGATCCTTTCCGCCGCGCACTCACTGCCGCCGGGGCCGGAACCACGCCGCCGATCCGAGCGCCATGCCCAGCAGTGCCGTTTCCAGCCCGAGCGCCCCGCACAGCGGAGGCAGGACGGCCGCGTTTGTATTCTCTGCCAGCGGGATGATCTCGGTGCTCTGCCGGGGGGCCGGCGGCAACTTCGAGCGCGCCGCATCAGACGCGGTCGTCAGCGAGCCGGCGAACGATTCGCCGACGCCGATACCGGCCACCTTGCTCACCAGGTTCGCCAGCTCGCTCAGCGGCGCGCCGAGCACCACGCCGGCGCCTCGGCCGCCGGGCCGGTTATGCACCACGGCCTCGATCGTGGCCTTGAGGGTGAACGTCTCGCCGACGGTCGCCTCGTACTCATACGGAATGGCGACGTCGGGGATCAGGATCGCCTGGACGGCGTTGAGATCGCGTACCGCGCCGTTCAGATCGAGGCGGACGAGACCGCCTTCGCCGAGGGCTCCGTTCGTTTCCAGGGAGGATCCGTCCTCCACCGTTCCCGCAAGGCTCGCATCGGTCGTCAGCACGGTCGTGGTGCCGGCGGACTCCCGGTTCTGCGTGACCTCGATCCGCAGTGTCGCGTTCATGCCGCTCAGGTCGCTCACGCCGGCGCTGCTCCACAACACGGCGATGCCGTCCACGAAGAAGCGGCTCCGCACGCGGATCGGCGTACCGTCGGCCAGGCCCGTGTCGGCTGCGGTGAAGACGATCTCGCGGGTCTCCGTGGCCGTCGAACGCGACTCGTATGAGAGTTGCGCGTCGGAAGCGTAGGCGACCGCGCTGATGCCGAACTCCTCCGGCGAGGGCTGCTCGCTCAATCGCGGGTCGCTGAAGGTCGTGATCGCGCGGCCTACGGCGACGACGGTGCCGCTCGAGTCGGAGCGTGTGAAGCCGGCGTCGGTGGTCATCGGCAGGTTGCTCGTGCTGATGCCCGGAAAACTGTCGAAGGCATAGTCGGAATCGGAGGGCGAGCCGTCCCGGAGTTCCTGCACGCGGCCCTCCACCGTTGCGGAGAACTGGCGGATCTCCGCCCGGGCGGCGGCGGCGCACCCGAGCGCCCCGACCAATACCCCGATCGTTCGCATGATCGATCTGCTCAGCATGGCTTGTCCTCCGAAGGCCCCGTGCGTGAAATCGACCGCATCCGCGCGCACACGGCGGGGAAAGGCTTTCTGCGGCGGTTATGCGTCGGGGATGTCCGTCCCGCACAACCCCGCCCGCGCAGGTTCGCGGCGGCACGACGCCGGTTTCGCGGAAACCGCCCCCAAGACTGTACGCTCCGCCCGCGCGGATGTCGAGAGCGGATACCGGCGGCCTCTTCTCGGGAGACGGTCGTCGCGGAGACCGCGCGAGGTACGTCGCGGTGCGCCGGCCTCCGCGTTTTCCACGATGGGCGTCGCGTCGCGAGAGCCTTGCCGCGGGCTTATGGCCGGCTTGCCGGGAGGGGGGCACCCGGGATCGCCCGTGGCCGCTTCCTGCTGATCCGCCTTGCGCAGAGCCAGAAACTCGGCATCAGCAGGGGCCGAACGACGAACGTGTCGATCAGCATGCCCAGGGCGAATGCGAAGCCGAGCTGGCGCAGCAGTTCCAGCCCGCCGGCCCAGAGCGAGCCGAGCGTGGCTGCCATGATCAGCCCGCAATTGCTGATGACCGGCCCCGTGCGGACGACGGCCCGGTGCGTGCCTTCCTCGTCGCCGTATTCGTCGGCCTCCTCTCGAAGCCGCGTCATCAGAAAGATGTTGTAGTCCTGACCGACGGCGACGATGATCACGAAAAGGAAGAGCTTGACCTTGTAATCCAGCCCGGCGGCCCCGAGCACGTGCGTGAAGAACTCCTGTGTGATGCCGAGCGTCGCCGCGTACGTGAGCAGCGTTGCCGCGATCATGAAGAGCGAAAGCCCGATCCGGCGGACGAGCACGGCCAGCACGAGCCAGATCACCGCCGTCGCGCCGATCCAGACGCGCCATTGATCGCGCGCCATGTAGACGCGGACCTCGGCGATGTACGGCGTCGCGCCGAGGGCGAGGACCTGCGTCTGTGCGCCGAGGCCGTCGGCGGACGATCGCGCGATCGGTTCCGCCACGTCGCGAACGGCGCGCAGACTCTGCATGGCCTCGATCGAGAAGGGTTCGTTGCGAAGCGTGAGTTCGAGCCGGATCGTGTGCGTTCGTCGCGACAGGTAGAAGGGCTCGGCTGCCGTCTCCAGCAGGATGCGCTTGAGCCCGTCGGGCCGTCCTGCCTGCCGGCCCAGCGGATGATTGACGTCGTACACGTCCGCGACCCCCTCGATCTGCGAGACGGCCGTGGCGATCCGTGCGCTGACGGTGCGCATGGCGGCGGGGTCTGTCGCCGCGTGCTTATCGTGAACCAGCAAGGTTACCGGGTACAGCTCTCCGGGCGGGAAATGCCGGCTCGCGATGGCCGCACCGCGCCGGCTGCTGCTGCCGGCGGGAAGCTCGCTGAATGCGTTGTATCGAAAACGGATGAACCCCGCACGCACGGCCGCGGGCGCAAGGATAATGATCCCGACGATCAGTACCCGGGCGGGTCGGCGCACGACGACTGCGGCCAGCCACGGCCACAATCGCCGTTGCCCAAGGGTCGTAACGACGCCTCGGTGCCTCGGCCAGAAGATGGCGCGGCCCACCAGACACACCATCGCCGGGATCAGCGTTACCCCCGCGATCGGGGCCCAGCAGAGGACCACGCCGAGCACCCGGCCCGCGTTGCGCGTGGGGATCATCTCCGTGGTGACGAGGCTGAGCAGGCCGAGGATCGTCGTGGCGGAACTCGCCACGATGGCCGGCCCGACGCGGCGGGTGGTCTCGGCGGCGGCCGCGCGCCCGTCCGTGCCGGGAGACCGGTCGCATTCCTCGCGGTACCGGGCAAGCCAGAACATGGCGAAGTCCGTGCCAGCCCCGTACAGCAGGACGACCGTGAACATCCGCTCCAGATCGGAGAAGCTCCACCCCAGCACGGCCAGCAGGTCGAGCGTGAGGAGCGCCATCGTCGTGCAGATGCCGATGCCGACGATCGGAAGCGCGGCGGCCACCGGCGAGCGGTACACCAGCAGGAGGATAACGAGCACACACAGGATCGTGACCCATGCCGTCCGGTGGACGCCGCGTCGGGTTACGTTGCCGTAATCGCGCGCGGCGGCGGCCGTGCCCGACAACTCGACCATGAGTCCGGCCGGGCGGTCGCGGCGCGAGAGTTCCTCGATGATGTTGATCGACTCGGCAGCGGCCGTGTTCGCGTAGAACGTCGGCAGGTTGACGACCAGCAGGGCCGCCTCACCATCCGTGCTGACAAGTCGCCGCCGCAGGTACTCGCTGCCGGGCGCGAGCACGGTCCATTGCTGCCTGTGGGCGGCGGCGTACTGCCGGATCGCCCCGGCAAGGCTCTCCAGGTAACGCATGTCCCCCGGTTGAAGCCCGCCCGGGCGGCAGGCCACCACCGCCGCCTGGCTTTGCGCGGCCAGCGCGGGGAAGGCTTCGGCCATGAGGCGCAGCGCCCGCTGCTGCTCGGAACCGTCGGGGAGGAAGGATGTCGGTTCGCCCGCCTGGCGGTCGGCGAGCCGCCGGTTCAATGCGATCAGGACGGCTGCCGCCGCTATCCACAGCAGGAGGACCGTCCAGGGGCGGCGGGAGACGACCTGTCCGATCTGCCGAAACATCGTGGCCTTGTAACCGAGAGGACCCCGCGGGTCAAAAAGCCGGCGCTCCGGCAGGCGCCCGGGCACGGATGCAGGGCGGCCCCGCCGGGAGGGGGGATGCGCCGGGCAGGCTGGACATTACTCTGTCGCAGCGGTACCGCCCCGGCACGAGCGGTGGCGGACGGGCCGGCGCTCGTCGCCGGCCGGAGACGTCGCGCGCCCCGGAATACACAAGGCCGGGACCCGCCTTGCGCGGGTTGGTCCCGGCCTGATTCGTTCTCGTGGCGAGGGAGCCGCGGGGGCGTCCGCCGCGTGCCTGTCCGTCTCTACCAGGCAAAGTGGGCAAACGCCTTGTTGGCGTCCGCCATGCGGTGCACGTTCTCTCGCGTGGTTACCGCCGCGCCTTCGCCCTTGTAGGCGTCCATCAGTTCCGATGCGAGCTTCTCGGCCATCGGCTTGCCCTTTTTGGCCCGCGCGGCCTCGAGGATCCAGCGGATGGCAAGCGACTGCTGACGCCGCCGGTTCACCTGCATCGGCACCTGGTAGTTCGATCCGCCCACACGCTTCGATCGCACCTCGATGCCGGGCTTGACGTTGTCGATGGCCTTCTCGAAGACCTCCAGCGGCGAGGCGTCCTTGATCTTCTTGCTGATGATGTCCATCGCGTTATAGAACGTGCGGGTCGCGACGCTCTTCTTGCCCTCGTACATAAGGCAGTTGACGAACTTGCTCACCAGCTTGCTGTTGAAGCGGGGATCCGGCGTCAACTGTTGTTCGGACTTCGTCCAACGTTTGTAGGCCATAAAAGCTGTTTCCGTCTCGCTTTCGTGTTCCTTGCTCTTTGTCCGCGGGACGCGCCCTGTTGCCGGGGCGGGCGGCCGCGGCCCTGACCGTTATCCCGGCGCTTCGCGGATCCCGCCACAGCCATACGGCCGGACCCGCGCAGGCCAGAACGGTAATTGTGGCGGCAAGAGCCTCCGAAGTCAACCGTGGCGGACCTGTTGCATTTGTCCCCCGGGGCGGCTATGCTGTCCGGAAATCCCGGGGCGTAGCTCAGCCTGGCTAGAGCGCTTGGTTCGGGACCAAGAGGTCGCTGGTTCAAATCCAGTCGCCCCGAGTTTCGTAAGTCACGCCGAACGCTTGAGTTAGCGTACCTGACCATTTGGATCGGTGCAGCAAACCGTGAGTCTTGACGTGGGACGCGCTCCGCGCAACGTCCAGGAGGCCGCACATGCCGCGCAAGTCTGGAGCGGGGAGGGCGCAGCATTGCGTGCCGATTCGACTTCGAAAGCGGGCGAGACGGTTATCCGTTCACGCGTTGAGTCAGCTCCCATGCGTTTGTGTTCACGGTCGAGCAATCAGGGCGTCCATCCATCCCGCCGGCATATTCAGTTGCATGAGCCAGACCCGCTCGGGCTGGGCGCCCACGTTCTGGTTCCAGTTTGTTGCCCAGACGACCCTGGCCCCATCGCTGGTGATGCTCGCCTGGGTCTCCTCCCAGTATTGGCCTCGCGTGCCGTAGACCTGGGCGAGATAAAAGGTGCGGGGCCGCGCCCGGTCCAGCCGGACCAGGACGATCTTGCGGTCGAGCCAGTTCTGCTCCGGAAGGTTCGGCTCGGTGTACGTCGAGACGACGCACCAGCCGGGGACATTACACGAGATGTGCACGCCGCTGTTCAGGCCGACGGCAGACTCCGAATTGTAGAAGAGGCGCACGAGCGGGACGCGGTTGGTGCCGGCATAACTTCCGCCGGCCTCGAGGATCGGCTGCGTGTTCCGGTCGAGGGGGATCATATCGATGGCGTCGGTCCGCACGTTCTGCATGACGATCACCTCATTGCCCTGGCTGTCGAGTCCGACGTCCGCGTGGCCCGTCGCATAGTCGAGGCGATGGAACTGAGTGAGTTCGCGGTTCGCCATGACGAGGCCCTGGAGGTCGCCCGCGTTCAACTCCGATCCGCCGATCAACACCCACGTGCCGTTCGGTGACATCCCGACCCAGTCGATATCTCCCGGGTTTGCCGCAACCGCGTACACGCCCGGAACGTGGTCCGTCTGCCGGTCCCACGTGAAGATGTAGCGGGCGCGGCCGTCTTCGTTGGTCCCCTGGAGCACGAGCGCCCAGAATCGCTTGTCCGTCGAGGACTCGCCTTCGTCGCGCATCGTGACGCGGTACAGATCGGGGTTGGCCGTCAGGATCGGCGCAATCGTGGCATCCTGTGCGAAGTCCTTGACGAGGATCGTATCGCCGGTCTGCACGTTGAGCGTGACGATGCGGAAGCCCTGAAGCCCCCACAACAGCGCCGCGTCGTTCGGGTCCCAGCGCGGTTCGGCGAGGTCCACGGTTCGCACGAGGTTGACATCCTGATCGTACGGGATCGTCTGTGTGCGATAGATCCGCCATTCGCCGCTGGGGAAGTATGTCAGCAGGATCATCGACTGGTCCCGGTTGAACGGGTCGAAGCGCGAGTACTCGTGCCGAAGGCTCTCGGTCTGAACCACTCGGGTCTGGACGGTCCCGAAGGCCGTGTCGGTAACGGCCTGTCCGGGTGCCGGCGCCGGTACGGCGGTCACCGGATAGCGGGGATTCTCGCCGGAGAGGGGATCAGGGACCTCGATGAACGCCGGCCCTGTGTTGACCAACGGCGGTTCGCACGGGTCGCCGATGCCGTCGCCGTCCGCGTCAGCCTGATCCGGATTGACGGTGTCGGGGCAGTTGTCGCCGGCATCGGCAATCCCGTCGCCGTCTCTGTCCGACGGCGGCGACCCTCCGCACGGTCCCGCCTGGCCGGCGAGAAAGGCGCTCAACACGAGTACCGAGAGAACCGTCCATGTCTTGCTTGAGTGTGTCATCCAATGACCTCCTGAAGGAGAGACAAGGGGACGCTCGTAGCCCCCTATCGCGGCAAGAGGCTGCTGTCGAACGGGGGCGTCGGCGTGCACCAGTCCCATTCGATTACGTAGTTACCCATCACGTCCGTGGTCGAGCCGGACATGATGGACCAGTCCGCCCCCAGTGCGACCTGCGCGTTGGGGGCGGGCGGCGGACCGCACGCATAGTCCGGAGCGGACCAGCCGCTGCAACTCATTGTGCCTTCCAGGAAGAATGGCGCCGATACGGCCAACGATGCGTTCCTCGCGTCCAGCGGATACGGGTAATAGAACTCGCCGGTGCCCCCGGCCTCGACGGAGACCTCGCCGAAGGTCCGCGAGCCGGTCCCCGACCACTGGCACCGCGACGGGCCGAAGAGGTCGTCCGGGACGGTCTTGTCGCCGGTGACCGACCAGGTAACCGTCGACGCGTCGGGGTCCCAGTGTCCGCTGAAGACTGTCTCCGGCTTGTTCCACACCTCTGCTCCCTCGCGGTGTCCGCCGGCGATGGCGCGCAAAGAGAGCCGATACGTTGCCTCGCTGTTGCACGTACCCCATTCGTCAGTGCGCCGGGCGTTGCGTATCCGGACGACGACGGGATACCAGCGGAGCAGATCGCGCGGCGGGGACTTACGATCCTGCAGGTGCAGGGACATCGCACCCGAGTACTGTGCCGGGAGCGGGAACTCCCACCCGCCGTTGCTGTACGTACCGATGTTGGTCGCCGATTCTTCGTTAAACCACAGCTCCGCGTTGTCCGCGCAGCGCCCGCCGAGCCGCACCTTGCCGTCGCCGAGCGTCTCGAACGTCTCGATGGCAGGGGTGAGGATGAGCCGGTTGGGGCCGTAGAGCGTATCACCGCTCGCCGTCAGGCGGGCCGTCGTGGCGGGGTCCTGGTCGAACGCCTTGGCCTGAACGGCGTGCAGGGCTCCGTCGAGGCTCTGGGGCAGCACCGGCGCGTACTCGTTCTTGAACAGCAACGGGAAGATGGTTTTGGCGCCGGTCTTCGGGTCGATCTGGCTGAGATCGAACTGCTCGTTCGCGCCGGTGAGGAACTGGAAGAGGTGCAACATCGCCCGGGCGGAGACGCCGTAGTGAACGTGATTGTCCCATCCCACGACCATGGAGCCGAAAGACTTCTCATACATGAGGTCGGCCCACTGGCTTGCGCCCGGCGCGAACGACCGGCACGCGCTGAGGCACAGGAGGGCGTAGTCCGGGAACTTGCCGGTGTCGTACTTGCGAACGAACGCGGGGGTGACCGCCCAGAAAGGGAAGTAGAGCGTGGGCTTGCCCTTTCGCTTGACCTCGACGGTGCTCTGGCGAAGGCGACCGCATATGTAGACGTCTTCGACGTATTGCTTCGCGATCAGCGCCACGGTTTCGGCCGTGATCGGAACGGAGGTCGAGACGGCCGCGTCCGTGCCGGGCTCCTGACAGATCGGAAGCGCGGTCGAGGGTCTGATCCCGCCGTGGGCCTCGAGGAAGATGACGCCGTACGGGCTCATATTCTTGAAGAAGTCGAGGTCAGCGTCGACGCGTGTCACCTCGTAGCCGCACGCGGTCAGCATCTTCTCGAGGGGGTCGCGCGCATCCTGAAAGGCAAGGGTGACGTGCAGCGCGTTGGCCAGGACGGCCTTGTTGTTTGACGGCAGCTTGTACTGGATCGGCGGGCCCGACTGGGCGATCGTCACTGCCGCAGCCGGCGCCGCCGGGGCGCCGGCGGGGGGCGGGAGCCGGTGCGGCACGGCAAGCCTTTCCGCTGCGTCCGGCGGCGCGGCACTGATCGCCGCCTGCGGAGCGACGCCGAGCTCGTCTTCGTCCACGACCCAGTACACGTGCTCCAGGCCGGACTTGTAGGTGACCCACAGGCCCCGGTTGTCGTCCTGCAGGGCGGCGGCGGCGATCATCGGATCCTGGCGGAGGTTGTCGGCCAGCGTGGCCAGAGCATTCTCCGTCGAGACTCCGCTGTCGAGCAACTGGGCCAGTTGATCGCCACCGGTCTGGCCAAGCGCGAACTCTGTTTGCGCCTGCTGGAGATCGACCGCAGAGCCGTCACCGCCGCCCCCGCCGCCGGTCCCGCCGCCGTCGGCGCCCCCGGCTCCATCCTGCTGTTGACAGCCGGCGATCAGACAGAAGGCCGCGAGTGTCGCCGCCACAAGAGACCGATGCGCGAAAGTGGATCCCATGACCGGACCTCCGGAAGAAGCGGCGGTCGACCGACTGCCTTGTGTTGTCGCGATCTGCGCAACCCGAACCGGCGCGCGGCGACACACGGATTTACGCGCGGCGACATGCGAGGCGCCGCGATTCCGAAAGGACAGCACCCGACAGGACTATCCTACCTGTAACCGGCCACGCGATCCACGGAAACCTATGCGCAGTGCTGCTTTCGGTTGGTGGCGTATCTGTCGCCGGCGCAAACGGGGGGGGCGGCTGTCCCGCCTGCCGGGAGGCGGGCAACGTGCCCACTTCCCGGGCGGGATCGCGCTTTCGCCCCCAAACGGCAGTAGCGAGCAGAACCGGAGCGGCGCCTGCGGAACGGCGGCCGAGGCGGGCAGGGCATGGGTGTCGGGTACCCAATGTGGGTGCTATTGCGCAGCCGACGGCGTCGGAACGCGCAGGCGGCGTCGGGAAGCGATTTCGGGCGATGGCACGCGAGTTGCCGAGTGCAGGAACGAGATGTCCGCCGCGGGCGGACAGGGATAACGCAGCAGGGGGGGCAATCGCGAGGGAGGTCTATCATGACCGGTCGGATGATGCGGACGGCGTGGCGGGTCATGGCGGGGCTGACGGTCGGCGGGGCGTCACTGTTCACCACGATCCCGACGGGCGGATGCAATGGGCGGCTCGACATCGTGTTTCACGAGGCAGCCGGGTCTGGCGGGGAGAGGGTCCCGTGGGTTCCTCCGCTTCCTCCGGAGGACGACGAGTGCTGCCCGGAGTGGGAGTAGATGAGCCGGGGCACGCGCTTCTGAGCGGTGTGCGGGCGGGTTCGCCGTGCGATCCGTACTGCTGCCACGTGCGGCGGACCCACCGCAACCCGCGTTGTTCGACGGGGTTCGAATCCACGACACGACATGAGCAGCGGAGAAGCGGCGGCTTACCGTTGCCCCGGCCATTTCCGTTGAAAGGGGAAGGAGCGCATCACCAGCCGACGGACCGCATGAGGTAGGCGTCATACACGGACTTGGCGACGGTACCGCGCATGGGGTCCCAGTATTCGCGGTAGCCCCAGGTGATCGTCGTGTTGGTGAATTGGTGCGCGAAGCGGACTTTCGCGTGCAGCTTCGCGGCGGGCACCGGGCGCCAGGCCGATCGCGTCCTCGGATCATTCACGTGGGTCTTGCGGCCGAAGCGCCGTACGTAGTCTTCGTAGCCGTCCGTGCGCAACTCGCCCGTCTCCACGTTGGCCCACAGCATCTTGCCGGCGCGATCGCACGCCCGTTTCATGGCCGCGAAGAAGGGCCGCCGGTCGTCGAGCGTGTAGAAGCTCAGGTGCTCGCCGCTGTCCTGGAGGGCGACGATGTCGATCGACGTCTGCCGGAGCAGGTCATACCAGAACGCCTCGTACTCCGCGGGCTCGGCGAAGCGGAAGTCGCCCAGGCAGCCTTCCCGATCGAGGATGAAGAACGGCGAGAGCAGGACCTTCGCGCCGGGCGTGCGGCTCTTGCACATCCGTGAGAGCTCGGCGTACAGGTCGCGGATGAACACAGCCTTCTCGTCCCACAGGACGTAGATTTCGTGTGGGATGTACCAGCCGGCGAAGCTCGGATGCCCCGCGTATCGGGTCGCGAGCCTCTCGATCGCCGTGGCGTTCGTGTCGAGTTCCTCGCGGAGGTTCCAGCGCGCGTACCAGGCCGGATGGGACCAGAGCGAGAGATACACCCGCATGTCCGTATGCTCGCATGCGGCGATGAAGCGATCGAAGCCGTCGAGGACCTCCGTGGGCCGGGTCGACAGGGCGGCGTGCGCCGGGCGGCACGCGATCACGTGTCGGAAGCCCGCCCGGCGCATGAATGCGACCTCCTGCCGCCACTGTTTGGCGGACCAGCGGGTCGCAGTGTCATCCATCGCGTAGAGACATCCGTCGAGCCGGCTGCCCGCGGACGAGCAGCCCGCCGAGAGCGTCGAGAACCCCACGAGCAGCACGCCTGCGACGTTGCTTCGCATCACTTGCCCGTCCTGCCGCAATGCGCTACAGTTAGCGTTTGTTGCATCAAAGGGGCTCGGGCGGGGGAAGTCAAGCCGAAGAGGCGGTGAATCGGTCGATGGACCTGGCGAAGCGCGAGTTCGAGCGGATCCTGATCATCAAGCCGAGTTCGCTCGGCGACGTGGCCCATGCGCTGCCGGTGCTCAACGGGCTGCGCCATCGCCACCCGCGCGCGCGGATCTCGTGGCTGATCGCGACGGGCTGTCGGGAGCTGCTTCAGGGGCACCCGCAGATCGACGAGCTGATCCCGTTCGATCGGAAGCGGTATGGTCAGATGGCCGGAAGCCTGCGGATCAGCGGCGAGTTCATGGAGTTCGTCTCGTCATTGCGGGACCGGCGGTTCGACCTGGTGATCGATCTGCAGGGGTTGTTCCGCAGCGGCTTCCTCGCGTGGGCGAGCGGGGCAAAGACGCGGATCGGCTTCGCCCGGGCGCGGGAGTTCGCCTGGCTGTTCTATTCCCACCGGGTTCCGCCGGGCGATCCGGATGAGCATGCGGTGATGCGCTACTACCGCGTCGCTCCGATGCTCGGATTCGCCGATGTGCCGATCGAGTTCCGCCTGCACGTGCCACCGGAGGCGCGGGCGAGCGCGGAATCGCTGCTTGCCGACGCGGCCGTGGGGCCCGGCGAGCGGTTCGCGCTCGTCACGCCGGGGGCCCGGTGGGAGACGAAGATCTGGCCGGCGGGAAAGATCGCGGCGGTGTGCGAGTACCTGTATCGCGTCCGGGGGCTGAAGATCGTGCTGGCCGGCGGGCCGGGCGAAATGGCGGACTGCCGCGCGGTGGCCGCCGCAGCGGGCGTGCCGACCGGCAACCTGTGCGGCCGGACGAGCCTGCGCGACCTGATCGCGCTGATTGATGCATCGAGCATCCTGATCAGCAACGAGTCGGGGCCGATGCACGTGGCGGTGGCGCTCGGGCGGCCGGTCGCGGGCGTGGTAGGCCCGACAAATCCACGGCGGAACGGGCCCTTCTCGACGAACAGCCGCATCGTGCGGCATGCGTTGCCGTGCTCGCCGTGCTATCTGAAGAAGCTCTCGCAGTGCCGTCACGGGCACGCATGCATGCGGGGCGTCGAGGCGGCCGAGGTCATCGAGGCGGTGGAGGCGCTGCTGGAGCAGCCCCTGCCGGCGGCGGAGGCGGGGCGATGAGCGTCGCAGCCCGTCCGGTCCGGTCACCCGCGTCCGTTCCGTCTTGCTCGGAGGCAAAGGCGGTTGCGCGGTTTGTTCGACGCTTTCTGGCGGCGCTTGTCGTACTGGGCATGACGGGCTCGGGTCGTGCCCGGGCTGACGGGGGTATCCTGACGGCGTCGGTGACCGCCGTCGCGAAGATCGAAGCGGTGGCGAGCATCGACGTGGGGCGAAGGCAGGGCGTTGCGATGGGCGATCGCGTGGTCGTCCTGGACGCGGGCGACGACCTGCGGATCCTCGCGACGGGCGAAGTCTTCGTCCTCGATGAGACCGGTGCGGCGGTGCGCACGGACGAGCGGCTCGAAGCGGACGCCGCCGAGAGCCGGCCGGCGACGGCACGACGCCGAGCGGTGGTGGTGCCCGCATCGTTCGTGGCGCGTGCCAAGGGCGCAATGCCGGCGGGGACCACGATCTCGGGCCGTGCGGCGGCGGTGGGACCGGCCGGCCGCCAGGTCTGGATCGATCTTGGCCGGCAGAGCGGTCTGAGCGAGGGCGATGCGGTCTGGATTCGTCGGGAGGACTTTCCGATTGCGCGGGGCCGCGTCGAGTCGGTTCTGGCGCAGACGGCGCTCGTGCGACCGCGGCCGCTCGTGACCAATGCCGTGCCGGACGTGGACGACACGGTGGATCTGTGGCCGTCGCCGGCCGCAGTGCGGACGGACCGCCCCGAAAGCGTCGTCATGGAGGCGACGCCGGACAAGGACGGCGCGATCCTGAAGCTGGCCGGGGCCCGGCGGGACGGATTCACGCCGGAGCGGCAACTGGAGCTGTTCGACGGGGACAACTACGTTGGACTCGCGAGCGTTGTGATGAGCAGCGATCGGTTGTGTCTGGCCAAGGCACTCCGGGCGTTCTGCACGACGCAGCCAGGCGTGGGTCTGCGGGCGGTTGCGCGACCGGCGACGTCGCGGCCGGCGGGGCGTCTATCCGCGCGGATCTTCGACGTACGCGAAGGATTTGTGCTGATCTCGGCCGGCGGCGCGGACGGAGTTCAGGCGGGGCAGACGTTTGCGGTTGTACGCGACGGGAAGGTTGTGGCACGGCTGGAGGTCCAGACGGTCGAGGTGGACTTCGCGGGGGCTGAGCCGATTCCGCCGTCGCCCGGCGAGCCGGCCGGCGAACTGAGGAAATGGGATGTTGTCGTCCGCGAGCCGATGGAGCCGTCGCCGGTACGGACGGCCGGCGCGGTCCGCACGGTGTGGCGGTCGGGCGATTGGGTGCTCGGGGCGTCGTCGGCCGGAAGCGAGCCGAAGACGGGAGAGGTCCTGCGAATCGCGGCGGAGTCGCCGGTCGCGGCGATTGTGGCGCGAACGGCCGGCACGCAGATGCTGCTGTACGTGCCTCCCGGCTGGGGTCGGGCGACGATCATGGCGGGACAACGCATCGAGCGCGTGAGCGATTGATACGGAAGCGACGAAGCGACGGAGGAACGAAGGGACGGGGGCAGGGGCGAGAGTTCACGCCGGGCGCGTCGGGCCGGGCTCCGTGCGTTCATCACTCGTCATTTTCGAGTGCCGGGCAACGAACAGGCTCGGCATCCGTCCGCGGGATCCGGTCAGTCCAGTGTCCAGGCCGGCTCCACGCCTGCGGCCGGCGCGTCCGTCAGGTCGTTGGTCAGCTCCGTGATCGTGGCCCAGTCGGCGAAGAGATACGCGATGTCGGTTCCCGCCGGTTGCGGGCGACGGAAGTAGGCACCGCTGTAGCGATACGTGCCCGGCTCACCGCCGGCGGGAGCGTCCGGAGGGTCAACGGGCTCGTAGCACATCTGCAGGGGCGAGGTGGCCATAGGCACTTTGATAATGCCCTTGGGCCGGCCGCCGGGCGGCAGATGCGGGAGATTGACGTTCCACAGGGGAACCGGGCGGGCGTTGGGCAGCTCAGCAAGCAGGTGCTTGAGCAAGCGGTGAGCAAACGTCGTCGCGACGTTCCAATCGACGGGCATATCCTTGCGGACGAGCTGGGAAATGGCGATGGCGGGACGGCCGAGAATGGCCGCTTCGCGTGCCGCCGCGACGGTGCCGGAGTAGAAAACATCGACGCCGACGTTGCTGCCGCGGTTGATTCCGGCGATTACGGCGTCTGGGACCGGCCGGATCAGCTCGCAGAGGGCCAGTCGAACGCAGTCGGCCGGCGGCGCGTGGACGACGAAGACGCGGCCCATTTCGGGGTCGTTGCGGCGCTCGACGCGAAGGGGGTCACGGCCGGGGGCGTTATGGCCGCGTGTGCTCCACTCGAGTGCGGGGGCGACGACGGCCACGTCCGCTAATCCGCGCAGCGCCGCGTACAGGGCTCGCAGGCCGGGGGCGTCGATCCCATCGTCATTGGTGATCACACATCGTATCGGTCCCACGCGCCGTCTCCCTGACTCGCCGGCGGAAAGCCTGCATGACGTACTCATAGCATTATGGGTCGCCGTCGTCCAACTTCGCCGTCGCGATTTGCCGAAGAGACAGGTGAATCGTATTTTTCCTTAGCCAGGTTACCCACCTGTTACGTTCGTACCCGAGGGCCCGGGTCGTCGGGTTGCTCCTCGCCGTAGCGATCTGATCCGGCCGGGGCCCTGCAGGATTGTCGGAGCTTACGGTGAGGAATCCGCCGGACCTGTTGCAGTCGCGACACGACCTTCCGCGCGAACTCCACGCGGCCGGCTGGCCGCCGCTTGTGCCCATGCTCTATCTGAGTTGCCGACCCGGCACGCCGCAACAGAAGACCTGGTGTCTGCGTCGCGCGGTCACCATCATCGGGTCGCGGTCTACGGCGCACATCATGCTGCGTCATGAGGCGGTGAGCAAGACGCATGCGGCAGTCCTCTGCGACGGAAGCGACCCGATTCTGTGCGACCTGCTGAGCCGTAACGGGACGTTCGTTGACGGCGTGCGGATCAGATACGCGCGACTGAAAGAGGGTGACGAGGTGCGGATCGGGCCGTACGACATCCGCGTCCATACGCAGCCGCTGCCCGGCTCACGCGGCCGGAACTATGAAAGCGGGCAGTTTCAGGCGATTCTTCCCGCGCCGGCGCTGTGGTTGATTGACGCCGGCGGAAGCGTCGCAATGACCGTCCGCGAGGGCGTTGCGGTGGTGGGCACACGGCCGGGGGCCGATGTGCGGGTGGAGTCGGAGGTTCCGGTGCCGGCCCTGGCGATGCTGATGCCCTGGCGGCGGGGGTGGGCGGTGTACGATCTCGCGCACGACGATGAACCGCGGACGCAAGTCAACGGCGCACGGGTGTATTCCGCCGTGCTTCAGCAGGGAGACCGTCTGATGTTCAATCGGCAGATGTATCAGGTGGTCTTCAACGGGGACAGTCCGCCGCAGATGGACGCCGCAAGCCTTCTGAGCGGCCGGATCGGGACATAGGACGGCAACCGGGCCGCCGAGACCGGGATAGGCGGCGGCCCTGCCGGGGGAGACACGATGAACCAGTCGGGGACGACGCAGTTCCCATGTCATGCGGAAGGCGACGCAGCCGAGGCGGTGCTGGGGGCACTGGAGAAGAGACTCGCATCGCTGCAGGACGGGTTTGCGGCGTCGTACCGGCAGATTCAGCAATTCCAGCTTCAGACGGAACAACGCGCCGCAGAGATCGCACGCCGCGAGGAGCAGCTCCAGGCGCACGCGGCGGAACTCGCGGGGCTGCGCGAGGAGTGCGAGCGGCTCCGCGCGGAACTGACCGACCGGCAGCGCCAGGCGGAGCAGCAGGATAAGGCCCTGGAGGCCCGCGCCGCCGCGTTGGCGCACTCGCAGGAACAGCTCGAGCAGCTTCGCGCGGAGCTTGCAGACCGGCAGCGGTGCATCGAGGAACAGACCCGGGCGCTGGAGAAGCAAGCCGCCGAGCTCGCGCGGTCACAGCAGGAGGAGGCCCTGCGACATCGCCGTGCGGAGCAGCAAAGCAACGAGGCGGAGGCGCAGGCGGCCGAACTTGCGCGTGCCAGGGAAGAGATCGTCCGGCTCCGGTCGGAACTGGCAGACTGGCGGCGGCAGGCCCAGGAGCAGGGCAAGGCTCTGGAGGCCCGTGCGGCGCTCTCGCAGTCGCAGCAGGACGAGATGCAGGCGCTGCGCTCGGAGGTCGCGCAGTGGAAAGACGAGGCGGAACGGCTCCGATCGGAGCTGGCAGAGCGCCGGCATCAGACCGAGGAGTTGAGCCGATCCCTGGAAGCGCGCTCGGCGGAGCTGGCCCGGTCGCAGCAGGAGGTCGAACGGCTGCGGTGCGAACTCGCAAACCGGCAGCAGCAGATGGAGCAGCAGGCACGCGATGTAGCGACCCGGCAGCAGCAGATCGAGGAGGAAGCAGCACGGCTTCAGTCGCGTCAGAAGGAGCTCGACAGACTTCTGGCCGAGACCGAGGCGCAGCGGCGGCACCTGGAGCAGCAGGCGGCCGGACTTGAGCAGAGTCGCCGATCCGTCGAGCGACGGCAGGGCGAGCTGCGCCAGGCCGAAGAATCGCTGGCCAGGGAGAGAGAAGGGCTCGAAAAGGAACGGGCACAGGTGACGGCGGACGTCGAGGCCGCCGCCAGGCTGCAGGAAGAAGCGCACGAGCAGTCGGAGCAGTTGAGGCGGCGAGCGGAGAACCTGGCGGAACTTGAACAGGCGCTCCGTGAGCAGGAGGCCGAGCTGCGTGAGCGTGGGCGACAGGCAGCGATTGCGGAGCCGTCAGGCGAACAATGCAGGGCGTCCGACCAGGCCCCTGCTGCCGCCGCCGCGCTCGCGACGCCGGGGGCGTCGATGGGGCTGGCAGATGCCGGCGATCGTGCCGCCGCGATCCCGACACACGCCCCAGGCGCGGCCGCGACGGCTCATCCGGAAACCACCGCGGAATCGCAGCAGCAGGGCTCGCAGTCGGTGGATCTTGCCTCGCTGGATCCGGCCACGCGCGAACGCTTCCGCGTGCTACGTCGGGTTGCCCCGCCGAACAAGTCCGACGCGGAGCTTCTCGAACAGATTCGCAAGGCCGCCTCTCGCGGCGATGCCCAGGCGTCTGCGTCGACGAGCCGCCGGCTCTGGCCGTGGCGCAGGTAAGGGGCAGGGTCGTCGACTCCAACCGCGCAGGCCGCGATCATTTCATCAAGGTTCGCGCAGGAGGCCCTGCGAAGAACATCACGCCCGGGCCATGCTCGTAAGCAGGCCCGCGGCGCGTGGACGTCAGCAACAGGAAAGCGAGCGAGCGGAAGACCGAAGAAGCGAAAACACGCCCCGTAGCGCAGTCTTCGGCCGCACCCGAACACGGGGGGCGGACGTCTCGCCCGCTTGCGGAATCTATGCGGCGCGCGAGGATTTCGAGGCATACGCGTGCAGGGACGATTGAGCCTTGGGTTGGGGATCAGTCGTCCCTGCGGGACTCGCTCGGGGGAAGGGCTGCGCCCGCGACCCAGCGATGAATCGCTGGGCTACTCTCAACGGTCCCTCCGGGACTGTTATGCTTGGGGATAACACTCCGTCGCGCTACACTGTTATCCCCCGAAATCCGCGCGGCCCGCAAACAATCCGAAGGCGGGCGAGACGCCCGCGCTGGGCTGTTATCGCCCGGATTCTTGTCGGCCGGCGCCGCATTCCGGGCCAGGGGCGGTACGTCATTCTGAG
>CAZZFA010000028.1:0-54898 GCA_964653435.1 uncultured Planctomycetales bacterium | reverse complement strand
GCCACCGCCCTCGACACCCGCCGATCCCTGCCCGAGGGCCTATTCATCAGCGCTGCGTGAAAGAGCCCGGCCTTGCGGCAACCGGGTGCATCGCTATGATAGTGACAGGCGGCGCGTTCGGAGCCGGGTCGCGATGACCGATCGCAATTCAGCAAGCCGATCCTGCGGGGGACGTCTGATGCGGCACCGGACATCACAGGGCTTCACGCTGATCGAGTTGCTGGTCGTAATCGCGATCATTGCGCTGCTCATCTCGCTCCTGTTGCCGTCCCTCGGAGATGCGCGAAGGCAGGCGCAGGCCGTCGTGTGTGCCTCAAACAGCAAGCAGATCTATCTGGCCCTTGCGCTCTACCAGCACGACTACGCGGGCTATCTTCCGTGGACGCTCTGGAGCGAATACGATCACGATTACAAACCGTACGATGCGGCCCCGAAGCGGGAACTCTGGTTCTACAAGATTTGTGATCCCGGGCGGGGCAAGAAGTACCTGGGGGACCCCAACGCCCTCGTCTGCCCCGGCGATCCGTTCCGCAGCCGGTTCGACTTCGAGGCGCGACACCGCTCGCCGCTGGCGCCGACGCACTATGTCATCTCCGTCCCGTCGTGCGGCTACGGACTGAACTACCTCCTGCGTCACTGGGCGAACGGACTGGAAGCCGGAAGCAGCCGGCCGTCATACAACATTGAGCGCCACCCGCCGAAGCGACCACGCAACACGATCCTGATGGCCGAAGTGGGCCCGGATGACAAGCTCGTCTACGCGCCCGTCATGCAGGGCACGTCTCAGCCCTGGCGCGACGCAGGCCGGCTCATCTGGGATGACGGGGCGCGGGCCTGCTACTCCGGTCCGAGTTGGCTGACGGCAAGGCACCTCGGGAGGATCAACATCACCAGCATGGACGGGACGGTACAGCGGGTGCGGACGGTGGAGCTTCTCCGCAAGAAGATCACCACTCCTCCATATCCGAACTGCAAGGCGGGCGGCTGCTACTTCTGCAACTACGAGGCCGGCACCCCGCACTACGACTTTTCCTTTGCGAAACTTTACTGGTGGACGGGACCCCGCCCGCAATACCCGCCATGACGGCTATGCCGAACACGACCGAAACGAAACCGCGCGGCAACCAACGGCTCCTGGCCGTTGTCGCCGTCGTTGCAATCGCCGTCGCCATCGCCCTCACATGGCGGGCGTACCGCAGGGAAAACACCGCGGAGACGGCCGTCACACGCGCGACGAGCGACTTCGTCGTGGAGTGGCGTTGCCTTGCCTGCGGCCACACGATCAGCGCCAATGCCGGGCCGGGGCCCAGGACATGCCCGAAGTGCAACAAGCCGGAGATGTACGTCAGCCTGCATTGGACCTGCCCGGCACATGGGGCGCAGGCAGTCGCGTTCCAATACGACAAGGACGGCAATCCGACGCAGGTGAAGATCGGCCAGGGCCAATGGCAGCCGGCCGTCAACGCGGAGGGCGCGTGGAACATCCGCTGCCCGACGTGCGGCGGTGGAATGATGCCGGGAGGATAGCGCGGCTCTCGGTTGCCCGCGTATGTGCCGGCGGCGGGGATAAGCCGCGGGCATCCCGCCGGAAAGCGGGCGAAAGACCCGCCTCCCCGGAAGCCCTGACTCTCCTACCCGGAACGACCGTAGCGCCGCCGTGAACGCGCCGTCGCGCCCGAAACGAAGGCCCTCGGTACGATTTGCCGGGCGGCGGTTCGGACGCGAAACCTTCCGAATCAGTCGCCCCACACATAAGCGAGCGTCTTCGGGCCTGCCGATTGCGGCTGGATCTGCGTCCGGCCGTTGACCCGGGCCGCACGCTGCGTTCCGCCGACCCATTCCGCATCGAGCACGATCAGGCGCCCGGCGCCGCGGCTGACGATCTCGATTGGCGCGGACGGCGAGTCGCTCAGCGGCATCCGCACGATCGCCCGCGCGGTACACTCGAAAAGCTCGTCGCCGTTTCGCCGTACCGTCACACCCTCGGCAAGGGTCACGTCGTAGACATCACCGGCAACCCGGACGTTTCGCACGCCGGCGTCCGGAAAGGTGAGCGACCCGAACCGCAGCCAGCCGGTCGGCTCCACATCGATCAGCTCCTGAATCGCGATAAATGCCATCAGGCCGCCCCAGTGATAGAGGCGGGCGGCGTTCCAAACGTCGCCGCCCTCGCCCGTGACGGCGTTGTAGTTCTCGTACACCCCGCCGTCCTTGCGCCAGTTGTGCATGAACATCTCGAGGCCGCGGCGGGACAGGTCGGCCGCCACGTCGTCGAAGCGGTAGCGGCGGAGACCCTCGGCGACCAGGAAGTTGAACGGTCCCCAGATCCGGCCGCGCCAATAGTCGTTGTCCTTGAAGGCGGGGTCGCTGCGCGCAATCGCCGGGATGACGTACTGTCCCCAGAACTCGGCCTCGTTCAGCAGGTGCTCCTTCACCAGCCGCTCGGCCTGGCGCGGTTCGGCCACACCGGCAATCAGCGGGAAGAACGATGTCGGCGACCACCGCTTCGAGAAACGGCCGTCCCAGTGGCGATTCGCATACAGGCCGTGCTCCTCATCCCAGAGCATCTCGTTGATCCGGGCCTTGATCTTCTCATATTCGCGGCGATAGGCGGCGGCCTCGGAAGGCCGGCCGAGGCGGTCGGCGATGGTCGCAAGGGATTCGCAGTCCATCGCGTAGTACGAATTGAGCGCGACGTCCGCCAGTTCGAAGGTGTTGGACTGCTCGTTGAAGGGCACGTCGTCATACATCGGCGAGTTGTCCAGGCCCGACTCGTACATCGCGCACTTGGCCGTGTGCTGAAGCGACGGGTTGTAGGGCAGGAGCTGGGGAAACTCGTAGCGCGGCGTCGGATTCGTACCCCATTCGAGCAGCCCATCCCCGTTGCCGTCGCGGTTCTTCATCCAGTAGCGATGCCACTTGCGGAGACGCGGATACATCTTTCGCAGCCAGGCAACATCCGGGCGCGGGGCCTGCGTCTTCCAGATCATGTAGGCGCCCAGCGGCGGCATGGAGCGATCCTTCGATGCCGCACCGTGCGCCATATAGTAGTTCGGCACCATCCCCAGCTCATCGACGGCGGCAAGGACGGCCTCGAAGTTGTGGCGGGCCAGCTCCGGCGACTCGTACGAGAGCATCTGCCCGACGAAAAACGTGTCCCAGCAGAAGACCAGTACGCCCCGCCAGTCGTAGCACCAGTCGCGGCTGACCGGCGAGGAGACCAGCCGGCGGCGGGTGTCGTACAAAGTATTCCACGTGACGGCGCTCATCATCGCGTGGGGAGCGTCGGCCAGCGCACCGCCCCCGGACACGGCCCAGCGCTGATAGGCGGCCGCCGAACCGTCCGGCAACGAGTGCGGCCGGGGCGGCGAGAGGACCACGGCGGCCGGCCGGCCGGGCAAGGCGACGGCGTACGGCTCGGCGATGTTCAGGAAGTAATCGTGCGGCCAGTCGGCGCCCTCAAACTCGACGCGCCAGCGGGCGAACGTGGCCCCGCGCGCGGTGATCGCGGGCGTCTCGCCGAACGGCGCGACGAACAGGAAAACGATCCGATGGCGGCTCTCCCCGAGCGGAACGACGCTCAAGCGCAGCGTGCCGTCGGGCTGGGATACGGCCTCGGCCCGGTAGCGGGCCCCGTCGACGGCGAATTCGAGCGCGGCGGGAAGGCCGAGCGGAGCGTGCGGGCCGAGCCGCGTCACGTCGCTCCAGCGGAAGGTATCGTGGAGACGGCCGAGCTGTTTGCTCTCCGGCGTCGGCGGCGGGACGTGCTCGTCCCAGATCGCGTACTGCACGACGATCTCCGTCCGCCCTTCCCGCAGGAAGACCAGACGGTTGAAGCCGCGAAAGTCCCAGGTATTCCACCCCGTCGGTTTGTGCGTAATCATGGCATCAGTATACGGCTCGCATGCGAACCGCAAAGCCCCTGTGCACGACGCGCCGCCGGCGCGAACGCAATCAAACCCTCCGGCCGCATCTTTCGTCTTGCCGGCGGGCCCCTATAATAGCCGGCTTTCTGCGGCTGGTTCCGCCGTGAGGGCACCATGGGTGCAATGACATCGCGGGAACGCGTGACACGGACACTGGCACACCGGGCACCCGACCGCGTACCGATTTACGACAAGTTCTGGTTCGAAGTGGAACGGGAGTATCGCGAGCAGCTCGGCTGCCCCTTCGTTTACCATCGCGAGCGGTCGATGTTCGACTGGGGGGCGGTCTCGCCCGAGAGCCAGACGACCACGCTCTGGGAACAGTTCGACATGGACATCGCCGAGGTCGCCTGGCCCGATTTCCGGCTGCGGTTCATCGAACCCGAGGTCCTGGAGGAGACGGACGAGTGGGTGCTCCTGCGGGACGGCAACTGGGCGGAATTGCGGTGGTGGAAGCACAAGATGGGCACGCCCGAACACGTGCGGTTCGGGATCGACACGCCGGAAAAGTGGGCGGAGGTGAAGGGGCTGCTGACGCCGTCGCGCGAGCGGGTGCGGTGGACCGAGTTCTGGCCGCTGTACCGGCGGGCGCGGGCGGCGGAGCGTTTCGTCTGTTACGGCGTGGCCGACCCGTTCGAGAATATCAAGGATGTGCTCGGGCACGAGATCATGCTGCTGGCGATGATCGAGCAGCCGGAGTGGATCCGCGACGTGTTCAACACGTACACGGACCTGCATATCGAGATGTTCCGGATCGTGGCGGCGGAGGGCATGGTGTGCGACGGGGCGTTCGTCTACGGGGACATGGCATACCGGAACGGGCCGTTCATGAGCCCCGCCCACTACCGCGAGTTTGTCCAGCCCTGTCACAAGCGCCTCTTCGACGAGTTCCACAAGCGCGGGATGCCCGTCATCTTCCACACGGACGGGGACGTGCGGCTCGTGCTGGACGACCTGATCGCCTCCGGCGTGGATTCGCTGAACCCGCTGGAGGCCAAGGCGAACATGGACGTACGGGAGCTGGCTCCGAAGTACGGCGAGCGGCTGGGCTTCTGCGGGAACATGGACGTGCGGGTAATGATGACCAACGACCTCGATGCGATCCGGCAGGAGATCTGCTCGAAGCTGGCGGCCGTCATGCCGTATCACGGATACATCTACCACTCGGACCATTCGATCCCGCCGGGGGTGAAGCTGGAGACGTATCAGGCGGTGCTGGAGATGGTGCGGAGGGAAGGACGATACGGCGGATGATCTCTGATTCCGGATTCTCGAGCGCGGACCTGCAATCGGGAATCCGGGATTCGAGATGTGAGATTGGGCCGGGATGGCGCAACGGGACGGCGAGTGGAACCGCGCGGGAACGATCCGGCGGACGGACGTATGGCCGCCATAGCCGATCGACGGAATAACGGATCAGCGGAAGAACGGATTACCGGAATAACGGGCCGACCATGACCAGACGCGAGATTGTTGAGCGGACGATCACCTTTCAGAAACCGCCCCGGCTGGCGATGAAGTTCGACGTCGTCGGGGTAAACGACTGCTACGACGTGTGGACGCACGATCCGACGGGTTGGACGTACGGCTTCGAGGGCCGGACGGCGGACGAGTGGGGCTGCGTCTGGGAAAAGACGGACGTATCGAACACCGGCCAGGTGGTCGAGCACCCGCTGAAGGACTTCGCAAAACTGGCGGAGTACCGCTGGCCCGACCCGGACGACCCGGCGCGGTACCGTGACTTCGAGGAGCAGTTGCGCGGAGCCGAGGACCGCTTCGTCATGTTCTGCTTCGGCAACGGCATCTTCGAGCGCCTCCACATGCTGCACGGGATGACGGAAACGCTGATGGACTTCTACGTCGAGCCGGAGCGGATCCATGAGCTGATCGAGCGGATTCTCGATCATCACCTTCGCGTGTTCCGGAACTGCGTGCGGATCGCGAACGGACGGATGCACGCGGCGGCGATGGCCGACGACTGGGGCCTGCAGGACCGGGCGTTCATCAGCGTCGAGCTGTTCCGCGAGTTCTTCAAACCCCGCTACAAGCGCTGGTTCGACGAGATCAAGGCCGCGGGCATGCACCCGTGGATGCACTCGTGCGGGCGGATCAACGAAATCCTCGAGGAACTGATCGACGTCGGCCTGGAGGTCATCAATCCGCAGCAGCCGAACACGGTCGGCATCGACGAGATCAGCCGGCGGTATCGGGGGCGAATCTGCTTCGAGTCGATCGTCGACACGCAGTCCACGCTGCCCCGCGGCACCTACGAGGAGATCCGGCGGCAGGCGCACGAGCTGCTGGAGAAGTGGGGCACGCCGGCCGGCGGCTTCATCGCGAGCGATTACAACGACGCGGCGGCGATCGGCGTCACGCTCGATCGGCGCCTCGTGATGTTCGAGGCGTTCGCGGAAAAGGGCGGATATCCCGACTACAAGCGGATCGTCGAGCAGACGAAGGTGGCGAAGGTCGGGCATTCGTGGGGACGGCAGACGGTCAAGGACGCCGGCGGCTGATTCTCGATCCCGGATCCTCGATTCCGGCCCCTGGACCCCGGCTTCGGAGCAACGGCTGATCCGGGAGCATCCAGGGGCGCAATCGCTCACGGCCCCCGGCCGGAAGCAGATACAAACGTAAGGAGCAGATACCCCATGAGTTACTTCGAGACGGGCTTTCTTTCGAACCTTGCGCGGCTCAGCAACGCCAGGTCGCGGAGCATCAGCGCGGAGAACCCGACGGGTGAAAAGGGGGGCGGGGCCAAGGCCGTGCCCGACGCGAACCACTGGGCGGCCGACCTGGGGCCGGGATGGAAGGTGCGGCCGTGCATCGACCTGCCGCCCCACTCGAAGACGACGATCGCGCACATCCAGGGGCCGGGGACGATCCGGCACATCTGGATCACCACGGCCGAACCCGCGTACCGGAACTGCTTGCTGCGGATCTGGTGGGACGACGAGCCGACGCCGTCGGTCGAAGTGCCGCTGGGAGATTTCTTCGCCTGCGGGCACGGCCTGCGCACCCGGATCAACTCGATTCCGATCGCGGTCAATCCCAACGGCGGCTTCAACTCCTACTGGCCCATGCCGTTCCGCAAGAGCGCCCGCATCGAAATCGAGAACCAGTGGAAGGAACCCGTGATCCAGTTCTACTCGCAGATCGATTACGAGCTGGACGAGGTGCCGGCGGAGGCGGCGTACTTTCACGCCCAGTGGCGGCGGGCGGTCACGCCGATCGAGCGGCCCGAGCACGTGATCCTCGACGGAGTCAGAGGCCGGGGGCACTACGTGGGCACGTACCTGGCGTGGACGCAGCTCTCGAACGGATGGTGGGGCGAGGGGGAGGTCAAGTTCTATCTGGACGGCGACAAGGAGTACCCGACGATCTGCGGCACGGGCACGGAGGACTACTTCGGCGGGGCCTGGGGCTTCATGGACACATACTCGACGGCCTTTCTGGGATACCCGCTATGGGTGAAGGAGCCCAACCAGGTGCCCCGACACGGCGTGTACCGCTGGCACGTGCTGGACCCGATCCGGTTCGCACAGGACCTGCGGGTGACGATCCAGGCGCTGGGGTGGTGGCCGAACGGCAGGTTCCAGCCGCTGCGCGACGACATCGCCTCGACGGCGTACTGGTATCAGGCCGAACCGCACGCGCCGTTCCCGGAAATGCTGCCGATTCACCTGCGCTGGCCGAGGTGATGGATCGGCGTCCGGTCAGGCTCAGAGAGCGTTCCTGCCGATTCGGGCGGGCGTCCGCGGCACAGGGCGCGGGGACGCTGCGGCGCGCCGCACTTACCCTCCGTATCGGCGGACACATTCGAGCAGATGCCGGTACGCGGCAAGCGAGACCGTCGGCGGCACGGAGTGGTCGATGTGGTAGATGTAGCCCCCGCCCTCGGCGGCGATGGGGATCTTCGCTGCGACCTCCCGCTCGATCTGTGCCGGGTCGCCGGTGGCGATGATGTCGGCGTCGATGTTGCCGATCAGGCATAGCCGCCGGCCGTATTCGCGCTTGTATTCGCGGACGTCATTGCCGGCGCGGGCCTCCAGGGGGTGGATGGCGTCGCAACCGGCTTCGAGGAGCAGCGGAATCAGCCGGCCGACGTTGCCGTCGCAGTGGAACAGGAATCGCATGCCGTGCGCGCGGGCGAACTCGCCGAACCGCTTCCAATGCGGCAGCACGTATCGGCGGGCATCGTCCGGCGAGAACAACATTCCGCCGCGATAGCACAGGTCGCTCCAGAACCAGATCGCGTCGAAGCGATAGCCGCGGGCGAGCGTCAGGTCCAGCATCGATAGCACGTAGTCGGAATAGGTCGCGACCATGTCGGCGACGAGGTCGCCCTCCAGTGCCATCGCCATCAGCCCCTGCTCGAAACCCATCGTCAGATGAATCACGAACCACATGGGCTCCGCGGGCGTGATGGCCGTAAAAAGGCCGGCGGCGGCGGCCGCGCGGTAGTCCGCCTCCGCGGCGGGGTTGTTGAACTTCGCGGGGTCCGGGGCGAGTGTGGGCCTGACCCGCCGCCAGTCCGCCCACGTCGTCAGCGCGGGGGCCAGCGTGACGGGAGGCTCATAGGAGTGAAGCCACTCCTTGACGGTCTTGCCGTAGCGGTCGGTGTAGACGCGGTAGTCGGCGGTCTGCTCGAGCGTGCGCTCCGGAAGGCCGAACGAGGGATCGAACAGGTCGTTGATGCAGGTGACCCGATCGAGGCCGAAGTAGTCGATCGGATCGGCCCCGGGCGGAAAGCCTTCGCGCTGCCAGCGTTCCAGCGTCTCGGGCCAGAAGGCCGTCTCGCACATGGGCAGCCGATCCGGCTGCCGTCGTTCCAGTGCCGCCAGGATGCGTTGCCGCGAAGTCACGGGCGGTGCCTCCTCACAATACCCGCGTCGGGCGCCGCGGATCGCCTCCGGCCGCCGGGACCCCGCCGGCCCCTCGACGAGCGGGTCAGAACTTCACCCGGGCAAGCCGCGCGACCGCCTCGCGGATCCGATCGGCATCCGTCGTCAGAGCGGCGCGGAAGTAGCCTTCCCCGGCCTTGCCGAAGCCGACGCCCGGGATCAGGACGACCGCCGCCTCTTCCAGCGCCCGGGCCGCGAAGGTCATCGAATCGTACCCCTTCGGGCAGGCGCCCCAGACGTAGAACGTCGCCTCGGGCTTGCGGACACGGCAGCCGATCTTCTGCAACCCCTCGACGAGAATGTCGCGCCGCTCGGCGTAGAGGTCCTGCATCGCGCGAACCTCGACGCGGTCGATCCCCCGGTACGCCTCCACACCGGCCCACTGGATCGCGTTGAACTGGCCGGAGTCCAGGTTCGACTTCACCTTGGCCAGGGCGGCCAGCGCGTCGGCGTTGCCCACGGCGAAGCCGAGCCGCCAGCCGGTCATGTTGAACGTCTTGGAAAGCGAGTGGAACTCGATCGCCACATCCTTCGCGCCGGGGATCTGCAGAATGCTCATCGGCCGGCAGCCGTAGTAGAGCTCGCTGTACGCGGCATCCTGTGCGATGAGGATGTCGTTTTCCCGGGCGAAGGCGACGGCCTTCTCGAAGAACTCACGCGGGGCCACGGCGGCGGTCGGGTTGTTCGGATAGTTCAGGTACATCAGCCGGGCCTTGCGGCGAATGTCGGCCGGCACGGCGTCGAGGTCCGGCAGCCAGTTCCGTTCCTCGCGCAGATCCATGATGAACGGCATGCCGCCGGCGAAGATCGTCGCGGCCGAGTAAACGGGGTAGCCCGGCTGCGGCACGAGCGCGCAGTCGCCGGGGTTGAGCACCGCCAGCGGCAGGTGGCCGAGGCCCTCCTTGCTCCCGATGATCGTGATCAGCTCCGTCTGCCAGTCGAGCTCCACGCCGAACCGTTGCGCGAACCACTCGGCGGTGTGCCTGCGGAACTCGGGCACGCCGGTGTCGAAGGGATAGCGGTGGTTGGCAGGGTCGGCGACGGCCCGCTGCATGGCCTCGACGATGAAACCGGGAGTCGGCCTGTCCGGGTCGCCGACGCCGAGATCGATCACATCCACGCCGGCGGCGACGGCAGCCCGCTTCTTGCGGTCGATTTCGAGAAACAGGTACGGCGGCAAGGCGTCAAGACGTTCGGCACGTTGGAAAGCCATAGGTCACTCGCGGAAAAAACACCAGAGCCCAAACGGCGGGATTCTAGGATGCCCGGGCGTGCCACGCAATTCGCCGCCGACGGGACGGCCATCGGCGAGACGGCCATACGCGGCCTCCTCCGTCAATGGAACCACAGCGACGCCGCGCCGATCATCCCCGCATCGTTGCCCAGGGCCGCCAGATCGATCTTCGTCCGCTCGATGACGTAGGGCTGCGCGATGTCCGCGAAGCTCTCGCGGACGGATTGCAGGAGCGGCCTGCCGATGGCGGCGACGCCCCCGCCGAGCAGCACGCGCTCGGGCATGAAGATCACGCACCAGGTCTCGATGCCCGCGGCAAGCCAGCGGCAGCACTGATCGAGCACGGCCTTCGCCGTCGCGTCGCCGGCGCGGATCGCCTCGGCCAGCTCGGGACCGCTGAGTTGTCCGCGCTTCTTACGGAGCCTCGCGAGCCGGCCGTTGGGGCGCTTATCCGCCATCTCATTGGCGACGCGCTCGAACCCGCGTGCGGAGGCGTACATCTCCAGACAGCCGCGGGCCCCGCACTGACAGCGAAGGCCGTCGGGGTTGACGATGACGTGGCCGAGACTGCCCGCGACGTGGTTCCGCACGCGAAGCACCTTGCCGTCGAGAATCACGCCGCCGCCGATGCCCGTGCCGAGCGTAGCCACCAGCAGCCGGCGGACGCCCCGCCCGGCGCCGAAGTGGTACTCCCCGAGCGCGGCGGCGTTCGCGTCCACGTCGAACTGCACCGGCACGGGCACCGCCCTCGCGAGCAGCCGCGGAAAGGGCGTCCCCGTCAGGTTGGGCATGTTGGCAACGAGCTGAACGCGCTGGAGCTTCTCGTCCAGGTATCCGGGCATCACCACGCCGGCACCCAGGGGCCTGGCCCGCTGCTGCCCCGCCGCCTCGATCATGCCCCGGATGCCGTCGGCGAGAAGGCCGACCACGGCGCGCAGAGGCATCGTCCCGTCCAGAGGCCGCTGGTCGCGACGCACAATGATTCCATCGTCGCGGACGAGCGCGATCTTCGCGCTCCGCCCGCCGATATCCACGCCGATTGCGAAGGCCCGTTTGCGTTTTCCGGAAGGCATGGCGGGATACTAGCCGAACCCGCCGCGGCCGGGCAACTGCACAGCCGCGCGCACGCGAGGAAAAAGGCGAGGGCGCCCGCTCGACGGAGCAGGGCGCCCTCGTGGGTTGTCCGTGTCGGCCGGCTCTGTGAGAACCCGCTATTGGCCGGTGTCGGCGGCCAGTTCCGAATCGCGGATGGCGTACACGCGTTCCAGGTCCGCGGCGACGCCCGGCTCCGCCGCGTTGAGCTGGTAGGCCTTGCGCAGGTGCGTCCCGGCGAGCCGGACATCACCCGCCTGCAGATACAGCCGCCCCAGTTCGGCGTAGGCGGCGGCATTCTCCGGATCCAGCTTGATCGCGATGTGATAGGCCCGCGCCGCGTTATCGAAATCGCCGCGCTTGGCATACTGCTTCCCGAGGAAAATGTGGAATCGCGGGTCGGGGCGGTTCTGAACGGAGATCTGCTGCGCGCGGGCCAGCGCCACGTCGGCCTTGCCCCGCAACTCCAGCGCTTCGTTCTGCGCGCGGATGGCGGCGTCGTAGTTCGGCCACTCGCGGATGGCCTGACCGTAATAAATCAGGGCGTTGTCCAGCTCGCGGTTGGCCCCGGCGATGTCGCCCTCGCGAAGCTTCTTCTCGGCGATGCTGCGGTAGCACAGCCCCATGTAGTAGTTGGATTCCGCATCGTTCGGCCGCTGCTCGATGCAGTGACGGAACGTGGCCATCGCCTCGATGTGCCGCTGCTGCTCGTACAACGCGATGCCCGCCTTACGTTCCTGGGTAACGTTGGGCGTGCAGCCCGCCAGGAACCCTGCAACGCAGAGAACCGCTGCGACAACCCGGAATCGATTGATTGCCATGTTCAGCCTCCTTGGCCTCGGCGTGGACCTCCGTGCGCGATAGAATGCTATCGCCCGCCGCCGGTGAGTTCAAGTCACCCGGGGGCAGGAATGCGCAAATGGTACCCGACGGACCGCGCCGTTACGTAGTCCAACAACATGACTTATCGGCTTTCCGTCACTGGGACTTGATGCTGGAACAGGCCCAGGCCCTGGCCACCTGGCAACTCGCCGTGCCCCCGGAGCTTGTGGCAGCCTCGGCGGAACCCGAAGCGGCGCTCGCCCAGCCCCTGGATACCCAAGGCATCCCCGCCAGGCGGCTCGCCGACCATCGCAAGGCCTACCTGGACTACGAAGGTCCGGTTTCCGGCAACCGGGGCGAAGTCCACATCGTGGATTCGGGGACATATACCCTGCTGGCCGCCGACGAAACGCAATGGCTCATCGAGATGGCCGGGCGTGTCCTGCGAGGCCGATTTCGCCTCCTCCGCCGGGGCGAGACCCCCGACGGCTGGCGGATCATCCGCTGCCGCGGAGATGCCGCGGGAGCGGCTCCACGCGAAACGTGATCGCTCCCGGCTCCACCCGGACCCCGCAGACGCGGAAATGCCGCTTGTCGGCCCACCAGACGAACTCCGCCGGCACATGCACCCCGGCCAGGAGGTCCTCGGCGAGGGGAAACTTCGAGGCGGCCTCCCTGCCGTTTCGGGTATGGGCATCGATCTGACGAAGCGGCTCCCTGACGAGGACGGCCGGCACGGGCAGCGAGCCGGCCCGCACCTCCGTGAGGCGAACGAGCAGCCCCTTGTCGTCCGCGTCGAGCCGCAGCCGCACGCTCAGCACCGTCCGGACGCCGCCAAGCGTCACCGTGCCGGCCAGCACGACGCGACCCGGCTCGAACCCGATGAACGGATCCTCCATCATCGGCGGGACCCACTTGCGCATCGCGGGCCACATCTGTTCGCGGGCGCTGAGCCAGGCGTTCAGGCGATCCTGCGTAATACGGAACTCGAAGACGCCGCCGGCCTGCATCCTGTCGTCGAAGGCATTGTTGCAGGCGATCAGATCATCCTTGACGCCCTGCAGGTCGGCGGCGGGCACCTGCACCGGCGCGTACCAGGCCGGGATATGCTGGAACAGCATCCACCCCGTAAGGCCCCCGGCAAGAAGCGCGGCAACCAGGAGGGCACACACCCACTTCACAATCCGTCGCCGGGTCCTCCGATCGCTTGCCATTGCCCCCGGGTACCCCCTGTGCCCGGATCCGTCAAGGGCGAAAACGCCGCTGACCGGAGCCTTGCCGCAGCCCGGTCGAACGGGTCGCCGCATCCGGGCACCGGGCGTATACTACCCGCGGCATGACGCTCCTGATCGTCCCTGTCACCGCCGGTACGTTCGAACAGGCGAAGGCCGACCTGCTGCGGGCCAAGGCAGCCGGGGCGGACATGGTCGAACTCCGTCTGGACTGCATGGCGAACCTCGCCGAAGCCGATCTGGCCGCGCTTCGGCAGGCGGCCGGCGAAGATGTCCGTCTTCTGATGACCCCGCGCGGCCGCGAGGAGGGAGGGGCGAGCTGGGGTATTCATGATCCCGAGCGACTCACCCGGCTGTGCGCGGCCGCGCCGTATGCCGAGGTCGTGGATGCGGAACTGGCGGCATGGGAGGCAGGGGCGGAAAGCCGCGATCTCGTTGCGCGAGCCGTCTCGCGCATGCCGCGCGGGACGCCCGGCCGAGCGAGGCTCATCCTCTCCGCACACGATTTCACGCAGCGCCCGGCGGCGCTCTGCCGCATCGTGGCGCGGATGAACGAGATCGCGGAGTGCGACGTGGCCAAGGTGGTCTTCCACGCGCGGCACATCTCCGAATGTTTCGAGCTGTTCGACCTGATGCGCGGCAACCCGAAACCGGTGATCGCCATCGCCATGGGCGAGGCGGGGCTGATCACGCGCATCCTGGCGAGGAAGTTCGGCGCGTTCGCCACCTTCGCCTCCCTCGAAGCGGGAAAGGAGTCCGCGCCGGGGCAGATCACCATCGACGAAATGAAGACCCTCTATCGATGGGACGCGATCGACCGGGATACCGCCGTCTACGGCGTGATCGGCAACCCCGTCGGCCACTCGATGAGCCCCGCGATTCACAATGCGGCGTTCGCGCGGTGCGGCGTCAACGCGGTGTACGTGCCGCTGCTCATCGAACCGACGTACGAGCACTTCGAGGACTTCCTCCGCGAGGCGCTGGCCCGCCCGTGGTTCGACCTCCGCGGCGCGAGCGTAACGATCCCGCATAAGGCCAACGCCCTTCGCTTCGCCCGCCGGCGCGGGGGCGAGATCGAGCCGCTGGCCGAACGGATCGGCGCGGTGAACACGCTCACCTTCCGGGCCGGCCGCATCGAAGCGCACAACACCGACTATGCCGCCGCGCTCGACGCCCTGACCGCCACGCTCGGCGCCACGCGTCGGGACCTGCGCGGCATCGAGGCGGCCGTGCTCGGCGCCGGCGGCGTCGCCCGGGCGATCGTCGCCGGGCTGTGCGACTGCGGCAGCCGCGTGACGATCTACAACCGCACGGCCGAACGCGCGAAGCAACTCGCCGACGAGTTCGGCGCCACGGCCGCGCCGAACGAGGAGCGCGTCCGACCGGGCACGAAGATCGTCGTGAACGCCACAAGCATCGGTATGCATCCGAATGTCGACGAAACGCCGTTGTGGGCGGACCGCCTGCGCGCGGACATGACCGTTTTCGACACGGTCTACAACCCGGTCGAGACGCGCCTGCTCCGCGAGGCCCGTCAGGCCGGCTGCCGCACGGTCGATGGCGTCACGATGTTCGTCAACCAGGCCGCCGCTCAGTTCGAGCGGTGGACCGACCGACCCGCGCCGCGCGACCTGATGCGCGAGGTCGTCATCCGCCGCCTCCGCACATAGCCCCGCTTCCGGTTCGGGAGCGCCCTCCCCTTCCGGCCCCGCAGGAGCGACGCAGCCGTTGCGGCGCTGCACGCCGTACGCGAAACGATCGTGCCGAAAACGACAACAGCACCCCGAACGGTCGGTCGCCCGCCGGTCCGCCGCAATCTTCCGACGCGCCCCCGCGCCGGACGCCGCCCCGGGGGGCCCCGGCGCGAGCGTCGCGTCCGACCCAGGGGGGGATTGACACGTCCGACCTGTTGATCTACCATGCCGGTGGTGTTACGATTGTAACATTCGTAATACGAACGGCGTAGTCAGCAGGAACGGGAGTTCCAGAAAGGAGCGATCATGATGCGACGAATGAGTCCCGCCGTGGCGATGGTTGTGGCGACCCTCGCGGGGACGGCCCGGGCCCAGGAACCGGACTGGACGGCGATGCCGTACACCCTGCACTCGGCGTACGAGGCGGTCGACGCCAACGGCTACGGCACCTTCCCCGTCACCGACCCGGTCCGGATGCGCGGGGTGCTCCTGAACCGCCCGCAGGACATGCTCAAGGGCACGGCGGGCGCGCCGGGATTCATGGGCGGCCAGTGGCAGGTGTTTTTCCAGACGGCCGATCCCGGCGATTGGGGCGGCACCGCGATGTGGATGGGACAGAACATCGGCAACATCCGCGGCAACCCCGCCGACAACTACACCAACGCGGAGTGGGTCGGCGAGATGGCGAGACTGAACCATGATGCGGCGTCGGGACACCGCTTTCGGCCCGGCGATCTCGTCGAGGTCCGCGCCCGGGCGCCGGGCCTGTTCAACGCCGGCAAGACCAACATCAACGAACAGCATTACAAGGACCCGCAGCAGGACTTCGATATCGTCCTGATCCAGGCGAACGTCGGTCTGCCCGCCCCGACGCCGATCACCCTGTCGGACGTGAAAGACGCCGGCGATGCGTTCCGGTTCGACCCGACGCGGACAAGCGGCCCGGAGCTCTATCAGAGCACGCTGGTGCAGATCGCCGATGTCAGCTTCACGAGCACCGCAAACTGGGGGCCGAACGGCCAGATGACCATTCAGGATGCAACGGGGCGCACCCTGCCGGTCCTGCTCGGGCGGTCCCGCGGCTTCAGCCTTTACCCGGCGCCAACGGGCAACTTCACGATCCTGGGAATCTTCGATCAGGAGGATAAAATCACCAGCGACGGCTGGAAGGGCGGGTATCGGCTCTGGGTGATGGGCTACGACGGGAGCCGTTTCGTCGTACCGACCGCCCCGGGCGATACCGACTGCGACGGCGACGTGGACCTCGCCGACTTCGGCGTACTCCAGGCCTGTTTCAACGGGCCGAACCAGCCGGCCAGGCAAACCGACTGCGACGACGCCGACTTCGACTTCGACGGCGACGTGGACATGGCCGACTTCAGCGCCTTTCAAAGCTGTTTCAACGGTCCCAACCGGCCCGGCAAGTGTCCGTAAGCTCGGGCTTGCCGGTGCCTCGGGCGCCACGAGGGCGTTTGGAAATGTGGATCCCCGGCGTTCCCAGCGAGCATGAACCCGCCCCGGCTCGAGCCCGGCCGGCGCGAGCCGGGCGCGGGTTCAGCCTGATCGAGCTGCTCGTCGTGGCGGCGATCGTCGCCCTGCTCGTGAGCATTCTCCTTCCGTCGCTGGGCAGGGCGCGGATGCAGGCCCGGATCGTCCGTGCGCATTCCGACCTGCGGCAGATCACGATCGCCCTCGACGCCTACGCGATGAACGCCCGCGACAGGCTCCCGCCGACGCGAGTCGCCTGCAACACGAATGTGAACTACCAGCTCCCCGTCGAGCTGGCCCGCGACCGGTTTCTGGCCCGCAGCGCGAGCGCGATCCCGCAGGCCGCGATGCAGGACGAATTCGATCCGGCCAACACCTACAAGTATGTCGCCCCGGGGCCGATCTATCAGAACGGCACGTTCTTCGATGCGCCCGACAAGCCGTGGAAGCCCCGGGCACAGATCTGGGTGCCCGACGACTTCCCCGCCAGCCGACGCGACGCGGGGCGCTACTACCACAACTTCACCGGAGAGCCTCGAAGCCCGGTACGCTACGCCGTTTGGAGCGTCGGTCCGGACGCCCGCTCGCCGAAGTTCCCGAGGCAGCCGGCCTCCGAAAACATCGACGAATCAAAGTTCCCCGTGCCCAGGCGATTCTGGCTCACGCATGCGGGGGATACCGGCCTCATCACCCATATCCGGGCCGACAACGGAATGACGTACTCGAGCCCGTGAACGGCACGAACCGTCCCGGCGGTGTGCCGCATCCGCCGCGGATCACGGCTGCCGGGCAACGACGGGTGTTCGCGGTAGCCGCCGGCCCCCTCTTCAGTCGGAGGCGTGCCCGGCTTCGCGAGCCGCGATTGAATTGACAGGCTCACACACCGCTTCGTACCCTCGTCCGGGATGGCGCCCGACCGTCGGGCCCGCTCTTTTCGAGGGTATGTCATGTCCCATCTGGTGCGAACAAGCATCGCGATCGAGAAACCGTTGTACGATCAGTTGGAAAGGCTCGTGCAGAGCAGCGGCTACAGGAACCGCTCCGAGTTCGTCCGCGACATGATCCGCGAGCGGCTGGTTCAAAGGCAATGGGCCCGGGATCGCGAAGTCCTCGGCACCATCACGCTCGTCTACGACCACCATCGGCGGAAACTGCCCGAGAAGCTCATCGACCTGCAGCACCACCACCACACGCATGTGCTGGTGACCACCCACGTGCACCTGAGCCACGACCTCTGCGCGGAGGTGATTCTGGTGCGGGGCCGCGCGAGCCTCGTCCGCGCGCTGGCCGACGCGATGCACCGGCAGAAGGGAGTGCTCACGGCCGAGCTGTCGATGTCCGGTACCGGCGCCGGGCTCGCTTGACGGCCATTGTCCGCTCCGGCTAATGCGGATGCAGGTGGCGGAGGATATGCGGCCGCTCCAGCCTGTGCCGAAGCATCAGCTCTTCATCGGAGAGCAGCGACACGGTCGGCCCCTCCGCAACGATCCTCCCCCCATCCAGCACGAGCACCCGGGAGCACAGCTCGACGACAAGCTCCAGGTCGTGCGTCGCGATGATCTTCGTGATGGGAATCTGCCGCAACAGCTCCTTCAGCTCGCGGCGGCTGCACGGATCGAGGTCGCTGCTCGGCTCATCCAGCACGAGAATCCCCGGCTCGCACGCCAGCACGCCCGCAAGGCACACACGCCGTTTCTCGCCGCCGCTGAGGTGATGGGGAGCCCGGTTCTCGAAACCCTGCAGGCCCACGCGCGCCAACGACTCGCGGACCCGGCGGCTCACCTCCTCCTCGCTCAGCCCGAACTGCCGCGGACCGAACGCCACATCCTCGAAAACCGTCGGGCAGAACAACTGATCGTTCGGATCCTGAAACAGCAGTCCAACCGTCCGCCGGATCGCGTGCACGTTGTCCGCCGTCAGCTTCTCGCCCGAGACACGGATCGCGCTTTCCCCGGCGAGGTGCTCGGGCAGAAGCCCGTTCAGGTGAAGCAGCAGCGTGCTCTTGCCGGCCCCGTTCGGCCCGATCAGCCCGACGCTTTCGCCCGGCGCCACGGAGAAGCTCACGCCCCGCAACGCATCGGTCCCGTCAGGGTAGCGGAACACGAGGTCGCGGACCTCGATCGCCGGCGTCATTGCCACCCCCGGGCGCACATCGCCGAGTAGACCCGCTCCGCCCGCTCGCTGGCCCGCACGAAAAGCTGGCTGACGACCGTGGCCAGCGTCTTCCACTGCCGACCGCGCTTCGCAACGAACGTCCGGCTCATCCGGGCACGCCGCATGCGCTGCGCCTCATCCGCCAGAACGAACAGATAGCGATACATCAGCATCAGCGTCGTGATCAGCAGCCCCGGCACCCGCAGCGCCTTGAGCACGCGAAGCAGATCGGCAAACGGGGTCGTGTTCGACAGGAGAATCATCGTCAGCAGACACAGCGTGCAGCGCACAACCAGCAGCAGCATGAACCGCCAGCCGCCGGGCTGGAACAACGCCAGAAAAGCCACGCCCAGCACCAGCGGTTCCAGCAGCAGCAGCCGCCTCAGAAGAAACGACGGCGGAATCCGACTCAGGCCGGCGGCCAGCAGCAGCAACCCGGCCGGAACCGCCATCCACGCCAGGTGCCTCGCCGGCCACAGCAACACCACAACCACCACCACCAGCGCCGCCGCCAGCTTGCCTGCCGCCGGAAGACGGTGAATGACGCTGTCGGACCGGCTGTGGCGATCCAGAAAGTCGGGTTGCATGCGCCAAGCTTACTGCCGCGAGGCCGGGGCGGCCACATCCCCGGATCGCCCCTTCGGCACGAGAACCCGGGCCAGCCCCCAGCACAAGCCGAACACCGCGATCGTGCCCACGGCCCCCGCAATGGAAGTGCCCACCCTGGCCCCGGAGAATCGCTGGATCGTGTACTCCGGCATGGGGGCGGGAACCGTCACCCTGGCCTTGCCGTCAAACCCCAGATCCTCCGCCGTCTTGTCGAGCCCGTCGGGCGATTGCGACGCGAACGGTGAAACGAACAGCGCCAGCCCCAGCGCGACCAGCACGCCGTAGACCGCCACCATGCCGTACGGCCGCGCCCCCGCCGCGGGGGCCGGCTCCACGATCAGCTCCGGACGCGTGCGGACCAGGCCCGTCAGCACCAGAGCGGTGATGAGGCCCTCGCCCAGACCGATGAGCATGTGTACCCCCGCCATCGTCGGCAGCACGACGGACCAGCGGGCCGTGCCCGAAGCCGCCAGCTCCCCCGCACAGGCCACGGACGCCAGTACCGTACTGCACCAACTGGCGAACGCCGCCGCAAGAACCCGCCCGAACAGGCCCTTGAACGCCCGGCTGACCAGGTAATAAACCCCCCAGCCGCCGACCCCGCCGACGAGTGCCATGTTGAAGATGTTGGCGCCGAGCGCCGAGATGCCGCCGTCGGCGAACATCAGACATTGGACGATCAACACGGCGGAGATGACAATCACGGCGGCGCTGGGGCCCAGCAGTACGGCGGTGAGCACAGCGCCGATCAGATGCCCGGACGTACCGCCGGCAACGGGAAAGTTCAGCATCTGCGCGGCGAAGACGAACGCCGCAGACAACCCGAGTAACGGCACGCGCCGGGCAGGCAGATGTCGGCGGGCCTGGCGCAGCGCGAATCCCAAGCCCGCCACGGCAAGCGCACCGGTCGCTACCGCCGTCTTTGCATCGAGAAACCCGTCAGGAATGTGCACGCCGTGCTCCTCCCTGCTGCGGTACTCCAGCGTAGCGGGATTCTCCGGGTTTGACCAGTCTCCCGCCGGTTGGAGGGTCCTGCGAGCCCGACCCGAGCCCGCCTTCACAGCCTTGCAGGCCTGTCCCGGCCGGCCCAGGCCCTTCGCGTTGCGGCGAGGGTATTGTTGTTGACTCCGCCCCCGGCACTTGCTAGGGTACGCAATCCCGGTTCATGGGCCGGCCCGGAAGGTCGGCCAGACCTGCGCCTCAGACCGCGCGGCGGGGCCAAGCCCTGCCGGGCGGACTTGGAGCGACGGGGCAAGCAACGGAGCATCACCGGGCTTCCCACGACAACACGCAGAGATAACCTGGCATGACAGCAGCCCACGCAGCTATCGACAAGAACGTATCCGCCCCTGCGAGCCCCCGTAACCTGGACGGGCTGTTCCTGCCCCAGTCGATCGCCGTCGTCGGGGCGTCGCGAAACACGGCGGCGGTTGGCCACACGCTATTTCGGAATCTTCTTGTCGGCGAGTATGCGGGGGTACTGTATCCTGTAAACCACAAGGCGAAGAGCATCCTTGGTGTCAGGTGTTACCCGACGCTCAAGTCGATCGGCGAGCCGGTGGACATGGCCGTCATCGTGGTTCCGAGCCAGTTCGTGATCGGCCTGCTCGAGGAATGCGCGGAGTGCCGCATCCGGAACGTGATCGTCATCTCGGCCGGCTTCAAGGAGGTCGGCGGCGCCGGGGTCGAGCTGGAGAAGAAGCTGGTTCAAATCGCCCGCGCGAACAACATCAACGTGGTCGGGCCGAACTGCCTGGGCATCAGCAACACGGACCCGGCGATCTCGATGAACGCGTCGTTCGCCCGCGGTATGCCGATCCCGGGGAATATCGGGTTCCTGACGCAGAGCGGCGCCATGGGCTGCGCCGTTCTCGACTACGCCAAGGGGGCGGGCATCGGGTTCTCGAAGTTCATCAGCTTCGGCAACAAGGCGGACGTCAGCGAGGTGGATTTCCTGGCGGCGCTCGGCAAGGACCCGCTCACGCACGTGATCCTGATGTACGTGGAGGATCTCTCCGACGGTCCGTCGTTCATGAAGGTCGCGCAGGAGATCACGCACGGACCGAACGCCAAGCCGATTCTGGCGATCAAGACGGGCCGCACCCCGCAGGGCGCCGCGGCGGCCGCGAGCCACACGGGTTCGCTCGCCGGGTCGGACGAGGTTTACGAGGCGATCTTCAACCAGAGCGGCGTCTTGCGCGTCGAAACGATTGCGGACCTTTTCCATTACGCCCTGGCCTTCCCGAACCAGCCGATGCCGCAGGGGCGGCGGGTCTGCATCGTCACGAACGCCGGCGGCCCGGGAATCATGGCGACCGATGCATGCGTGCGCTACGGGCTGCAGATTCCGCGGCTGCGCGACTACACGGAGAAATCGCTGCGGAACCAGTTGCCGGCGACCGCGAGCGTGAAGAATCCGGTGGACGTGATCGGAGACGCGAAGCACGACCGCTACCAGGCCGCGCTCGATGCGGTCTGCGCGGATGAGAACGTGGACGCCGTGGTGGTCATCGTGACGCCGCAGAACGTCACGGATGTGGTCGAGATCGCCGAGGTGATCGTCGAGGCGGCCGGCTTCTCGCGCAAGCCCCTCTGTGCGTGCTTCATCGGCATGGTCGACGTGACGCCGGGCGTCAACATCCTTCGGGCACACAACGTCCCGCACTATACCTTTCCGGAGGACGCCATGCGGGCGATGGCGGCCCGATGCCGCTTCGCCGAGTGGGCGCGCTCGCCCCTGCCGGAAATCAAGACCTTCGAGGTGGACCGGCAGACCGTCCAGAATGTCTTCGACACGGAGCGCAAGGCGGGCCGGCATCGGATCATCGAGGTCCGCGCCCTCGAAGTCCTGCGGGCGTACGGGTTCCCGACGGCGCCCTTCCACCTCGCCCCGACGGCGGACGAGGCGGTGAAGGCGGCGGCGGAGATGGGCTACCCGGTGGTTCTCAAGATCGCCGCGCCCACCGTACTGCACAAGACGGACGTCGGCGGCGTGCGGATCAACCTGGGCAGCGAGGAGGCGGTGCGGAAGGCCTTCGACGAGATCATGGCCAACGTGAAGTCGCGGGTCGGGGCGAACACGGAAATCTGGGGCGTGCTCGTGCAGAAGATGCTCCCGAAGGCCAAAGAGGTCATCCTCGGCGTCACGCGCGACGAGAAGTTCGGCCCGCTCATCATGTTCGGCCTCGGCGGCATCTACACCGAGGCCCTGCGGGACGTCTCCTTCCGGCTCGCCCCGCTGCGGCCAAACGTGGCCAACGAAATGATCCACAGCATCCGCAGCTACCGCCTGCTCGAAGGCGTCCGCGGGGAGCGGCCGTCCGATCTCGGCGCCGTCGCCGACTGCCTGCTGCGGCTCTCCCAGCTCGTGACGGACTGGCCGGAGATCCAGGAACTTGATATCAACCCGTTGATGGTGTTTTCCCACGGCGAAGGGGCCGCGGCGGCCGACGCGCGAATCATCCTGAGCAGGCCGGCAACCGCCGCAGAATAAGGTGCAATCCATGGTGACGAAGGCGACCAGGTGGCAGGAACGATACGCGGGCAAGCTGACGACGGCGAAGGACGCCATCTCGCACATCCGGCGGGGCGACCGTGTGTTTATCGGGTCGGCCTGCGGCGAGCCGCAGGAACTCGTGCGGGCGCTGACCCACTTCGGGGAGGACCTCGCCGACACGGAAATCATCCACGTGCTGACGCTGGGCGTCGCGGCCTATGCGGAGCCGCGCTACGCGGACCGCTTCCGCGCGAACGCGTTCTTCATCGGAAACAGCCTCCGGGACGCCGTCGGCGACTGCCGCGCGGACTACACGCCGGTCTTCCTCTCGCAGGTGCCGAGGCTTTTCCGCAGCCGCCGCGTGCCGATCGACGTGGCCCTGATCTGCGTCTCGCCGCCGGACGAGCACGGATACTGCAGCTACGGCGTGTCGGTGGACATCACAAAGGCGGCGACGGAATCCGCGAAGATCGTGATCGCCCAGGTGAACGCCGAAATGCCGCGCACGCTGGGCGACGCCTTCATCCACGTTGACCGGATCCACTACCTCGTCGATCACACGGAGCCCGTGCTGGAGTGGCCGCACGAGGAGCTCGACGACGTGACCCGCCGGATCGCCGACCACGTCGCGCGGCTCGTGCGCGACGGCTCGACCCTGCAACTCGGCATCGGCCGGATCCCCGACGCCGTCCTCTCGTGCCTGACGGAAAAGAACGACCTCGGCATCCACACGGAGATGTTCTCCGACGGCGTCCGCGAGCTGGCCGAACGCGGCGTGATCACCGGACGCCGGAAGGTGTTCGACACCGGCAAGATCGTCGGCAGCTTCGCCGCCGGCAGCCGCGAGCTTTATGAATTCATCGACAACAACTCGGTCGTCGAGATGCACCCCTCGGAGTACACGAACGATCCCTTCCTCATCGCGAAGCACGACCACATGATCGCGATCAACTCCGCCCTCGAGGTGGACCTCACCGGCCAGGTGTGTGCCGACTCGCTCGGTTCGATGTTCTTCAGCGGCATCGGCGGACACGCGGACTTCATGCGCGGCGCCGCCCTCGCCAAGCACGGCATCCCGATCATCGCCATGCCTTCAACCGCCCGCCGGGGCAACGAGGTCGTCTCCCGGATCGTCGCCACGCTCCAGGAGGGGGCGGGCGTGATCACCACCCGCGGCGACACCCATTACGTCGTGACCGAATACGGGGCGGCCTACCTGCACGGACGCTCGATCCGCGAGCGCGCGATGGCGCTCATCAACATCGCCCACCCGGACTTCCGGTCCGAGCTGTTGCACATGGCCAAGCGCCGCCGCCTCGTCTATGCGAACCAGATCATGCCCTCGCCGGCGACCCTTTACCCGGCCGAGCTTGAGACGACCACGACGCTGCGGGACGGCACGACCGTCTTCGTCCGGCCGATCAAGCCCACGGACGAGCCGCTGATCAAGGACATGTTCTACGACTTCAGCGAACGGACGGTGTACCTGCGATATCACGCGACCCTCAAGTCCATGCCCCACAACTCGCTCCAGGTCTTCTGCAACGTGGACTACGAGACGGAGATGGCCCTGGTCGCGGTCGTGCAGCACGATGACATCGAGGAAATCGTCGGCGTGGCCCGCTACATGATGGAGCCGGCGGAACAGACGGCCGAACTGGCCTTCGCCGTCCGCGACGAGTGGCAGCGACGCGGCCTCGGCACATTCCTCTTCCAGTATATCGTCAAGATCGCCCGCGAGCGCGGCATCCGCCAGTGCACCGCCTCGGTCCTCGCCGAAAACCAGGGGATGATGCGGATCTTCCATCGCAGCGGCCTGCCGATCCGCCACCGGATGGAGGCGGGCGTCATTGCCGTCGAGATCGACCTGACCACCCCGGCCGAGCCTGCGCCCGCCAAACAGCCGGCAAACACGTAACGCCGGTTCTCCCGTACGCCGTATTCCGTCGGCGCCGCAACAGCGCGCCAGGCGTCGGCGCCGCCGCGCACGGCATCCGGCCCCGGTTCGGCGGCCTGGGCACACCACGGGCGATGCGGCCGCGGGCCGTGCCCGCGGGCGGGCTTAGCTGGCCAGAAGAACCAGGTTGTCCCGGTGAATAACCTCGTCGAAGGGCTTTTCACCGAGCACCTGCGCGATGTGCGCCGTCCGCAATCCCTTGATGCGGTTCAGTTCGTCCGAGGCGTAGTTGGTCTTGCCGCGGGCAATCCGTATGTCCTTTGCGTCGAGGACATCGACGACATCCCCGCGGGCGAACTCGCCCTCCACGGCCGTGATCCCGCTGGCCAGCAGGCTCTTGCCGCCGCGCCGCAATGCCGCCGCGGCGCCGTCGTCCACACGGATCCGCCCGAGCGGGCGGACCGTCATGCCGATCCATCGCTGCCGGGCGGAGAGCTTGTGCGCGGCGGGCGCAAAGACCGTGCCGACCTTCTCGCCGCGGATGATCCGCAGCAGAATGTCCCTGGTACGGCCATTGGCGATCATGGCGGCCTCGCCGGCCTGGGTGACGAGCCGCGCCGCCTGGAGCTTGGTCGTCATCCCCCCGGTGCCCAGCGCGCTGCGCCGCTGGTGGGCCATCCGCAGGATGTCGTCGGTAACGGCCGGCACGAGGTCCACGACCTCGCCCTTCTCGTCGAGCAGCCCGTCCACAACGGAGAGCAGGATCATCAGATCGGCCCGGAGGAGGTTGGTCACCTGAGCGGCGATGATGTCGTTCTCGCCGAAGCGGATTTCCTCGACGGCGACCGTGTCGTTCTCATTGATCAGCGGCACGGCGTGGAGACGATGCAGGGCGGCGATGGTGTTTCGGATGTTGAGGTAGCGGTGGCGGTCTTCGAAGTCGCTGCGGGTGAGGAGGATCTGCGCCGCGTGGAGGCCGTGCTTTGACAGCGCGCGGTTGTAGAGGCTCATCAGGACGGGCTGGCCGATGGCGGCGGCCGCCTGGAGCCCGGGAAGGTCCCTCGGCCGCCGGGGCAGGCGTGCCTGGGCGACGCCGGCGCCGATGGCCCCCGACGTCACCACGGTCACGTCATGTCCCTGCTGCTTCAGCGCGGCGATCTGCTCGGCAATGGCATTGATGCGCGCGGGGGCGAGGGTGCCGTCGTCGGCGGCGAGGACGTTCGTACCGAGTTTCACGACGATGTTGCGGGCGGATCGAATGATCCGATCGCGTAGTTCAGTGCTGGGCACGATTCACCAGATCCACCAGGGCCGTCACCGTCCGTTGCGTGACCCCCTGATTCTCCTGCACGACCCGTCGCGCGGCAAGGCCCATCGTCCCGGCAACCTCGCCCGTCAGCAGGCCGGCCACGATCCCGGCAAGCGTCCGCGCCGCTGCCGGATCGTCCGCGCCCGTCGGACAGACGACGATCGCGCCGGCAGCCTGCAGCTCCGCGACCGAATCCGCGAAGTTCTCCGTGTGAGGCCCCACGATGATCGGCCGCGCCAGGGCCGCGACCTCCACCACGTCCGAACCGCCCATCGGCACGAGTGACCGGCCGACAAAGACGACGTCCGCCAGGCAGTAGAACTTCCGAAGCTCGCCCATCGTGTCACCGAGGATCACATCCGGCCGCCCGGCCGGAGGATCGGCCCCGTCGGGGTGCTCGCTGCGTCGCACGTACGACCAGCCCTGCTTCGCGATCAGCCTCGCCGCCTCGTCGAATCGCTCCGGCTTGCGCGGAATGATCGCAAGCTGCATCGCCGGCCACCGCTCACGCAGGAGCCGGTACGCATCGAGCACGACTTCCTCCTCGCCCGGTCCCGTCTGACCGCAGACCCAGAGGAACGGACGATCGCCGTGCGGGGCACCCGGGCCGCGGACGGCGATCCCCGTGGCGTTCCGCAGCGCCTCGGTGCCGGGCAGCGTATCGGCCACCTGGGCGGTGTCCCACTTGAGCAGGCCGGTCACGTGAACCCGGTCCGCCGGCACGCCCAGCTCGCGGAAGCGGCCGGCATACGTCGCGTTCTGCGCGCCGACCCAGGCAAGCCGGCCGAACATCCGCCGTGCCAGTCGCCGCACCACGGGCTTGCGAAACCGCCGCATCGTGCGCTCTTCCGTAAGCCGTCCGTTCGCCACCGCCACGGCGATCCCGCGGTCGCTCGCCAGCAGGACCAGATTGGGCCAGACTTCCAGCTCCATCAGCACGATTACCGCCGGGCGAATGGTATCCAGAACCCGCCGGACCACCCATGAGAAGTCCAGCGGATACCGGAAGACGTAGAGGTCCGGGTACAGCTCCTTCGCGCGGGCGTAGCCCGTGTCCGTCGTCGCGGAGACGACGACCTCGCGATCGGGAAGTTCCTTCCGGATCGCCTCGACGATCCCGCGGGTCGCGTTCGTTTCGCCGAGCGAAACGGCGTGAATCCAGATGCAGGGCGGGCCGGCCTTCCGCGGCGGCAGCCGTCCGAATCGCTGCCGCCAGCCGCCCCGCCGCTTGCCCAGAACGAATCGCTGGTACGCCAGCAGCGGCAGGCATGCGAGACCGGCGATCACATACGCGCAATCCAGCAGCAACCACATCGGGCAAGATCATAGAGACCCGCGCGACGGCCGGCAATTCCCGCCGCCGCGAGGCCGATGCCTCCGGCATGTCTCCTGCCGTTCATGCGGTACAATCGCACGCATGCCGCCGGTGGAATCGAATTGCGAGATCGACGTCGCGATCGTCGGCGCGGGCGCGGCCGGGCTGACGACGGCCATCTTCGCCGCACGCCGCAACCGGAATCGCTCGATCGTCGTGCTCGAAGCCGCCGCCAGGCCCGGCGCGAAGATCCTGCTCGCCGGCGGCGGCCGGTGCAACGTGACGAATGCCGTCGTCACGCCGGACGACTTTCACGGCGGGAGCCGGCACGTCATCCGCCGCGTTCTGAACGCCTTTCCCGTCGCCGACACGACGGCCTTCTTCCGCGAGATCGGCGTAGCGCTGCACGAGGAAGAACGCGGCAGACTGTTTCCGGACACGAACCGCGCGCGGACCGTGCTCGACGCCCTGCTCAGCGAAGCGCACCGGCTCGGCGTGCGAATCCTCACCGGCCGCCGCGTGCGGAACATCGAACACCGCGCGGATCACTTCGCCCTGACGTGCTCGCCGCACGCCGTCATGACGGCCGGGCACGTCGTCCTGGCCACCGGCGGATTGTCGCTGCCGGAGACCGGAAGCGCCGGCGACGGTTATCGGCTCGCGCAGCGGCTCGGCCATTCGCTCGTTCCGACGACGCCTGCGCTCGTCCCGCTGGTGCTGGACGGCCGCTTTCACACGGCGCTCGCCGGCATCTCGCAGGAGGCGGAGGTCGCCGTTCACGTCGAGGGCCGCAGGCCGGTGCGGCTGCGCGGTTCGCTGCTGTGGACGCACTTCGGCGTCAGCGGTCCCGTGGTGCTCGATGCCTCGCGATTCTGGCACCGGGCACGGATCGAAGGCCTGCGCGTGAGGCTCACGGCGAACCTGCTGCCCGGCCACGACTTCGCCTCGGCCGAGCGGTGGCTGATGTCGCCGGCCTCCTCGCAACCGAAAACGCGGCTCGACAAGGCGCTGGCGACGATCCTTCCCGTCCGTGTCGCGGCGGCGGTGTCGCAACAGCTCGGCGTCGCCGGCCGCACGACGATGGCCCATCTGCCGCGCGAGGAGCGCCGCCGGCTCGTCGGCGCCCTGCTGGCCTGGCCGCTGCCTGTCCGCGACAGCCGCGGCTATGCGTATGCGGAGGTGACGGCCGGCGGCATCCCGCTCGAGGAGATCGAGCCGAACACGCTTGCCTCGCGCCGATGCCCCGGCCTGCATCTGGTCGGCGAGATCCTCGACGTGGACGGCCGCGTCGGCGGCTTCAACCTCCAGTGGGCATGGGCGTGCGGTTTCGTCGCCGGCTCGGCGGTCTGACGCCCGCCGACGGACGCCCCCGCCCGCGCGCGGCGGCGGCGCGGCCGTCGCCTTGCTATTCCTCCTCCCTCGTCCATAATCTTGCCCGTCCCGGATACCGGAAGAATCGCGATGACGCCGCAGGCCACACAGCCCATCCTCCGCTTCGACCGCATTACCCGGCGTTTCCCCGGCGTCGTCGCGCTGCAGGATGTCAGCTTTGAGATCGCCCGCGGCGAGTGCCACGCCCTCATCGGCGAGAACGGAGCGGGCAAGAGCACGCTCGGCAAGATCGTCGCGGGAATCTACGCGCCCGACGAAGGACGGATGTTCCTCGACGGCGAGCCGGCGCGATTCGCCGGCCCGCTCGACGCCGTACGCCGCGGCGTGGGCATCGTACACCAGGAACTCGCCTTCTGTCCGAACCTCACCGTGGCGGAGAATCTCTGCCTGGGCAATCTGCCGCGACGGTTCGGCGTGCTGCGCCGCGGCGAGCTGCACGCCCGTGCGCGGCAGATGCTCGGCCGGATCGGCGCCGACATCGACGTGGATATCCCGATGGGCCGGCTCTCGACCGCACAGGAACAGCTTGTCCAGATCGCCGCCGCCGTGGGCACCGGCGCGCGGATCCTCGTCATGGACGAGCCGACGAGTTCGCTGTCGTCCGAGGAATCGGAACGGCTTTTCGAGCTGATCGGACGTCTGCGGGATGCGGGTACAACGATCCTCTACGTCTCGCACCGAATGGAGGAGGTCTTCCGGCTGGCGGACCGCATCACGGTCTTGCGCGACGGCCGGCACATCGAAACCGTCCGCACGGACGAAACGAACCCTGGCGAGGTCGTCCGGCGGATGATCGGCCGCCCCCTGGAAGAGTACTTCCCGACACACCTGAACGCCGCGCGGGGGCCGGAAGCCTTGCGGGTCGAGGGCCTCAGTTCCCCCGGCCGGTTCGCCGACATCTCGTTCTCCGTCCACGCCGGCGAGGTCGTCGGCCTTGCCGGCCTCGTCGGGGCGGGGCGAAGCGAGGTGGCCGCCGCCATCTTCGGCCTGGACCCCCACGCGACAGGACGCATCTTCATTCACGGGCAGGAGGTCCGCGTGCGGTCGCCCGCGCAGGCACTCGCTCTGGGCATCGGCCTGTTGCCGGAAGACCGCAAGCGACAGGGGCTTGTGCTGTCCCTCGGCGGGCGGGCCAACCTCTCCCTGCCGATTCTGCGGCGGCTGGCCCACCTGGGCTTTGTCAACGGGCGGAGAGAACGCGCCCTCGCTCAAGAATACTTCCAGCGCCTTCGCGTGCGGACGCCCGACATGGACACGCCGGTCTGGACGCTCTCCGGCGGCAACCAGCAGAAGATCGCGATGGCCAGGTCGCTGGCGGCCTCCTGTCGGATCCTCATGGTCGATGAGCCCACTCGCGGCGTGGATGTCGGGGCCAAGGCGGAGATTCACGCCCTCCTCGATCAGCTTGCCCGCGAGGGAACGGCGGTGCTGCTGATCTCTTCGGATCTGCCCGAAATCCTGAACCTTTCGACGCGAATCCTGGTATTACGTCGGGGCCGCCTCGTCGGCGAGCTCGCCCGGCACGAGGCCGGCCAGGAACGGCTGCTCCGGCTGATGGCCGGAATCGCACCCCGCGAGGGCGCGGCCTGAGACTTGCAGCCGCGAACGTTCGCGGTAGCCTGATGGCGACGTATAACGCAGGCCGGCCATGACGCGGGCCCGCGACAGACCGTACGATTGAGGAGCAGAGCGAATCATGTTCGAGGAAAGCATCGATCGGATCGGACGTTTCGGAATCATTCTGGCGGCGGCTGTCCTGACCGCCGCCGGGTGCTATCGGGAGACGCCGGCGACGCCCCAGCCGCGAACGCCGGCCGAACCCGCCGAAAAGGCCCCCGCCCCGGAGGCCGCCGCCGAGAAGCCCCGGCCGCCGCAATCGGCTGCCGCCCAACAGCCGACCACACGCCCCACGACGCAGCCCGCGGCGGCGTCGAACCGCGTCGTGATCGACACGAACTTCGGCAAGATCACCGTCGAGCTCGATCCCGAAAAGGCGCCCATCACCGTCAAGAACTTCCTTTCCTACGTGGATGAGAAGTTCTACGACGGCACAATCTTCCATCGAATCATCCCAACCTTCATGATTCAGGGCGGCGGCATGGAGCCGGGCATGCGGCAGAAACCCACCAAGCCGCCGATTCGCAACGAGGCGAACAACGGCCTCAAGAACGTCCGCGGCACGATCGCCATGGCCCGCACGAACGCGCCGCACTCGGCGACCAGCCAGTTCTTCATCAACGTGGTGGACAACCCGTTCCTGGATTACCCCGGGCGGGACGGTTGGGGCTACTGCGTCTTCGGCAAGGTCGTCGAAGGCATGGACGTCGCCGACAAGATCAAGAACGTTCCCACGGGCCCCGGCGACGTTCCGCAACAGGAAGTGCTCATCAAGTCCATTCGTCGCGAGTGATTGCACGAGGAAACTGTCGATCTCGCTGTAGCAGCCGATAATATCGGGCCTTGCACCCCCGGAAAGGCTTCGCCCAGTCCAGAACGGGCGCCTGCCGCCGACATTGCTCTTTATTTCGTCGTGCGGGGCCTTATAATGATCAAGACGTGAGGGGACGACGCATGCTTCCGCGCCGATCTTCGTTCCAGCTTACGCCGTTGCTCTGCATACTCCCTGCGCTCGCTGCGGGTTGCGGTTGGGGCTCCTCATCGGCCGTCCCAGGGGGCGCATACTTCGGGATCCCCGGCAGCGGCACGATCGACCAGACCGACAGCAGCAACTCGCTGAGCGCCGACACGACCGGCAGGAGTTCGGCGTTCGGCCCTTCGGCCGACAGCGCCGCCGCTCTCCCCGGCACATGCGAGGCGATCGGCCGACCGGTCGACGCCACCCACGAAGCGATGTTCAACGCGCTCAACACCTACCGCAGGAACAACCGACTGCCGGCCCTGGCGTATTCCAGGAGACTTGAGATGGCCGCCGATGCCCACGCACAGGACATGTGCCGGCGGCAATTCTTCGCCCACATCAATCCCGACGGCGCCGGACCCGGCGAGCGCGCGTTGCAGGCGGGGTTCTGCCATCCGTATGTCGGCGAGAACATCGCCGAAGGCGACGGTCTGCCCACGGTTGCCCAGGTTCAGGCCAGTTGGGCGGCCAGCCCGGGCCACAATGCCAACATGCTGCATGAACCCTACCGGCTCGTCGGCATGGGCCATTACTATGATCCCATGACCGGCTATCATTACTGGGTGCAGGATCTGGCACTGCCGAACGAATAGGGCGCTTGTGCGCCGGCCTCCGGGCTGCGGCGCGGTCCGGTTCAACGGTGAATCATGCCCCGTGAACGCCTTCAGAAGGTTCTTGCCGCCGCCGGCATCGCCTCGCGCCGCGAGTGCGAGCAGATCATCCTCGACGGGCGCGTCCGCGTGAACGGCGAGACGGTGCTTTCGCTGCCGGCGCTCGTGGACCCGGCTCGCGACACGATCCTGGTAGACGGCCGACCGCTCAAACGCGAGGAGAAGGTTTACTTTCTCCTTCACAAGCCCAAGGGCGTGCACTGCACGAACTTCGATCCGGCCGGGCGCCCGCGGGCCGTCGATCTCCTGGCGGGCGTGCGGCACCGGGTGTTCCCCGTAGGCCGCCTGGATGCCGACAGTACCGGGCTTCTGCTTATGACCAACGACGGCGAACTGGCGGAGCGTCTGGCCCACCCGCGCTACGGCGTGCCGAAGACGTATCGCGCCCACGTCAACGGTGCGGTCACGGCGGACGACCTGGCCCGCCTGCGCAAGGGGGTCTGGCTCGCCGAGGGCAAGACACGCGTCTCCGACGCGAAGATCATCCACCGCGGCCGCGAGCGCAGCGTCATCGAGATCACGCTTCAGGAAGGCCGCAACCGCGAGGTCCGCCGCGTGCTCGCCCGGCTCGGCCACAACGTCCGCAAACTGATGCGGATCCGGATCGGGCCTCTGTCGCTTCGCGGCCTGCCGCCGGGCGGTTTTCGGCCCCTGACCCGTCAGGAATTGAAGGAACTCCGCGAGTACCGCCCGCCGAAGCGTGGCCGGCCGGGCGATCGGGCCCCGGACAGTATGCCGCAAGCGGGAACGCCGGCCTCTGCGCCGCCGGGCAAACGCGTGCTTCAGCAAGGCCCCAAGCGCGCCGCGGCCCCGCCCGACCGGTTCGGCCGTCATCGACGCCGCCCGCCCCGGTAGTCGCACTCGCCCCCCCACCACGTTCGCTCGGTTGCGCCGCGGACGCAGACAGACGCGCGCCCCGACGGCCTGCGTTCCGCGCCGGGCGGCTCGCCCACTCCCGATGGCGCGTCCGGCCCGACGATAGAGAGCGATAATACCCGGCGCCGCACCCGACGGACGTTCGCTCTGTAGCGATCAGGAAAAACCTTCCGAATGTTTGCCCTCGAACCGCGCCGAATCGTACGTTTCTATTGCCGGTCACAAGCCCAAGGGGTGCCCAGATGGACCGCCGGACCGCTGCGATTCTCAGGCTGCGTGGGCTCGCGGAACGATTGCGCCTGCACGCGCCCCTGGGGTTGCAGGGCAGAACGACGATTCTGCTTCTGGCGGTGCTGTTTACCGCCTCCCTCGGCACCGCACTGATTCAGATCGCTCGGATGGAGAACTCGGTCCGTGTCGCCCAACTGCGGCGAGCCGACGACTTGGCGACCGTTCTCGCCGCCGCTGCCGCGCCGCTCTTCGCCACAAACGATCGGGCCGCGCTCGCGCAGTTGTGCCGCATCTCGCGCGAGCAGTACCCGGGGCTTCAACTCGCATTTGTTACGTACGCCGGCGACCGGATCGAAGCACCGCCCGCAGAGACCCTCCCGGATCGTCTTTCGCATCCTGCCGGCGGCCCGCCGCACTCGAGCACGAACTGCGCCCCGCGTCTCTTTCGCGATCCGCGGACGCGGTCCCTCCTCGCGGAGGTCTGCCGCCCGGTGCCGCGCATGTCCCCCGACGGTTTCGCGGGCACGCCGACGGAGGCCCCCGGCCGCATCCATCTGCGGCTCGATGTCTCCGCCGCTCGCGAGGCCGCGCACCACATGGAGCGGCACCTGCTCCGGCTGATGGCGGCGGTCTGGCTGCTCATCACGCCGATCACGTTTCTCATCGTCCGCCGCATCGTCCATCCGATCCGAGAGATGGCCGAGGCGGCGAAGCGTTTTGCCCGCGACGACCTCTCGCCCCGCGTCCGCGTGAGCGGCAGCGACGAAGTCGCCGACCTCGCCCGCGCGCTCAACACCATGGCGGACGGGCTTACCGCCTCGCGCAGCGAGCTGCTCGCATTCAACGCGGAACTCGGCCGCCAGATCGAGCAGCGCACGCGGGAACTCAGGGACCTGGCCGCACGGGATCCCCTCACGAACCTGTACAACCGCCGCCACTTCGGCGAGGTCCTGCATCGCGAGTTCGCGGCGGCGGTGCGCTACCACGAGGACCTCTCCGTGCTGATGGTGGACCTCGACAACTTCAAGGGAATCAACGACACGCACGGGCATCATGTCGGCGACGACGTGCTCATCCTGACGGCGGGGGTCATCCGCGACGAGCTGCGTTCCGCCGACATCGCCGCCCGGTACGGGGGCGACGAGTTCATCGCGCTGCTGCCGCACACGCCGGACGCCGACGCCGAAGCCCTGGCGGCGCGGATTCGGCAGGAGCTGCGCGAACGCGCGGCCCGCTCCCTGCCCGGCGTGCCGGTCGACGTGAGCGTCGGCATTGCCGGTCTGAAGACGACCGAAGCGCTTTCACCCGAGCTGCTGGTCCGCGAGGTCGACAAGGCCCTCTACGCCGTCAAACGGAGCGGCAAGGGCCGCATCGCCCGCGCGCCCGCCCGCCCGCCGAAACGGCACACCTGTCCCACCGAAAACGGCACTACATCCCCTCGATGACCCGGAACCCCATCAGCGTCGCCAGACGCTTCACGGGCTGCATGCGGTCGCCGTAGAAGACCACGCGATGAAGCTGCGGCATCCAGCCGTCGAGCAGGCCCGCGCCCCAGTCGTCGAGGAGCCTGCCGGCGTCGGCCACCTCCGTCGTGATCTGCGTGCGGCAGCCGCGGTCGTCGAAATCGGGGATCTCCGTGATCCTGCCCGTCGAGAGGAGCATCGTGTCCAGGTTGACGAGCTTGGCGCACGTGATCGTCTGCCCGACGCGCATCTCCACCTCAAGGGCCGCACCTTTGTCGTCGTCCGTGTGCGTGCGGATGATGAACGGCGCCCGCTCGCCCTTCGGGCCGTCCATCCTGGTCGGCGCGGTACAGTGGGCGTGGATCACGGCGTTCCGGGCCGTGTCGAACAACGGGTCCGTGATGAAGCCCGGCACGCCGAACGCGTACGTGAACAGGAGCTTCGTCAGCGTCGAATCGATATCCGCCTCGCACGCCCCGACGAGGCCCATATCGTCCAGCCGGCTGAACGCCAGACACGGATAGCCCAACACGTCGATCGGCAGGCCGCCGAGGCAGTTGATCGTCATCGCCTGCGCCCGCTCCTTGTCCATGATGCCCTTCATCGCCAGGAACATGCGGGCGGACTTGATGATCTCGTCCCTGCTCGGCTCGACGATCTTCTTCGCGGGCCGCATCCAGTACGCCTCCGCCTCGGCCTCCGCGAGCTTCGGATCGACAGCCTTGTGCGCCTCGATGAGCCGCTCGTAGCTGCACGACACGACGTCCGTGCCGAGCCGCTCCTTGACGAGCTTCGGGTCGCACGCCGCCTTCGTGCCGTCCAGCCTGCCCGGCACGGCCACGACCCGCGATTGCCGCATCCGCGCGGGCACGCGGAGCAGCGCGGCGGCCGTCGCCAGCTCGCCGTAGTCGCTCGTCGCAAACAGGGCGACCCGCTTGCCGGCCTTCTCCCACTGCTTGATGAACATCCACTCGTGCCCGCTGAACGGCTGCGAGAAGATCGCGGTCGGCCGCCCGGCGTCCACGATCTGCTGCATCAGTGGCAGCGTCCCCAGCGAAAGGTGCACGAGCAACACGCCGTCGGCGCCGGCGAGGCCCGGGGCGACCTTGGCCGCATCCGCGGCGTTCTGGACGAGTTCGCCGCCGACGAACCGGATGTCGCCGAGTTGCTGCTCGACCGCCGCGAGGCGCTTCTCGAACTTCTCGACCTCGGCCTTGGGGTCGAACGCCGGCTTGGGCCACGCGACGTGCGACCGGCCCACGTAGACCTTGTGGATCTTCACCGGCGGCAGCCCGACGCCCGGCGCCTGTCCGGCGGCCGCGACACGGCGCGCGCCGAAATGCCCCGCCAGGAACATCGCCCCCGCCCCTGCGGCCGTAGTTCCGATGAATTCCCTTCGGCTGATTGAAGCGCTCATGCCTGTCCTCCGGATGCCTCTCTGTCTTCAGCGGCCGTGCCACGGGAAGCGTGCATCCTGCACGCCTTCGTCGGCGGGCGGGACGCCCCCACGTCGCCCGCCCCCTGCCGGGCCGCGACCCGACGCCGCCCGCTTGACCACCTTCTTATACCCGAAATTACGCCCGGTATCCGCGCACTTGTCCGCACCCCTCGCTCGTAGGATACTCTTGGCCGTTGCACGGGCGCAGGCCGAATCTGCTACAGACGAGGAGGAACGCTGTGAAGGCGACCAGACTGCTGACGGGAGGATGTGTTTTTCTCATGACCACCGGATGCTCGATGATGACCGGCACCAGGCCGGCCCAGTTGCGGTGTGAATACCTGACGAATCCGCTCGCGATTGACACCGCCCAGCCGCGGCTGAGCTGGATCATCGAATCCGGCGGGCGGGGCGTAACGCAGAGCGCGTACCGGATCCTCGTCGCGGGCAGCAGGGCGGCCCTGGCCGCGGACCAGGGCGACCTGTGGGACAGCGGCAAGGTCGCCTCCGACGAAACGGCCCAGATCGCCTACGCCGGCAAGCCGCTCGCCTCCGGCCAGGAGGTCTTCTGGAAGGTGGGCATCTGGACAAACGGCGCCGCCGCTCCCGTCTGGAGCGACGTGGGCACCTGGCGCACGGGCGTGCTCAACGCCGCCGACTGGAAGGCAAAGTGGATCAGCGCCGCCGGCCCCCTGCCCGAAGGCCAGCCCACGCCGGCCCTTCCCTCGCCCATGCTCCGCAAGCCGTTTACGCTGGACAAACCCGTCAAGCACGCCATCGCGACGGTCTCCGCGCTGGGCCTCTACGAGTTGCGGATCAACGGCCGGCGCGTCGGCGACCACATCCTCGCGCCCGAGTGGACCGACTACCACAAGCGGGTGCAGTACCAGGCGTACGACGTTACGCCGCTGCTCAAGTCCGGAGCGAACGCGATCGGCGCCACGCTCGGCGACGGCTGGTACGCCGGCCGGATCGGTATCTCGCACATCGTGCCCGACGGCGGCCTGCGGAACTTCTACGGGCGGCGGCTTGCCCTGCTGATGCAGATGGAGATCGAGTTCGCCGACGGCAGCACGCAGACGATCATCACCGACGGCACGTGGAAGGCCACGACCGACGGCCCGATCCGCACGGCCTGCATCCTCGACGGCGAGGTCTACGACGCCCGCCGGGAGATGCCCGGCTGGGACTCGCCCGGCTTTGACGACTCGGCCTGGGCGCCGGTGGAGGTGCGGGACCGCATCGATGCCGCCCTCGTTGCTCAGCCCAACGAACCGATCCGCATCACCCAGGAACTCAAGCCGGTGAAGATCAGCGAGCCGAAGCCCGGCGTGTACGTCGTCGACTTCGGCCAGAACATGGCCGGCTGGTGCCGGATCAAAGTCAAGGGGGCGGCCGGCACGACCGTAACGCTGCGCCACGCCGAGGTCCTCCAGCCGGACGGCAACATCTACCGCGACAATCTGCGGATGAGCGTCTATGAGAAGGACAAGAACCTCAAGTGGGGCAAGTATCTCGGCGCGCGGCAGGAGGACCGCTATACGCTCCGCGGCGGGGGCGAGGAGGTCTTCGAGCCGCATTTCACATACCACGGCTTCCGTTACGTCGAGGTGACCGGGTGGCCCGGCAGGCTGTCCGCGGACGCCATCGTCGCCCGGGCGGTCCACTCGGCGCCGCCGATGGCGGGGCAGTTCGAGTGCTCCAGCCCGCTGCTCAACAAGCTCATGCAGAACATCGTCTGGACGCACCGCGACAACATGCACAGCGTCCCGACCGACTGCCCGCAGCGCGACGAACGCCTCGGCTGGATGGGCGACATGCTCGTCTTCTCGCAGCCGGCGTGCTTCAACATGGACATGGCCGCCTTCTTCACGAAGTGGGCCCAGGACATCCGCGACGATCAGGCCGACGACGGACGCTACCCGGACATCGCCCCGCACCCGTACGACCCGAATGCCCGGTTCTCCGGCGTGCCGGCCTGGGGCGACGCGGGCGTCGTCGTGCCGTGGCGGGTCTACGTGAACTACGGCGACAAGCGTATCCTGGCCGCGCAATTCGAGTCCGCCCGCCGCTGGGTGGACTGGATCCACGCGAACAACCCCGATCTGCTCTGGAAGAACAAGCGGAACAACGACTACGGCGACTGGCTCAACGGCGACACGCTCAAGCTCGAAGGCTTCCCGAAGGGCCAGGCGGAGATCCCGAAGGACGTTTTCGCGACGGCCTTCTTCCAGCACTCGACGCAGCTTGTGGCGAACATGGCCGCGGTCCTCGGCAAGCAGGCGGAGGCGAAGCAGTACGGCAAGCTCGCCGACGACATTCGTGCGGCCTTCGTCCGCGCCTACGTGAAGGACGACGCGACGGTCAAGGGCAACACGCAATCGGCGTACGCGATCGCGCTGGAGTTCAACCTCATCCCGGACGACAGGCGGGCGGCGGCGGCGCGGCACATGGTCGAGCGAATCCACGCCTACAAGGACCACATCTCGACCGGCTTCCACACGACGCCGATGCTCATGAAGCAGCTCACCCGCTACGGCTACAACGACGTGGCCTACATGCTGATCAACAATCGAACGATCCCGTCCTGGGGCTACACGATCGACCAGGGCGCCACCACAATCTGGGAGCGGTGGGACGGCTACGTCGCCGGGCGCGGCTTCCAGGACCCGGGCATGAACTCGTTCTGCCATTACGCGATCGGCTCGGTCGGCGAGTGGATGTACCGCGTGATCCTCGGCATCAACCCGGACGAGCAGCAGCCGGGCTATAAGCACTTCGTGCTCGCCCCGCGTCCCGGCGGCGGGTTGACGTGGGCCAGGGGCCACTACGACTCGATCCGCGGCCGGATCGCCAGCGCCTGGAAAGTGGACGGCGACACGCTCACGCTGGACATCACGATCCCCGCCAACACGACGGCGACGGTCCACGTGCCCGCGGCAAGCCTCTCGGCGGTGACCGAAGGCGGCAAACCCGCCGGCGATGCGGCGGGCGTGAAGTTCGTGCGGATGGCCGACGGCGCGGCGGTCTTCGAGGTCGGCTCCGGCACGTACCGATTCGTATCGAAGGGATTCGCGAAGTAATCGTTGCGAGTCTGGCAAGATGGGTGCGGAGTCTCTGACGTCCCCCCTTCAAGGGGTGGGACACCCGCGCGGTTCGGGTCCAGGGGCTTCAGCCGGAACGGGAAGCAATGATGGCCGTTGACGCAAACGCGGTAATCGTCCGTGACGCCATGCTCAAGGATGCGGACACCATCGCCCGCTTCAACTGCGGCGTGGCGATGGAGTCGGAGGGCAAGCAGCTCGACTATCCGCTCGTCCGCGCGGGCGTCGAGAAGGCCCTCTCGCGGCCGGACCTGTGCCGCTACTTCGTGGCCGAACGCAACGGCGAGGTCGTCGGCCAGCTCATGATCACGTACGAGTGGAGCGACTGGCGGGCGAAGGTCTGCTGGTGGATCCAGAGCGTCTACGTGCGGCCGGACTGCCGCCGCCACGGCGTGTTCCGCAGGCTCTACGAACACGTCGCCGCAATCGCCCGACAGGATCCCGAGGTGTGCGGCATTCGGCTGTACGTGGAGCGGGACAACCAGCGGGCGATGAAGGCGTACGAGCGCCTCGGAATGCGGCCCTCCGGCCACGTGGTGTACGAGGCCGACTGGGCGTGATGCCCGGCGAGTAGAGTCTTCCGTCGCAGCTCTTGCGCGCCTTGCGCGAGCCGCGCCTTGCGTGAGCCGTGCCTTGCGTGAGCCGTCCCTTGCGCGCGGCGTGCCTTGCGCGCATGTATCGCACTGCGGCGATAGCGCCACCCGTCATTCTGAGGAGCGCAGCGACGAAGAATCCGGCCGATTGGCGCAGACAAGCCGGATGCTTCGCTTCGCTCCGCATGACGGCGGCCGGCACGCCCGTGTCCGGTTGCGGCCGAAGTTCGGCAGGGTCCGCTCCGCGGACGCAACGAAGGCGCGACGTTGCCCCCGCCGCAGGATTCCGTCCGCACAGCGGACCGTACAAAGCTACTGCCGCTTTCGGTTCGAGAGTTTCGTTCCTTTCCAGCCCCGTAGATCGCCCAGCGCGGGCGTGGCCCGCAGCCCAACATGGCGGCGCCGGAGGCACGTGGCGTGCGTCGCGTCATTCTGAGGCCCCCTTGGGGGCCGAAGAATCCTGCGTCCGATTTGCGCCGGTCATCGCACGCGCAAAGCCCCCGCAAAGCTCAGGCCAGATTCTTCGGTCGCTCCGCTCCCTCAGAATGACGTACCGGGCCCGGCCCGGAATTCGGCGCCAGCCGACAAGAATCCAGGCGATAACACTGTAGGGGCGACGGAGCCTTCGCGGCGCTGCTCGCCGCATGCGAAACTGTCTTACCGAAAACGGCACTCGGCACGACTCTTGCACAAGCACGGCCCTGACAACCCCGCCAGAACCGTTGTCGCCTTCCAACTCCGTAACTCGGGCTAACCCTTTTCCCAGCCAGAAGAGCGGGGCACGTGCCCCGGCACACCCGGAAAACGCCGCAGGAATGCTCACTTCCTTCTACGGCGGTGACGCTCCCTCCTTCCGCGAAAAGCGGCGTCATGCGGCTACTCGCATGCAGGGGGACGATTGGGGCCGTTGAAACAGCCCTGGAACACGGCAAAGTCGCCGAGGTCGACGTCCGTGTCGCCGTCGAGGTCCGCCGCGATGTAGGTGATCGGTTGCGTCACCGCAAACCCGCTCGCAACGACCGCGTCCGGGCAGTTCGGCACGCTGACGACAACATCCCACTCGCCCGGCGCCGCCGCGTGGAGGTTCAGATCCAGCAGGCAGGTGAGGCTCCTCTCGTCGGCCGCCACATTGACAAGGCTCGCCGCGATATCCGCCTCACCCGGCCGAACGAGTTTCACCTGCGTGAAGCCGGCGAGGAAGCCCTCACCGTCCACGCGCAGTGGGATCCGCTCGTCACCGCGGCCGGTCGCCGGGGTGACGGACGTCACGGCCGGCGGAACCGTGCAGGTGCGAATCACCTGGCCTCCGGTGAGCCGGATGTCGTCGAGGAAGCGCGCCCGGACGTCGTTGAACTGCGTACGGATCGTGATCCGGTCGAAGCCGCCCGTATAGGCCCGCGGGTGCACGACCGACCCGGCGCCGCCTGACAGCATGACCGAGGCCCCCTGGATCTGCATGGTGAGGAGGTTCGTGCTCGCGGAGGTGTTGAGCACGTTTGCGGATCGCCAGTACTGCCCGTCGAAGAACCAGGGCTGTGTGCTCATGCCGTGTATCGCGGACGCCATCCCGAACGCAAGAACGGGCACGACCGTGGCGCTGTCCGCTCCGGGGGCGCGGACGTCGCCCTTCGAGAGCTCGACGATTACGTCGGCGTAGTAAAGGACATCCCGCAGGCAGGCGTTGTACGCCAGCACAAGAGGGATCGCGTCCGTTCCGGCCACTTCCAGCGCATCCACCATCACCGCCTCAAGATCGGGGGCCAGATCGTGGGTGATGGCGTAGAGGCTGCCCTTGGGGATCCGAATGGTGTTCGGCGATGACGAGGGATAGGCCGCGTCGATCTGGTATCGGCTGTAGCCCGGCACGACCGCCCAGCGGGCGAGATACGCGGGATCGGTTACGCCGACGGCATAGCTGTCCCAGTTCTCGACGAAGCTGACGGAGGCGGCGGCGGACTCCGGAGAGGCCTCCGGCATCGTGTTTGCGACAATGGCCGGGGCCTCGGATGGTCGGCCTCCCGCCATGTTCGCGCACGCGGGCGGGCGATTCGGCCCGTTGAAACAGGATTGAAACATCGCGAAGTCGCCCATGTCCACGTCGCCGTCCGCATCGAAATCGCTCGCCACCCGCGCGAAACCAAAGAGCGCGCCCGCTCCCTGTTGTGCGAGAGAAGCGATCTCCCCGGCGGAGAGGGCTCGGCCGGTCACGAGGACATCGTCCACGTAGCCGATGAACGACGCGGGCCCGGGGGCGGTGACGCCCGGACCGATGCGGACGTCGCCCGGCAGCTTTACCGGGTCGCCGCCCGATACGTATCCGTGGCCGACTGAGGCGCCGTCCAGATACAGTGTCACCTCGCCGTCGTCGTACGTGACGGCCACATGGTGGTATTGCCCGCCGCCGACACTCAGCGGCTGCGACGAGATCTCCATCCCCTTGCAGGTCAGACGCAGACCCGGGGTGGACAAGCCGCTCGGATCGAGATCGAGCGCGAGCGCGGCGACCGGCGCGCCCCACGCGACACTCGGCGTACCGAAGATCCGGGCATACTCGCCGGTCGCGGAGTTGACCATCGCGGCAAGCGTAAACCGCGTGCCGAGGTTCGCCGTGCCCGGAATCGTCAGGGTGTTCATCGAAGCCGTGTCGTATCCGAAGGCGGCGGCGTGGCTTCCGAATGCTGCCAGCGCCGGGTTGGTGCTCACCCGCACATCGCCTTCCAGAAGAGCGTCTTGCGCCCCGTCGTCGAGGCACTGGTCGCGAGCGGTCTGGCCGGTCTCGTTCTCGAAGTCATACACAGCCGCCAGCGGCGGCGACGCCGGCTCCTCCAGGATCTGCGCGCCCGCCCCGGCCATGAACGAGTAGACCGACGCATTCTGCAGGACAAACCGCAGCCGGATCGGCTCGCCCGTCGCGGGGAGTTCCGTCCGCGAGGCCCACGTGACAACCCCATCGACTTCGTCGCCTTGCAGCACGACGCAATCGGCCTCGCCGTAGCCGGGCACGACCGCGCCGCCCGCATCGAGCACTTCCACCCTGAGCGAGCCGCCGATGGCTGCGTAGTTCACATGCAGAGGACCGCTCGCGCCGACGAGTCGCTTTGTGGTGACGGCACCGCCCGCGGCGCCGGCATCCAGCGAGGCAAAGCCATCCTTGCGAAGCGTGGCCATGCCGATGCCCGCGTGCCAGAGCCCTTCCTGGGCATGCGTGCCGTCGAATCCGCCGTAGTACAGTCGCAAGGTGTTGCCCTCGACGAGCGGGTGTGTCGTCGTGAAGACCATACCGTCATCCCACGCCCCGTCCGGACCGAGCGGAAGGATCGGGGGGCGGTCGCCCTCCTGGCGTAACCAGTGAACGCCGTCGTGACTGCTGACGAGTTCGACGAAGATAGGACCGTCATCGGCCCCGCTGATCTTGCCGGTCGCGCGGAGGATCCACAGGAAGCCCAGGTATGTTGACTCGTACGCGAACCCGCACAGCCCGTAAAAGTGCGTGCCCTGCATCGCGGCGGGGTTGGGCCCCCATCGGTCGTCCCACGAATCCGGCGTCAGGACGAGGCGCGGGGCCGGCCAGGACTCGAAGTCACCGGTTGCCCAGACACCGGTCGACCGGCGCGACAAGCCGTTTACCACCGCGCCCATCTTCGGAAAGCCCATGTACCGCTGCGTGTGCGGATCCCAGTTGAACGTGCACACATCGCTGGCGGGCGGGCAGATCGCGTAGGGGTCCTCGGTCCAGTGAAGCGCGTCGGACGACCACGCGCCGCCGAACTGGCTGCTGACGCCGCGCATGATCTTGTAGGCGCCCAGGACCCCGGCGTCCCAGGGCGTGTGCATCACGGAAGGGCAGTTTCCCGGAACGATAAAGATGTTGTTGTCCGTCGATCCGTTGAACGAGATGATGCCGAGGTTGGGTTTCTCCCAGTGGATCCCGTCCGTGCTGGTGGCGTAGTTCGCGTGAACACGATCGGTCTTCGGAAGGGTGAAGCTGAGGGAATGGTACCACATCCGGTAGCCCGATCCGGACTCCGCCGGCAGGACTGTGCCGTACACGTAGATGTTGTCGCCCTCCCAAGCCCTGTCCGCCACCATCACCGGGTTGCCGGCGTACTTCTGAAACGCGTGATACGTGCGGGCCACGCCGACCTTGCTCTGGACCGTGTAATCGTCCACGAACAACTGCCACGGCCCGGTCAGGTCGCTCAGCGACCGGGGCGTCTGCGCAAACGCACCGTCGACGAACAGCACGCTGACGAGCACGAGCATCCGGGGAAGTCCCCGCTGGCCTCGGTACTTCATGGTAAGCCGCTCCACAGTTTCTGAGTTTCCGGCACGGCGCCGCGTTGTTCCGAGTTACCCTCACCCCGTCGGCCGCCCCGGCCCACCGACCCCGCAGTTCGGGCGAAGCCATCGAGACGCCGGCGGTCGTCGAGGCCGCCGCTCTCCCCCGATATGGTAACTGCAAGGACGAGGCAACATCGACCGGCAACGCGCGTCCCGGCCACCGGCAAGCCGGAAGACACGTATCTGGTCACCGGCCGGGTAACCGAATTCCTCGGGAGGGACTGCGCCCCGCTCGAACAGGGGGTCTCGCCACCGGAGCCTCGCCCCCCCCGCCGCGAGGCGCCCCCGCTGGCCGATCGCTTTCGGCGAACCAGCCTCTTGTTCGCCGTGTGAGGACGTCGACGGCTCGAAGTACGGCCCTGGTTTTCAATGGTTCGATGCTGTGCCGTCAGCCGCGTAGGATCCGCCGTGCGGACGGAATCCCGCGGCGGGGGCGACGTCGCGTCTTCCTCGCGTCCGCGGCGGAGCGGAGCCTACCCAACTGACGTGAGATTCGGCGGCGTCGGGCGATCTCGGTGACGCCACCCGTCCTCGACGCAGAAGCAAGCAGGCATTACGGAACAGATGACGGCCTCGAAGCTGCCGGGGCAGAAGTCGCCGGCTCCGTGGCGGACGACGCCGCCGGCGGCTCCACGAGCCGATTCACACGCATGCCGCGGTAGATCGCCGTAACCTCCTCGAACGGCTTGGCGTAGTATCCCTTGTAGATCTCGCCCCGCTTCAAAGTCTCGTAAAGGGAACTCGATTGCCCGTCGTGTGCGGGGTGAACGGAGCTGGCCTGGACGATGGTCAGGTCGCTGCTGAAACCAGCCATTCGGTCCGGACGGGCCGTGCGAAGAATCTCCCGTGCGGCCAGAACATTGCGGCCAACGGGCAGCGGCATGTTCCTGGCGGCATCATCGTACCCTGGATACTCGCCTCGCTTCGTAACGCTGTAGTCCCAGGCGACCACGATCAGGTCCCAGGCGAACGGATGTGGCGTTTCGTTACGCCTGGCGACCCATTGCCGAAGCGTGTCCGCCCCGAAGCCCTTGTCGAGCCAGTCCGCGTTGGTCTTTCCGTGGCAGAAGCCGCTCCAGGTATCCTGCACGGCGGCAACGAACGGGGCCTTGAGCGGCTCTTCCGGCTGAATGCCGACACGGATGAGCTTGCCGGGAAACGCCCCCGCCAGGATCGACAGCCCCGGTCCCTGATCCCGGTTCGGATGCACGTCGAACACCGCCAGGTGCCGGAAGCCAAGCTCGTGCCGGAAGAAGTCGCAAAGTCCACGCAACTCATCCGCCGTAAACACGACCGCCTGGCTCTTGTCGTAGGTTCGCATGACCAGCGTGGGCACGATCTCGACATCCGGCGGGCATTGCCCTCGCCACGATCTGAAGACCTCCCGGGCCTGCGGGAAGGTGATCTCCTTATGGTAAACCAGATACAGCCGGTTGGCGGCGTATTGGCCGGTCAGAAGTCGGGCGGCGTTGCGGATCTGCGGTTCCGTGGGGGGTGAACAGGCGGGAAGCTGCATGCCCCAATACCCCTTGTGCGGCTTAGAGGCGAGCGAACCGTGCACCCAGTAGGACCGCTCCAGGGCGGCAAGGCGTCGGCTCAACGGGGCGGACTCAACGGCGTTCGCTACGCAGCAGAACGTCGCCGCCAGGAACATCACGCCAAGTGTTGACAGGGGCCAACGCATCACGTTCTTTCGGGTCTCCTGCATGTCCGATTCCATGCAAAGCCGCATGCTCGTGACGGGCGGCAACCCCCGCCGCCCCGGCACGTTCCGTCGTATCCGTAGTTCGGTAGGGTCCGCTCCGCCGACGCGCCGCGGGCGGCATGGAAATCGCTCCGTTTGAGTTGCTGGCCGTCACGCCGCGCACACACGGATGCCCGGCGAATACCCCGGGCCTCCATGCCGAGGAGACTCAATCGGCGATCATGTGTCCTCGCCCCCCCACTGGCGAGGCGCCCGCCGGGCACTACCTGGCCTTCGGCTTGTCTGTCGCCGCCTTCTTCTCGACGATCCAGATGTTGCGGAAGCGGACGGGATGGCTGTGGTCCTGCAAGTAGAGCGGACCGGGCTCGGGCGACTCCTTGTTGATCGCGGCGCGAGTCGGGCCGGGGATCTCGACGTCCTTCTGGACAAGCACCCCGTTGAAACGAACGCTCATCCTGGCGTTCTGCGTCTTGCGGCCGGCGGCGTCGAACTTCGGCGCCGCAAACTCGATGTCGTACGTCTGCCAGCTCATCGGCGGAAAGCACATGTTCACCATCGGGTCCGACACCTCGTAGATCCCGCCGGCCTCGTTGTTCCGGCCTTCCAGGCCGAACGAATCGAGGATCTGCACTTCGTAGCGCCCCTGCATGTAGCAGCCGCTGTTGCCGCGGTCCTGGCCGCGACCCTTCGGCTCGAAGGGAAGCATGAACTCCAGGTGAAGCGTGCAGTCCCGGAACGTCGTCCTGCTGGTCACGCCCTCCATGAGCAGGCCGTCCTCGGTGACCTTGTCGGCGGCAAAGTCGTTGTGGTCCTTGCCGTCGAAAAGGATCTTCGCGTTCTTCGGCGGCCTGGCGCCCAGCGTCGGACTCTTGCGGACGACCTTTTCCAGCCTGCCGCCGTAGTCCGGCCGGGCCGGGTCGGAAAGGACAAGCGCCCCGTCCTTCCACTGCGTGATGGCCGTGCCGCCGGTCTCCCGGAACGTGATCACGCCGTCGACGACCTCGCTCTCGGCGGAACCGAGGCGGTCCTGCTTCTTCCACCCCTCGCCGGGCAGTCCGTTGCGATGGACGACGGCGCGATACCTGCCCTCGCCCAGCGCGATGACCTGGATGCCGTACCGGACCTTGCGGCCGCCCGAGCGAACCTCGCCGGTGTATTCGCCCTGGACGGCGAACTGAGGATCGGACTGAACCTTCTTCGGATCGGCGGCCGGGGCCTTCTCCGCCCGAACGACGGCTGCGTTGACAGCCACGCAGACCCCCGCCGCCGCCAGCGTAATCGCAAGCCGCAAGAACATGTCGTTTCTCCTCGATACAAGGAACAAGCCGCGGCGATCAGCCCCCGTCCTGTGATCGCGTGGCGCGGTGGTTCTGCCGCGGCGGCAGACCCGTCTTGGTACCCTCGGCCGTCAGGCGCTCCGACGCCGGCTGGCGGGCGATCTCCTCGGCCGGCCGCGCCTGCGCCCAGCACCGCTTCTCGTAGCACTCCACGATGTGGCGGACGGCGTGCTCGACGTCGTCCGTGAGGACGAACTGCAGCAGGTCGTCCGCATCGATGTACTCGAACCGCTCGAGCATCGTCTCGCGCATCCACTCCACGATCCCGTGCCAGTAATCCAGACCGATCAGCACGATCGGGAAGTGCTCCGCCTTGCCGGTCTGGATCAGCGTCATCGACTCGAAGAACTCGTCCATCGTGCCGAAGCCGCCGGGAAAGCAGACGAACGCGCAGGCGTATTTCACGAACATGACCTTGCGGGCGAAGAAGTAGTGGAACTCGAGCGAGATGTCCTGGTACGGGTTGGCCCGCTGCTCCTGCGGCAGGTAGATGTTGAGCCCGACGCTCGGGCCGCCCGCCTCGAACGCCCCCTTGTTGGCCGCCTCCATGATGCCCGGCCCGCCGCCGGTAATCACGCCGAAGCGGTTCTCGACCAGCCGGCGGCCGAGCTGCTCCGCCAGCTTGTAGTACGGGCTGTCCGGCGCAGTGCGCGACGAGCCGAACACGGAGACCGCCGGCCCGACCTGCGACATCACGTCGAACCCTTCCACGAACTCCGCCATGATGCGGAACACACGCCACGTGTCCAGACCGGCGGAGGCATCCTGAAGCCCCGGACCTTTACGTTGCATGGGAAGACCACCTCGCGGGACGTCGCTGCCGCCCCCGTCCGTCGACCACGGCTGTGCCGGCGGCGAAAACGGGAGGCGGGCGTCCCACCCGCCAGGAGACGGGCGGGATGTCCGCTTCCCGAAGGCACGACTGTCTCACCGAAGCCGGCATCGGCGCCGCTTTCGGCCCACGGTTCATCTCCTGCCGGCCCCCCGGCGGCTGCGACGGACGCCGGGCCGGTACCCGAACGCCGGTTGCGGGCAACAGCGACGGCGACGCCCGCAGGCAACGGCCGGACCTCCGCCCCGTCCGCTTTACGCAGGGGAGTCTCTTGCCGAAGACAGTACCATTATGCCGGACCGCGACGGCAAGGACAATCCTCGCGCCGCCGATCCTCGCACGAAAGCACTGCGGCACGGCCGCCCCCGACCGTGCCGCATCGCTTCGATCCGCCGTGATGGTTTCCGCCCCGCCGGCGCACGCGCGGTCGCGTGCCGTCCCGAGGTCAGCTCAACACGATCGCCTCGATATCCAGCGCGCGGCACGCCGCCGAGAGCGCCGCCACATGATCGCCGACCACCGCATGAATGTGATTGGCGTTGTAGTTGTCGCGCAGGGTATCCAGCGAGATGTCGAACGTCGCGAACGCGTGCGGCCACTCCGGGCTGGTCTGCTTCGCCAGACGCTCCTCGGTCCGGCGCGGCAGCTTCGCGAACGAACCGGTGAACAGGTGCATCTGGAAGCGCCCGCTCTTGCGCGTCAGGCGGCCGAATGTCACCTTCTCCGCGGGCTTGGCATAAAACTGGACGCTCGCGCCGCCGCCGCGGAAGTAGAAGTCCGAGCCCGGATAGAGCGTTACCTCCCGCCAGTTTCTGCGGAAATCGTCGCTCCGCTGCGCGAACCACGGGGCGTGCTGGCCGCTGTTGCAGAGGTCGTACACGTTCTCCCGTGCGAAGTAATGACGCAGGTCGGCGAAAAGCACCGGCGTCCCGGTCAGCAGGTGCATCATCTGCATCGTGAGCGCCCCGTTGCTGTCGCACTCCGTCGCGCAGATCAGCGGGTGTTTCGGGGCCTCCTCCCAGTCGGCCGTGTCATTGAGCAACGCCTCCTGCACGTCCGCGATGCACAGGTCCGGCCATTCGGTCATATCGAGCTGCCCGGTCAACCCGCAGAAGTCGATCCCCTCCTCCCTGCAGAAATCCTTCATCGCCAGGTACATCCGCACCTGTCGGGCGAGCGTGCCGTCCACCCCCGGCGTGAGCTTCTTCCTGTCCCATTTGATCTCGCGGCAGTGCTTTTCGAGCCAGTCGAGGCCGGCCTGCACGCGATCCCGCGAGATCTGCCGTGCCATCTGCCAGAGGTGAAGCTGGCCACGGTGATACACATGGATGCCGAATTGCTCCATCCACTGGGACTGGTCAACGTGCCCCGTGTACATGCCCATGGACGGACCGTCGAAGTCCCCGTATCGCTGGCCCTGCAGCGCCATCGCCATGGCATAACCGCGGTTGCGCTGGTCGGGGTCGTTCTGCTCGAGGAACCTGCGTACCTGCTGCTGGACCTCCTTCTCGGCGATGTCGCCGAGGGCGCGGCCGAACGGGCGGCCGATCTCGCCCAGCGCGCCGGCCGACGCGAAGAACGCCACCCAGCCGGGGTACGCCGGGTTGATGTTGCCGATCTGCAGGATCGGAGTCCCCGGCGGCAGCAGGTTCGCCACCTGCGCCGAGAGGTCCGGGTAGGACCACACGCAGAAGTTGAAGACGCACAGGTCGATCTTGCCGCGCTCGAACTGAGCAGCCGCCTGGCGGGCCGTGGCGTAGTTCCACACCACCGGCTTCGACTCGACGACCTTGTGGCCCTCCTTCTTCAGCCAGCTCGCGATCCGCTTCTGAAAGCGCCGGCAATCCGGCTCCGTGAACTTCGCGACCCGCTTGCGACCATCCGTAAACGTGACTACGCCGATCTTCATCGCCGTCGCTCCTTGTCAGAGACTTGCCGAATGTCTGTCATTGCGCCCCACGCGCCGCGCCGGCCGGGACGCGGTCCGGTGAGAGTGATAGCACGTCGGCCGACGCCCGTAAAGAGCGCCCTTATCGAGCGGGTCTGTCCGTCGGTTCCGGCGAGAGCCGGGAACGTCATCCGGAACGGGACGCTTCGATGAGAAACCAGGGCGTTTCCCGGCCCCGGGTGGGGCGGTGGTCTGTGCCTACGGCGCAAGCCCTGGGAAGAACTCGCGCCGCGAAAGGGAAAGCCCCGGAGCGGCGACCGAGACAACCCGCCGACAAGCCTCTGTCGCACCGCCGGGGCTTGCGACATCCCTGCGCTGCGGCTCCCAGGCATCACGACATGGGCTGCGTATCGTCGCCGCTCCGCCGCTCATTCACGCGCGCCGCTTCTGCTGTGTCGCCACGTTTCCTCGCTCTTCCTCTGGCGTCACGTGCTCGCCCGGCGGCTCGGCCACGCGTCATCCTCGTTCCGCAGCCTGGCCCCCGGAAGGCGATCGGCCGCCTCCTCACGACCCAGCCTGGCCCGCGGCTGCTCGAATACCACCGCCCCCTCCTCGAACGGCTTCCTCTGCCAGCCCCAGAACACCGCCGGCTGCAAGCCGTGCTTCTCACACACCTCCGAGACCGCCACCTTCTCGACCAAGTGCTCCCGCAGGATGGCCACCTCCTCCGCCCCGGGGAGCCTCCGTCTCTCTTTCTTCGAGCATCGGGCGATCCTCCATCGGGTACGCCGCTACGGGTGTAACCCAAACGGCCGATCTCTCCGATTCCGACTGAAGCGGGACGGAGCCGCATTACCGGGCGCACCCGCCGCGTGACGCCTCGCGTGCGCGATCCGCCTGTCACGCCAGCTCGCTGAGCAGCTCGCGGAGGAACGGCTCCACATCCGTCACCACCCCGACGGTCTGAAACGTACCCCGATCCGCCAGCTTGGTGACTACCGCCTGTGAGATGTCCACGCAGACCACCGGCACCCAGGCAGGCAGAAGATTGCCCGTCGCGATCGAATGCAGGGCCGTCGCGATCATCAGCGCGAAGCCCACATCGGGCACGCGCTTCCGCATCTGGTCCTGGGCCTCGAGCACGTCGGTGATTACCTCCGGCAACGGACCGTCGTCGCGGATGGAACCGGCCAGCACGAAGTCCACCCCGTGCTTCACGCAGGCGTGCATGATGCCGCTCCGGATCACGCCCTCCCGGACGGCCGCGACGATCCCGCCACACCGTCGGACGGTGTTGATCGCGCGGAGGTGATGCTCGTGCCCCGTCTCCGCCGGCTCGGCGCGATCCATGTACACGCCCAGCGACGTTCCATAGAGGGCCTGCTCGATGTCGTGCGTGGCCAGGGCGTTGCCGGCGAAAAGAATGTGGATGTACCCCATCTCGATGAGCCGGACCACGTGGCGCACGGAGCCGGTGTGCACGATGGCCGGCCCGCCGACGAGCAGAATCTTCCTGCCCGCGTTTCGCACCTCGCGGAGGCGCTCCGCCACGTGTCGGATGATGACGTTCTTGGGCTTCTCCGTGGAAACGGTGGAGGTCATGAACTCGAAGACGCCCACCTTCGGGCCGCGTTCCAGCGGCACGACCTTCACCCCGCGATGCCCGACAACGATGCGGTCGCCTCGCCGGACATCGGCCACCGGCACGCACCCGAACGTCCCGTCGGGCTCCAGCCGGATCCCGCAGTCCATCTCCTGCCGTGCCACCTCCCGCCACTGCCCACCCAGCCGGACCAGCGTCCGCTGGTTCGTCGTCGAGTAGAACCCGTCGGGAAACACACCATCCCGATCCGCCGGGGCCAGTTCCGCGTCGCCGGGAGTCCGCAGGACCGCGCCGTGCTTCGCCAGCCGCGCGATCAACTCCCCCAGCCGTTCCGCATTCGGCGCCGCCACCTCGATCAGCGCATGGCTGCGGTCGTGACGGTCCTGCCCGATGCGAACCTCTTTGAGCTTGAAATCGCCCCCGGAGGCGAGGATCTCGTCGAGCACCTTCGACAGGATCAGCGAGTCAATGATGTGTCCTTCCAATTCGATGTCTTCAGTAACCAAAGTTGGGGTCTCCCAAAGCACCAGCGCACAGAATCCGCACACACTGCCCGGTCGCACCACGAAGCCGACCGCCGGCGGATACGCCGTCCCGCACTCCCCGTCCTCCTCGGCCGCAGGGTCCATTACCGGGCATTCGCCGCCTATCTTATCGGCACGTCGCCAACTATAATACTCTGCTCGACCAAGGCTCACGCCGAAGGCCGAATGTTCCGACATATTATCGGCTTGCATCGCGCACCGGGCGTGTAGCCTGTGCCGGATGGGCGAGGTACGGAGACCATAATGACTCAGGTCCGTCGTTTTCATGTTTTGCCGGCCCTGCCGGAGGCCCTCAAGCCGCTGCGGGAACTCGCATTGAACCTCTGGTGGACTTGGGAACCGGACGCCGCCGAGCTGTTCCGCCAGATGGATCGCGACCTCTGGGATCAGGTCAACCACAACCCCGTGCTGCTTCTGGCCCGCGTGCGACAGGACCGCCTGGACCGACTCTCCCGCGACCCCGCCTACCTCGCGTTCATGGAACGGGTCATGGAGAGTTATCAGACGTACATGAGCGCAAAGACGTGGTACGCCGCCAACTACGCGGATCATAACCTGGGCACCTTCGCCTACTTTTCCGCAGAGTTCGGGCTGCATGAGTGCCTGCCCATCTACTCGGGCGGTCTGGGCGTGCTGGCGGGCGACCACCTCAAGAGCGCCAGCGACCTCGGCCTGCCGCTGGTGGGCATCGGCCTGCTCTACCGGCAGGGCTACTTTCACCAGTATCTGACGAACGACGGCTACCAGTTCGAGGACTATCCCGACCTGGACTTCGGCATCCTGCCGATCACGCTGCTCCGCGACGACCGCGGCGTGCCCGTCCAGATCAGCGTCGAGACCGACCATCACGCGGTCGCCGCCCAGATCTGGAAGGTCCAGGTGGGACGCGTTCCTCTGTATCTGCTCGATGCGAACATCGCCGACAACCGCCCCGAGGATCGCGAGATCACGGCGCGTCTGTACGGCGGCGACCAGGAGATGCGCATCCGCCAGGAAATCCTCCTCGGGATCGGCGGGATGCGCGCTCTCGACGTCCTCGGGATCGAGCCGAGCGTGTGCCACATGAACGAGGGGCACTCGGCGTTCCTGAGCCTCGAACGGATCCGCCAGCGAATGGTCCGCGACAACATGACCTTCGAGGAGGCCCGCGAGGTCGTGGCGGCGGCCAATGTTTTCACCACGCACACGCCGGTGCCGGCGGGGATCGACACGTTTCCGCCCGCCTTGGTCGAGAAACACCTCGGCGACTACTGCCGGACGCTGAACCTGTCCGTCAAGGATCTCCTGGCCCTTTCCCGGATGAACCCGGCCGATCCTCAGGAGCCGTTCTGCATGGCCGTACTGGCGCTGCGACTGGCTCTCCGCAGCAACGGCGTAAGCCAGATGCACGGGGAAGTCTCGCGTGAAATCTTCTGCCGCGTCTGGCCGGGCGTACCGCTGGCGGAGGTGCCCATCACGGCGATCACGAACGGCGTGCATGTGCAGAGCTGGCTTTCCGTGGACATGGCGCACCTGTTCAACCGGTATCTGGGCCCGCAGTGGGCGGCGGACCCGGTGGATCAGACGATCTGGAAGGGCGTGGACGCGATCCCGGACGCCGAGTTGTGGCGTTCGCACGAGCGGCTGCGGGAGCGTCTGGTCGTGGACGCCCGTCGGCGCCTGAAGCAGCAGCTCCGTTCCCGGGGCGCCCCGCCGGCGGAGGTCGAAATGGCCGATGAGGTGCTCGACCCCGAGGCGCTGACCGTCGGCTTCGCCCGCCGGTTCGCCCCATACAAGCGGGCGTCGCTGCTCCTGCGCGACCCGGATCGCCTGCTCAAGCTCATCGAGGACCCGGATCACCCCATTCAGTTCATCTTCGCCGGCAAGGCGCACCCGCGCGACGAGGGCGGCAAGGAGTTGCTCAAGAAGCTCGTTCAGTTCACCAAGAACCCGCGCGTGCGTCATCGCATGGTCTTTCTGGAAGACTATGACATGAGCGTCGCGCGCTCGCTCGTGCAGGGCGTCGACGTCTGGCTCAACACGCCGCGCAAGCGGCAGGAGGCCAGCGGCACCAGCGGCATGAAGGGCCCGCCCAACGGCGTAATCAATGCCTCCGTGCTGGACGGCTGGTGGCCCGAGGCGTTCGACGGCTCGAACGGCTGGGTCATCGGGGACAACCGCATCTACAACAACGACGACTACCAGGATTTCTTCGAGAGCGAGAGCCTGTACGAGCTGCTCGAAAAAGAGATCATCCCGACGTTCTACGACCGGGGCCCCGACAAGCTTCCGCGGCGATGGATCGCGCGGATGAAGGCCTCGATGCGGACGATCTCACCCGTGTTCAACACGAACCGCATGGTCCGCGAGTACATGGAGCGGATGTACCTGTCGGCGGCGACGGAGTGGCAGGAGTTGCAGCGGGAGAAGTTCGCCTCGGCCCGCGAGCTGGCCGCCTGGCGGATGCGGCTCCGCGAGCATTGGCACGACCTGCGCATCGAGTCCGTCTCCGCCGAACTGCCCCGCGAGATCGTGGTGGGCCAGAAGCTCCCCGTGACCGCCGAGGTCTTCCTCGGCTCCATCTCGCCGCAGGACGTCTCCGTGGAGCTCTACTACGGGCTGGTCTCGGCCCGCGGACAGATCACCGATGCGCAGGCCGTTCCCATGAAGCCGGTAAGCGGAAACGGAGACGGTCGGTACAAATACGTCGGCGAGATCCCGTGTTCATCCAGCGGGCAGCACGGCTACGCGGTCCGCATTCTCCCGGCACACAAGAACCCGATCGCCCGCTACAACCTCGGGCTGGTCCGCTGGGGCTGACACCGCCGTCGGCAGGCCCGTTGCGGGCGGCTGCAACGCTGCAAGGAGCCGGGGGAAACAGGGTGCATGGCCGTGGTTGCAGACGGTGGGCAGCGGGCATTCACCCGGCCCCGGCTCAAGCCCGCTGGGCGGCAGGCGTGGAAGGGAATGAAGCCCGTGCCTCCACCGGCCGAAGGCGGCGGCCAAAGGCCGGTCGGCTGAACCAGCCGCTGGTCACGTGGCCCGGCAAGGACTGCTGAAGGCGGCCTTGTCTGCGCGGCACACCGTCGG
>CAZZFA010000027.1:0-54921 GCA_964653435.1 uncultured Planctomycetales bacterium | reverse complement strand
CGCGGCTGCTCGAACACCACCGCCCCCTCCTCGAACAGCTTCTTCTGCCAGCCGTGTGCATCGTGCCTCGCGAGGCGAGCATCGCGCCGGCGATAAGGAAGGTCTCTCCCGGCGTCGGCATGCCGAAGTCCTCGAGCAGAATCGCGGCAAAGACGGCCCAGTACCCGTAGCGATCGACATAGGGCTGCAGCGACCCGAGAAGAACCTCTGCAAGAGGCAGGCACATGCAGGGAATGATAGGCGCGGAATCGCGCCTCTCCCGGAGTGGATGCGCCGGGGCCTCGCGGCGGTTTTCCCCTTCCGCCGCGACGAGGGCACGCAAACCGCGATCAGCGTGCGGCCTTTCGCTGCTCGTTTCGTCGCCGCAGGGCCTCGAACTCCCGTTGCATGGCCGGGCCGCCGAGGTCCTTACGGCGATGCTGGTGCTGGCGAATCGCCTGGAGGATTTCGTCCGGATCGGTCCCGATCTCGGTGTGGCACTGGAGGTTCCGCAACAAGGCCCGCCACCAGAGCCGCCCGCCCTCCTCGGACGATTTCCACACGCGGTTGAAGACGGGCAGGGCGTCGCGATACGCGTTCGAACGGTACAGGCATTCGGCCCGGATGAACTGCCAGTCGATGTCGTTCGTCGGCTGTCCTGCCGCGAGCGTGCACGCTTCGTCCGGGCGGTTCGCATCGAGCATCGCCATGGCTCGTGCGAGCCGGGCTCTCGATGCGACGGCGGGGGCACGTCCTGCCGCCCATCGCTCGATTTTGCCGGCAAGCTCCGCCGCCTCGCCGGCCAACGTGCGGACGCCCGCCGCGTCGCCCTCGTCGCGGAGGCGTTCGATCTTCTCCTGCATGCGGGCCAACAGACGGATCATCACCGGCCCCACGCGATCCGGTTCGGCCGCCATCACGCGGTCCACGAGCCGGTTCGCCTGATCGAGCCGGTCGAGCGACTCCATCGCGATCAGACGTATGCGCCACATGGCCCCGATCGCCTCGCGGCAACCGCCGTATTGCGTTTCAAACGCCTCCAGCGTTGCCAGGGCCGCATCGGGCTGATGCACCGCCGGATGGGCCTGAATCTCCGCGCGAAGGAGGATCGCCTCGGCGGTCCAGCACGGGTTGCGTCTGGGCTGCGGCAGCAGGTCGATTCGCCGGTGCGCATCGGCGGCGGCCTGCAGGGCGTCCGTCGCCGCCTGCTCGTCGGGCCTGGCCTCGAACCGCCGCGTCAGGCATCGCGCCCGCCGAAGCGCCGCCTCCGCCGCCAACTCGTGTGCAGCGGGGACTCGGGCGAACTCGGCGGCGGCCTCGTTCCAGCGTTGCATCTGCTCCAGAGCGACGGCCATGGCGAACGTCGCTTCGGGCACACGCGGGTTGTTCGGCGACTTTTCGCGGAGCAGACGCACGGCCTGCACGAAGGTCTCGCGGGCCTCCACGAAAGGTGTCGGTCGCTCCTCGGCACCGGGGCTTTCACCGGTCGCCTGTGTGGACGCGCGGGAGGTCGCCGGCCCGGTACTCTCCGGCGGCTCGGCCTTCCTCTGCGTTTGCGTGGCGGGCACGGATCCCGTGGCCGTTACACCCTGGGCGGCCAGGCGGACCGCCTCGTCGATTGCCGTCGCCGCGCGGTCGCTCGACGGGCATTGCCGCGCGAGGCGGAGAAGCGCCTGCGCCGCCGCCGTGGGACGCGATCGCGCCGCCTCACACCGCGACAGCAGAAAGAGGGCCTCCGCCGTCACGAACGCGTCGCCTCCCGCATCGCACAACGACCGGGCGAGCGTCACCGCCTCGTTGAGGTTCGCGCCGTCTTCGGCACAGACCCACAGGAGGCCCAGCTTGTCCGGCACGGCGGCCGGGGAGGCGTCGCCCCTGGTCTGGGCGAGCCGTCCGAGGCTTTCGTAGATGAGCGGGCGCGCGTCCGGCCGGGTCCGCAGCAGCGAGGCGAGCGGCTCGTCGCCCGCCGGCTGTCCGCTCGCGGCGGCGATCGATCGTTCGAGCACCGCCAGGGCGACCATCGCGCCGAGGTCATCCGGGCGGGTCTTCCGCGCCCACTCGTATGCCCGGCCCACCGCCGCGAGGGCCTCCGCGGGCTGACCGCGGTCGTTCAGCAGCCGGATGCGCTCCAGCACCGCCAGCAAGGCCCACGTATCGAGCGCGCGTCGCCGTTGCGGGTCGGTCGTCTGTGAGTACACGGCGACGGCCTGCGCGGAGGCGGCATCGGCGGCATCCAGCTTATCGGCGAGCCGCTGGGCGATAGCCGCCAGCACGAGCGACTGCATCTGCAGACCGGTCTTTTCCTGCGGCTGGGCGGTCAGGCGGCGGCTGACCACCTCGTCGGTCGCCTGCGCGAGCAGGCCGGCCCGTCTCGCGTCGCCGGTCGGCAGGACCATGGCACGGTAGAGCCTTGCCCAGGCGAGCAGATACGCCCCGGCCGCCTCGATGGATTCGAGCTGCTTCGGTCGGTTCGCAGCGGCGAGCTGTTCGAACTGCTCGGGCGGCAGCGTACTGAGGCGCCGCCACTCGGCGGCGAGGTCGTCGGCAAGCCGCTGCAGGACGGCGATCGCACGGTCGGCCGTCGCGGCGATTTCGTCGCGTTGCTTCGGCGAAGCGACGCGGAACAGCAGCGCTTCGAGGGCCGAAGCGGACTGCCGTTCCACCAGGTCGCGCCCCATCTCGAGACGCCAGGCGAAACGATCCGGGTGATTCGGGTTTTCCGCAACGAGTTTTTCGAGGATGTCGAGGGCCCGGCGACACGCGTCGGCGCGGTCCGTCAGGCTCCGCTGCGCATCGTCGCAGGCGCGGAGGAGGGTTTCTCGCTGCCGCAGCGCCCGGCTGATTTCGTCGGTGGCGGGGTGCTCACGGTCGAACAGCTCGAGCAGCTCGATCAGGCCGCGTTCACGAAGCCCGCGGCGAAATGCCTCATCATCGAGCCTGTCTGTTGCGTGTACCGCGGAGGGGGCGGAGGCGGCGCCCGCTTCGACGGCCGGTGTCCGTGCGGCGGCGCCGAGGATCGCGCCCGCCCAGACCGCCCGGAGGATTCGTTGCGACAGGTCCATGGGCGGTTTCCGATCAGGAGCCTGCGAAGAAGATGCGCTGAAACGACGCGGCGAGGGCGGCGTTGTACGCGTTGACTACGTCATCCCAGCGTACGCGGTCGTCGGCCAGCAGATACACCGGCGTTCGCGAGTCGTAGCCCGGTTGCTGCAACAGGCTGCGGAGGCGGCCGATCAGTTCCGATCGCGGGACGGCGGCGGACGCTTTGTCATCGATCCGCACGAGGCAGCCGTCCGCCCGCGCCGGATCGGCCGAAAGGTAAAGGCGAACCGGTTCGCGCGGCACCTCGAAGCCTTCCGCCCGGGCGACGGCCGCTCCCTTTGCCGGCAGCTTGGCCGGAAGCGTGCCCTCGGGCGTTGCGAACCGGGTGACCACGATCAGAAACAGCAGCACGTTGAAGACGCAGTCGAGCATCGGCGTAAGGTTCAGGGCGAGGACTTCGCGGACGATGTGCCGGCGCTCCCGCCGACGGCGTGCGCGGCGCGGCGCCACAACCGGCCCGGCGGGCGGCAGGGTCCCTCGCCCTTCCAGGACCGGGGACGGATGCGCGCAACTGTTCAGTCCCCCACCGCCGAGGGGCAGGGCACCCGCCGCGGGATTGTCCAGGGGTGAATCGTTCACGGCTGCGACCCCACCTCCGCCACCACGTGAAAGCGAGAGATCTCATGCTCGCCGAGCAGTTCCATCACCTCACGGACCCGCTGATAGCTCAGCCGCTTGTCCGCCCGCAGGACGACCTCGAGCTGCGGCGTGTGCCGCCGCGCCGCCGCAAGCTGACGCGAAAGCTCCGCCAGCGAATCGACGCGGATCGGCCCGATCTGGTAGCCGGGCGGGCGGTCCGGCCCGCGGTCGAGGATGTTGATGACGATCGGCTCGGCCACCCGCTTGTCCCGCGCGAGGCTGTCGTCCGGGCGTGGTATTTCCATCTCGACCCGCTCGGCGGAGGCGAACTGATTGACCACCATGAAGAAGGTCAGCAGCAGCACGGTCACATCGACGAGCGCGGTGAGGTTCAGCCGGATGTCGGCGTGCGACCGGGTTGTACGGCTACGACCGGGCATCGTCCGTCCTTCTGGAGTGCGGTCTCTCGGAGACCGCGTCGTTGCGGCCTCGGGGAGGCCGCCCTCCACACCCACTTCACAGTCACGCCTTCGCCTCGCCGATGGCGTTGATCAGCCTCTCCGCCACCGTGCTGCACTCCTCCGAGATCGCTTCGACGCGGTTGCGGAACATCGCGAAGATCGTCAGCGCGGGCACGGCGATGAGCAGGCCCCAGAACGTGTTGACGAACGCGATCGAGATATCACCGGAGAGCTTGGCGGCGTTGGAGGCGTTGGCCATTCCGCCCTCCATGCCCGCCATCCGGTTGAAGGCCCGGATCATGCCGACGACCGTGCCGAAGAGGCCGACCATCGGGCTGACGTTGCCGATGATGTTGAGCAACTCGATCCGCCGCATGAGCCGCGCCGTCTGGCCGTCGATCGCCTCGTCGAGGGCCGCGCGAACGGCCTCCGCCCCCTGGCCGAGCCTGCTCAGGCCCGCGTAGACGACCGTTCCGAGCATGCCGCCCTCGGCCCGGCTCGCGGCGGCGGCGGCGGGGGCGTTGCCGGTCCGCAATGTGGCCTCCAGGTCGCGGATCAACGATGCCGGCAGCAGAGTGCTTCGCCGGATCGTCAGGGCGTAGTGCACGGCCAGCGCCAATCCGATGAACGAGAGCGGAATGAGCACGAACCACGTCACCCACCCGCCGGCCACGACGAAGTGCTGAAAGATCGGGATCTCGCCGCCGGGGCCGTTGCCGGCGGCCAACAGCGGCAAGCCCCCCATCGCAAGCGCATGATTCATCTGGCAACTCCGATCAAAACCCCGCGCATAGATACTTCTCCGAGACCGCGTTTGCAAGCCTCGGACGCCAGGCGGCCCCGCCGAAACCGACCACGAAGCGTCCGGCAGAAAAGCCGATGAACCGCGAAACAGCCCGAGCACATGAAAGCACCGCCGCCGGTAACGCCTCTTCCCGCCACCCGCGCGTCGGGCGATTCCCAATCCTGTTCTTTGTGTGTGTTGCGATGGGCGCCCCCGGGAACGCCAGAAGAACGCGACCAGGAGCCGATCCATCGGATCGATCCTGGTCGTGTCGCTCCGCGTGCGATACGCGGAAGCTGTCGTCGTCTATCGTGTGAGGATGAACGTGGAGACGTCGCTCCCGTTCATCGTTCATTGCTCATCGCTCATCGTTCGGCATCTGCCGTGCGTCACACTCAGCACCCGACACTCCGCACTCGTGGCTCGCGTCAGCGTCCCTTCGCGAGTTCCTCGCGGTGCTTCGCGACGATCTCTTCCTGGATCTCGCGCGGAACCTGCTTGTAGCGGGCGAACTCCATCGTGAACGTGCCGCGGCCCTGGGTCTGGCTGCGGAGGTCCGTGGCGTAGCCGAACATGCTCGCCAGCGGCACCTCGGCCGTCACCACGGAGAGCATGCCGCGCATCTCCGTGCCCAGGATCATGCCGCGACGGCTCGCCAGATCGCCCACGACGGGGCCCTGGTACTCCGCCGGCATCTCGATCTCGACCTTCACGATCGGCTCAAGCAGCACGGGCTTCGAGCGGAGGAAGGCCTCGCGGAAGGCCTCGCGGGCGCAGATCTGGAAAGCCAGGTCGCTGGAGTCCACCGCGTGGTGCGTGCCGTCCTCGAGAACCATCCGCACACGGACGATCTCGCAGCCGGCCAGCGGGCCCTTGCCGCGGCACGACTGGAATCCCTTATCCACCGACGGGATGAACTCCGTCGGGATGCGGCCGCACTTGACCTCGTTCTCGAACTCGTAGTCGCCGGGGTGATCCTCCGGCAGCGGCACAAGCCGCCCGATCACGTGGGCGTACTGGCCGGCGCCGCCGGTCTGCTTCTTGTGCTTGTAGTTGAAGGGGACCTCGACGCTCGGGGCCTCACGGTAGCTGACGCGCGGGGCGCCGACCTCGACCTCGACCTTGTGCTCCCGCCGCATCCGCTCGACGTAGATCTCCAGGTGCAGTTCGCCCATCCCGCAGATGAGCGTCTCGCCCGTCTTGGCGTCGTGACGGATGTGGAACGTCGGGTCTTCCCTGGCGAAGCGGCTCAGGGCGCGGGCCATCTTGTCCCGGTCGGCGTTCTTCACCGGGCGTATCGCCAGGGAGATCACCGGCTCGGGCACGTGAATCGCCTCGAGCGCGTAGTGGCGATCCTGGCCGCAGAGTGTGTCGCCCGAGGCACACTCGACGCCCATCAGCGCGACGATGTCGCCGGCCTCGGCGCGGTCCAGGTCCTCGCGCTGGTTTGCGTGCATCCGCAGGATCCGCGTGACCCGCTGCTCGCGGCCGCTGCGGGTGTTGAGGTACGTCCCGCCCCGCTCGATCGTTCCCTGATAGATACGGGTGAACGTGAGCTGGCCGAACGACTCATCGACGATCTTGAAGGCCATCGCCACGACCGGCCCGTCCGCATCCGCCGCGATCGCCACCTCGGCCCCTTCGTTCGCGTTGTCCGTTGCGTACGTAACGCGGTCCAGCGGCGAGGGCAGATAGTTCGCCACGGCATCCAGCAGCGGCTGCACGCCCTTGTTGTGAAACGCCGTGCCCATCAGCACCGGCGTGATCTCGCGGGCGATCGTCTGCTCGCGGATGACCCTGTGCAGAAGCTCCTCGCCGATCTCGCGATCCTCGAGCAGCGCCTCGGTCAGCTCGTCGCTGTGAAGCGAAAGCGTATCGAGCATCGCGTGGCGGGCGCGGGCGGCGGCGTCCTTCAGCCCGGCGGGGATCTCGGCCGTACGCACCTCCTCGCCGTTCTCGCCTTCGAAGTAAACGGCCTGCATCCGCACCAGGTCCACGACGCCCTGATGATCCGTCGCGACGCCGATGGGGATCTGCAGGGGTACGGCCACGTGGCCGAGCTTGGTCTCGAGTTCCGACACAACGCGGGCCGGATCGGCCCCGACGCGGTCGAGCTTGTTGATGAACGCGATGGCCGGCACGCCGTACCGCTTCATCTGCCGATCGACCGTGATCGACTGCGACTGCACGCCGCCCACGGCACAGAGAACCAGCACCGCCCCGTCCAGCACGCGAAGCGATCGCTCGACCTCGACGGTGAAATCCACGTGGCCCGGCGTATCAATGATGTTGATCGTGCGTCCGGCCCACTGGACGGTCGTGGCGGCGGCGGTGATCGTGATACCGCGCTCGCGTTCGAGCTCCATATGGTCCATGGTCGCGCCACGCTCGTCGCCTTTGACCTCGCCCATGCGGTGAATCCGCCCGGTGTAGTAGAGCATCCGCTCGGTGAGCGTCGTCTTGCCCGAGTCGATGTGGGCCGAGATACCGATGTTTCTGATCGTGCTCAGGTTCGTCATGGTCCGATACCGCGATTCTTCTGCTGCCGCGTCCGCCCCGGTAAACGGGTCATGACCCTCGCCGGGCCGAAGCGGCGATTACTCCTTGCGTACAATGGGGTTACATTTTCGGGGGATGGATCGGGTTCCCGGGCGTTATGTCTCGCCCGCCTACAGGCTACCCCATGCCACGTTTGCTACATTCGTTGCACCAACCGGCTCTTACCAAGCCTGCTACGAGTGTCCACCGATCCAAACAGAGTCCCTCATTTTAGCACACGGCCGGCGGCTCCGCAAGTCCCCTCCGCCGAATTCGCGAGGGTCCTCAACGGCCGATATCCGTGGCGGGGCCGGTCCGTCCCGACCGCAGGACGCCGCCGGCCGCGCGGCCTGCGATGCCGGCGGGGTTTGTGCTACAATGATGATGTACGTGCGAAGCGGGCCGGTCCGGGGGGCAATGACTCATGAGTTGTCGTCGGAAGGGAACCGTGGCGTGGGCTGTTGCCGCGGCAGCCGTGTGCGCGGTCGTCGCGCGAGTGGCAAGCGCCGCCGGGAGTTCGCTGGGCGACCTGAGCGGGCCGTGGCAGCTCCTGGTGGATGACTACCTGGTCGCGAGCAAGACCGGCCTTGTTCGCACCTATCATGCGTTCCAGAAGTACGCCGGCAACCCGGTCCTCGTGGCCGACCAGCCCTGGGAAGGGACGATCGTGTACATCTACGGCACGGTCCTGCCGAACGAGGCCGGCAACGGCTACCGGATGTGGTACCACACGATGCGGGCCACCGCGGACGACGGGTGCAACATCCTTTACGCTACCAGCAGCGACGGCATTCACTGGAACAAGCCCAGTCTGGGCATCCGATCCTGGAATGGTTCGACCGCCAACAACATGTTCTTCACGCGGCCGAAGGCCAGCGGCCTTACTTCGGTGATCCACAGTCCGTGGGATCCCGACCCGGCCCGCCGGTACAAGCTGATGAGCGTCTACGGGGGCGGCTACTACGGCGCCTGGTCGCCCGACGGGATTTATGTGACCGACGTGCCGAACAACCCCGTGTTCACCCAGGGAAGCGATGTCGGCCAGTTCCTCTGGGACCCGCACATGCAGGAGTACGTCGGCTACGTGAAGAACGGCGCCGTGGTCAGCGGGCTGTCCCGTCGCGCGGTTGCCCGGACCACGACCACGGACTTTCAGTACTGGCCCGCCCCGCGACTGATTATGGCGCCGGACGATTTCGACGACCGGTGGGCGCCGGCCGGGACGGTTCAGCGGACGCACTTCTACGGGCTGTCCGCGTTTGCGTACGAATCGATGTACGTCGGCCTGTTGTGGATCTTCCGCGCGACGGATGCGGACGGATACTACATCGGTCCGGTCTTCGCGGAAATCGTAACCAGTCACGACGGTATCCACTGGCTCCGCGAAGAGGGTGACCGGCCGCCGATCCTTCCGCTGGGCCCGAGCGGGGCGTGGGACGACGGCCAGCTTTACACGGCCATCGCCCCGGTCCGCGAGGGCGACACGCTCAAGCTCTATTACGGCGCCTGCAACGAAGTACACGGGACGGCCATCAAGAAGACCACGTGTTCGATCGGTCTGGCCACACTCCGCAAGGACGGGTTCGCCTCGCTGGACGCCGGGGCGGCGGTCGGCACGCTCACCACGAAACGGCTGATCGGCGCCGCCGGGCCGCTGCACGTGAACTACACGACAACGGGCGGATCGCTGAAGGTGGAGGTTCTGGACGAGAACGGCGACGTGGTGCCGGGCTACGGTCAGGCGGACTGCACGGCTCTGCTGACCGGGAGTGTCGATCAGATCGTCACGTGGGGCCCGCGCACGGAACTGCCCCCGGACGTCACGCCGCTGCGACTGCGGTTCATCCTGCAGAATGCCTCGCTGTACTCGTTCAACGCGGGGGACCTTGTGCAGCCGCTGGACGAGTCCGTGCCGACGCTCGGCTGCCTCTACACCTTCGAGAAGAACTACGAACGGACGGCCAACGACAAGCTCGCCGACGACGGGCGGCAGGGTATCACCTTCGCCGGCGCCGTCGGCGTGGACGAGGACCCCGCCAAGGCGGCGTTCGGCACGCGGTCCGTCGTCTTCGGCTGTGACGGTTCCACCGTCAACGCGCTTGAAATCGCCGGGACGAGCAACCTGGGCACGCAATTCACGCTTGCGGCGTTCGTGAAGAGCGCCGACAACCGCCACGCGCCGCTCTTCAGTTCGCACCTGGCGGGCGGGGCGTTCCGGACGTCCGAGCTGCTGTTCGACTTCGATCCGACCGGGGCGGCCGTTCCCGGGCTCCGGCTGGTCTGCAAGGGCATCGAGACCGTCTCGTCGCCGGTCACGTTCGCCGACGGCAACTACCACCATCTCGCCGTGACCTACTTCGACGGCGACGTGAGGTTCTATCTCGACGGTGCCGAGATCGGCCAGGCCTTCGTGCCGGGCGGGATGCCCGTGTCGATGTCGCGAAACCTCCAGGTCGGCCAGGACGTCAGCCCGATCGACGATGAGCGGTTCGTCGGCCACCTGGACGACATCCTCGTGCTCGGTCGCGCGCTCAGCGGCGCGGAAGTGCTTTCACTGAGCGCCGACGGGGCCGGGGCGTTCTTCGGCCTGGGCGGCATTCCGGCCGACCTCGACGACGACAACGACGTGGACCTCGCGGACTTCGCGATGCTCCAGGGCTGTTTCAACGGCCCGAATCAACCGCCTCATTGCGCAGGCTCGATAGTGCCGAGGCCCTGTACGCCGCCGCCGCCCCCGCCGCCGCCGCCGTTCTCCACGCCCATCGCCTTCAGCGAAAAGTGGGACACGTACGCCATCGGGACGACCGATCCGAATTACGCCGGCCGATGGGCCGTCCTCGCCGGTGCCGGGCGATACGAGGTCCAGAACACCGACCCGGTCTATTCCTCCCCGAACTCGCTGAAGGTCGCCAAGCTCGCGGCCCTCGGCATTACGCACGATCTGACGCCGGAATTGCAGGCCGCCGTGGCCGGGGCCACGGAGGTCATCGGCACCGGCGAGCACCCGCTGGACCTCTGGTACTCCGTGTGGATGAATACGGACGGCTCGGCGACGAAGCTCGACCGGGCCGACATCTTCGTCGAACTCTCAAAAGGCAACGTCCACGCGCCGCCCGCCGACAGCGGCGTCGTCCTGCCGGTGATCGCCTTCGGCATGACGTACGGCCTGCACGGGCCGGGCTTCCATCCTCGCTTCTTCGACGGCAAGAACTGGTCGCTTGTCTCCGCCGTCTCGGCGGGGACGCTGTGGAACCGCTTTCACATGCAGGTTCGCGGCACCGATGTCCTGCTTGAGGGCCAGACGGGGGCCGGCGGCTCGGCGACAGTGCCCCGACTCTACACGGGCGGGTTCGACCGCATCACGATCCGGACGGTCTCGAACGACGGCCAGAGACGCTCGTTCGACGACATTTCCCTGAGCAACGGTGCCGTCGTCGCGCCGTGCGCGAATCCGCCGACTGCGGCATCCATCGTGCCGGATTCCGGGTGCAGCGGCGAGGTGCTCCGTGGGGTCATGGTCGCGGGCGCGAACTTCGCCGTCGGGCAGACGGGTGTGTCGCTCGTCCGATCCGGCTCCGACAGCATCGTCGCGACCGGCGTGGACGTCTCGAGCGATGGCCGGAGCCTGACGTGCGATTTCGATCTGACGGGCGCGGCCGTCGGCACGTGGGACGTCGTTGTGAGCACGCCGTATTGCCCGGCGGGTACGCTGGCCGGGGCTTTCACGGTAAAGCCGCCCGTGCCGCGCGGCGACGCCGATCTCGATGGCGACGGCGACGTGGATCTCGGCGACTTCGCGATATTTCAGAGTTGTTTCAACGGCCCCAACCGGCCGCCGAAGTGCCGGTAGTCGGCGAGGAGCGCGAAGACAGCGGCGAAGGGAAGCGGGCTGCGCGTTCCCCGGTCGCGTCGCCGTTCGTGGACCCGCCGAATCACGGAACCCTCCAATTGGCGTCGTCCGGCCGCGTTTCGTATCATCGCGTGCATGGCGATTGTCTCGCTGCAGGGTGTTCACGTGGGTTTCGGGGCCCACGTCGTGTTGAATGACCTCGACTGGTTCATCCATCGCGGCGAGAAGGTCGGCCTTGTCGGTCCGAACGGGGCCGGCAAGACGACGCTGTTCCGCCTCATTCTCGGCGAGATGCTTCCCCAGATCGGCACGGTGACACGGGCGCGCGGGCTTCAGATCGCCTACCTGCCGCAGGAGCCGACGCTCGACTCGTCGAACACGCTCTTCGCCGAGGTCAGCCGCACGTTCGACAACCTCCGCGCGCTGGAGGAGCGCGTGGCGGAGGTGGCCCAGCAGATCGCGGACAATCACGACAACGCCGGGGTCCTCGACGAGCTGATGGCCGAGTACGACGAGCTTCACCACCGGCTCGAGGCGGCCGGGGGCTACAGGTACGAGACGTACGTGAACGAGGTTCTCGGCGGGCTGGGCTTCACCCCGGACGACTACGACCGGCCGATCTCGGCGCTCTCCGGCGGGCAGAAGTGCCGGGCGGCGCTCGCCAGGCTGTTGCTCCAGGAGGCCGACCTGCTCCTGCTCGACGAGCCGACGAACCACCTCGATATCGAGGCGACGCGGTTCCTCGAGAAGTTCCTGGCCGGCTACCACGGGGCGGCCGTCATCGTCTCGCACGACCGGTACCTGCTCGACCGCGTCGTGGACAAGATCGCCGACCTCGACGAGAAGCGGATCACCGTCTATCCGTGCGCGTACTCCGACTACGCGGAGAGCAAACGCATCCGCCAGGAGACCGCCGACCGCGAGTACGAGAAGCAGCGGGTCTGGCTCGAGCATCAGCGGGAATACGCGACCCGCGTGAAGGCGGACAAGAAGCGATCCAGACAGGCCCAGGGCCGGCTCCAGCGGCTCGAACGGATGGAACGCGAGGGGCAGCTTCTCGAACGGCGGCCGCACGTCCGGCGGAAGATGGCGATCGATCTGGCCCCCGTGGCCCGCTCCGGCGATATGGTGTTGCGCTGCGAGGGCCTGCGCAAGGCGTACGGCGACCTGGTCCTGTTCGAGAACTTCAACCTGGAGGTGTATCGCGGCGAGAAGATCGGGATCGTCGGCCCCAACGGCGTCGGCAAGACGACGCTGATCAAGATGGCGATGAACAAGGTCCGGCCCGACGCCGGCGAGGTGCGGCTGTTCGAGAACCTGTCCGTCGGCTACTACGACCAGGAGCACGCGGGGCTGAACCTCGACCACCGCGTGATCGACGAGATCCAGCCGCATCGTACCGCGGCCGAGGAGGCCGAGATCCGGTCGTACCTGGCGCGGTTCCTCTTCCGCGGCGAGGACGTCTACAAGCGGGTGGGCGACCTCTCCGGCGGCGAGCAGAGCCGCGTGACACTCGCCAAGCTCGTGCGCGCGAACCCGCAGGTCCTGATCCTCGACGAGCCGACGAACCACCTCGACATCCCCGGCAAGGAGGCCCTGGAGGAGGCGCTCATCGGGTATGACGGTGCGATCCTGCTCGTGAGCCACGACCGCTACTTCCTTGACCGCGTGGTGAACAAGCTGCTCGTCCTGCCCGAGCGTGCGAAGTACGAGCTGATCCCCGGCAACTGGAGCACGTACGAGGAGCGCCTCGCGGAGCGCGAGGCGGCCGAGCGTGCGGCGACCGAGGCAGCCAGGGAGCAGGCCCGCCGCGCGGCCAAACCGCGCCGCCACCGAACGCGAAGCGCAAGCGAGCGCCCCGACGGAACGCGAAGCGCAAGCAAGCGCCCCAACGGAACGCGAAGCGCAAGCGAGCGCCCCGACCGAACGCGAAGCGCAAGCAAGCGCCCAGGGAACAAGTCCGTCACCGGCGCGCCCGCCGAAGATGAGTCGCCGTACGCGTCATGGTCGCTGCAGAAGCTCGAAGACGCGATCATCGAACGCGAAGAGAAGCTCGCCGAGACGGAGCAGCAATTCGCCGACCCGAACGTCTACCGCGACGCGGAACGGGCGCGGACGCTTCGCGCGGAAGCCGATGCGTTGCGGGCGGAACTGGCGGAGCTGAATGAGGAGTGGGAGGCGAGGGCGGAGGACGGGCAGTGACGCCGGGCAGGTCGCTCGAACGAACGGAGTCGACCGGCATCCGTCGGGAGTTGATCATGACACGTGCAATTGCTTCGTACGCAGCCGCGTGTATTGGATTCGCCGCAATCGCCGGCGTCGCGGGTTGCTCCGAGGCCCGGCGGGCGGACGGCTACGGCGGAAAGGTGATCATCGAGCAGTCCGAGGTGTTCGTCTCGGGGCGAGAGGGCTACCACACGTTCCGCATCCCGTCGCTGATCGTCACGCGCGGCGGCACGATCCTCGCCTTCTGCGAAGGACGCCGGAACAGCCGGTCCGACACGGGCGACATCGACATCGTCCTGAAACGCAGCACGGACAACGGGCGGACGTGGGGGCCGATGCAGCTCGTGGCCGACCACGGGCCGGACACGATCGGCAACCCGTGCCCGGTCGTCGATCGCGAGACGGGCACGATCTGGCTGCTGCTGACGGGCAACCCGGGCCGCGACAACGAGAAGGCGATCAAGGACCGCACCGCGAGCGGGACGCGCACCGTCTGGGTCAGCCGGAGCACGGACGAGGGGGCAACCTGGACCACGCCGGTCGATATCACGGCAACGACCAAACGCGCGGACTGGACGTGGTATGCGACCGGCCCCGGCTGCGGGATCCAGTTGGCGAGCGGGCGGCTGGTCATCCCGTGCGATCACAACGTCGAAGGGACGAAGATGACCCGCCGCTCCCACGTAATCTACAGCGACGACCACGGGGCGACATGGCAGATCGGCGGCGTCGCGCTCGAGGACGTCAACGAGTGCCAGGTCGTCGAGCGGGTTGACGGCTCGCTCATGCTCAACATGCGGAACTACGCGAGGGGGCCCGGCGTGAGCAATCGCCGTGCGGTGGCGATCAGCCGGGACGCCGGGCTTACGTGGTCGGCGCTGCGCTATGACACGGCGCTCATCGAGCCCATCTGCCAGGCAAGTTTCATACGTTTCACGGGCGGGCCGGCCCCACGGAACCCGGAGCGAGAGCGACGGGCCAACGCAAAGAACCGCCTGCTCTTCGCGAACCCGGCGAGCACGAAGCGCGAGAAGTTCACCGTCCGCATCAGCTACGACGAGGGCGAGACGTGGCCGGTGGCAAAAGAGCTTCACGCGGGTCCGACGGCGTACTCGGCGCTGGCGGTGCTGCCCGACATGACGATCGGCTGCCTCTACGAACGCGGGGAGAAGGATCCCTATGAGAAGCTTACGTTCGCGCGGTTCTCCGTCGAGTGGCTGACGGAGGGGGCTGACACATTGCGATAGACAGCCGAAAGGACGGCGTCAGGAACCATTCCGTGCTGAAAATCGCGCCCCCCCGCAACGGCGTCCGAGGCACGTAAGCGCCACCCACGGCGAAGGGTTCCTGACACCTTCTTCCGCCCGCGCGTTATGTGCCACTCTGCCGCGTCGTACCGCCCAGCGGGCCGGTCAGATACCCAAGCGAGACCAGGAAGTGATCGGCCGATCGCATCGTTTCGGTGAAGTACTTGTCGCCGTCGCGCCCGTAGTTGAAGAACCCGTGGCCCTGGCCCTCGAAGCCGACGAGTTCGCAGCGGTTGCCCGCGGCCTTCATCGCTTTGGCAAAGGCCTCCATCCGGGGATAGGGGATCAGGCGGTCGGCCTTGCCGTGGAAGATGATCGTCGGCGGCGCGCCCGGCTTGACGTGCAGCGCCGGCGAGAGGTCCTTGACATCCGCGCCGAGGCGTTCGCGCCATCGTGCCTCGCGCTTCTCGTTTTCGACGATCGGCGTCAGGTCGAGAGCGGGGTTGAACAGGACCAGGGCGTTCGGGCGGAAGCTGACCGTGGCGTCCTTATCGCCCGTGAAGTCCTTGAGCATGGCGGTGGCGGCGGCAAGGTGCCCGCCGGCCGACCCGCCGCCGGCGGCGATGCGGTCGGGGTCGATGCCGAGTCGTTTCGCATTGGCCCGGACCCAGCGGACGGCGGCCTGGGCGTCGGCGACGCAATCGGCGACTGTGGCCCGGTGCCGCTCATAGACGCGATAGTCGGCCGTGATCGCAACCATGCCGCGCGCGGCGAGGTAACGGCACTGCGGAACGAACTGGCCCGCGGAGCCGACGGCCCAGCCGCCGCCGAAGAAGAAGACGATGGCCGGGCGCCGGTCGGTCGGCTTGTGGCCGGGAGGGTTGAAGATGTGGACCTTCAACTCGACGTCGCCGACCTTCTTGTAGACCTCGCCTCTCGTCCCGGCGAGTGCGTCGTCTGATGCGGGCCGTGATGCGAACGCCCGGCGGACGCGGGCGGGCCTGCTTTGGGGGGCCTGGGCCGCGACGAGCGAAGCCGTCAGTCCGACCGTCAGCACGATGGCGGAGAGTCTCGTTTTCACGTTGGGATGCCTCCTGTGTTCATCATTCGTCGTCAGTATCCCGCGCCGGAGGGGCGGGGCACCCGGCCTCCTTTGTTCATCGTTCCGCGTTCATCGTTCAACCCCCGTCCTTCTCTCCGATGACCGTTACGACGATTTCGCGGCGGCGCGGCTTGATGTCGCACTCGAGGTGGAAGATCTGCTGCCAGGTGCCGAGTACGAGGCGCCCGTCGCGGACGGGCACCGTCAGGTCCGGCCCGAGCCACGTGGCCTGCAGGTGCGAGTGGCCGTTGCCGTCGTGCCAGGCCAGCTCGTGGCCGTACGAGCGGCTCGGCGGGATCAGCTTGTCGAGGAGTTCCGGCAGGTCGCGCTGCAGGCCGGGCTCGAACTCGATCGTGCCGACGGCGCCGGTGCTGCCGACGACGAAGATGTGGGCGACGCCCGTCCGGACACCGGACGCCCGCACGACCTCAGCCACGTCGTCGGTGATATCGTGCATGTCGCGATGACCCGCGGTGTCGATCCGCACCTCGTCCTGATACGTTGCCATTCGATCGCCCTCTTCCGTGGAGTGCGGTCTCTCCGGAGACCGTAAGCAGCCTCGCCGAGGCCGCACTCCCGATCGCAATCGCGGTCAAAGACCGCTCCCCAGGCGGCCTTCGGCCGCAACCGAACACGGCGCGCCGGCCCCCGTCATGCGGAGCGAAGCGAAGCATCTGGCTTGCCTGCGCCAATCAGCCGGATTCTTCGTCGCTGCGCTCCTCAGAATGACGGGTGGCGCTGCCACCGCACCGCGATCCATGCGCGCAAGGCGCGCAAAAGCCGCGACGGAAGACCCCACAGCGTCATTTCAGGTCCTTCCGCCATTCGTCGTGCAGCCTGGTCAGCTTCGCCACGATGTCGGGGTGTTCCTGGCAGAGGTTCTTTTTCTCGCCGGGGTCGGCCTCGATGTCGGCGAGGAAGACCGTGCCCTCTTTGTCATCCGCGGCGGCGGCCGGCGGCTTTTCCTGCGTGTCTTGCCGGCCTGCAGCTCTGCGTCGCGCCCCGCCGGGCCTCGCCTCGGGTTGGCCGGCGGGCGGGGGGCCGGGCCGATCTTCCTGGCCGTTGACGACCAGCTTCCACTTTCCGTGCCGCACGGCTTTCTGCCCGCCCTGCATCCAGAAGAGTGTTTCGTGGCCGGGCGCGTTGCGATCCTTGAGCAGCGGCATCCAGCTCCGGCCGTCGATCTTGCGGTCCGCCGGCGGGTTGGCGCCGATCGCCTCTGCGATCGTCGGAAAGAGATCCGTTGCCATGACGAGCTGATCGCGCGTCTCACCGGCCGGAAGCGTCCCGGGCCGGCTGATGATCGCGGGCATGCGGATGCCGCCTTCGTACAGGCTGAACTTGTAGCCGCGGTACGGCCCGTTGCTGCCGCCGCCGTAGTTGTTGCGGGCTTCGACGGACGCGCCGTTGTCGCTCGCGAAGAACACGAGCGTATCGCGCTCGAGGCCGGCGTCCCGCAAACGGCTCATGATCGTGCCGATCGCTTCGTCGAGGCCCGCGACCAGCGGGGCGTACTGGTTTCGAGGCGCCGGCAGGCCGGCGTACATCTTGCGCAGCCGCTCGGGGGCCTGTGTCGGGTAGTGCGGCGCGTTGAACGGGATGTAGAGCAGGAACGGCGAGCCCTTCTGCCTGTCGATGAACTCGGCGGCCTCGCGAACGATGAGGTCGGTCATGTAGCGGCCTTCCTCGTGGATCTCGTCCCGGTTGCGATAAAGATCGTGATGAGGCGGGTCCTGCCAGTAAAACCAGTGCGAGTAGTAGTCGATGCAGCCGGCGTGATGGCCGAAGAAAACGTCGAAGCCCTGCGCGTTCGGGTCCGTTTGCGGCGTAAACCCCAGATGCCACTTGCCGATAAGCGCGGTGGCGTAACCCCGGGTCCTGGCCAGTTCGGCGATCGTGAATTCATCGGCGGGCATCCCCACGGCTCCCGGCTGCGAGCTGACGTTGGTTGGCACGCCGGCCCGCGCCGGATAGCGACCGGTCAGCAGCGCCGCCCGCGACGGGGAACAGATCGGCGCGGCCGAGTAGTAGTTCGTGAACCGCACGCCGGAGCGGGCCAGGGCGTCAATGTTCGGCGTCCGAATGTCCTGGCATCCGTAGCAGCCGACGTCGCCGATGCCCATGTCGTCGGCGTAGAAGATGACGACGTTCGGTGGCCGGGCGGCGGCGATCTGTCCGAGGGCCCCCACCGTTATCCCGATGATCCATAGTCGCATGTTGCAGCCTCCTGTTGCCCGATGACCGTAGCATCCCCGGGGGCGTCACGCAAAGCTTTGGGCGGGCGGGCCGGCCGAGCCCGAAGCCGGCGGCCTTCAGAGGCTGCCCCGGGGCGGCTGCGCGGCTCGTGCCGGAACCCGTCGCGGGCGAACATGCCGGCGAGGACGCCCCCGGCACGGCTCGCCCGCTTTGCAGGACGTGTGGGCACTGCCGTCGCCCGCCGGCCGTCCGAGCTCTGGCCGCCGCGGAAGCGGGCTCAACCATCTTCGCGGGACTCTGCGCCACCGGCCGCCCGATCATTGTCACCACTAACTCCAACTCTGATAAGCACTTCGGTAAGTATGGCTCCGCCTCCGCAATGGGCTGCGGTCATCGCTCCCCGCCGATCGGCCGGCAGCACGCGCTGAGGCCGGGCGTCGCCGGCAGGGGTTTTGGGCCGGCCAGGTTGCGCGTGAGCATGTGTTATTCGGACGGTCGTTATGGCGGCATGTGCCGGCCGCACCCGTGCGAATGACGGAGGTTTCACAGGCATTGGACGGCGTGTCGTTGACGGGCGGATATCGTCGGACTCGGGCGGAGCGTACGGCCTTGCGGACCTGGCGGGGCGGTCCGGTCGGGGCGCTTGCGTATTCTGCCATCGGTCGCTAAAAAGGGGTTTGCCAAACTCGCCGCGCGGTGTTATAGCAGACCTGCCAGCGACGCAGTTGGCTGACTCCAGCGGCGCGGGCCCGCGGTCGGCAGTGGGAATGCCGGGGCACACGGGCCGGTCGCCACGGGCGAGCAGAACTGATTCCAGGCTTAGAGACCCGAGAGGCCGTTGCGTGAGTACCACGACCAAGATCTTCATTGTGCTGGTGTGCCTGTTCGCATTCGTGTTCACTCCGATGACGATTCAGTTTGTGGCCCGGACGCACAACTGGCGCAAGCTGGCGGAGACGTACCGCGACGTCGCCGAGGCGTCCCAGGTCCACAACCGCAACGTCATCGCGCTGACCTTCGCGGAGAAGGAGGCGATCCACGACGAGCTTGAGAAGTCGCGGCAGGCGCAGCGGAAGTGGGAAGAGGAGAATACCGCGTTGCGGCAGGAGCTGGCTCGGCTCCAGGCCGCCTATGCGACCCTCGATCTGGACAGGGTGAACCTCGATACGCGGAACAGCCTGCTCGCGGCGGCGGTGAAGGTGAAGTCGGATGAGAATCAGATCCTCACCGAGAACAACGCGAAGCTCCGTTCGACTAACGACGATCTGATGACGAAGAACGTGGAGTTGAACGACCGGGTCAAGGAGCTCAGTGCTCAACTGCTGATCCGCGAGCAGAAGCTGCGCATGCAGGAAGAGGAGAACCTGGCGATCCGGCAGGAGAACGAGCGTCTGCGCGAGTCGGGCAAGGTGGCGCCGGTTTCGGCCGTGCCGGGTCCGGTCGGTCCGGCTCCGAATGTGGAGCCTGTGGGGCCGGCGGCCACGTCGCCGATCCGGGGACAGGTCACGGACGTGCAGGGCAACAGCGCGGAGGCGGACGTCGGCTCGGCGGACGGCGTGAAGAAGGGCATGGTGTTTGTCGTCATGCGGGACGGCAAGTACCTGGGCGATCTCCGGATCGAGGTGGTGGAGCCGCGCTCGTCGGTCGGCACGCTTGAACTGACGGGCCAGGGCGAGATCAAGAAGGGCGACAGCCTCCGCGACAAGGCCTCGCTCGAAGCGGCCCGCTAGCGGGTGCGGATTCGGATGTTTTCGACGATGGCACGGAAGGGGCATCAGTGAGTCAACTCAACGCAGGACCGGTACCGACGACGGCGCAGACGGTGCGCCCCGGCGCAGACCTGTATTCCGTTTTGCTCATTGTGGCCACGGTGCTGCTGGCGCTGGGGACGATCTTCGTCGCCGTGCGGTCACAGCAGTTGTTCGGGAGCCTGTTGCCTCCTTCGGGCGGCTGACGGAGCCTGACGGCGACGCCTTTCGTATTCCGATCGATACGCGGCGCCGGTCCGGCCCGGCGTTCCGGCCTCCCGGCGAGGCCGTTCTGGCGGCGGAAGGATACATGCCGTGATTTTCGACTCATTGCTCGGGCTGTTCAGCGTGGACATGGGGATCGATCTGGGCACCTGCAACACGCTCGTCTGCGTGAAGGGTGAGGGGATCGTTCTGAACGAACCGTCCGTGGTCGCCGTGAAACGCGGCACGAACCGGGTGCTGAACAACGGCAATGCGGTCGGCCTGGTGGCCAAGGAGATGATGGGAAAGTGCCCGGGCACGATCACGGCGATCCGGCCGCTGAAGGACGGCGTGATCGCCGATTTCGACATCACGGAGGCGATGCTGGGCTATTTCATCCGCAAGGTGCACGGCCGGCGGAACTTCTTCCGCCCGCGGGTGGTCATCGCGGTGCCGTCGGGGATCACCGCGGTGGAGAAGCGCGCGGTCTACAACAGCGCGGAGCGGGCCGGGGCCCGGCGGGTCTATCTGGTCGACGAGCCGAAGGCCGCGGCGATCGGCGCGGGGCTTCCGGTGGCGGAGGCGACGGCGTCGATGATCGTGGACATCGGCGGCGGCACGACCGAGGTGGCCATCCTGTCCCTGGCGGACATCAGCGTCTGCGAATCGCTCCGCGTGGCCGGCGACGACATGGACGAGGCCATCACGAACCACATGAAGCGGACCTACAACCTGATGATCGGGCCGCAGATGGCCGAGCGAATCAAGATCGAGATCGGCTCCGCTGCCGCGCTGCCGGAGGAGAAGACCCTCCAGGTCCGCGGGCGCGACATGATCAGCGGCCTGCCGCGCGAGACCACGGTGACCAGCGAGGAGATCCGCGATGCGCTGAAGGAACCGATCGGGCTGATCATCGAGTGCGTTCTTCGCGTCCTCGAGAAGGCGGAGCCGGAGCTGGCGGCCGATCTGGTCACCAACGGCATCACGCTGGCGGGCGGAGGGGCGCTGCTTCGGGGTATCGACCAGGTGATGAGTGAGGCGACTGGGCTGACGGCCCGCCGCGCGGACGACCCGCTTACCTGTGTCGCCCGCGGCACGGGCATCTACCTCGATAACCTGAATCAGTGGAAAGATACCCTGGAGTCGGACGAGGACGAGATGTAGCGTGAGGTTCCATCCGCGGCGATTCTCCCGTGCGAAGCTCTTTGCCGTCCTCATGGCGGCCTCACTGATCGGTTTGTTCATCCCGGGGCGTCTGCTGCGCCCGGCGAAGAATCCGCTTCAATTGCTTGCGGCCATGCAGTGGGCCGTCCACGACCAGGCCTCGGCCGTCGAGGAGGCGGTCCGGACGCACGTCCGCACGGCGGTCTCCGGCGAGGAGTTCGATCGCGTCGACCGGGAGCGGGCGGCGCTGGAGAATCGCCTCGTCGCCATGGAGACGCAGGTGGCCGAGCTGCAGCAGGCCCTGGAGGCGGTATCGGGCTGGCGAGGACGGGGCCTGCCGTCCACGACGCGGCTGATCGGCGCGCGGGTCGTCTCGGCCGACGCGATCGGCTGGCGGGAATCCATCCAGATCGACCGCGGGGCATCGGACGGGGTTGCGGTCGGCGACTGGGTGGTCTCGCACGGTTTCCTGCCGTCGGCGGCCGGGGCGGACAAGCCGGGCGCCGATCTGTTGTTGAGCGAGTGCCTGCTCGGGCAGGTGGCGGAGACGGCGCCCCTGACCAGCCGCGTGATCCTGCTGAGCGACCCGTATCTCCGGCCGCCGACGCGGGTCCGCGTGGCGCGGGTGGAGGCGGGGCGGTTGAGCGGCCCGGAGGACGGCCTGGTACTGTATGGAGCGGGCGGGGGAACGATGACCGTGCCGGACGTGCCCGCTTCGCTTTGCGACGCGGGCAAGGTCCGCGTGGGCGACCTGATCGTCACCACCCGCGGCGAGGCACGGCTGCCGATCTCGATGGTGATCGGCCGGATCGAGCGGATTGACCGGAACCCGAAGAACCCGCTGCTGTATCATCTGTCGGTTCGGCCCCGGCTGGACACCAGTGCGATCCGGCAGGTGTACGTGGTGAGCATGTCCGTGCAGGAGAAGTGAGAAAGCGGGAAAGCGCGAAAGCGGGGCGGCCGGGTCTCGACGTCGCGTCCGGCGCTTCGCGGTATCTTCGTTTCTCTGTTTTGTCGTCTTTCTCTGCGGGGTTGTGACCATGACCGAGGTTTTGTACGTCCTGGCGGGTGTGGTTGCCGGCGGCGGCGTCGCATGGGTCTTGGCCTCCGCGCGGGCTCGCGCCGTGTTTGCGTCGCAACTGTCGGAGGCGCAGTCGCAGGCGATCCGGGCCGAGGCCGTAACCGCCGAAGTGCGCGCTCAGGCGCAGAAGGCCGACGCGGAGCTGAACACGCTCCGCCAGGAACTCGACGCCGTGCGCCGGGCGCGGGTCGAGGCCGAGACGCGGCTTGTCGAGGCCACGCGAAGCTTCGATGAGCAGAAGAAGCTGCTCGAAGAGGCCCGGAACAAGCTTACCGACGCATTCAGGGCCCTCTCGGGCGACGCCCTCAAGAGCAACAACCAGGCCTTCCTGGAACTGGCGAAGAAATCGCTCGAGGCGATCCTCGCGGATGCCAAGGGCAACCTCGGCAAGCACCAGGAGGCGATCAAGGGCCTCGTCAACCCGCTCGAAGAGGCGCTCAAGCGCTACGAGCAGCAGGTCAAGGCCCTCGAGGAAAGCCGGCAGAAGGCCTATGGCAGTCTTGAAACCCAGCTCCAGTTGCTCACGAGTACGCAGCAGCAGCTTCAGAAGGAGACGGGCAACCTCGTCACGGCGCTGCGGACGCCGCAGGTCCGCGGGCGGTGGGGCGAGGTGACGCTCCGCCGCGTCGTTGAGCTGGCCGGCATGTCGGACCACTGCGACTACGAGGAGCAGGTCTCCGTCGAATCGGACGGCGGGAGGATGCGCCCGGACATGGTCGTGCACCTGCCCGCCGACCGCGACATCGTCGTGGACGCAAAGGTCTCGCTCGCGGCCTACCTCGAAGCGCTTTCGGCCGAATCCGAGGAGCAGCGGACCGCGTGTCTGCAGCGCCACGCTCAGCAGCTTCGCACGCACATGAATCAGTTGGCCGGCAAGGCGTACTGGGAGCAGTTCGACCGGGCGCCGGAGATGGTGGTCATGTTCATTCCCGGCGAATCGTTCTTCGCCGCCGCCGTGGATTGCGACAAGTCTCTCATCGAAGACGGCATGAGCAGGCGGGTCGTGCTGGCGACTCCGACGACGCTGCTCGCGCTGCTCCGCGCGGTGGCGTACGGCTGGCGCCAGGAGCAGATCGCGCAGAACGCCCAGGAGATCAGCGACCTTGGCCGGCAGCTTTACGAACGCCTGCGAACGCTGGTCGAGCACTTCGCAAACGTCGGCAAGTCGCTCCAGAAGGCCAACGAGGCGTACAACAGGGCCGTCGGTTCAATGGAGACGCGCGTCTTCGCCGCCGCGAGGCGATTCAAGGACCTGGGGGCGGCGTCCGGGCCGGAAATCGAGGTCATTGAGCCGATCGACGCAACGCCGCGCGAGCTTCGCCTGCCGGAGGCGCATGAAACCGGGCCGTAGGCGGCCCGGCCGGTTTGCCCGTGCCACGTCCGCGACGCCGCCGGCCATGCGGTTACGGCAGGATCTTCACAACGACAAGCGTGACATCGTCCTCCTGCGGGGACGTCTGGCGGAACGCGGCGAGGGCGTCGGTGATGGCATGGGTGATTCCGTCCGCGGAGCAGCCGGCGTTGCGCCGGATGACCTCGCGAAGGCCGTCCTTGCCGAACATCCGGCCGGCGGGGTTTCGGCTTTCCCAGATGCCGTCGGTGCCGATGACGATGATCTGGCCGGGGTGCAGGGCCACCGGCCCGTGTTCCTTGTACGGCCATTGGGCCTGGATGCCGAGCGGAATGTCGCCGCCGGCCCATTCCTCAAATACGTCGGCGGCCGGGTCGTACGTGATGGCGGGGTCGTGGCCGGCGCAGACCCATCGCGCCTGGCGCGCATGCGAGTCGATGATCAGGTACGAGAGCGTCATGAACCGGTTGAGGGGCGTGTCCTCGGTAAGGTGCGCGTTGATGTCACTCATGAGCTGCGCGAGACTGCCGGGCTGGGAGGCGCGGCTTCGTAGCAAGGCCCGTGCCGTGGCCATGAGCAGCGCCGCCGCGATGCCGTGGCCGGCGACGTCGCCGACGGCCACGCCGAGCCGGTTGGCCCCCAGTCTGGAGAGGTCGAGGAAGTCGTAGTAGTCGCCGCCCGTCTCGTCGCAGTAGATGCTCTTGCCGGCCACGTCGAGCCCGGCGATCCTCGGCGGATGCGCCGGCAGAAGGCGCTGCTGCACCTCCATGGCCAGGGAGAGGGAGTGGCGGATCTTCAGGCGGTCCTGGAGCTGGGGGACCATTTCGTTGAAGGTCCGGCCGAGTTCGCCCAGTTCGTCGTGCGTACGGATATCGACGCGGGTGTCGAGTTCACCGCGGGCGATCCGGACGGCAGCGTGGGCGAGCTGGCGGATCGGCCGCGTGACCCGCCGCGAGTACACGAACGCAATTGCGGCGACGATCAGAATCACGCCGCCGCATACCGCGCCCGTGAGACGCAACTGGTGCGCGGTCTGGGCCAGCACGAACGCCTCGGCCGCCGCGGCCTCGGTGACGACGTTGTCGTACGGCACGATCATGACGACGCCGACGCTCCGGGCTTTCGTCCCCAGCGGGCCATACGCCCACAAACCTGTCCGTCCCCCCTGCCGCATCCGTTGCACGCCCGATTCGCCGGCAAGCATCCTTCGGATCAGTTCGCCCAGCCGCGCCCCGTCGTCCGAGGTGAGCCATTCGGGCTCCTCCGGCGCATCCCAGCGTCGGCCGTCGCTCGCGTAGTCGGGCCGCGCCACGATGCGCAGTCCCGGCTCCGTTCCGCCGGGCGGCCGCTCGACGGCCACCAGCAGGGTGCGGGCCTCCTTCGCCAGGGACGAGGGCAACGGCAGGTGCCGGACGAGATCCGCCGCGAGGATGTCGATTGCCGTGACCCCTGCGAACGAGCCGTCCGGCCGATGAACCGCCCGGGCGGCGGTGAGAATCACCTGCCGCGTGGAGACATCCACGTACGGTGCGCACCATTGCACGTCGTCCTGCTTTCGTGCGAGCGCATACCAGTCGCGTTGTCGCGGATCATACTGCGGGGGGTAACCGCCGTGACCCGGATAGCAACTGTGCACGCCGTTGTCGAGGCTGGTGTACTGCCAGTAGATCAGCTCGCGGGCGCCCTCGTAGAGCAACCGGTACATCGGGACCACCGCCGTAAGGCGGGCGACATCGGCGGCAACGGCGTCGCGTGATACGCCGGGCGCGAGGACAAAGACCTGCTCGTCCAGGGTGATGGATATCGGTCCGAGGCTCTGGTCCGGGCGGATTCCCTGGTGCCGGGCGGAGGGGGCCATGCCGGTCGGCAGATCCGTGCCGCGATCGTAGTCTTCGCCGTAACGGGGATGGGCATTCGCCGGCGGCGGTGCGGCAAGGCAGCGTTCCACCTCAAGGGCCTGTGCCTGGACGGCCTGATTGATGCGCAGACCTTCCTGCCGGATCACGGCCGCCTGGTCGTCCACGACCTGTTGAAGCTGGCGTTCGGCGCGATCGATGAGAGCCTGGTGCGTGAGCGAGGCCATCTGCCGGCCGAGCCGGAGTGTGGCACGATGACTGAGCAGAGTGACGAACGCCAGCGGTGTCAGTGCGATCAGGAGGAGCAGAATCAGGAGCTTCCAGCGGATTCGCATGATGGGTCGTCGTCTTTCGGGAAACGCTCGACGGGCATCCTCCTTCCGGCGGGCCAGTATATCATCATCCGGGGCGGCGTGCGCCCCGGTTCCGGAGCAGGCCGGCGTTTCCGCGCGGCGGCGGCGCGTATATCATTGCTTTCCGGACGCGCGTGCCGGCCGGACCGAGGCGGCCGATTTGCGAGTCGGTCAGCGGCAGGGCCGGGGCCACCGCGTCGTCACGGGAGACCCGATATGAGCGTTCGTTGTGCGTTCTTGCGCGGGCTGGCGGCGGGGGTGGTCGGTGCGCTTGCCGTGGCGGTGTGGGCGGCGGATCAGGTCCAGAAGCCGGAAAGGCCCGCGGCGTCGATCGTGCGGGATGCGCAGCACGAGCGGGACAGGGCAAAGGACAAAGAGGAGGCGGTCCCCACCGACGAGATCCCCGCGAAGGTTCGCGAGGCACTGGCCCGGCAGGCCGGCGGCGCCAGGATCGCCAGGTATACCTACCAGCGAGCGGACGGCTTCGAGACCTACGGGGCCGAGTGGACCGTAGCAGGCCGGCGGGGCGCGGCCCTGGTGACGTCCGAGGGCCATCTGATCCAGCACGACGAGGAGATGGCGGCGAAGGACGTCCCGCCGGGTGTTCGCAAGGCCGTCGCCAGGATGTTCCCCGGCGCCCGGGACGTGGTCTTCGAGAAGTGGATCACCGTGGAGTATGACGTCCGCGCGGTGGTCAAGGGCGAGGAGCGGGAGGCGGTCTTCAGTCCCACCGGAGAGGTCCTCGAGACGGACGAGGACAACGGGCAGGAGGAGCCGAAGCCCGAAGACGATCGTAAGGAGAAGGGCCGGCCGGGCGAGTGACACGCGCAGAACCCCGAACACGGGCGGCCCCGGAACCCATCGTCCCGGAAAAGTTGTTTTTTTCCACGGCCCGCCGCTTTTCTCATCGTCCTCTCATACTCGATCGTTACGCTGGGGGCTTCGCAAGTGTCCGCCCTCGCGTCATGGCGTGCCGGGTGGCTCGCCGGGGCGGACCGAACCGCAAAAGGAGGTCGGTCATGAAAGTCCGTTCCATATTGCTCGGAGTCCTGGGTGCGGGTCTGATCGGCGCGATGGCCGTCTGGGCCGCCGAGAAGGAGGAGAAAGAGGAGAAGGTCACGCTCGATCAGGTCCCGGCGGCCGTCAAGGCCACCATCCTGAAAGAGGCCGCAGACGGCAAGGTCGGCGATGTCGAACGCGAGGTCAAGGGCGGCAAGACCGTCTATGAGGCCGACGTGGAGAAGGACGGCAAGGAGTTTGAGCTGAAGGTCGCCGAGGACGGCACGCTCCTCGCCAGGAAGGCCGAGGGCAAGGACAAGGAAGAGGGCAAAGAAGAGGAGATCCCGGCCGACAAGGTGCCGGCCAAGGCCCGCGAGGCGCTGCAGAAGCAGGCCGGCGACGCGAGGATCACGAAGTACACGTGCGAGAAGGAAGACGGCGTGGAGACTTTCGAGGCGGAATGGACCGTCAACGGCCTCGCCCACTCGGCGGAGGTGACGGCCGACGGATCGCTCCTGGAGATCGAGGAGCAACTGGCTCCGAAGGACGTCCCCGCCGCCGTCCAGAAGGCCGTCGCCAGGATGCTGCCCGGCGCCACGGACGTCGTGGTCGAGAAGAAGATCAAAGTGGAGTATGAGGTGAAGGGCAAGGTCAAGGGCAAGGAATGCGAGATCGTGCTGAACGCCGCGGGCCAGTGCGAGGATGAGCACGAAGGCGACGAGGAGCACGAGGAGAAGGAAAAGGAGGAGAAGGAGGAGAAGTGAGGTTACCGGCGTTCGCCGGCGGAAGGTAGAATGGTGGCGCCCGGGACCGGCGTGTGGCACGGCCCCGGGCGCCGCACGAATGGGCGGGTCGTCATGCGCGTCCTGGTCGTCGAAGATTACGCCCCGCTGCGCAAGGCCGTCGCCCAGGGGCTCAAGGAGGCCGGATACGCCGTCGACGCGGCCGTCGATGGCGAGGAGGGACTCTGGTACGCCGAATCGGGTACGTATGACGTGATCGTCCTCGACCTGATGCTTCCCGGCCTCGACGGCCTGAGCCTGCTCAAGCGTCTTCGCAAGGCCGGCAGCGCGACCCACGTACTGATCCTGACCGCCAAAGACACGCTCGACGACCGTGTGAGGGGGCTCGATCTCGGCGCCGACGATTACCTCGTCAAGCCGTTCGCCTTCGAGGAACTGCTCGCGCGCGTCCGCGCCCTGATCCGCCGCAAGTATGAAGCGAAGGACCCGGTCATTCGCGTGGCCGATCTGGAGATCGACACGGGCCGCCGCACCGTCCGGCGGGCGGGCGAACCCATCCCGCTGACGGCCCATGAATACGCCCTGCTGGAGTTTCTGGCGATGCGGGCCGGCAGGATCGTCACCCGTACGGATATCTGGGAGCATGTGTACGCCTTTCACTCCTCGCCGGAGAGCAACGTCGTCGACGTGTACATCGGATACCTTCGCAGGAAGATCGAACGCGCGGGCCTGCCTCGCCTGATCCATACCCGGCGCGGGCAGGGCTACATCCTCGGGGAGTCCGCCTAGTGCGCTCGCTGCAGGGCCGACTGCTCCTGGGAACGGCCATCGCCTCGGCAGTCATGCTGCTGGCCGCGGGCATGGTTCTGTACCTGCTGGTCCGGCTGGCGCTCGTCGCGGAGTTTGACGCGGTCCTCGCGGCCAAGGCCCGCGCCCTCGGCACGCTCGTGGAACAGGACGGCGACAAGGTCGACTTCGAGGCCGAGAATGTGGCGATGCCGGAGTTCGAAAGGGCGAACCGGCCGGAGTACTTCGAGTTGTGGCTCGAAGAGGGTTCGGTGCTCGCCCGGTCGAAGTCTCTCCGGGGGGGCCACCTGAGCCGGATCGACGGTCCGCACGGAGTTCCGGTCTTTCAGTGGACGCTTCTGCCGGACGGCCGCTGCGGTCGCCTGGTGGGCGTCACGTTTACGCCGCGGCAGGAGAACAACGACGGCGAACCCGGCCGCCCCGCGCGCCCGCGGGAAGTCACACTCGTCGTGGCGCGTGAGACGGCCGGTATCGATCGGACGCTTGCGCGAATGGGCGGGCTTCTGGCCGGCGTTGGGGCGGCCGCCATTCTGGTGACGCTCGGGGTGCTGGCACTCGTCGTACGGCGTGGGCTGCGCCCCGCCAAGCGCCTGGCGGCAGAAATCGGCCGCCTCGGGGAGACGGATCTCGGCACGCGTATCGAATCGGCGGGGGCTCCGGCCGAACTGACACCGGTGATCCAGCGGCTCAACGACCTCCTCGCGCGGCTCGAGGCGGCCTTCAGCCGGGAGCGGTCATTCAGCGCCGACATTGCCCACGAGCTGCGCACGCCGCTGGCCGGGCTCCGGGCGACGCTCGAGATCAGCCTGTCCAACCCTCGCGAGCCGGCAGGCTACCGGGAGGCGATGACCGACTGCCTGCACATTACCCGCCAGATGCAGGCGATGGTGGAGAACCTGCTCGTGCTGGCCCGCGCGGAGGCGGGGCAGGTCCGGATCGACCGCGGGCCCGTGGATGTGCCCGAACTGCTCGCCGATTGCTGGAAGGCCGTGGCCGAACGCGCCCAGGCACGCGGCCTCGACGTGCAGTGGCGCCTCGACCGACCGTGTATCCTGCAGACCGACGCCGAAAAGCTTCGCCAGGTGATCTACAGCCTCTTCGACAATGCCGTCACCTATGCCGATGCGCACGGGCGCGTGTGGATCGATGTCGCCTCCGGCGACGGCACCGTCACGGTTCGCGTCGGAAACACGGGCAGCCGGCTCACGGCCGAGCAGGTACCGCATGTGTTCGAGCGGTTCTGGCGCGGCGACGCCGCCCGAAGGGACGTCGGCCTGCGCTGCGGGCTCGGGCTGGCGCTGGCGCAGAAGATGGTGGCCCTGCTCGGCGGGAGGATCTCCGCGGAATCGACCGACGGCGGCGAGTTCGTCGTCACGCTCAACTTCGACGGCACGGCGGGCGGCGCTCGTTGATCGTGCGGGATGCCATGTCGCCGTTTTCAGCCGGCCGAGCCCCCATCGTTTGCCTCAAGGTATCGCTTCCCGACGTCGGCGATCGGTAACGTTCAGACTCCGCGGGGAAAAGGGCCGATGTATGGCGGGGGCCTCGCGACGGCCGGCCGGGGCGTCGTGATCGCAACGCAAACGCTTCTGCGCAAGGAGTCGCAGGCTCCGATCGGGGCGAGGGGTGCGACGGACGTATCGCGGGCGTTGCGTCGCGCAACGATGCGGGTTAAACAAGGGCATGAACGCCGACGGTTTGTGCGCAAGAATCCGCGCGGCCAGCGAACGTCTGACGGCGATACAGGCGCAGGCGGCCGCACGCCCGGGCGACCCGGCGGTCCTCGCGGAGAGTCTCGAGACTCTCTCGCTCTGCGTCGAGGACCTCCGGGGGGCTGAGCGGGATCTGGCGCGGCTATCCGGCGAGCCGTATGCCGCGGAGGAGGCGCGCCAGGCGGTGCGCGAGGCGGAGGCGCTCGGGAGGCTGGCCGTCCGGCTCGCCGCGGCCGCCTCCGTTCACGCCGTCACCGAGGCGGTTCGCGAAGAGACCGCCCTCCTGCTCGGGTGGGATGCCTATTACTTCGCCATACGATCCGCCCGGGAGGGCGAATTCGAGGTCGTCTCGTTTGTGGATACCGTGGGCGGCCGACAGCAGGCGTTTCCCGGCGAGACATGGGCCGTCTGCGAACCGGGCACGCCCGTCCTCATCAATCGGACCGCCGACAAGACGGAGCCGATCCTCGCGCCGTTCGGCGATGCGGCGCATCGGTCGGGCAGTCTCATGTTCGTGCCGGTGCGGAGCGGCGACGCCGTCCTCGGCGTGATCTCCGCCCAGTCCTATACGCCCGGGCGATACGGCCCGGCCGACATGCGGCTGCTCCAGCGGGTCGCGGACACGGTGGCTCCCGCCCTGGTGCGGGCGTTCGCCGAGGATGCCTTGCGTGCCAGCGAGGAGCGGTACCAGGCCGTCGTCGACGACCAGACGGACGTCCTATGCCGCTTCCGACCCGACGGCACCTTTGTCTTTGTCAACGAGGCATGTTGCCGTCTCTTCGGCAAGTCGAAGGCCGAACTCCTCGGCAACACGTGTGCGTCGGTGGTTCATCCCGACTATCTCGATCGCGTCGGCGCGGAACTGGCGAGCCTGTCCCCGTCGAACCCGGTTGCCGTGATCGAGAACGGGATCCTCGCCGCCGACGGGAACGTGCGGTGGATGCAATTTGTATGTCGAGGGCTGTACGACGCGCACGGAAACCTCGTGGAGATTCAGGCCGTAGGCCGCGATCTGACGGAGCGCAAACGCGTCGAGGACCTCCTCCGCCAGGAGCGGGACAGGGCTCAGCACTACCTTGACATTGCCGAAGTGATGTTTGTCGCGATCGACACGCAAGAGAACGTGACGCTCATCAACAAGAAGGGTTGCGAGATCCTGCGGTGCGCCGAGGAGGAGGTTCTGGGCAGGAACTGGTTCGACCATTTCGTCCCCGCCCCGGAGCGGGAACGGACGAGGACGGTCTTCGCCCGGCTGATCGCCGGCGAGGTGGCCCCGGCCCCGCATTATCAGAACGCCGTGCTTACCCGGGACGGCGGCACACGGATGATGGCCTGGCACAACACCGTGGTGAGAGACGCGTCGGGCCGGATCGTCGGCACGCTCAGCTCCGGCGAGGACATCACCGAGCGTCTGCGGGCCGAGGAGGAGGCGCGTCAGCGACAGGCAGAGCTGGCGCACGTCCTGCGCGTGAGCACGGTCGGCGCGATGGCGTCCAGTCTCGCGCACGAGCTGAGTCAGCCGCTGACAGCCGTCACGAGCTACCTGCGGGGATGCCAGCGGCGGCTGCGCGACGGGAAGGTGGACCTCGAGAGCCTCGGGCGGGCAATCGCCAGCGCCATCGAACAGGCGGAACGGGCCGGCGAGATCGTTCAGACGGTGCGGACCTTCCTTCAAAGGGGCGAGGTGCGGCGGACGCGGGTCGATCTGAATCGGGTTGTCCGCGGCGCCGTCACGTTGGTGGCCGCCGAAGCAGACAGGCAGGGCATCGCCGTCCGGCTCGCTCTCTGTCCCGAGCTGCCGCCGACGTCGGCCAATCCGGTTCAGATCGAGCAGGTGATCCTGAACCTGATTCGCAACGGTCTCGAGGCCATGTCCCAGGTCGCCGGCGCCGCCCGCGAGCTTCGGATCGAGACGGCCGTTTCGGAGAACGGGGGCCTTGAGGTTGCCGTGGCGGATAGCGGCCCCGGGCTTGGTGTGGAGGATCCGGACCGGATCTTCAGCCCCTTCTTCACGACGAAGCCCGAGGGGTTGGGCATGGGGTTGTCGATCAGCCGTACCATCGTGGAGGCGCACGGCGGGCGCCTGTGGGTGACGCCCAACGGCGAGGGCGGCTGCACCTTCCGGTTTACGCTTCCGGCGGTGACCCATGAGCGATGAGCGATCGGCCCCGACCGTTTTCCTGGTCGACGACGACCCGGCGGTGCGCGAGTCCCTGCAGTGGCTGCTCGAATCCGAGGGCCTGCGGGTGGAGGTGTACGCGTCGGGCCGCGAGTTTCTCGACCGATACGACCCCGACCGGCCGGGCTGCCTGCTGCTCGATGTTCGCATGCCCGGATTGAGCGGCCTGGAGATTCAGGAGCGACTGGCCGCAGAGCCGATCAGCGTGCCGGTCATCATCATCACCGGCCACGGGGACGTGCCCCTCGCCGTCCGTGCCATCAAGGCCGGGGCGGTCGATGTGATCGAGAAGCCCTTGTCGCATGAAGTGCTCATGGCCCGGATCAAGGCCGCCCTCGCACGGGATGCCGAAGCACGGCGTGAGTACGCCCAGCGGCGGGCCATCGAAGAACGCATTTCACGGCTCACGCCGCGCGAGCGCGAGATCATGGACCTGCTCGTCAAGGGGGATTCCACCAAGGAGATCGCGTTGCGACTGGGTTTGAGCCCGAAGACCGTGGAGACGCACCGCGTACATATACTTGAGAAAATGCAGGCCGATTCCCATGTCCGGCTCGTGCAGATGGTGCTGAGCAGCCGGACGAAGCCCTGACGTCCCGTTCGGGGCGACGGGATTCCCCCCCCCCGGGCGAAACGCCGACGGTGCGCGAAACGCCGGTCCCGGCGTCCGTGGCCGGCGCCATTCGAGCAGGGAGAAACTCTGCCCGTTTTCACCCTCGGTTGCCGATAACAGGCAAGTAAGCGAGCGGCTGATCCGCGGATGCCGGCGCGGTGCTTGTCGAACAACGGTTCGATCGTGCAGGCCGATCCCGGGGCAGATGGCCGCGAAGCCGATCCGCCGGTCCGCACGAGGGCCGGCGCTGCGCGATGGTCATGCGAAGGGCGATTAGCCTGTTGATGCTGTTGTGTGGCCCGTCGCAGATGGCGGCGCAGGAGCAGTCGGGCGCGCCGACCGGTCCTGAAGAACCGGCCGCCGCCACCCGACCCGCGGCGACGCAACCGGCTCCTTCTCAGCCTCCTTTTGACGTATTGCACAACTCGGCGCTCACCGGCGACTGGTGGGGGGCCCGCGCCTGGCTGAAAGAGCGCGGGATCGAGTTCGGCCTGTCCCTGAACACGCAGTATCAGGGCAACGTCCACGGCGGCGCGCGGACCCGTTCCGCCCATCGTGTTACCGGCAGCGGGGACTACGAACTCACTCTCGATCTCGAGCAGATGGGTGTTCTCAAGGGGGGGACGTTCTACTGCCTCGCGGAGAGCGTCTTCGGCGACGACGTCGGCCTGGAACGCGTGGGCGCGATGTTCGGCACGAACGCCGACGCGATCGGCGAAACCGCGATTCTCGCGCGCCAGGTGTGGTATGAGCAGAAGCTCTTCGACGGCAAGGCGCGCGTACGGGCCGGCCGCCTCTCCTACTTCACGGATTTCGATACCAACGCCTTCGCCAACAGCGAGGACTACCAGTTCCTCAACCCCGCCCTGGTCAACACGTTCAATATCCCGGCCCCGGCCGACGGCCTCGGCGAAGGGCTCGGGGCCCAGGTCGTCGTGCAACCGGTCGACTGGGTGTATCTCGGCGCGATCGCCATGGACGCCCAGTCCCGTGCGCACAACGGCGGCTTCCACACGGCCTTCCATGACGAGGACTACTTCTTCTTCGGCTGCGAACTGGGTTTCCTGCCGGTGTGGAAAACCCCCTGGGGCAAACTGCCCGGCGGCTACCGATTCGGCCTCTGGTACGATCCGCAGCCGAAGCCGAAGTTCTTTGACGACCTCGGCGGCCGCCGCCGCACCATTCCGCTCAAACGTGACGACACCGGCTTTTATGTCAACGTCGACCAGATGCTCATCCGGGAAAAGCCCGGCGACGAGAGCGACACGCAGGGCCTCGGCGTGTTCGTCCGGTACGGCTACGCCCCGCAGAATGTCAACGAGTTCGAGCACTTCTGGAGCGTCGGCGCGCAGTACCAGGGGCTGATCGCCACGCGCGACGAGGACGTACTGGGCTTCGGTTTCGCGCAAGGGCTGATCAGCGGCGCAGCGCGTCGGCTGGACGGCGGCACACAGGAGGCCGTGTACGAACTGTACTACAACATCAAGCTCTTCCCCTGGCTGCACCTTTCGCCGGACCTGCAATATGTGGTAAACCCGGGCGCCCGCGGAGGCCGCGATGCCTTCGTGATCGGCGTGCGGCTTCTGGCGGTGTTCTGAACGGTGTATGGGTATTCTTCACGGAGACGATCGACACATGCGCGGCATAGCACGGTTCAGGGTATTCCTGGCGGCCCTTCTTCTCGGCGGGGTCGCGCCGTCCTGCGCGACGGACTTTCGCGATTCGCTGATCGCCGGCGCCATGGACGCCGTGAGCGGCACCGTTACGGACTCGATCCGGGCGGTGATCCCACTGCCGGAGCTGATCGAGTCGCTGCGGCCGCCGGTCTGATCGCCAGCGCGGCTTTCCGACCCACGCCGCAGGCGAATATCGGGCGTGCCTGCCCGCATGCGGCGACCGGGACCGATTGCGTCTGCCAGACGCCGTTTCCCGTTGATTCGGCCCCGCTCGCTGCGTACAGTAGTATACGGGGCGGCGACGGAGGTGAGCAGGATGAATGGCGGAATGTGGAGAGCATGGTGTGCGACATGGTTGGCCGGCGCTTTGCTGGCCGGGTGTGCCCCGGGCGGAACGTCAACGGCCGGCACGAATCTCCGGACGGCCGAGGAGCCGATTCCCCGGCTGACCGCTCTCCATGACAAGGCCAACGCCGTCCATGTGAATCGCTTTCGCAAGCCCTACCGCGACGAACAGGCCCTGGCCTTGCGGCAGATGGCTGCAGAATGCGACCGGCTCCTCGCCGAGACGAAGAGCTGGGACAGCTCCGCCACGCTGACGGCCTCGGGCCCGGCCCAGCCCAACGCGATCCGCGCCGACGTAAGGGCCTTCCGATCTTCCCTGACGGATCTTCGCGCGGCCGCCGGCCACGGGAACCTGTACTCGGCCAACACTGCGTATTCGGACGCTGTGGCGGCCTATTCCCGGCTACGGTCCGACCTGAGCGATTCCCACCGCTGATGCAGGTTCGTCGGCAGAAAGCGCTCGCGCGGGTTCTCCCGCGCGAAATTCGCTTGTCGAAAACGCCCCGGCGCCCAACGACCGGGGCGATCCGATAATCGCCTGCTTCGCCTGTGGATTTCGAGCTTGTGCCCTGCAATGTGAGCAATTCGTTTGATCCAACGCGGTTTATATCGTACCGGTCTGGAAGAGACTCTGATTGCGCTGCGTCTGAGCGAGCGCGGTCGTTTCTCTTGGGGCTTGCAGATCGGGGCTCGACATGCTGCGCCGCGGGGTATGCGCGACAATCCTATGGTTGCCCGGCTTGTTTGCCGGCTGTGCGGCGTCCGCGCACCCGGGCATGGATTCGGCGCAGCAACGCTGGGAGGAGACGGCTCGACGCTGCCGCGGCGAACTCCTGCTCGTGCGCAATGACGGCTCGCTGCTGCCAGCGCCGGCTCTTCCGTCCGCGGACGACGACGGCCCTGATGATGCCGCACACTTGCGGCTGCGGGCGGCTGCCGACGCGGCCCGCCGCTTCACCGTGGCGGTCCGCGCACGGGCGCCGCAACCGGCCGGCCCCGCGGATGCCTTCGCGCAGGGCACCGGTACGGTGATCGATTCGCAGGGCCACATCCTCACCAGCGCACACGTCGTCGGGGCAGCCGATCTCGCGGAGGTGTACATCGCGGGCGAAGGCTGGGCTCCCGCCCGCGTCGTCGGCAGGGACGCCTGGAGCGACTTGGCCGTTCTTGCGGCGGACCGACTGCCGCCGGATCATGCACGACTGACCGACGCCGGCGCGGTGCGCCGCGGAGAGATGGTCGCGGCCGTCGGATACCCCGCTGGCAGCCGCCTTGCCGAACCGGCCCGTGTTTTCCTCGGACGGCTTCGCACGCACCGTCGCTGCCTTCAGGGCGCGCTCGACCCGGAGCAGAAGCATTTCTACGCCGCGTTGCTGGAAGCCACTGTGCCACCGGCCCCCGGTTGCAGCGGCGGTCCGCTTATCGACAGCGACGGGCGGGTCATCGGAATCTGCACCGCCGCCGCGACGGACGACGCCGCCAACGAGCGGCTCGGCTACGCCATCCCGATTTCGGACCGCACGCGTGTGCTGATCGACCGCCTTGTCCTGGGCTGCGCCGTCGAGCACGGGTACCTGGGGATGCTTGTCCGCGCGGCAGGCGCGACGGGGCAAGGCGAAACGGTCGCCGGGCCGGCGGGCGTTGTTGTGGAGCGGGTCTTGGCCAACGAGGCGGCAGACCGCGCAGGCCTCCGCCCGGGGGACATCATTACGCATCTCGGCAATGATGCCATTCAGGATGGGGCTCAGTTGGTCCAACTCGTTCGAATGAACCCGGTCGGCGCTCGGATTGACATGCGGATCATACGCGGTAATCAGCCTGTGTCTGTCGCAGTCACGATCGCCGCACAGGCCCGTCGCACAAGCATTTCCGAAGCGAACAGGGCCTATCGGTCAGTAGCACCGTAACGATGAGCCATTTATCAGGAAAAACCTGATTCAGTGGCCCGCCTCCGGGCGCCGATACCGACAGCAGAATCGCATGCGGCGGGCGGCGAACGTGCCTGCCGCAGGGCCGAGCGCCAACCGGAAGTCACTTCACGGCGCTCGTCCCGGAGTCGATGGCCGGCGTAGCGCCCGCGAAAAGCGCAGGCCGGGGCGTTTGCGGTTTCGTCGGCCCATCGCCGCGGACGCGGAAAACCTTGCTCGGCAGGCGCCGCCCGGGGCCGGAAAGGGATTCACGCATGTCGGGACTCACATGTCACACCGATGCCGTCGCGAATGTCGCGTCGGCTTCGCCGCAACAGGATCCGACCGTCTACGTCGTCGAGGATGAGCCGATGGTCCGGAACGTCGTGAAGGCCATCCTCGAGTCCGCGGGGCTTCGCGTCGAGGTCTTCGGCACAGCCCGGGCGTTTCTCGATGCCTGCAGACTCGGCGACCCCGGATGTCTCGTTCTGGATCTGCGCCTGCCGGATATGGCCGGCATCGAGGTCCTGGCGGAGCTCAAGCGCCGGGGGATCGGCCTTCCTGCGGTTGTCATAACCGGCTATGCCGACGTGGCCACCGCCACGCGGGCCCTCAAGGCGGGGGCGATCGACTTCATTCAGAAACCGTTTGACGGGGAGCGACTGCTCACCGCCGTGCGTGCCGCGCTTGCCGCCGATGAGGATCTGCGACGGCGCAACGCAGAGCAGGCGGACATCACGTCGCGGCTCGCGCTGCTGACCGAACGGGAGCGTGAAGTGCTGAATCTCATCGCGGACGGCATGCCGAACAGGCAGATCGCCGCGCAACTCGGGATTGCACAGCGGACCGTCGAGGATCATCGCGCCCATATCATGAGGAAGATGCGTGCGGCGACTCTGGCGGAGCTTCTGCGGATGGTGCTGAGCTTTCGGGCCGGATCGAGCGCGGGGTAGTGGGGAGGGCACGCAATTGCCGCTTTCGGTTCGAGAGTCTCGTTCGTTTCCAGCCCCGTAGTCTCGGTGTGCGTTCGTGCCTTCGGTCAGTTCCCGCCCCCAAGGCCGATGACGGGGTTCCGACAGCTTTCCCCCCGGATGCCGCGCCCGCGCCATTCTCATCGCGCGGCAGCGCCGGCAACGCAGCGCGGCTTGGAGGCACGGCGAGGGCCTGCCCCGTCGACGTAATGGGTGTGCCCGAAGCGGGCGCCGCCCTTACGTTCGCACGTGCCCGCTGCCGGTCACCACGTATTTGTACGTGCACAGGTCCGCGGCGCCCATCGGGCCGCGGGCATGAAGCTTGTCCGTGCTGATGCCGATCTCCGCGCCCAGGCCGTATTCGCCGCCGTCGCTGAATCGCGTCGAGGCGTTGACCATCACGCTGGCGGAGTCCACGGCCTTGACGAACGTCTCGGCCGCCTGGATGTGGTTCGTGACAATCGCATCCGTGTGGTGCGAGCCGTATGTGTTGATGTGATCGATCGCCGCCTCCAGGCCGTCCACCACGCGCACCGCCACGATCAGATCGAGATACTCGGTGTACCAGTCGTCCTCCGTCGCCAGGCGCGCCTCGGGCAGCAGCTCGCACGTCCGCTCGCAACCGCGGATCTCGCAGCCGGCCTCGAGCAGCTTCCGCCCGATCTTCGGCAGGAAGCTTCGCGCCACCCTCGCATCGAAGAGGATCGTCTCGGCCGCGTTGCACACGCCGGGGCGCTGGCACTTCGCGTTGAGCACGATCGCCTCGGCCATCGCGTAGTCGGCATGATCGTGCACGTAGACGTGGCAGTTGCCCGTGTAATGCTTGATGACCGGAATGGCCGACTCCCGGACAACGGCGTGGATCAGCGATTCGCCGCCGCGTGGAATGACCACGTCGATGTACTGGTTGAGCTTCAGCATCGCGGGGACGAGGGCGCGGTCGGTCGTCCGCACGATCTGGACGGTGCTGGGATCCAGGCCGGACGCGGCGAGCGCCTCGGCGATTGCCTCGCCGATGGCCAGGTTGGTATGGAATGATTCCTTCCCGCCGCGCAGGATGCACGCGTTGCCGCTCTTGAGACACAGGGCCGCCGCGTCGCTCGTCACGTTCGGGCGGGCCTCATAGATGATCGCCACCACGCCGATCGGCACACGGACCTTCTCGATGCGCAGCCCGTTCGGCCGCACGTATCCGCTGAGGATCTCGCCGACAGGGTCCGGTTGGGCCGCGACCTCCTCGACGGCGGCGGCGATCCGGTCGACCCGCCCTTCATCCAGTCGCAATCGATCGATCATCGCGGCGGTGAGCTTGTTCTCCGACGCCGCGTCGAGATCCTTCCGGTTGGCCGCCAGGAGGTGGGCTGTGGCGGCACGGATCCGCCCGGCCATCCGCAGGAGCGCGTCGGTCCGCTGCCGTCCGCCCGACCGCGCGAGCACCAGCGACGCCTGGCGCGCCTGCCGGCCAAGGGTCTCCGCATACGCCGCAAGGTCCGTAGTTTCGTTCATGATCTCCGCGCCCATGTCCGGGATTCCGCACCGCCGCCCTGCTGCCGGCCGGAACAACGGGCCGGCCCCGTCCGCGCCCCGGGGCAGTCCTATCGCGGGGCCGTCTCCGCGGCGGCGGCGGTCGGCGCCGCCGACGATGAGACCTCGACCACCTTCAGCCTTACGCTCGGGCTGGGGCCCTCGATCCGGACGTCCTCGTAGCCGGGCGGAAACACAAACTGCACCGTCCGCGTCACCCACCCCTCGCCCCCGCCGTTCGCGGAGGCGGCCCCCGCCGCCTTGGGCGCGACATCCTCCCGGCCGATGACGACAAACGCATGCACGTCCTGCGGGCTGAGGCTCTCTGCCCGGTCCGGCGGTACCCGCACCGTGATCGCCTGCGTGCGATCCGCATCGTCGCCCCAGAGAATCCGGTATTGGCCCATCATGTCCGGGTTGATCAGGACGCTCAGCGCGATCGGCGACAGCCGACGCGAGACCGTCTTCTGCGTGAGCGTGGCCGTGATGACCACCTCGCTCGGTTGGAACTCGACGGGCATGTCGCGGATGGTCCTCGGAAGCGGGATCACGATCGGACCGATCTTTCCCTGGGCGTCCCGCAGCCACTCCTGTACGGGCACGGCGACCACCGGGTCGCTTGTGCCCAGCCGCGCCAGGTGGCTTTCGCGCATCCGCCCCGTGACGGTCTTGGGCTGCACGACGACCGGCCCCGCGAGGTTCGCGGCCATTGCGCCCACGTCCGCCTGCACCGTGAACGTAGCGGCAGCCCATCGATCCATCACGACGTCGAGCGAGCCGGGCGAGGTGGAGAGGGCGTACAGCCCGCGCTCACGAACCTGCGGCGCCCGGTTCAGCGCGTCCGCCAGATTGAGGGTCCGCCGCCCGGTGGTCCAGTCCTCGGGAAGACGTATCGGGAACTCGATCGTGCCGACCCGTTCGTCGTTCGTGAGGCGCCGAATCGCGCTTTTGGGACCGCTGAAGTCGACGCGAATCCGTGCCGTTCCGGCCTCCCCCGCCCCCCGGGCCGCCGGGGACTCAATGACCGGCAGGAGGTCGTTCGGATTCGACGGGACCAGCCGGACCGTCACCAGGCTGCTGGCATTGCCCTGGCTCGACTGGTCGGCATAGACCCAGATGATCGCCGTCAGGACGACCGTCATCAGTAGAAGCTTGAGCTGCGTCATCATGGCGGCGCCTCCGCCCTGGACACCCCGGCCGGCGCGGGCGGGGTGCCTGCCCGGGCGACGTCCGCACCCGGTTCAGAAGCTGTTTGCTGCGTCTCGTGCTCGGCGGCCGCGGGCGGCTGCGGTTCCGGCGCCTGGGCGGCGCCTTTCTTGCCCAGAATGCGTTCCCGCAACACGTCGGCGAGCGCCTCGGGGGGTATCCCGCGGGTCAGTCGGCCGTGCTCGGCGATCGATATGGTTCCCGTCCCCTCGCTGACGACCACCACGATCGCGTCGGATTCCAGGCTCAGCCCGACGGCCGCCCGGTGCCGGCTGCCCAGACGGCGATCCAGGGTGCCCGCCTCGGCCAGCGGGAACTGGACCCCGGCCGCCATGATCCGGTCCCGCGAGACGATCACGCCCATGTCGTGCAGCATCGAGTTGGGCCAGAAGATCGTGTGCAGCAGGTCGACGGACAGCCGGGCATCCAGCCGCACGCCGTTCTCCGCAAGGCTGCGCAGCGGCACCTCCCGCTCGATGGCGATGATCGCTCCGATCTTGCTCTTGCTCATCAGCGCGGCGGCGTTGGCGATGACGGTGATCGTGTGGTCGATGTCCTTGGTCAGCGCCCGCATCCACCACGTCTCGCCGAGGCGCATCAGCCCGCGCCGCAGCTCCGGCTGAAAGATCACCAGTACCGTCAGGAACACGGTCCACGCGAAGGACTGGTAGAGGACGGAGATGCGGTCCCACTCGAACCGCGCGGCCAGCACCCGCAACCCCAGGAACCCGATGATGAGCAGCACGACCAGCCCCCGCAGGAGGCGGGCCCCTCGCGTGCCGTGCAGGAATCGCAGGATGGTGTATACGATCGCTCCGATCAGCGCCAATTCAATGAGGATCGTGCTCCGATCGTACGCCTCGGAGAACAACGTCTCATAATACTGCCTGATCGCTTCGATCATGACGGCCCATAATCTGAATTGGTCCTTACGTCTAACTATATGCGAAACGGGCACGGAAGCAACCGCCTGGGGGGCGAATGCCGCCGGGGCAGCGCATGGAAAGGGGCGGATGTCCGTCCCCGACGACGGCATGGCCCCCCCGTCTCGCGGGCAAAGTGCCTTCGCGGACCGGCGGCAACTTGTCCCGGCGCGGTCGGGTGACTACATTCCTTCGTCTGTCGGCAACACCGGACCTGTTCGCCCTTGCGGGGGCGGGGAGCTGTTGGAATGTCAGAAACCGCAACGATACGAGTCGGCGACCGCGAGGCGAAGTGCCCGGTCGTGGTCGGCACCGAAGGCGAGGTCGGGATCGATATCGGCAAGCTCCGCGCGGAGACCGGCGCCATCACCCTGGATGACGGCTTCGGCAATACGGGGGCGTGCCGCAGCGCCATCACGTTCATCGACGGAGAAAAGGGCATCCTCCGCTACCGCGGCATCCCGATCGAACAACTGGCGGAACACTCGCGGTTCATCGAGGTGGCGTATCTGCTGATCTGGGGCGAGCTGCCCAAACAGGACCAGATGCAGCGTTTTTCCCAGGGGCTGACGGACAGCGCCCTGCTCCACGAGAGCCTGAAGTACCATTTTGAGGGCTTCCCGGCCGGTGCGCCGCCGATGGCCATGCTCTCGGCCATGATCAACGCGTTGTCGTGCTATCACCCCGATATCCTCTCGTGCGAGACCGACGAGCAGCTCAACGAGGCGGCGACGCACCTGCTCAGCAAGGTCCGCACGATCGCGGCCTTCTCCTACAAGATGTCGATCGGCCAGCCGTTCATTTACCCGGACCCCCGGCGGCGGTACGTGAACAACCTGCTTTACATGATGTTCAGCGTTCCCCACAAGCCCTACGAAGTGAGTCCGGAGATCGAGCGGGCCATGAACCTCATCTTCCTGCTGCACGCCGATCACGAGCAGAACTGCAGCACCTCCACGGTGCGGATGGTCGGCTCCAGCCGCGCCAACCTGTTTGCGTCCATCGCGGCGGGCGTGTGCGCGCTCTGGGGGCCGCTGCACGGGGGCGCGAATCAGGCCGTCATCACGATGCTCGAGGAGATTCAGGCCGGCAAGCTCACCGTGAAGGAGTGCGTGGAGCTGGCGAAGAGGAAGGACAGCGGCTTCCGCCTGATGGGCTTCGGCCACCGCGTGTACAAGCACTACGACCCGCGGGCGGCGATTCTCAAGAAGTCCTGCGATGAGGTGTTCCGTGTGCTCAAGCGGTCCGACCCCCTGCTGGACATCGCCCGAGGGCTCGAAGACGCGGCCCTGAGCGACTCCTACTTCATCGATCGGAAGCTCTACCCGAACGTGGACTTCTACAGCGGGATCATCATGCGCGCCATCGGCATTCCGAGCGACATGTTCCCCGTGATGTTCGCCATCGGGCGGCTGCCGGGCTGGATCGCGCACTGGAAGGAACTGCGGCAATCGGGCGACGCCCGCATCGCCCGGCCGCGCCAGATCTACGTCGGCCCGACGCAGCGCGACTATGTGCCGATCGAGCGGCGCTGAGCCGGCGGCCGGAGCGGCTACCGGGCGTCCGCGCCTCCGCCGCTCGCCCCGCCGGACCGCATGAACTTCCGCCCCCAGTGCTCGAGCATCAGCAACGACCAGAGGGTCGGCTCCATCCACCGCATGCCGCTCTGGTGCCGGCGCCAGGCCCGCTCGACGGCCGGCATGTGCAGCCACTGCCGCACGCACGCATCCGGCGCGAAAAGCAGGTCCTCCACCATCGGCCGCAGCGGCCCCCGGAACCACTCCCCCAGCGGCACGGAGAAGCCCATCTTGCGCCGGTCGACGATGTCGTCGCCGAGGATCGGTCGCATCATCTTCTTGAACAGGTACTTGCCCTCTCCCCGGCAGAGCTTGAGCTGCGGGGGGATCCGCGCCATGAACTCGACGAACTTGTGATCGAGGATCGGCGCGCGGACCTCCAGCGCGACGGCCATGCTCGCGCGGTCCACCTTGACCAGGATGTCGTCGCACAGGTAGGTCTTGATATCCACGTAGAGGCTGCGGCTGAGCGGGTCGGGGGCGTCGGTCCGGCGAAAATGCTCCTGCAGCACCGTGAACGGGTCGTAGTCGGGGATGGCCGCAAGCAGATCGTCGCAGAGCAGTCGCCGCGACGCGGCGGGATCGAAGACGGCGACGCTGAGGTAGTGTGCGCGTTCATCGTCCACGCTGAGGTTCGTGAACGTCGATTTCGCGCGGAGGATCCGCGGCAACCAGTCGGCCTTCGGATAGATCGCCGCCAGCGTGCCGAAGAGGTACCGGCGAAGCACCGCGGGGATGTGTCGGCGGATGTCGCGTTCCCGCTGGTCGAACCGGTAGCGCCGGTAGCCGGCCATGTTCTCGTCGCCGCCGTCGCCGGAGAGCGCGACCGTCACGTTCTGCCTTGCCATCTTGGAGACGTAGTACGTCGGGATGGCCGAGTAGTCGGCGAAAGGCTCGTCATAGTGCCACGCGAGCTTCTCGACGACATCCACCGCCTCGGGGCGGACGACGTAACGATGGTGTTGGGTCCGGAACCGCTCCGCGACACGGTCTGCGTAATGGAGTTCGTTGAACTCCTGTTCGTCGAAGCCGATCGAGTTTGTGATGACCGGCGCGTCGCTCAGCCCGGCCATCGTGGCGACGACGGCGCTCGAGTCGATCCCGCCGCTGAGGAACGCGCCGAGGGGCACGTCGGCGATCAGCCGGAGCCGCGTCGCCTCGCGCAACTGCTCGAGGAATTCCTCGCCGAGCTGCTCGGCGGATTTCGGCTCGAAGGCCGGGAAGGTCAGGTCCCAGTATCGCCGCACCTGTACGTGCCCGTCGCGCCAGGTGAGCAGATGGCCCTGCGGCAGCTTGTGGATGTGCCGGAACATCGTCTTGGGCGCCGGCACGTACAGGTAGGTGAGGTAGTCCTGCAGGGCGTCCGGCCGGATCTCGCGCGGCACGCCCGGAACGGTCAGGATCGCCTTGATCTCCGAGGCGAAGATCAGCCGCCGGTCGTCGAGGTAGTAGTAGAGCGGTTTCTTCCCGAGTCGATCGCGGACCAGCGTCGCCTGGCGCCGGGGCGCGTCCCAGATGGCGTAGGCGAACATCCCGCGGAAACCCTGCACGGCGTCGGGGCCGTCCTGCTCGTATCCGTGCACGATCACTTCCGTGTCGCAGTGGCTGCGGAACGTGTGCCCCTTGTCCCGGAGTCTCGGGACGAGATCGAGGAAGTTGTAGATCTCGCCGTTGAACGTGACCCAGACGGTCCCGTCTTCGTTGGCCATCGGCTGATGGCCCGCCGGCGAAAGGTCGATGATGGAGAGCCGCGTGTGCGCGAGCATCGCGTACGCGTCGGCCCGGACGCCCCGGTCGTCGGGCCCGCGGTGATGCTGGGCCGCGTTCATCCGCCCGCCCGCGGCGAGCTCCTCCGGCCGCAAGCCGTCCCGCGTAATGATCCCCGCGATGCCGCACATAGCAAAGCGAAAAAGTGAGAAAATGAAAAAGCGGGCCCCGGCGCCGTGCCGGGCTTCCCCTTTCTCGCTTTGTCACTTTCTCATCCTCTCACCTTCTGCCCCTGGCGATACGTTCGTACATCCGCGCGTACGCCTCGGCCATGCGCCTGATAGTGAACAACGACTCGATGCGCCGCCGGCCGGCCGTACCCATTGCCTCCCGAAGGTCGGCCCGATCCCTCAGTATCCGCAGTGCGCGTACGAGAGGCTCCACACGAGCGGATTCTATCAGGAGCCCCGTCTCGCCGTCCACGATCAGTTCGGCGTTGCCCCCGGTTCGTGTGGCGACCACAGGCAGACCGCAGGCCATCGCCTCGAGAATCGCGTTTGACATGCCCTCTCGCCGGCTTGTCAATGCAAACACGTCGAACGCGCCAAGCACCTGCGGCACGTCATCCCGCCGTCCGAGGAACCGGACGTGGTCCGCGACGCCCAGCCGCCGGGCCAGGTCGCGAAGCCGCGCCTCCTCCGGCCCCTCGCCCACAAACACCAGTTCGGTCGCAACGCTCCCGCCGGCCGCCCCGGCTTTCGCCCGGTACGAGAGGTCTCCGACCCCGACTTCTCGGCCCCCGCCCCCCCCCACGTCCTGAGGCAGAAGATCAAGCTCGGAGAGCCCTCCTGCGTTGCTTGTGTGGCGGAGGCGGGCCACGGCTTCGAGGAGCATCTCGTAATTCTTGATCGGATCGAGACGCCCCACCGTGCCGATCACGCACGCCTCGGCAGAAAGCCCGAGCGCCGCCCGCGTCGCCGCGCGATCTCCGCCGGGCGCGAAGCGTTCCGCATCCACGCCGTTGTAGAGCACCTCGAAGCGGCCCACCGGCAGCCCGGCCTCCTCGGCGAATCGCTCCGCTGCATCACGGCACACGGCATAGAGCTGCCGGGTCGATCGGGCGAGCTGACGGCACGCCAACGCCCTGGTCCGCGGCATCTTCCGATCGGTCGTCCAGCCGTGGATGCCCCAGATCAGTCGCCCGATGCCCGTCATCGCGCACGCGGCGGCCGCGTCCGGCCAGCAGGACCAGTTGCGCGCATGCACCAGGTGAGGCCGGTAGCGCAGAATCGTCCGCGCGAGCCGGAGCGCGGCCTTGGGGTCGTGCCGGCCCGCATGCAGTTCCGTAATGCCCGCCCGACCGCGGATCCGCTCGGCCAGCGGCCCGCTATGCAGAAGACAGACCACGTGATGCTCGAACCGCTCCGCGGGAAGGGCGTTGATCAGATTGACCACGCCGTTCTCCATGCCCCCCACGTCGAGGCTCGGGATCACGTGCAGGATGCGGATGCGGGTCGCCATCGGTTTCACAGTCTGCCGGCGGCAACCAGTGTACCGTTCGTTTGCGGCGGGACAATGTCGCAACACGAACCCGTCCCCGCGGCCGTGTCCGGCGAGCCTCGACAGGATGCGGTCGAGGTTTTCGCTTCGCACCGGTTGCGGAAGGCCGGTACCGTCGGCCGGCGGCCCCTTCGTGTCGGCTACCGGTATGCCTGCTCGACTCGTGAGTCCGGGTAATAGTAGGCCAGGATCTCCATGGCCGTCTTGCCCAGGCGGGCCAGACCCTGTGCGCCCCACTGGCACATCCCCACGCCGTGGCCCCACCCGCGACCGTCGTAGAAGACTACATCGTCGCCGTCGAAGAGGACGCGGAAGTGCGTGCTCCGGAGAATTCGTCCGCTCGGGTCGACCGCCAGGCGGAAGTCCTCCGCCCGCAGCAGACCGCTGCGACCGTTTCGATCCACCACGCGCACGCGCGCGGGACGTCCGTCCGGCGTCGGATCGAGCAACTCGATCGCTTCGAGCCGCCGCATGGCACCGAACCGCTCGTAGTGCTCCCGCAGGTTCTTCATGATGAGCGTCCGGCTGAGGATTTCCGGTCCCCAGCGGTAGTACTTCGCTTCCGCGCAGAAATCGCACGGGACATTGCCGCTCAGCGGCGGCACATCTCCGTCGGGGCCGAGGTTACGGGCGGGTTGCGTGCAGCCGCCGCAGACGGCGCTGTAGTACGTACAGAAAAGCTTCGGGCCTTCCGGCGAATCCCAGACGCAGACGAGCCCGCGCGTCAGGTCCACCGCTTCGGCGGTCGCCGACGAGGCCTGCTGCCGCGCGAGCCCGGAGTACACCTGGCTACCCTCGCCCGCTTTGACATCCCATGTGCGGCCGGCCGCCGCCGGGCTGCGCATCAGGTAAAGGGCGTATGTCCGCGCGGCGATGGCCTGAGCGGCCAGCGCTTCGGGCTGGAACCAGCCCGGCATCTCACCGGCCACCACGCTGTGGAGGTACTCCTCGATGTCCAGCTCGTTGATCACCTCGATGCGGCCCGATGCCGTGAGGTAACAGCGAAGGGTTCCCGGATATTCGCCGAAGGCATTCATCCCCGGAAGCTTCAGCCGCAGCGTGCCGTCCGCTGCCGGGACCAGTTCAACGGCGTCGAGCGGCCACGTCTGCTCGCGGAACCGGAAGCCGCGCGACCCGGCCGCGCGAGAGAGTGCCTGCGGCTCAAGCCGGCCCGATTCGGAAACGAGCACCGCTCCGCCGGCATCACGCAGCTCGCAGGGGCCGTCAACGGCGAGTTCGAGCCGATCGACCTCGGCGGCAAGACGCACGCGGATTCGGACATCGGTGGCCGGCGGTAACCGGGACGGCGCGGCAGGCACCGCCGGCTGTGGTGCCGGAGCCTCCGACCGGCCGCACCCGCATACGGCAAGAAGAGCCATCGGGATGAACGCGCGCCACGGCCCGCTCCGCCTCACCGATCGCCCTCCCGGGCCGAGCATCGGATTCTCCCTCAACTGTCGGCATGCCGCAGGGACAGGTTGTATTGTCGCAGCCGTTCCTTGACCTCGGCCAGGGAGGTCTGCCCGAAGTTCTTGGTGCCCAGCAGCTCGGCCTCGGTCCGCATGGCCAGCTCTCCGAGCGTCGTGATGTTCAGCCGCTGGAGGCACTTTCGGGATCGCACGGAAAGCTCCAGCTCGGCGACGGGCTTGTTGAGCACCTCCGGCGGGGCCTGCGGGATCTGCCGCTTGGGCGGCGGCGGGGGAGGCGGAGCGAAACTCGGGTCCTCCAGCGCCTGGCCCAGACGCAAGCCCTTCTGCGCCAGCATCGCCTTGATCTCATGCAGGGAGGTCTCGCCGAAGTTCTTGTAGGCCAGCAGCTCCGCCTCGGTGACCCGAAGCAGGTCGCCCAGCGTGTTGATGTTCATCTTCTTGAGGCAGTTGCGGCTGCGGACGCTGAGCTCAAAATCGGCTACCTGGATATCGAGCAGGGCGTTGTGCCGTTCGCGCGACCGGTCCAGGTTCTCGTCGTAGTACATCTCCATCGAGCTGCGGACGTCCTTGAGGAACAACCGCGCCCGGGAGTGGTTCGGATACGTCGCCAGCACATCCTGCAGGCACTGCGCCGCCGCGTCGAAATCCCCGTGGTCCTCGTAGAGCACGGCCAGGTTCATCAGCGCGTTCACGTGCGTGGGGACCTTGTCCACGCAGGCCCGGTACAATCGGATCGCCTCGGCATCCTCGCCGCGAAGGTCGAGATTGTACGCCAGCCGGAACATCGTTTTCTCATCTTCGGGGTTGAGTTCCAAGGCGCGTTGGTACGCCTCGATGGCGCCGACCGCATCGCCCCGCTTCTCCGCCAGCATCCCGCGGAGGAAGTGCCAGCGCCCGTCGTTTTCCCCCGTCGAGCGCGCCTTCTCCAGCGCCTCGGCTGCCTGATCCAACTGCCCCGACGCGATCCATGATTCAACCTGTTCCATCGTTACCACCATCCAGAACGGCCTTCGCGGCCGGAGGCTGCCAGACGATGCGCCCCGGCGGTTACGACCGCGCGCATCCGCCATCGTCTGCTGTCACGAGCGTCCCGAATCCGTCCGACAATGCACCATACGTTGGAAGCGGCAGGGGTGAGTCGACCCTACCCGTCGCGCCAATTCCCACGCGCCGCCGACGTCACCGAGCACAATATAGTATTCGTCGGCATGCGAATTGCAAGCGCTCCGGTGGCGCGCGTCCTGTACGTCGGGCGCGCGGGTGAATCGTCTTGGCCATCCTGCCGCGCGACGGTATAATGCCGGCGGGCAAGGGCGTCTCTAATTGCCTTTTCAGAAAAGACTTACGTGTTCAAGACCGTTGCCTTCATCGTCAACCCCGTCGCCGGCAGCGCCAAGCTCGGCCGGATCATCGCCGAACTGACGCGACGGATCGCGGCGGCCGGCGGTCGAAGCATGATCCTCAAGACCGCCGGGCCCGGGCATGCCGTCGAACTCTCTCGCAGCGCGAGCGGGGACATCGACGCGATTGTGGCCGTCGGGGGTGACGGCACAGTCCGGGAGGTGGCGTCCGGTCGGCTCGATCGCCCCTTGCCGATTCTCATCCTTCCGGCCGGCACGGAGAACCTGCTCGCGCGGCACCTGGGAATCGTCGCCTCGGTCGAGTGCCTCTGGGACTGCCTGACGCGAGGCGTCGTGCGCCCGTTCGATGTCGGTCTGGTGAACGGGCGATGCTTTCTGATTGTTGCCGGGGCGGGCTTCGATGCCCAGGTCGTCGACAGGCTCACGCGAGCCCGGCGGGGGCACATCACGCGCGGCGACTATTTCTGGCCGCTCTGGCGCACCTTCTGGGAATATCGGTTTCCCCCGATTCACGTGATGGCGGACGGGCAAACGCTGTTCCAGGGGCGAGGTCTGGCGTTCGTGGGCAACATCGCCCATTACGGAATGGGGCTGCGTATCCTGCGAGATGCCCGAGACCACGACGGACTGCTGGACGTGTGCGTTTACCCCTGCAGCGGTCGGGGTCGGTTGCTGGTGCATTCCTGTTACACGGCCATCCGCCGCCATGTAGAGCGCCCCGACGTCATTTATCGCCGCGCCGCCCGGGTTCGAATCGAATCCCCGGCCCCCCTTGCCCTCGAGGCGGACGGCGACCTCGCCGGCACTTTGCCAGCCGAGCTGACCGTATTGCCGTCCCGGGCGCAGTTCTGCGTGGCAGGGGGATACCCCGAATTGCCGTGATTTCGCGTGTCCGGACATCCTGGATCGTTGACTCGGGCCTGGCAGGGGCCTATGATTTGAATCGGTAGCATATCTTTCTCAGGTGTCGGTTCTGGAGTGCATGTCGCCGAGGCCGTTCGGCGAAAACCAGACTGGAACGGGTCGGTCAGCGCACGCGCGAGAGATGCCTTGTCGTCATTTCGGCGACGGCGTCGGAGAGGCTGAGGGGGGCGGACAGGAAACGAGGACGTCTGCGGGAGCCGTGTATGGACGCCACTTTCGCTACGGGTGCGGAATTCGTGGAGGGGATGCGGTCCTATCTGGCCGGTGGGGACACAGCCGGGCTGGTACGTTACCTGGAGCAGCGATGGCCCCGGGCGACGCTGGTCTCGATGTTGAACAGTCCGGATATCAGCGTCGTCAAGGCCAGTATCGTCTGTCTGGAGCTGCAGGGCGCGATGTCGGACACGCCCGCGCTCGCCCGGCTCCTGCATCACCAGGACATCGAGGTGGTGTCCCTCGCCGAGAACGCGCTCTGGTCGATCTGGCTCCGCGCGGGCAACCGCGAGGCCGGCTCGCTGCTGGCCCGGGCGATCGAAGCGATGAACGAGAAGGCGTTTCGCCGGGCGACGAATCTGCTCGATCGGGCGATCCGGCTTCAGCCCGGTTTTGCGGAGGCCTATAACCAGCGGGCGTTTGCGTGGTATCTTTCGGAGAAGTACCTGCGGAGCGTGGCCGACTGCCGACGGGCGCTGGCATTGAACCCGTGGCATTTCGGCGCGGCGGCGGGCCTGGGCCACTGCTTCGCCCATCTGGGCCTCTATGAACGGGCGCTGGATGCCTACCACGCGGCGCTGAAGCTTCACCCGCGCATGGAGGGCGTGCGGACGGCCATCCGGCAGATCCGCGGAATCCTCAACGAGGCCAACGCCCGATCACGCGGGTACGATTGAACTGCTTCGTCCTCGTTCGATCGCCCGGCCGGTTGTGCTTGCACGCCGCTTCCTTCGCCTTGCGTCCGCCGCCGAGGCGGTCTATAAACGATTGCGGAAATGAAAAAGAACTACGTTCTCGACACGAACGTTCTCCTGCACGATCCGACCTCGATCAACCAGTTCGCCGACAATACCGTCATCATACCCATCGACGTCATCCAGGAGATCGATCAGTTCAAGAAGGAGATTTCCGACCGCGGCCAGAACGCCCGGGAGGTTTCGCGCGAGCTGGATGCGCTGCGACGGCGGCACAGCCTTGCGGAGGGCGCGGTCCTGCCCAACGGCGGCATGCTTCGCGTGTATTGCGGCGGGCTGGAGGACCTTGATCGCCGCGACAACGGTTACGCCGACACGAACATTCTCCGCCTCGCCGTCAGGATTCAGCAGGCCGAGCCCGAAACGCCCGTCATCATCGTCTCGAAGGACATCAACCTGCGAATCCGGGCCGACGCCCTCGGCCTGCGCGCCGAGGATTACGAGTCCGACCGCATCGGCCTGGCCGACCTCTACACCGGCCAGATCGAGCTGACCGCCCCCGCCGCCGATGTTGTGTTGCTCAAGCAGGGCGAGCGCGTGCCGATCCGCAACGGGCAGGTTGTCTATCCCAACGAATTCGTCCTCGTCCGGCCGGAGGATGGCTCGAAGAACACGGCCCTTGCCCGGGTGGACCGGACGGGGGCCGAGCTTGTGCCGATCCAGGACATGAACGCCGGCGTGTGCGGGATCCGGCCGCGGAACAAGGAACAGCACTTCGCCCTCGACGCCCTGCTCAACGAGGAGATCAAGCTCGCGACGATCATGGGCAAGGCCGGCACGGGTAAGACGCTGCTGGCCATCGCGGCCGGTCTGCACGAGGTGGTCGTCCGGAAGCGCTACAAGGGCCTGCTCGTGTCGCGTCCTACGTTCGCGGTCGGTCGGGATATCGGTTTCCTGCCCGGCGGCGTGGAGATGAAGCTCCTGCCGTGGATGCAGCCGATACGCGACACGCTCGAGTTCCTGCTCGACTCGGCCAAGAGCATCGGCGGGCGCACCGGCCTGCGCGACCTGTGGCGGAGCGACCTGATCGAGATCCAGCCGCTCGCCTACATCCGCGGCCGGAGCATCGCGAACCACTACATGGTCGTGGACGAGGTGCAGAACCTCACGCCGCTGGAGGTCAAGACGATCATCACCCGCGTCGGCCACCACACCAAGGTGGTCATGACCGGCGACCCCTACCAGATCGACAACCCCTACGTCGATTCGAACAGCAACGGCTTCAACTACGTCGTGAACAAGTTCCGCCCCGAGCCGATAGCCGCCCACGTCGAGCTGGTCAAGGGCGAGCGGAGCGAACTGGCGGAGCTGGCGGCGAACCTGCTGTAGTGGAGTGAAAAGAAGCGGCACACGACCAAGGTTGTCGAGGGTGTCCTCACGATCGTGAAGGGCCTGAAACCCGAAGAGCGGCGTCAATGGGTTGACGGTCTGCCTTCCTCCGGCGTCCTATCGGAAGACGAGCCGGATTCCCTCGTCATCGAATCCAGGCGCGGCGGCCCCGCCCGGCCTCTCGACCACTTCGTTCGCGAAATGAAGAGGAAGGGGCGACTTCGTTGAAGTGGCACGCGGGGCCGGATCGGCGTGCCGAGCGAGAGCTCCCAAGCCGCCCGAATCCCACATCCCAAGGCTGCCTTCGGCCGCAACCGAACACGGGCGTGCCGCCGGCCGTCATGCTGAGCGAAGCGAAGCATCTGGCCCCTCCGCGCCAATCAGCCGGATTCTTCGTCGCTGCGCTCCTCAGAATGACAAGTCGCGCTACCGCCGCAGCGCGATACATGTGCGCAAGCCGCGCAAAAGCTGCGATGAAAGACTCTACTTCGCGTCCTTTCTCGCTACCCACTCCGTCCCGCGCTGCAACAGCCTGACGAAGTTCGGGTCGCGGCAGACCTTCGCGTCGTGGCCGAGGACGATGTTGAAGACCCGCCCCTTGCCGTAGTCCAGCGTCCAGGCCAACGGCTCGGTCTTGCCGCTCCACTTCGAGTCGGCCGTCATCAGGACGTGAATCGGCGCGTCGCCGACGAGCTTGCTGTACAGCTCATCATCGATTTCGAAATCACTCACCCCCTGCGTGATGAAGTGGTTCCTGTCGGCGATCTTCACGTCGAACCTGCCGCGCGGGCCGTGGCCGGAGTGTCTGGCGATCCAGACGCGGCCGATCAGGTTGCGGTACTCGGGCCAGTCCTCCCACGCGCGGCAGGAGAAATGGAACGACACAAGCCCCTTGCCGCCCTTTACGAACGCGAGGAGGTTCTCGCGGGCCTTCGCGCTGAGGGTCGGGCGATCGAAGTTGTAGTAGTTCAGCAGGATCACGTCGTAGTTGCCGACCGCGGACGATTCCAGCACGGCCGGCTCCTCGCTCACGACGACCTCGAACTTCTTCGTTGCCTCGAGCGCCTCACGGAGTGCCGGCGTTGTTTCCCGCCAGTTGTGCACCGCCACGTCGCGGCCGGTGATCACCAGCACACGTGTCAGCTTCGGCCCGGCGGATCCCGCTTCCGACGCCGCCGTCAGGCCTGCCCACATGCCAAACAGGAGTATCGCAATGCTCATGGCCGACCTCGCATTCAGAGAACTTCGCGCCGGGCTTGCCGGCACGCGCCGGCGGCCCTGCCAGGACGCATCATAGCGGCCGGGCCCCCGGGCGAAAACCCTCGCCGCGGCGCGACGGATCGGCCCAGAGGCGTTCGTAACTCTTTGTGCGACAATCGGTTGCGGCCAGGCAAACCTTCCTCACGTGCAGGTGTCTATTGAACGGGACAAGCACGGGCCTTATGATTCCCGCTGCAATCGCCCGATTGACCTCGGGACGGACTTGGAGTTGTGAGGGACACACATGATCTGCACGAAGCGACAGGGCGGCTCCTGGTGGGGGATGCTCCTCGTGGCGGCGATCGCTTGTCCGGCCGTGGCCAGGGCTCAGCCCCCGCAGGACCGCGTCGATTACCTGATCAGCACGTTGCTATATGCCCACCGCGACGACGACCGCGAGGATGCCGCCGAAGATCTCGGCGAGATCGGCGACCCGCGGGCGATCCCGGCACTCGAGAAAGCTGCCGCATACGACAAGGACGGCGGCGTCCGGAAAGAGGCGTACAAGGCTCTCCGGCGAATTCGGGCCGCGCAGCCGGTGGTTGTGGCCGCCCCGGCGGCCTCGGCCCCGGCGACCCAAGCGGCCCCGGCCGTCGTAGCGCCGTCGCCGCAGCCGGTTGCCGTGGCGGCGCCGGCCTATGTGGCTCCGCCGCCCGTCGTTGTGGTTCCACCGCCGCCGGTGTACGTCGCTCCGGCACCGGTGGTGGCCCCGGCATACGTCTACCCCGCGCCGGTGGTCGTTGCCCGCCCGGTATGCCGACCGGCCTTCGGCTTCGGCTTCGGTTTCGCGTTCAGCCATCATCATCACAGGTGTCATCGCTGAATGACCTTGCGCGATTCTGTCCAGGGTCGGAGGTGACGAGCAACCGTCTGGCTGTGGATTCTCTGATTCGTTGCACAGGACAGAATCACGCAAAGCTATTTTAGAGTCTTGCGTCGCAGCTTCTGCGAGCCTTGCGCGCCTTGCACGCGGCGTGCCTTGCGCACGGCGTGCCTTGCGCGTATGGATCGCGCTGCGGCGGTAGCGCCACCCGTCATTCTGAGGAGCGCAGCGACGAAGAATCCGGCTGATTGGCGCAGGCAAGCCGGATGCTTCGCTTCGCTCAGCATGACGGGGGCCAGCGCGCCCGTGTTCGGTTGCGGCCGAAGGCCGCCTTGGGTCCTACGATCAGGCTGCGGCAGATCGTGCGATTGGGCTGCGCCAGATCGCGCGATTGGGCTGGGCCAGATCGCGCGATCAGGCTGCAGCGGGTGGTACGATAAGGCTGCACCAGGTCATGCGATCGGGCTGCGGCAGGTCGTGCGATCAGGCTGCACCAGGTCATGCGATCAGGCTGCACCAGGTCATGCGATCGGGCTGCGGCAGGTCGTGCGATCAG
>CAZZFA010000026.1:0-55851 GCA_964653435.1 uncultured Planctomycetales bacterium | reverse complement strand
ACCTTCGCTCAGCATGACGGCCGCCGGCGCGCCCGCGTTCGGTTGCGGCCGAAGGTCGCCTCGGGAGGGGCCTCCAGACCCCGACCCGCGAAGCGGCTCCCCAAAGCCCGCCCCGGGCCAGCCGCAGGCTGCGCGAGATCACGCGGGGCATCCGCGAAGCCGCTCTCCGAAGCCCGCCCCACGCCACGTCCGTACCCGGTCGATGCGCGGGGCTTTTCGCCGGCAGGCGCCGAGGGCCGATTTTCATTTGACCGCCCCCGGGTTCGTATCGTACGTATGGGTGGGTTGATAATGGCCCTCGAGTGGGCAAACCGCGGGTAACCGCGGGGCGCAAAGCCGCGAGTCCGCTTGGTAGCGGATTGTCGGGCTGCTCGGAGTCGCGACCGCCGGACGGCGTCGCGGCGACGGAGCGGGGGCCTGCGTGCTCTGTGGAGGCTTTGTATGCGCTCACGGATCAGCAGGCTCCGGCCCCTGGCGTGCGGCCGGTGGGGTTCGGGTCGATCCGCCGGTTTGGCGGTCTGAAGCGACCTGCCATCGTGTCCGCATGTACAAAGTCGGAGGACGCGTCCCGAAGACTTCAGACGGTCTCCGCCGCCATCGTGCCGAATCGAAGCCACTCGAAAGACGCCCGTGAGCATCGCGCTCGCGGGCGTCTTGCGTATGGTCTCCGAACGATTGCCGCCGCCTGATGCGGGCCGGCCGTTCACCGGCGATTCGAGGTCCGTTACACGGGCCGGTACGGCGGAATCCGCAACGCAGGCTTGCCGACGACGGCGGATCGCACGGGGGCCGTCGGCTCGGGCCCGGAGTTGAGACGCGGCTCGCCTTCCGGCGCGGGGATGGGAACATCCAGGCGGGGCATTGCCGCGCCGGTTTCCGTCGGCGCGTTGAGCAGGCGCCGATCCTGCCGCCACCAGTGCTCCAGAATCCTGGGTACGTCTGCATCGGGCGTGCCCTTCGACCAGTGCGAGACGAAGTCCACGTCCCCGCTGCGTGGCAGCCGGGACGGCAGATCCACCAGCGTCCGCAGGGGCATCAGCACCGCATCGCCGATCACGAAGGCCTCGCCGGGCCGCAGGATCGGCAGCATGCGGATCAGGTTCGCGAACTGATCGCTGACCACCCGGCGGACGTACGCCTGGTCGTCCGGGTTGTTCATCCGCAGCACGACCATGTTGTTGCACTGCGAGAGGACCGTTTCGGACAGTTCGGAGGGGCGCTGGCTGACGATCAGGGCCGTCACTCCGTACTTGCGGCCCTCCTTCGCGACCCTTTCGACGGCGTGCCGTGCAAAGGACCGCTCCTCGCTGACGCGCGGGATGTAGTTGTGCGCCTCCTCGAATGCGAGGAGCACGGGGTGCCGCTGCGACGGCGGCGACCAGAAGTTGTAGTCGAACAGAAGCCGCGTGAGCATCGCCACGGTGATGTCCACGATGTCGAACGGCACGCCGGAGAGATCCACGATCGTGAGGTTGCTGCGGGGATTCCGGCGGCCGAGGAGCACCTTGATGAACTCGGCCATCGCCTCGGTCAGCTCGCCGGGGGAGGCCCGCTCCGTGAGGATCTCGCGGAAGATCGGGGACTCCTTCGCCTGCTGCAGCGGGCGAAGGAGAAAGTCGTACCGGCGGTCGTTCAGCCGCGTATCGAGCTTCTGGATCAGGCCCAGTAGCTTGTTGTGATACATCGCGTGCGGCACTTCGCCCTCGGGCTTGCCCTTGTTGAACGCGCACCGTCGCGTGGTGAGCAGTTCCTCCTGCTCCGCCGGCGTGAGCGACCGCTGCGCCAGCTTCGCGAAGGCGTACTGCTCCGTGTTGAGCACGTAGCGGGCGTCATTCATGTTCTCCGCGAAGATCCGCAGCCGCTCCAGCGAGAAGAACAGCGGGGAGTCGAGCGTCATCTCCTTCACCAGATCGAGTTCCTCCGCGGCGGGCCGCTTCAACCGGCCGATCGCCTCCTTCAGAAACGTCACCTGGTTGCTGATCAGCAGGGGGTTGGACCGGTCCACGAAGAGCGTTTCCAGCTCCTCGTACTTCAGCAGCCAGTAGGGCACGACAAGGTCCCGTTCGCCGAGGTACGTCACATTCGGATTCAGACGGCCGTTCTCGTCCGAGAAGGCCGCCGCGTATTCTCCGTGCAGGTCGAACAGAACGACCTGAGAATCCGGCAGGGACGTGATCTCCTCAAGGATCCGCGCCGTCGTGCAGCTCTTGCCCGATCCGGTGTTGCCCAGGATCGCCAGGTGCTTGCTGAGAAACTGCTTCCCGAGGACGCGAACCGGATAGTCCGTGTTCATGGCGAACCGGCCCAGCGTAAAGGAGCCCTTCGCGCCCGCCCCGTCCGCGTGTTCGCCGAAGACGACGGCGAAGTCCTCCTCCGTGGCGATGCGGACGGGGTCGCCGATCGTCGGGTAGTCGTTCACGCCCCGGAGGAAATGCCCCGCCGCAATGGTCCCGAGCAACTGGCACGAGAGCACCATCTGCGGGTCGGCGTCGTTCTGCTGACTGTCCTGCCGCCCGATTTGCGTGATGAATCCGATCAGGGTGCGCTTGTCGCGCGGCAGGGCGACGTAGCCGCCGAGCTGGCCGACACGATACGTCCGACCCTCATGCTCGATCTGCATCTCCGGACAGGTGAGCAGAACCTCGATGCCTTCCGTCTCGACGCGGATCACACAACCGATAAACAGTGGATTCATGGCCCGTCAAACCCCCGGGGTAGAGGGGTCTCCGACCCCGACCATTTCTCTGCGCCTCTGCGTGAGCCCGGCCGTCTCCGACGGCGACTCCGCGCGGACTCCGCGGCGCGAACGCCGGGCGCGGTCGTCTGTCTGCTCTGTTATCGTTCGGATGAGACCGCCGTATCAGTCCCGAGTGCGGTAGGACGCATTCGGGGCCCGCGAATCCGGGCACCGGGGCCTGCCGGACACGGACCCGCGGCATTCTCGGACCCGCCGGCGGCAACCGCCGTACCCCCGCGCGGCCACGGCGACGGGACTACTCCCTGGGTTTGCGGGCCTTGACCTGCCGGGCCTCCTCGGCCTGCTTCTCGAGCCACTGCCAGAACCGGGGCTTCCGGAGTTTCCGGCCGCCCTCTCCGCCGGGAGGCAGGTCTTTCGCCCGCGCCTCGAGCTTCTGAATATGCTTGCGAATCCGCCACTGTTCGAGCAGGCCGGCGAAGTTGCTGGCCATGATATACAGGTTCAGCCCGCTCGGAGCGTTGTAGAACATCAGCCCGAAGAAGATCGTCATGAAGTTCATGATCTTCATCTGCTGGGCCATCTGATCGGACGTCTGGCCCGGAGGCGGGGCGCCCTTGGGCATGTACTTCTGCTGGAGGTACATCGAGATCGTCAGCAGGATCGGCAGAAGATTGAACGAATGAATCGGGCCCGTGATCGCGCTGATGAGCGGAATCGTGTATTCGTTCGCGAAGGGGATCAGGGCGTCGGGCGCCGCGAGATCCCGGATCCAGTACCCGTCGAAGGGGGCGTTGCGCATCTCGACCGTGGAGTAGAGCGCCGCCCACAGGCCGGCCCAGATCGGAATCTGCAGCGCCGTCGGCAGGCAGGTGAGCAACTGGCTCGCGGGCGACACGCCGGCCTCGCGGTACAGCTCCATCATCGCCTCATTCAGCTTCGTGCGGTCGTTGGCGTATTTCTTCTTGAGTTCCTCGACCTTCGGCTGGAGCTTCGCCGTGAGCTTCTGCATCTTCATCATGTTCACCTGGCCGGCCTTGGTGATCGGATGCAGGACGGCCCGCACGATGAGCACGAGAAGGATGATCGCCACGCCGTAGTTCTTCGTCGGCCAGTAGAGCGTCTGCAGCAGCCACATCATCAGCCGGACGATCGGCGACGGGGCGCAACAGTAGAAATCCGCCTTGATGACCTGGAAGTAGTCGTACCGCGAATACTCCGGAATGCCTTCGAAGGCGGTCTTCGACTTGGCGCCCAGGTAACAGGCGAAGCCGACCCGCGTCGCGACCCGCGGTCCCACCCGTATCGGCGTGGTGACCAGACGGAACGTCATGTCCGCGGCGAACGACGTGTCCTCGCTCCGGGTGAGGCTGCACGCCTCCGCCCCCGCGATGTGCAGCGGACTGTCGCCCCCGCGCTCCGGCCGCACGATGCACGCGAAGTACTGGTTCGCCTCCGCCACCCAGGCCACCCGCGCGGAGTCCAGATCCTTGCCGAGTTCGACGGTCTTGCGCACGAGGCGGCCCTGCTCGACCGTCGGAGTGACCTCTTTTCGCGCGTGCTTCTTCACCTTGAAGACGCCGTTCTCTTCGATCGCCGCGAGGACCGCCCGGTCATCCGTCCGCGGGTTCTCCTGGTGCATCCCGACCGGCCCGCGCTGCACGAGAATCACGTCGAGCGGCTTGGCCGTGAGATTGCGGATCGAGTACTCGAGCAGGAGGTCCGACCGGCGGCTGGCCGGCGTCTCGCGACCCTTCTTCGGCCTGGGACCGACCGCCGGCAGACGGTACGTCTTGGTGACCTCCAGCAGGGGCTTGCCCTGCCGGTCAATCGTGACGCGGAAGACCGCCGTGTCCGTCGTGCACTCCTCCCGGACGACCTGCCAGGGCAACTCGGCGAGGGAGATGTCCTCGTGAAACGTCTCGATCCGGATCTTGTCCGTGGCGAATGAGTAGTACGCCTGCTCCGTGACCGGATCGAGCAGGGTCGTCAGCAGCGGATACGGCTGGTTCCCGCCGACCGTCTTCCGGAAGTCGCGCAGGTCCACGTCCGTCACGGCCGCACCGACATTCGTGAACTCGACCCTCATGGGGAACGGACTGGTCGCGCCGACGTCGCCGAGGCCGACGACCTCCGTGCCGCCACCGCCTTGGACGCTCAGTTCGCTCGGCGCGGTGGTTGTCGCCGGCGACGGCGCGGAAGCGAGTGACGGTCGAGATTCCGCCGCCGGTGGCGTTACGGCTTCGGCGGCCGGGGACGCGGCGGGCGCGGATGCGGTGGTCGTGGCCGGCTGTGACGAAACCGGGGGGGGCGGGAAGAGGCGCGGCGAGATCATGAGCCAGAGCATCAGCACAAGCGTCGACGCCACAAGCGCGATGACCAGTTGCCGCCGGTTGTCCATCGAGTCCTCTCACGCAGGAACGAATACACGGAGAAGCCGCACAGCGGGGCGCCCCGCGCCGCAGCCGGCTCCTTTTACCGGCCGTCGAGCAGCCGGTGCGCCAGAAAATCATCCAACTCGGGAACCGCCAGGATCTTCCGGACCGTCGCCTCCACGTCGTACTCGAGGCGGACGAACTCGACCACACGGTCGTCCACGACGACGTAGCTGGCCCGCGGATCCCGATCGCGGGGTTGGCCCACGCTGCCCACGTTGATGATCACGCGGTCGTCCTCGGCGATCTCGTAGCGCCCCGGCTCGGTCAGCTCGTCCGGGCTCTCGAAATACGGGTCGTCCATGAATACGCCGGGAACGTGCGTATGGCCGACGAAGCACGCCACCTGCTCCATCCGCTCGAAGTTCGACGTGAGCTTGTTGGGATTCGTGTACACGTCGTCGGCGAAGAGATACTCGTTGACGGGCCGCCGCGGCGAACCGTGCACCAGGAGCATGCCGTCGCACTCGACGCGAATCGGCAGACTGCCCAGGAAGGCCCATCGCCGATCCCGAAGGGCCTTGTCCGGTTCATCCTCAAACACCTGCCGCGTCCAGTACGCCGCCCGCTCGGCGCCGACGTTGAAGTTGTAGGGTTCAAAGAAAACCGCATGATCGTGGTTGCCGCACAGGCAGATCTCGCAGCGCTCCATGACCAGGTCGATGCACTCGCGGGGGCTGGGACCATATCCGACCACGTCGCCCAGACAGAGAATGCGCTCGATGCCTCGTTCTTCAATATCCTTCAGAACGACCGAAAGCGCCTCCAGGTTGCTGTGAATGTCGCTGATGATCGCAAACATAACACCATCCCGCGGCCTCGGGCCGACGCGGCCCCGGACCGGGTTGAATGCTTCATCCTAAGGCCAGTGGCGCATGAACGTCAACGGAGCGGCAAGGCGAGCCGGCGGCCGGCGCACGGCAGAAGCGCCAGGAAACCGAAAGTCTCCGGGTGGCACGCCCAAACCCGCCTTCCGGCGGCCACGGGCATGCCAGAGCCGGCGGGGCGGCGCCCGGAATGCCCCGGCCCCCCTGAAAACCGGGGACCCGATATGCCACGCATGCCTGCGAATCGCTCACGGACCCGTTGTTCCCGGCACCGGCGCACCGGATGATTCGTCGATTCGCGGCGGGAACGGATCATCCCGTTGCCCTGCCGCATTGTTTCCCCTACGATGGTCACCGTACACGATGCGGTATGACGCCATAATCATGCGACGGAACCTGTTCCATATCCTGCTGGCAACCGCGCTCGCCGCCGCCCTGACCGGCTGCCGCGATCGATCCACCCCGACCCCCGGCAGCCAGCCTGCGGAGTCGGACGAGGTGGACCGGATCGAATCCCACGGCGATGAGGCCCCCGAGGTGATCTTCCCCGCCGCTCTTCGGACGGACGATCCCTCGCTCAACAGGTTCATCGACGACGTGCTGGGCTTCTGCGCCAAGGGGGACTACGGCATGTATCGACTGGCTGTCGGCAGCCAGTACGAGCCTCTCCCGCGTAAGAGCTTTGAGCGTGCGTGGCACGCGGTCAAGGAAGTCCGCGTCCGCAAGGTCATCCGCGTCCACGACCCCACGACGCGGGCGGCCGGATCCGCGCCGGCCGAAACGCGGGAGGAACTCCGGAACCCCATCTACTGCGTCCACGGGACGATCGTCCTGCGGGACAACCAACGCCCCCGCCCGGTCCGCGAGGTGGTCGTGCTCGTGATCAAGGAGAACGGCGAGTGGAAGCTCGGCCCGCCCGCTCCGCCGGCGATCAAGCAACGCATCATGGGCACCGACGCGCCGGCGGGCGACCTGGTGAACCCCGCGATGTTCGATCGGCCCGCCCTGGAGCCCTCCAGCGCCCCGGCCCAACCGTAAAGCGAATTACCCGCCCGACGACGCTGCCTTCGCCCGTCGGACCGCAACGCCGTCGGGCGCGAATGTGATGGGCGCCGGGGGCTCGCTTGGAAACCACCCGGCGCGGGTCCCATCACACGTTCGCAAAGGCGCGCGGGATCCCCGCCCGCCTTTCGCATAACTGACCTGCCCAGAAAGCCAACGGCACGCAATGTTCCAGTCGCTGTGCCATTGCCCGCGACGATGCACCCCGGCGTCTGCGAACGCCTGATGGGCCCCGCGAGCGGCGAGTCCGACGCAGCCATCGGCGGCGGCATAAGGGCAAACGCAATGACGGGACCACACGCCTTGGCGCCGGCCCGTGGCGGAAAGACATACCATACGGTAGCTTTTTCGTTAGAAAGATACCTACGCGTATGAAATCGCCGGCCACATCCGCGCGCGCACCTCTCCCATTCGGCCCGCGGGCGGCCGTCGTGCCGCAGGCCGGAGCGAGGCGGGACACTGGCATGAAACTTGCTATGATGCCCGGGGTCGTAACGCAAGCATGCCTCTTGCGCGATCCATGGGCATCGCTTGGGACCGGGGGATTGTACCGGTCGCCCGCGGATTGCTGTTGAATGAGGCGGCTCCGTGCGAATCGCTGCCTGGCGGATGCCGGCAGGCCGCAAGCCCGTCGGCGGGCGGCGATGCACGCGGGGCCGGTGCCTTATTCGCTGCAGTACCGCAAACCGGTGGCAACAACCCGGGTGTTTGCACGGTCCGGAAGGTGCAAGCGGAGCGCAGGCCGCACGCGTGGTGCGGGCGTGCCGCGGAAGGATGTCTCTCATAAGGATTCAACATGAGCAGAGTACACAACTCCTCGTTACCGGAACTCAAGCCGGGGGAGAAGCTTACCCCCAAAGGCTTCATCGAGTACTGTCACAAGGTGGGGGCGGAGATCGTGGACCTGAAGTTCTGCGACCTCCTCGGCACCTGGCAGCACTGCGCCTATCCCGTGGACGAGATCGACGAAGGCACGTTCCGGGACGGCCTGGGTTTCGACGGCTCGAGCATCCGCGGCTGGAAGGACATCCACCAGTCGGACATGCTCGCGATGCCGCAGCCTGAGACGGCCTGTCTCGATCCGTTCTTCAAGGAGCCGACCGTCAGCGTTCTGGCCGACATCGCCGATCCCGAAACCCGGCAGGAGTACTCGCGGGATCCACGCCACGTCGCCAAGAAGGCCGTCGCCGCCCTGATCAAGAGCGGCATCGCCGACACGTGCTTCGTCGGGCCGGAGCTGGAGTTCTTCATCTTCGACGAGGTGCGGTACGAACAGAACCAGCACCGCGGCATGTACGAGATCGACTCCGTCGAGGGCGCGTGGAACACGGCCCGGTTCGAGGAGCCGAACCTCGGCTACAAGCCGTCGTTCAAGGGCGGCTACTTCCCCGTGAGCCCGACGGACACGTACGGCGATCTCCGCGCCGAGATGGTGCTGGAGATGAAACGGATCGGCATCGACGTCGAGGCGCACCACCACGAGGTGGGCACGGCCGGCCAGGCCGAGATCGACATGCGCTTCAAACCGCTGCTCCAGATGGGCGACCAGATGATGTGGTTCAAGTACATCGTCAAGAACGTGGCCAAACGGAACGGCAAGACCGTGACGTTCATGCCCAAGCCGATCTTTCAGGACAACGGCAGCGGCATGCACACGCACTTCTCGCTCTGGAAGGGCGGCCAGCCGCTCTTCGCCGGCAACGGCTATGCGGGCCTCTCCGAGCTGGGCCTGTACGCGATCGGCGGTATTCTCAAGCACGCGGCGGCGATCCTGGCGTTTGCCGCGCCGACGACGAATTCATATCGTCGGCTTGTGCCGGGCTACGAGGCCCCTGTGAACCTCGCCTACTCGATGCGAAACCGTTCCGCCGCCTGCCGCATCCCGATGTACTCGGACAACCCGAAGGCCAAGCGGGTCGAGTTCCGCTGCCCGGACCCGAGCTGCAACGGGTATCTGACCTTCAGTGCGATCCTGATGGCGGCGATGGACGGTATCCGCAACCGCATCCACCCGGGCAAGCCGCTCGACGTGAACATCTACGAGATGAGCAAGGAAGAGTCCAAGGATGTGCCGAACACCCCCGGCTCGCTCGAGGAGGCGCTTGCCGCCCTCAAGAAAGACCACGCCTTCCTGCTGGCCGACGGCGTGTTCACGGACGACCTGATCGAGACGTGGATCAGCTACAAGACGGAGCACGAAATCGACGCGATGCGCCTCCGGCCGCATCCCCACGAGTTCCACCTGTATTACGATAGCTGAGCTGAGCTCGTAGGGGCGGTTCTGTTCCGGCGCCGCCGGCACAGAATCGCCCACCTGTTGCCCCACAAGAAGGGTTGAGACGGCGTCAGCCGATCGCGTAGAATGGTTGTCGTCAGCGGGCAGACGAAGCCCTGCCGAGCACAGGGGGTGAGCTATGACCGTGCGTGGAATCGTCAGACAGAACAGGGTGGAATTGGAGCCAGGCGCAACCATACCCGACGGAACGCCGGTCCGCATCGAGACTCTGGACGATGAATGGGTCGCCCAGTGGGAATCCCTCGCAGAGCGAGTCAGCCAGGCCTCACGGGGCGTCAAGTCAGCAGTGGATAATCTCACCGAGTCCCGGCGATGAGTGTCGTGGTCGATGCGAGCGTCTTCGTTGCGGCATCGCGATCCATCGAAGAGAATCACCGTCCAAGTCTTGCCCTTCTTACACGGCTCCGGCAGTGCAACGAGGTCGTTATCTGCCCGGTAACCGCGCTGGCCGAGTGTGCGGGGGCGGTGGCCAGGGTCACCGGCGATACCGCGCTCGCATGGGCGCTTGTCGAGCTCATCGAACGTACTCCCGGCATACGCATGATCCCGATCGACCTGACGGTGGCTCGCGCGGCGGCCCAGATGGCGGCGTCGCACCGGTTACGGGTGCCGACGCGGTGTATGCGGCCGTCGCCGATGAGTTCGGCGCGACCCTGATCACGTGGGATCGCGAGATGCTGCAGCGCGTCAAGCCCGCCGTGGCAACCTCGACACCCTCCGAATGGCTGGCCGACCCGGCGCACACTCCGCCGACGTGAGAGGAGCAGGAAGCCACGCTGCGGTAACAGCGGATTGTGGCCAAGCCAGAGCACATCCGCGACGTTCTTCGCGAGCAGCAAATGGGGCGGTGGTACACAGCCGGGCGACTCGCCGCGTGCGGAATGATCGCGATGCTTGTCGCGTGCCGTACTGACACGCCCGCGGCGCCCTCCTCGGCGTCGCGGCCGGCGTCTGCCCCGGCCCCGCCGCGCGAAGCCGTCACCACCGCGTCGCCACAGCAGCAACTCTCGGAGGCGCCGACGAACCTTGCTGGCGCGGGGCCCACCACTGCGGAGCCCTCCGTCGTCGCGGTCGCAACCGCGTCGGCCACCGCGCCAGCGACACGGCCGTTGCCGCCGGCGTTTTTACCGCTGGCCGACGCGAAGGTCGGCGAGTGGTGCCGGTATCGGATGCGCGACGATCAGACCGAGGAAGTCCGCGTCACCGCCATCGACGCCGGCATCGTCGGAATCGAGCTGAAGATGTTCCGGCGGGGCAAGCCCCTCGGGCGGCCGACGCTCCGACCGGAGCGGGCCGACGAGGATCCGATCGCGGCACACGCTCGCCGAGTCGATGCCCGGGTCGTCCTGACGGACGCCGCGGTCGAGGCCGCCGGCCGCCGCTGGCCCTGCCGCATCGTCACGGAAAGCTGGCTCGACGAAGGCGTGCGCTACGTTCGGCGAACGTGGTGCTGCGAGGCGCTGCCCGTCTACGGCATCGTCAGGATGGAGCAGACGGCCGACGGAGAGCCCGCGGCATCCATGGAGCTGCTGGATTACGGCCCCCGGTAGCCGCGGCTCCCCGGGCGCCAGCCCTCGGGCCGGGACCGCCCGCATTTTGCGACGGCCCGCCCGGGAAACTCTTTCCCCGGCCCCGATCGGCGACTACCATACTGATGCCGCTTTCGGCAGGTGGATTTCGCGGACTTTCAGTTCCGCCGCAACGGCGGCAACGATCGACGTAATGACGGAGACGGTCAACATGACTCCTCTTCTCGCAGATGCCAGTGAGGAATCGTTTTCATCCATGGCACGGCGACTCAGCCGCATGATGGACGAGATGCTGGGCAGCCAGTATGTGCGGTTCTCCCGGGCCGAGCGATGGCAACCGGCGGTGAACCTGTACGAAACGGCGTCGGCCCTGGTGCTCTGCGTCGAGCTGGCCGGAATGCCAAAGGAGCAGATCGACGTGCAGGCGGAGTTCGACCGGGTGGTGATTCGCGGCGAGCGGGCCGATCCGCAGCCGGCCGACGAGCATCAGCCGCAGTGCGTGCACATGATGGAGATCGATGCCGGACCTTTCGTTCGCGAGGTGCGGTTGCCCGTTCCCATTGACGTCGGCGAGGTCCGGGCGACGTATCGGGACGGGTTGTTGTGGGTGTACATGCCGAAACAGAACGCGTGAACGCGGGGGGACCGACATCATGGACGAAACAAGCGACCAGCCTGTCCCGATTCCGAGCGAGAGTCCGACCCCGGAGCGCCCCGACGATGCCGCCGTCTCCGTGAGCAAGCCCGGGCAGACGAAGGGCTCCGGCGCGCCGGAGAGCCGGATCGAGATCCCCTCCGAAATGCCGATCCTCACGGTCCGGAACACCGTCGCGTTCCCGGGCACGGTGGTGCCGTTGAGCGTCGGACGCGAGAAGTCGAAGCGGGTGGTGGACCACGCCCTGCGAGGCAACAAGCTCATCGGCATTCTGGCTCAGCGCCAGGCGGAAACGGAGGATCCCGGCCCCGACGATCTCTATCGCGTGGGGACGGTCTGCGCGATCCTGAAGCTCCTCAATATGCCGGACGGCACCCAGAGCATCATCGTCCACGGGGTCGTCCGCTTCGTCGTCGAGGCGTTCGTCCCGGACGACGCGTTCCTCCGCGCCCGGATTCAGACCCGATACGACGAGGTGACCGCCTCGCCGGAGCTGAACGCGCTCATGCATACCGTCCGCCAGACCGCGACGAAGGTAATCCAGCTTCTTCCGAACGTCCCGGACGAGGCGACGGTCGTGCTCAACAACATCGACACCCCCGGCGGACTGGCGGACTTCCTGGCGGCCAACCTGTCCGTCGACGCAAACGCCAAGCAGGCCCTGCTCGAAACCTTTGACGTGACCGAACGCCTCCGCAAGGTGAACAAGGCCCTGGTCAGCCAGCTCGAAATGCTCGAGCTCTCGCAGAAGATCCAGGAACAGGTCAAGGGCGAGATCGACAAGCATCAGCGGGAATACTTCCTGCAGGAGCAGCTCAAGGCGATTCAGCAGGAACTCGGCCAGACCGACGGACGCAGCGCCGAAATCCAGGAGCTTCGCGAGCGGGTCAAGGCGGCCAGGATGCCCGAGGCCGTCGAAAAGGAGGCCAACCGCGAAATCGATCGCATGACCAAGATCCCCCAGGCCTCGCCCGAGTACTCCGTCACGATGGACTACGTGAACTGGCTCTGCGAGCTGCCGTGGTCCGTCTCGACGACCGACTGCCTCGACATCGAGAAGGCCGAACGGATCCTCGATGCCGATCATTACGATCTGGCCAAGGTCAAGAAGCGGATCCTGGAGTTCCTCGCCGTGCGGAAACTCAAGCCCGAGGGCCGCGGGCCGATCCTGTGCTTCGCCGGCCCGCCGGGCGTGGGCAAGACGTCGCTCGGCCAGTCGATCGCGCGGGCCCTCGGGCGCAAGTTCATCCGCGTCTCGCTCGGCGGCATCCGCGATGAGGCGGATATCCGCGGCCACCGCCGCACGTACATCGGAGCCCTGCCCGGCCGGATCATGCAGTCGATCCGCAAGGCCGGCAGCAACAACCCCGTCTTCATGCTCGACGAGGTCGACAAGATCGGCCAGGACTTCCGCGGCGACCCGTCCTCGGCACTGCTGGAGGTCCTCGACCCGGCGCAGAACAACAGCTTCACCGATCACTACCTCGACGTGCCGTTCGACCTGTCGCGGGTCATGTTCATCACGACGGCCAACTACATGGATCCGATCCCGCCGCCCCTGCGCGACCGGATGGAGATCATCGAGATCCCCGGCTACACGCCGGAGGAGAAGCTCCGGATCGCGAAGCGCTACCTCGTGCCGCGGCAGCTCGACGAGCACGGGCTGACGGCCGACCGGCTGACGTTCCGCGACGCCGCCCTGCGCCAGATCATCGCCGACTACACGCGCGAGGCCGGCGTCCGCGAACTGGAGCGGCAGATCGGGACCATCTGCCGCGCCGTTGCCGCGAAGATCGCCCGCGGGACCGGCCGCAGCACCGTGATTGCGCCGCGGACGCTGCCCAACTACCTCGGGCCTGCGAAATACCTCCGGGAGACGGCCCAGCGAACCAGCGTGCCGGGCGTCGTCACGGGGCTCGCGTTCACGCCGACCGGCGGCGACATCCTCTTCGTCGAAGCCACGAAGATGCCCGGCAAGGGCAATCTCCTGCTCACCGGGCAGATCGGCGACGTGATGAAGGAGTCGGCCCAGGCGGCCTACTCGCTCGTCCGCAGTCGGGCCAGGCAGCTCAAGCTTCCCCCCGATGCGTTCTCCAGGCAGGACATTCACATCCATGTGCCGGCCGGGGCGATCCCCAAGGACGGCCCCTCCGCCGGCGTGTCCATGTTCACCGCGCTGGTGTCGCTGATGACGCAGCGCCCATGCCGCGCCGACGTGGCCATGACCGGTGAAATCACGCTCCGCGGGCTCGTGCTGCCCATCGGCGGGGTAAAGGAAAAGGTCCTGGCGGCGCACCGCGCCGGAATCCGCACGGTCATCCTGCCGGAGCGGAACCGCAAGGACCTCGTGGATATCCCGAAGGACATCCGCGACCGCATGCACTTCGTCTTCGCCGAAAAGGTGGACCAGGTCCTTCAGAACGCGCTCGAACCGCCCGGAACCGCGCGGGCGAAGAAGATCGCGAGGAATCACCGGCCACAGAAGAAAACGTCGCGCCGGTCCTCTCCCGCCCGTGCCGCCGGCAGGCAACCGGCCTCGCGAAAACGGCGCAGGGCAAAGGCCCCGCCCGTCAGCTCCCGGCGCACACGATAGCCGTACCCGGGCAGATCCGCGGTCCGGCGGCGACGACCCCGCTGCGGATCCACGCACAGCCCTCCGGCCCCGGATCATCGGACCGCAAAGCCGTCTGCGTCCTCCGCCGTTCGCGGCCGGCTTCGCCGCAGGGCTCCGCGATCCCCGCCCAGGACCGCCCGGCTTACTTCAGCGGCTTGATCCGGATGTTCGTGAACCAGACCTCCGTAGGCTCGCCCTTGTGGAGTTGCAGGGCGATGACGCCTGATCGCGGCTTCGTGGCATCGGTTTCGGCGTAGTCGGCCGTCGTCACGCCGTTGACCTTGATCGTAATGTGCGAGCCCTTCGCCGTGACCTCCATGTCGTTCCAGTCTTTCAGGTTCACGGCCCCCTCCGCCTTGCCGGTCCAGCCGTCGACGAGCCTTCGGCGGCCGTTCTGCTCGTGCAGATTGCCCCAGCCGTTGGGCACGATGTCGGCCTGGTAGCCGGCGACCTCGTACCGGGGCAACTCCTCGCTGCGGAACTGCACGCCGCTGTTGCCCAGCCCGAGCTTGACGCTCCATCGCAGAATGAAGTCGCCGTAGCTCCTGTCCGTGATCGCGTAGGAATACTTGTCCGGGGCCTTCGGGCGGGTGTCGCCGATCAGGTAACCGTCCCTGACCGTCCAGTACTCCTTCTCGCAGTGCCAGCCCTTGAGCGTCTTGCCGTCGAAGAGCGGCTCGAAGCCGTCCTCTCGCTCCAGGTCGCTGAGCATCGTCGGCGGCCCGAGCCGCCCGCCTGCCCAGCGGATGCCGTTCGCCAGCAGCGAGAGAAACACCGGAGCGCTCTGCACCTTCTCATCATGGCCCAGCGTGATGGCGAAGACGCGCCCGCCGGCGTATCGCGTGGTCCAGACCTGGGGCTCCGGGGCCTTGCGGCCCTTATGGACGTCGGCGGTCCGGACGATCACATGAATGTCGTCGCCGGGCTGCTCGACATAGTAGGCCTCGTCCGTGACGGTAAAGCGGGCCGGCAGGCCCGCGGCAATCGGGTGGGCGCGATCGACCACGACATCCTCGTACGGGCCGTACTTGTCGTGCGAGAGCACGAGGCCGCCGATGATCTTGCGCCACTCCGGCCAGTCCTGAAACGACCAATACGCGCAGTGCACGGCCACGAGGCCCTTGCCGGAACGAAGAGCGCCGACGACCGCCTTCTTCTGCGCCTCGGTGAGTCTGGTATCCAAACAGGTGTTGAAGACAACTACATCATATGGCCGCAGCACGTCGTCGCGCAGGTCGGCGAGGTCGGCCGTAACGCGTACATCCAAGTCCCCGTCCTTGCAGAGGTTGTGGGCGAGCCGCGCCGGCAGGGCGTCGTAGTCATGGGCCGTGCCCCCGACGAACATCAACACCCGCAGGGCCGGGCGCGTTGCCGGGTTCGGCGCTGCAGCAGACGGTTCGGCACACAGCGGGGTTGCCCACGCGACGATGAGAATCAGCTCCATCACAACGGTAATGGTTCGTGTCATGGCGAGCCTCCTTCGGCGGTATTCTGCCCGCTTTCGGTGGGGCGGGCAAGGACTCGAAACCGGCGCGTACCCGTTATCCCGGCGGCCCGCGAACGGCTCGTCGGCGGTCGGCCGCGAGTTGGACTTTTCCGGCGGTGCGCGGTATGAGAAGGGGCCTTGTGTCGGCGGCCTGCCTTGCGAGCCCCAGAGGATCGATCCAGTCCCTCCGCCTGGTCCGCTGGAACGGCCGGTCGACGCATGGGCAACACGCGGCGTGTGATCCGAATCACCGGCCGGCGGGGGTTTCAACTGCCAGGAGTAAGCCGAATGGGCACCAGACGGATAATCACGGTTGACGGGAATGAGGCGGCCGCCTCGGTCGCGTTCCGGACGAACGAGGTAATCGCGATCTATCCCATTACGCCGTCCTCGCCGATGGGCGAGTGGGCGGACGAGTGGGCTGCCAAGGGGATGAAGAACATCTGGGGCGCGATTCCCCAGGTGACGGAGATGCAGTCGGAGGCCGGGGCGGCCGGCGCCGTGCATGGCGCGCTGCAGGCCGGGGCGCTCACGACGACGTTCACCGCGTCGCAGGGCCTGCTTCTGATGATTCCCAACATGTACAAGATCGCCGGCGAGCTGACCGCGTTCTGCATGCACGTGACGGCGCGTACGGTGGCCACGCACGCGCTGGCCATCTTCGGGGATCATTCGGACGTGATGGCGTGCCGGCAGACGGGTTTCGCCCTGCTGGCCTCGAACTCCGTGCAGGAGGCGCACGACATGGCGTGCATCGGCCAGGCGGCGGCGCTGGAGGGCCGCGTGCCGGTGCTGCATTTCTTCGACGGGTTCCGCACATCGCATGAAGTGGCCAAGATGGAGGAACTCTCCGACGACGACCTGCGGTTCATGATCGACGAGGAGGCGGTGAAGGCGCACCGCGAACGCGCCCTGACGCCCGACGCGCCGAAGCTTCGCGGCACGGCCCAGAATCCGGACGTCTTCTTCCAGGCCCGCGAGGCGTGCAACCGCTTCTATGACGCCTGCCCGGGCGTCGTGCAGCGCGTCATGGACCGCTTTGCCGAGCGGACCGGCCGGCGGTATCACCTGTTCGACTACGTGGGACACCCGCAGGCCGAGCGGGTGGTGGTGCTCATGGGCTCCGGCGCCAACACGGCCCAGGAAACGGCCGAGCACCTGATCGGCAAGGGCGAGAAGGTCGGCGTCGTGAAGGTGCGGCTGTACCGCCCGTTCTCCGTGAAGGATTTCCTCGCGGCCCTGCCGGCAAGCACGAAGGCAATCGCCGTGCTCGACCGCACGAAGGAACCCGGCGCCCCCGGCGAGCCGCTGTACCTCGACGTCGTCACCGCCCTGCACGAGGGCAGGGAACTCGGCCTGGCGAAGTTCGCCCAGGTGCCGCGGGTGATCGCCGGCCGGTACGGCCTGGCCAGCAAGGAATTCACCCCGGCGATGGTCAAGGCCGTGTTCGACGAACTCGCCAAAGACCGCCCCAGGAACCATTTCACCGTGGGCATCGTGGACGACGTGACGCACACGTCGCTCGACGTGGACGAGTCCTTCGACATTGAGCCGGACGACGTGGTCCGGGCCGTGTTCTTCGGCCTCGGGGCCGACGGCACGGTCGGGGCAAACAAGAACTCGATCAAGATCATCGGCGAGGAGACGAACAACTTCGCCCAGGGCTACTTCGTCTACGACTCGAAGAAGTCCGGCGCGATCACCATCTCCCACCTGCGGTTCGGCCCGCGGCCCATTTACTCGCACTACCTGATCAAGCGGGCGAGCTTCGTCGCGTGCCACCAGTTCGTCTTCCTCGAGAAGTACGACGTGCTCGAATACGCGACGCCCGGCGCCGTGTTCCTGTTGAACTCGCCCTACGGCAAGGACGAGGTCTGGGACAAGCTCCCCCGCGAGGTCCAGGAGCAGATCATCGAGAAGAAGCTGAAGTTCTACGTGATCGACGGCTACGAGGTCGCCAAGGCCACGGGGATGGGCAGCCGCGTGAACACGATCATGCAGACGTGCTTCTTCGCCATCTCCGGCGTCCTGCCGCGCGACGAGGCCATCGAACAGATCAAGAAGGCGATCAGGAAGACGTACGGCAAGAAGGGCGAGGAGGTGGTCAAGCGGAACTTCGCCGCCGTGGACGAGACGCTGGCCCACCTCCACGAGGTGAAGGTGCCCGACCGGGTGACCGCCACCCGCAGCCGGCCGCCGATCGTTGCGGAGGAGGCGCCCGACTTCGTCAAACGCGTCACCGCGGTCATGATGATCAACAAGGGCGACCTGCTCCCGGTCAGCGCGTTCCCGGTCGACGGCACGTTCGACACGGCGACGACGCAGTGGGAGAAGCGCAACATCGCCCTGGAGATCCCCATCTGGGACCCGAAAATCTGCATCCAGTGCAACAAGTGCGCGATGGTCTGCCCCCACGCCAGCATCCGCGCGAAGGTGTACGACCCGGCGCACCTGGCCAAGGCCCCGGCCGAGTTCCGCTCGACGGATTACAAGGGCAAGGAATTCGCCGGGATGAAGTTCACGATCCAGGTGGCCCCGGAGGACTGCACCGGCTGCAAGCTCTGCGTGGCCGTCTGCCCGGCGAAGGACAAATCCAACCCGAAGCACAAGGCGATCAATATGGAGCCGCAGATTCCGCTTCGGGAGCGCGAGCGCGAGAACTACCGGTTCTTCCTCAGCCTGCCCGACCCGGACCGCACGGCCGTCGCGGCCGGCCGGATCAACGTGAAGTCCTCGCAGCTCTTCCGGCCTCTGTTCGAGTATTCCGGCGCCTGCGCGGGCTGCGGGGAGACGCCCTACGTCAAGCTCCTCACCCAGCTCTTCGGCGACCGCGCTCTGATCGGAAACGCCACGGGCTGCTCGTCGATCTACGGCGGCAACCTCCCGACCACGCCGTACTGCAAGGACGCCAACGGCCGCGGGCCGACCTGGTCGAACTCGCTCTTCGAGGACGCCGCCGAGTTCGGTTTCGGCTTCCGGCTGGCCATCGACGCGCACATTGCGCAGGTCCGCTCGCTCCTGCATCGGCTCGGCTCGCAGATCGGGGACGTCCTCGTCACCGAGCTTCTCAACGCCGACCAGGGCAGCGAGGCGGGTATCAAGGCTCAGCGCGAACGCGTCGCGGCGCTCCGCAAGAAGCTGGCGGGCATCGACGGCCCGGAGGCGCGCCGCCTGGAGCGACTGGCCGACTACCTGGTCAAGAAGAGCGTCTGGTGCATGGGCGGCGACGGATGGGCCTACGACATCGGCTACGGAGGGCTGGACCACATCCTCTCCCTCCAGCGCGACATCAACGTCCTCGTGCTCGACACGGAGGTCTACTCGAACACGGGCGGCCAGGCGTCGAAGGCCACGCCGCTGGGCGCGGCGGCGAAGTTCGCGGCGGCCGGCAAGGAGGTCCAGAAGAAGGACCTCGGCCTGATGGCGATGAGCTACGGCCATGTGTACGTGGCGAGCGTCGCGATGGGCGCCAAGGACAACCACACGGTGCAGGCGTTCCTTGAGGCCGACGCGTATCCGGGCCCGTCGCTGATCATCGCCTACAGCCACTGCATCGCCCACGGCTACGACCTGGCGTTCGGACTCGATCAGCAGAAACTGGCCGTAGACAGCGGGATCTGGCCGCTCTACCGCTACGACCCGCGGCGCCTGCTCGATGGCGAGCCGCCGCTGACCCTCGACTCGGCCCCGGGCAAGGCGACCGTTGCGGATTACATGCGCAACGAAACCCGCTTCCGCATGGTGGAGAAGATCGACCCGGAGCGGTTCCACCGGCTTTCGATCGAGGCCCGGAATGCCTCATCCCGCCGCGTGGCGATCTACGACCACATGGCGAAACTGCGCGTGCCGAAGGCGAATGGAAACGGCAACGGCGAACCCGGGGCCCACAGCGCGCCGGCGAGCGAAGCGACCGTGAACCCGTAACGAGACAAGAACCTGACAACCCGGAGGACCCGGCAAATGGATCTGTCCACAACGTACCTTGGTTTCCGATTCCCGCATCCGTTCATGGCGGGTGCTTCGCCGCTGGCAGACAAGATCGACAGCGCGAAGAAACTGGAGGACGCCGGCGCGGCGGCGATCGTCATGCGGTCGCTGTTTGAAGAGCAGATTGCGGCGGAGCAACTGGCCACGAATCGCTCGATGGATACGCCCGCGAATTCGTTTGCGGAAGCGCTCTCCTACTTCCCCAGCCCGGAGGACTTCGTCCTCGGGCCGGACGAGTACCTCGAGCAGATCCGCAAGATCAAGGCCGCCGTCAGGATCCCGGTGATTGCCTCGCTCAACGGCACGACCCTGGGCGGCTGGCTGGATTATGCCCGCCTCATGCAGCAGGCCGGCGCGGATGCCCTCGAACTGAACGTGTACTACCTCGCCACCGACCCGGACGAGACCGGCGAGGCGCTCGAACGCCGGACGGTGGAAATGGTCAGCGCCGTCAAGAAAGCGGTCACCATCCCCGTCGCCGTCAAGCTCTCGCCCTACTACTCATCCCTGGCCAACGTGGCCAGGCATCTCGACAGCGTGGCGGCGGACGGCCTCGTGCTCTTCAATCGCTTCTACCAGCCGGACATCGACGTGGAAGAGCTCAAGGTCGTCTCGGAACTGAACCTGTCCAACTCCGGAGCCCTGCTGCTGCGGCTGCGCTGGCTGGCGATTCTCTCCGGACGGGTTCGCGCCTCCCTGGCGGTTACCGGCGGAGTGCATACGCCGCTGGACGCGATCAAGGCGGTGATGTGCGGCGCGCACGCCGTGCAGATGGTCTCATCGCTTCTCAAGAACGGCCCCGGCCAGATCGCGACAATGCGACGCGAAGTGTCCCGTTGGCTTGAGGAACACGAGTACGAATCGCTCCGGCAGATGCAGGGCAGCATGGGCCTCCAGAAGTGTCCCGACCCGAAGGCCTTCGAGCGGGCCAACTACATGCACATCCTGCAGAGTTGGGAGGCCTGAGGCGTCTTGCCGTATTGCTTGTCGGCTATCACGCCCCGCCGGCGGGTTGCGGCGAGGGGTGATAGCCGATTTCTTTGCATTGATCCGACGTTGTGTAACCTTTCACAGAGGCCCGATTCCCGGTATAATGCGAAAGCGGGCGGAGGGGACTGTTCGGGTTCGCGTCGCAGTACCCGCACTGTCGGAACACGCCGGAAAGGACGGATGATATCATGCAATTGCCCTACGGCTTCGTGCGGCATGCGCCCCTGACGGACGAGGTGACGGCGGACGAGTTTGACCGCCTCGTCGCCGAACTGACGGCGCATCGGTCGGAGATCGAGTTTCGGGAAGGAGGCGCCTTTCGCAACGGACAGGCGCTCAGCGGCCTGACCGGCATCGCCCGGGCGATGTATCGGCGCAACATACGCTCGCTGCTCGCCCGCGTCGACAACGCCGCCAACATCCGGGCGGCCCTGAGCCTGGCCCTCACCGGCGCGCCGGAGGATGCGGAGGATGCGCTGGAGGAGGCCGGCATCGAGCTGAACCTTCGCTTTGCGCTGTTTGCCGCCGACGAGGCGAGGCTGAGCCTCTCCGGCAGCACGCTCACGATCGAAGGCGATTCGCCGGCGACATGCTCGCTCCGCAAGGAAGACTACCGCAAGGCCGGGCGCGAGGTCTTCTGCCGGGAGGCGTTATACCGGCTGCTCTACAGCGGGATCGATTGCGTGCGGTACTCGCCCGGTGCGATCGTTCCTGTTCCCGTCCAGCGGGCCCGGCTGACCAGCGCAGAAGCGGAGGCGCCCGAATTCGCCGAACGGCGAACGGACTGGCGGCAGCGGCGCAAGCCGCACTTCGTCCGCGAGTTCTGCGTGTCCTGCGGGACATGCCTGACGATCTGTCTGAACGATGCCATCGTATTCGCGGGCGGCGCGGGCCCGGCCGGCGGCGCCATCGAGCGGCTCGGTATCGACTACGAGCGATGCCAGTCGTGCGGCCTTTGTGCGGCGGCATGCCCCGGCGATGCGTACGGGCGAAAAGCGGTCGTGATGATCCGCGCCGGCGACGAGGGCACCCCGGAGATGCATCGGGTCGCGGTGGAGGCGTGATACGCATCACGCGCTGAATCTGCGTCGCAAGGCCGGTTGAGGAGGCACAACCCCGTTCACGGGGTTTCCCCGCCGAAGGCGGGCTGACAGGCCAGCCGTTCTACGGCGGGTGGGGCTCACCAGTCCTCCAAGGGCCGGCCTGTTGGCCCTTCGGGCAAGACCGCTGAAGCGGCCTCCGGAAACATGCAGGATCAGACCGGGTTCCGTCTGACGCGCTCGGCGCGGCGCCCCGGCCTCACGTGAACAACACGCTCTCCCAGAATGCGATGGAGAAGGCCCGCGAGAAGTGGCCGCTGCCTACGCGATGCGCCGGGATCCGGATTCGCCGCTCCGGGTGCTCCAGCCCTTCGGCGAGATACTCTTCCGTTTCGCGAAGCATCCGCCGCCGAATCGTTTCCCAGTCTTCGTGGATTCGGCGCCGCAGAATCACGGCTGAGCCCCCTTCGCCGCCCGCGCCTCATGCATCCGCTGACCGATCCAATGCCCCAGAATCGCGCCCGCCACCCCGACGCCGACGTACTCGATCGGCAGCGGGCGGAAGAGATCGTTTGGGGGCGTGGTTGCCAGCCGGGCATAATAGTCGGACACGCCGGAGGCCAGAGGGCTGACCGTCGCCCAGCCGTACCCGAGCGCGGCCACCAACGGCACGCCCAGCCCGTACCAGCATGCGGCGCCGCGGGGCCAGATCTGCTTGACGATCGCCCCCGCAATGAGAAACCCCGCCCCGACGGCGAAGAACACCTGCCCCCGCTGGATCTCCGACTCCGGGCTGCGCGAAATCGTCGCGGAGATGAATACGCAGGCGAGGACGGCGCTGACGGCCATGCCGAGGAGGCCGTCACGCAGATGCACGAGCGCCTCGCGCAGGCGAGCCCAGCGCCTCGACGAGCCGGCCGGCACGGCCGCGGACTGGCCGTTCAGCCAGCTTCGAACGATGCCGCTCACGAGCCAGGCCGCTCCGACGACCGCCAGCCAGAGGACCGTCTCCGTGATGAGAATCGGGGCGAGCAGACGGCGGTCGCCCGCCGAAGCGCCATGATACATGAGCACTTCGGTCATTGTGCCGCCGCGGGTGCTCATCGTGGCGAGCCCGAGCGCGGCGGCAAGCGAGCCGGCCTCGGGCATGACCGGGCCGACGACGACCGTAGCCACCGCGGCGGCCACGGCGCCCAGGGCCACCGCCGAAGCGAGTACCGCGGGCCAGGCCCGGCTCTCGAGAAGCAGACTGACCGCTGCAAACGGATCGGCCGGCCGCGCGATCGTCCAGCCGACGGAGGCGAACAGCGCCATTGCCAGCGCGCAGACGGCGGTGAGGCGAACCTTGTCGCTGAAGGTGAGCGTGGTCGTCAGAACAGGTGCATCACTCATGGATGTCAGGCTATCGAAACCGATCAGACGGGTCAAACGCGCCCCGCCCGGCTCCCGGGTCCTGCATGGCGCAACGCGCGACGTGAGTTTTCATCGCGACGCGGGCGGTTATAATCGCCCCAAACACGCAGGCCGAGGTGTATCCCATGGACCTGGAGCGTCTGATTGCCGTCGCGGCGGGACACAAGCCGGCCGATCTGGTCCTGCACGGCGGCCGCATCGTCAATGTTCTCTCGCATGAAGTGTACGAGGCGGACGTCGCCATCGCCGAGGACCGCATTGCGGCCGTCGGCGGCCCGTTCCAGGCGGCCGCCGTCGTGGACTGCCGGGGGCTGATCCTCTGCCCCGGCTTCTTCGACGCCCATGTCCACATCGAATCGAGCATGCTGTCGGTGCCCGAGTTCGCACGGACGGTCGTCGCGCACGGAACGACGGCCGTCGCCGCCGACCCCCACGAAATCGCGAACGTCATGGGGGCCGAGGGCATTCGCTACATCCTGCGGACGAGCAAGTACGCCCCGATCCATGTCTACGTCATGCTGAGCTCGTGCGTGCCCGCCTCCCGGTGGGAGTCGGCCGGCGCGGAGCTCGGCGCCGTCGATCTGCTGCCGTTCCTGAGCGATCCGTGGGTCCTGGGCCTGGCCGAGATGATGAACTACCCGGGCGTGGTGAGCGGCGACCCGGACGTGCTGGCCAAACTCAAGGTGGTGGGAGACCGCGTCATCGACGGGCACGCGCCGGGGCTGACCGGGTCGGCCCTGCAGGCCTACGCCGCCGCGGGCGTCCGGAGCGATCACGAATGCGTCACGGCCGACGAGGCGAAGGAACGGCTCCGCGCCGGCATGCGCGTGATGATCCGCGAGGGATCCGTGGCGCGCAACCTCGAGGCCCTGGCCGGGCTGGTCAACCTGACCAACGCCGATCAGTTCATGTTCTGCACCGACGACAAGCATGTGGACGACCTGCTCCGCGAGGGGCACATCGATTACGTGATCCGCCGCGCCATCCGCCTCGGCATGGATCCGCTGCTGGCGATCCGCCTGGCGACGATCAATCCCGCCCGCTATTACGGGCTGAAGCGTCGCGGCGCCGTCGCGCCCGGTTATCAGGCGACGCTCGTGGCCCTGGACGATCTCGAAAACATCCGACCGCGCATGGTCTGGAACGACGGCAAGCTTGTCGCCCAGGACGGCGTGTGCGTGTCGGACCAGACGGCGTACCTCGCGGCACGGCCGATCGTGCTTCGCGGCAGCATCAACACGCACTGGCTGGAGCTTTCGCACTTCGCCATCCCGGCGCCGGCGGTGAATCACGCCCGCGTGCACGTGATCGAAGTCGTGGACGACCAGGTGTTCACCCGGCGGGGGCTCGAGCCGGCGGCCGTCCGGGAGGGACAGCTCGTGGCCGATCCCGACCGGGATCTGGTCAAACTCGCGGTGATCGAACGGCACTCGGCCAGCGGGCGGGTCGGCCTGGGTTTCGTGCGCGGGTTGGGCCTTCGGCGGGGCGCGGTGGCGTCGACGGTCGCACACGACGCCCACAACCTGATCGTGGCCGGAGTGAACGACGCGGACATGCTGGCGGCGGCGGTGCACCTGATCAAGATCCGCGGCGGCCTGAGCGTCGTGGAGGGTGGCAAGGTCCTCGCCGACGTCTCGCTCCCCATCGGCGGCCTGATGAGCGATCAGCCGGCGGCGGTCGTCGCGCAGAAGCTGCAGGAAGTGGGGGCGGCGGCGGCGAGCCTGGGTTGCCCGCTCCAGCGCCCGTTCATGTCCATGTCGTTCCTGAGTCTGTCGGTAATCGGTTCGCTGAAGCTGACGGACCAGGGCCTGATCGACGTGGACCGCTTCCAGCGGATCGATCTGATTGCCCCGTGACTGCCGGCCGAACGCGGCTGTGCCCGCGGCGGCGACGGGACTATAATGCCGAATCGCGGTTTCCCCGGTTTTCCGGAGGGCTTGCGACGACGGAGAAATGGCAGGCGAGGGCATGCACGGCACCGGCAGGCAGCCTCGACGGAGGAATGCATCGTGAGCGATCTCCTGATCACCCCCCATCCGACCCCGAACCCGAATTCGGTCAAGTTCATCGCGAATCGCGTGATCAACGAAGGCCCCACGAAGACCTTCTACAGCGCCGCCGCCGCCGAGACCGACCCGGTGGCCAGACGGCTCTTCGCCCTTCCCGGCGTGACGGGCGTGATGATCCTCAACAACTTCTGCAGCGTGAACCAGGACGGCTCGCAGGACTGGGACGACCTGGCGCCGAAGATCCTCGCCATCCTCATGGAGGCGTACGGAAACCGCCCGTGACGGACGCGCCGCACCCGCACAGCCGGCATCGTCCGCGATGCGGAGGGACGCCGACCGCGATGATTTGTATCGGGCGCGCGGCTGTCTTATAACTGGGCAATCGGGATGAACGAACTTACCCCGCGACAGATCGTCGAGGCGCTCGACCGGCACATCGTCGGGCAGGATGAGGCGAAACGCGCCGTGGCGGTGGCCGTGCGGAATCGCTGGCGCCGGCAGCAGTTGCCCGAGGAGCTTCGTCGGGACATCGGACCGAAGAATATCATCATGATGGGCCCGACCGGCGTCGGCAAGACGGAAATCGCGCGGCGACTTGCCGCGCTCGTCAATGCGCCGTTCATCAAGGTCGAGGCCACCAAGTACACGGAAGTCGGCTATCACGGGCGGGATGTGGAGAGCATGGTCCGCGATCTGCTCGACCTGGCGATCCACATGGTGCGGGCCGAGCAGACCGAGGTGGTGCGGGCCGAGGCGGAGCGGCAGACCGAGGAACGGCTGCTTGATGCGATCATCCCGACGACGGACGCGGATCGCCGCTCGGCCGTGCCGGACACCCCCGCGGCGGAGCGGCATTCCCGGGTCCGTGAGAAGTTCCGGACGCGGTTGCGGGCGGGGGAGCTGGACGAGCGGCTGATCGACCTGACCACGGAAGAGCGCCCGATGCCGCCGGGGATGTTTGCGACGATCGGCGTCGATCAGTTCGACCCGGAGCTTCAGAACTTCCTCGAGCGGCTCATCCCCAAGGCGCCGAAGAGCCGGCGCGTTTCCGTGCGCGAAGCCCGAAAGCTGATCTTTCAGGAAGAGTGCGACCGGCTCATCGACCGGGAGAAGGTCACGGAGATGGCCATCCGCCGCACGGAGAACAGCGGCATCATCTTCGTGGACGAGATCGACAAGATCGCCGGCCCCCCGTCGCTGCACGGGCCCGATGTCTCACGCCAGGGCGTCCAGCGCGACCTGCTCCCGATCGTCGAGGGCTGCACCGTCACGACGAAGTACGGCCCGGTGCGCACGGACCACATCCTCTTCATCGCCGCCGGTGCGTTTCACGGCAGCAAGCCCTCGGACCTGATGCCCGAGCTGCAGGGCCGCTTCCCGATCCGTGTGGAGCTGGCCGACCTGACCAGGGACGATTTCGTGCGGATCCTCACGGAGCCGGAGAACGCCCTGACGAAGCAGCAGATCGCGCTGCTGGCCACCGAAGGCGTGCGCGTGACGTTCACGGACGACGCGATCGACGCCATGGCCCGGATCGCGCACGACGTGAACCACCGCTCGCAGAACATCGGCGCCCGCCGCCTCTACACGATCATGGAAAAAGTCGTCGAGGACATCTCCTTCAACGCCCCGGACCAGGCCGGCGACAGGATCACGATCGACGCGAAGTACGTCCGCGACCGCCTGGCGGACGTGGTGAAGGACGAGGACTTGAGCAGGTTTATTCTGTAGCGTGCCGAGTCTCGAGTCTGGAGTGGCCAGTGGCGGCCCGGATCTCGCATCCGCACGCTTCAGGCCCGACGCCGGACTCGTGACGACTCCGACGGATCAACGGACTGAGGGAACCCAGGTATGCGTGACCCACGAATCGACAAGCTGGCGAACGTGCTCGTGAACTACTCGGTGGCGATCCGGAAGGGCGATCTCGTGCGGATCTCCGGACCGGCGATCGCCGAGCCGCTCATCGTCGCGATCTACCGCGAAGTGCTTGCGGCGGGCGGCAACCCGTTTATCCGCATGGCGCCCGAGGAGTGTCAGGAAATCTTCCTCAAGCACGCGTCGAGAAACCAACTGACCTTCGTCAGCCCCCTCGCCAGGCAGGAGGTCTCCACGATCAACGCCTCGATCGGCATCTGGGGCGACGAGAACACCAAAGCCCTCACGAATGTCGATCCCCGCCGGCAGGCGATCGTCAGCCGCGCCCGCAAACCGCTCTCGGACATCTTCCTGAAGCGGGCCGCCCTCAAGGGCAAGGCGAAGCTCCGCTGGACCGGCACCATGTTCCCGTGCAACGCCGCCGCCCAGGACGCCGAGATGTCGCTCGCCGAGTACGAGAACTTCGTCTACGGCGCCGGCAAGCTCGATGCGAAGGACCCCGCCGCCGAGTGGCGAAGGCTCAGCATCGGCCAGCAACGCCTCTGCGACGTGCTGAACAAGGCGAAGGAGATCCGTTTCACCACGCCCCAGGGCACCGACCTGCGCCTCGGCGTGACGGGCCGCCGATGGATCAACTGCGACGGCCACGAGAACTTCCCCGACGGCGAGGTCTTCACCGGCCCGATCGAGGACGCCACCGAGGGCGTCGTCTGCTACAGCTTCCCGGCCGTGCACGGCGGACGCGAGGCCGACGGCATCCGCCTCAAGTTCCGCGCCGGCCGCGTCGTCGAGGCGACCGCCACGAAGGGCGAGGACTTCCTCATCAAAATGCTCGACATGGACAAGGGCTCCCGGATCCTCGGCGAGATCGCCATCGGCACGAACTACGCCATCCAACGCTACACGAAGAACACGCTCTTCGACGAGAAGATCGGCGGCACCTTCCACGCGGCCGTCGGCGCCGCCTACCCCGAGACCGGCGGGAAAAACCAGAGCGGCCTGCACTGGGACATGGTCTGCGACCTCCGCAGGGGCGGCCGCATCGAGATCGACGGCAGACTCATCAGCAGGGACGGCCGCTTCCTCAACACCGCCTGGCCCCAGCCGTCCCGCCGCTGACCGGCCGACTCGCTTTGCGACCGCCGCCGATGCGTTCGGCGACGCGACAATGCCGCATCGGCCCAAGGCGGCCCTCGGCCACAACCGGACACGGACGCGCCGGCGGCCGTCATGCGGAGCGAAGCGAAGCATCCGGCTTCTCTGCGCCAATCCGCCGGATTCTTCGTCGCCGCGCTCCTCAGAATGACGGGTGGCGCTACCGCCGCAGCGCGATACAGGCGCGCAAGACAGGCCGCGCGCAGGGTGCGCAAAAGCGGCGACGCAAGACTCTATCGCGCTTCGACCGTGTAGCGGCCGAGGACAAAGCGCCCGTCGATCGCCACGACGGCGGCGGCCGTGACGGGATGCTCAAACTCGGCGAACCCCGGGCCGTCGCACGCGGCACGGGCGAGGTCTTCCGGGCCGGCCGCCGTGATCGAGACCACCTGCCCGGCGCGGATATCGTTCGCTTCGTACGTGGCCAGATACGTCACTTCGCCCGCCTGCAGGGCGACTTCCTTGACAACGAGGGCATCGTGCCGAACGACCGCCAGCCAGGCCGTCGGCGATTTCATGTCCACGACGGCGGCGATGCGCGGTGTTTTCAGGTGGTCCTTCTCGTAATCGAGCGCCAGCATCGCCAGCGCCAGCGCATCCTTCGGCGACGCTCCGGCCTCCAGCTTCTCCGCGATCGGATCCGTGTGAGAGCCGTTGGTCAGCACGGCCCGCTCGCCCACAAGGCGAACGCAATGGTAGGCAATGTATGGATTCCTGTAGACGTCGTTCTCGAACCCCTTGCGCGGGACGACCGCCAGCCCTCCCGCGAGCTCGACGATCTGACGATTCGGGAAAGACCGCGACGAGACGCGATAGAGCGCGGCATTATGCCCGGCCTGCGTCCGCCCGACGGCCACAATACGCCCCAGATACCTCCGCATCGGCGCCATTCTCCTGCAAAGCCATCCTTCCGCGTGAAACGGCCCGTTCCGCGGTACGCATTCACTCCGCCGCCGGCCCCGACGCCGTTGCGGGCCGCGAGGACCCGACCGCCTGCGACGTCGCCGGCGCGGACGTCGGTCTTGTGAGGCCGCGCTCCCTCGCGAAGTCCGCCAGCGGCCGGCTCTCCGGCCGGGCCGCCAGGGCCCGGCTCAGCATGTCCTCGATTCGCTCCGGATCGACGCCGAGCGATTCGGCCTTCTTGAACAGCCGGACGACCTCGTCATCGCGCCCGGCCTCGAAGGCGAACTGCGCCTGCAGGAGGCATAGCGTCGTGGAATCCGGGGCGAGCTGCGCCGCGCGCCGCAACCAGATGGACAGTCGCTTCGGCCGCGCCTCCGGCGACGTACCGACGAACTGTCCCGCCAGCTCCACATACGCCAGCCCGATCTGGTGCATGACGGCGCTGTGATCATCCGTGGCAAGTATCCTCTCCGCGATCGAGGCGGCCTCGTCTTCCGCGCCGCCGGCGAGACAATACAGAATCAACGATCGCCGGAGCGGAAGAGCCAACTGTTCCTGGGCGCCGATCGGCGGCACTTCCCGGATGGCCAGCGCGGCCAGGCGCCGGGCCTCCTGCGGGTCGTCGGGGGTCGCCAGGAAGGCGTACCACGCCTGCTCTGCCAGCGTAATGGGCAGCATGGTCGGCTGAGCAACCCGAATCTGCTGATACATCCGGATCGCCGGCTCCAGGGCGCGGACCGCGTCGGCCCAGCGGGACTGTCGCGAGAGAGCCATCGCCCAGATGCGAAAAGTCTCCGGGGCGAAGCGGTCCTGCCACTCCGACGGCCCGGCGGCGGCGGCCGACGCCCTCGCCGTCTGCAGGCGCCGATCCAGCGCCGCGGAGAAATCCTGTTCGTTCATCAGCCCGGTAAGGGTGGCCTGGTACTCCGGCGGACCGGTGGGCACGCTCGAACCGCGAAGGGCCGTACACATCCACTCCAGACGTTCGTCCATCGGACGATCCGGCCAGGCCGCAACGCATCGCACCGCCGCCTCCACGCTCAGCCGATTGCGGCGGTACTCGAAGAGCAGCAGGCGCCTTCCCTCGTTCCGAACGCCCGCCGCCTCCTGCGGATTCACCGGAGCCCCGACCTCGCGGGTCACCTGCGCCCAGTACAGCAGCAATCGGCCGACCTCGCCTGCCACGTACGGATACGTCGGCACGCGCCGCAGCAGGCCCATTGCCTCGCTGTGCGCGGCGAGCATGTACGACTGTCCCGTCGCAAGATCCTGCCGCAGCAGATTGCCCAGCGGCGTGCCCTCCGTGTCCTTGAGCGGCCGTCCGTCCGCCGAGTTCAGCAACGCGGTCAGATGAAACGCCGCGATATCGACGTAACAGAGCACCTTCTGGCCGATCGAAACGGGGATCTCGTCCGCCGCCATCCGGTACACCGTGGCGGCCTCGGCCTGCTCCGCCGCCTCCGTCCAGCGTTTCTCGTTCATCAGCGCCGGGACGCGGGCCTCCGCCAGAGCGCCCTGCCAGTCGTACACGCTCCAGGTGAACAGGATCACGGCGACCGCGAACGCCGCCCCCGTGCCGATCCAGAGCACGGGCCGGGGAAAGGGCACCGCGCGGTCGCAGCAACGGTCCTCCCCGCGCATCATCGCCCAGGTCAGTCCGAGCACCGTGTACCACACGACCGGCAGACCCGGAAGACGCAGCCCGACGTCCGTCGCCTCCTCCGCAAGAAGCGCAGCGAGCGATGCCATCATCCCCAGCGCGCACCACTCCTGCACGGAACCCCGGCGGTGGTGGAGCGCCTGCCGGCACGCCCACAATGTCACGCCGTAACCGAGAACCAGGTACGTGATCCCGATCGCCCCGAGATCCGCAAGCGATTCCAGCCATTCGTTGTGCGCATGCACAAGCCGATCACCGACAAAAGCGGCCGGGTCGTTCTCCGCGTCGGGCCGGGCGAGCGAGTCGGCCACCAGCGAGTAGCCGCCCTGTCCCAGTCCGATCGCCGGGCTGCCGAGAAACAGCCTCCACGCATACTGCCACCCGTAAAGACGCAGGCGGATCGTCGCGCCGCGGCCGCCGGCGAGATCGTTGACCTTCGTATGGGCGTACCAGTAGCCCGCGTACAGACCGCCGGCCGCCACGACGATGGCAATCCAGCTCCACCGCCGGCGAAGCCGGAGAAAGACGGATGCCCACACGCCGACGGCCAGGCCGGCCAGGGCCCCCCTCGCCCCCGTCAGACGCAGCGCCCACACCGTCGGCACGAGCGCCGCAATCGCCGGCGGGGCCCACAAGAGCGAACGCCATCGCCGCTGCGCGGCCGCCGTAACAACCGAACCCACCGCCACATGTGCCGCCACCAGCACGCCCGGCAGAAGGCACGCCCCGAAAAACAGCGGATTGCCGATCGGAAACTTGAGCCGCTGAACCGGGTTGCGCTCGTAGAAATACCACAGGCCCAGCGAAGCCGTCACGACCAGCGCCGCCACCAGGATCACCGCGCCCGTCATCGCCGCACGGCGGGAAAGCGCCCTGGCAATGCATACGGCCCAGAGCACTCCGATCGCCAGCAGGGCCGACTCGCCCAGGGCCACCTCCGGCCACGGCGACCAGGTCGCGCTGAGAAACGACCACACGACGTATGCCAACATCGCAAGCTGGGCGGCATCGACGGCCGAAAGCGTGGTCCGCCAGCGTTTCGGCGGCTCCGAAACATTCGCCTCGCCGACGGGCACGTCCGTCCCCGGCAACGCCCCCGTTGTCGGGCTGTGGCGCCGGCACCACATCAGCGCTGCGATAATCAGGGCGACGGCCGTGCCCGCGCCCGCCGCGAGCCGTTTGACCGTTACGCCCTTCGGCGTCGGGTACGCGTAGTCGAAGTTGATCAGCCGGGTGACGAAGTGCAGCACGGAGCCGGGCTGCCAGGGGCGTTGGCCGTACTCGGTGCCCTGTCCAGCGCTGATCAGCAGCAGCGCCGCCCCGAGCGTGAGGGCCAGGACGATCAGGAACAGTCTCTCTTCGAACGTGATTCGCATGATTCAGCGGCAGCGGCCCGTTCCCGATCGGACTCTATGCGGCGTCCGTGGGGGACCATGCATCCGGCACGCCCCGGCGGGCGCGACGCCCGTCTCCCACGTCGGTCGCGGCCTCAGGCCGCGCTACGGCGTCGTCCTTGTCCATGCCTCGTCTTTCACGCCGGCAAGGTAATTCACCCGTCGCGCCCAGGCAAACAGGAGGTCTCCCAGCCGATTGAGGTACGCCAGCACCTCGCCCCGCACGCCGGCGCTGGCGACGAGATCGACGACGAGGCGTTCGGCCCGCCGGCAGACGGTTCTCGCGATGTGCAGCCGACAGGCGGCCTCCGAACCCCCGGGAAGGATGAAGGCGCGGATCGCGGGCACGGCCTCGGATGCCTCGTCGATCCACCGCTCGAGCCTCGCAATCTGTTCGGCGTTCACGCGAGGAACGTCGGACCCGGCACCTGCGGCCTCGGCGGGCGCAGCGAGTTCCGCTCCGAGATGGAACAGGTCGTCCTGCACGTGCTTCAGCCGCCGAATCAGTTCCGAGTCCGCGCAGGCCAATGCCGCCCAGCCTATGACCGCGTTGAGCTCGTCCGCCGTCCCGTATGCCTGGACACGAAGATCATCCTTGCGGACACGCCGCCCGCCGAACAGGGCGGTGAAGCCGCTGTCGCCTTTGCCGGTGTACAGCTTCACGAGGCACTCTCCGGGGCGATTGGGCGCAACCTCCCGCTGCTGCGAGAATTATATGACCAGCGCGCGCGGACGCCAAGGTAAGCGTCGGCCGTCCGCGACGCCGGGGTACGCGACACTTTCTGCGGAGTCGAACCGCTCCGGCGCGGCCAAGATATGTAGCCGGTACGCACGCGTCGTACTCGCCGCCCAGCGCCGCCATCGAACCGTCCCCGCGGGGCGAAGGCATGTAGTGCCGCCTCCGGTTCGAGAGTTTTGTTCCTTTCCAGCCCCGTAGTGCCGCCTCCGGTTCGAGGGTTTCGTTCGTTTCCAGCCCCGTAGTGCCGCCTCCGGTTCGAGAGTTTCGTTCCTTTCCAGCCCCGTAGTGCCGCCTCCGGTTCGAGGGTTTCGTTCGTTCTTCGCCCCGCAGGGGCGACTGAGAGTAGCCCAGGGCGTAAGCCCTGGGTTCCCGGCGTCAACAAGCGCAAAGCCCCGTCGGGGCGACTGAGCCTTCGCGGCGCTGCACGCCGCACGCGAGACTCTCTCGCCACAAACGGCACCGGCTGCGTCCCGTTTCTCACGTCAGCGGCACGAGCGGCATCCTCGCCGTTTCGGGGCATTCCACCGGCAGGATGACCGTGAACGTCGTGCCCTTTCCGACCTCGCTTTCGAGCTGAATCGTGCCGCCGAGCATGTGCGTCAGCTCCCGGCTGATCGGCAGCCCGAGGCCCGTGCCGTCGTGCTCCCGTGTGACCGACGAGTCGATCTGCCGGAACTTCTCGAAGATCACCGCCTGAAACTCGGGCGGGATGCCCGGACCGGTGTCCGCAACGATGATGCAGACCTTGTCCTCCCCGTGACGGCGGACATCGAACCGCACGGAGCCGCCGGCGGGCGTGAACTTGATCGCATTGCTCAGGAGGTTGTAGAGCACCTGCTGAATCCGCCCGGCGTCGGAGTGCATTGCCGGCAGATCGTCGCCCAGGCTTGCCTCAAACCGAAGCGCCTTCTTCTCCACGAGCGGACGCGTGAAGTCGATCACGGCCTCGCAGATGTCGCGGAGGGCGAAATGCGTCCGATGCAGAACCATCTTCCCCGCCTCCATCTTCGCCAGGTCGAGCAGGTCGTTGATCAGCTCAAGCAGGTTGCGGCCGCTGGTCAGAATGTTGTGCGCGAACCGGGCGATCCGCACCGGGTTTGCCGATTCCGCGTCCCGCGACGCGTCCCGCAGGAGTTCCGCGAACCCGATGATCGACGTGAGCGGCGTCCGCAATTCATGGCTGACGTTCGCGAGAAACTCGCTCTTGATCCGGTTGGCCTCGTACAGGGCCACGTTGGTCTCGGCCAGCTCGCCAAGCCGCGTGTCGAGCGACCGGTTGATCGTCTCCAGCTCCTCCTGAGACTTCTGAAGGTGCTCGAGCATGCTGTTGATCGCCTGCGCGAGCTGCTCGAACTCGTCGCCGGTCTTCACGTCGGAGCGAACCGTGAGGTCCCCCGCCGCAACCTGGTCGACGACCGCCTTGAGACCGTGGATCGGCGAGAGGATCAGCTTGTGCGTGATCAGATAGAAGACGAGGATGGCCAGAAAGCCCGCCAGGGCCCCCGCCGCCACGATCACGATCCGGTTCAGCCACACCTGCGCATCGCCCTCGTGCGACGGCAGCGTCACCGTCACCAGCCCCAGGAGGGTCGGCCGCGTCAGCGGCGGCACCGGCGCCCGCACCGCCAGGGCCAGCCGATAGAGGTTCTGCCCGTCCGGCCCGGTTTCCGAACCGCTCAACTCGGCAAGGTCATCCTTTCCCCGGAATGCCGCAAAGGCCCTGGCCACGAAGGGATCGCCGAGGCGGGCGGTTTCCTCCGGGCTGCCCGGCAGCCGCACGAAACGCGGAACCGCCGGCGGGAGCTGCATCGTCTCGGCATGGGCCGCCCACCACTGCTCCAGCAGCTTCTGCTGGTTGTCCCAGTCCGGCTGGTCCGGCTGAAGATAGCCCCGGGCCAGCAGCGCGAAATGCCGTGTTTCGCGCAGGTTCAGTTCGTCCACGAGGCACTCCATATAGTACCACGGGAAGAACAGCGCGGTGGCGATGATCAGAGCAACCGCCCAGCCGAAGAGAATCCGGCACTTCGCCGCCAGCGAGATCGAGAACAGGCTCCGCAGAGACATCTACGCCATTGTACCGCAGCCGTCGCCGGCGCGACTATCATCGCCTGACGCGCCGCGCGGGGGCGGGCGGTCTCTTGCATTCCGAACGGCGCGGCGGATAATACGACGGCCCATCCGCTCGAAGTGGGTGCGAGTTCCGCGGAGGAGGTTGGCGGCGTGCATCTCAACCTTCGTCAGAAGTACTCGCTGGCGTACGTGACGGTGATCGCGGCCGCGGCGGGGCGCGGGATGCGGTGGTGGCGCGAGGACGCGTACGGCGTCGGCGTCATGGCCGCCGCAGCCATCGGGGCGGGTTGGCTCGTCTGGGCCGTGGCCGCCTGGCGGCTGCAACGCTCGATCAGCCGGCTGCGCCAGGCGGCCGAAGCGATCGGCTCCGGCGACTTTACCCACAGCGTGCCGTGCGACGAGGACGACGACCTGGCCAAGCTCGTGCAGGCGTTCAACCGCATGGCGGATCGTCTCGGGCAGATGGCGGAGGAGGAGCGGCGGCTCCGCGGGCAGCTTACCCGCAGCGAACGGCTCGCCGCGATCGGCGAACTGGCCGCCACCGTGGCGCACGAGGTGAACAACCCGCTGGACGGCATCCAGAACTGCTCCCGGATCATCCGGCGCAACATCGACAACGCCGAACAGATCCGCCGGATGCTCGACCTGATGGACAGCGGCCTCTATCGGATCGAGATGATCGTTCGACGGCTTCTCAGTTTCGCCCGGGACGAGGCGATGAATCTGGTGCCCACCGTCCTCGGCGACGTGGTGAACGACGCACTGCTGTTCGTGCAGCCCCGCCTCGAAAAACACGGGATCGAGCTCATCCGCCAGGGACCCGCACGCAGCGTGTTCGCCCTGGCCGATCGCACCCAGCTCGCCCAGGCCCTGATCAACCTCCTGCTCAACGCGATGGATTCGATCACCGCACGCGGGCGGATTGTTGTGAGCGTGGTCGAGCCGGACGCCCAGGATCCCTGCGTCCGACTCGTCGTCGAAGACAACGGCCGCGGCATCGCCCCCGAGCACATCGGGCGCATCTTCGAGCCGTTCTTCAGTACGAAGGGACCGGGCGGCGGCACCGGGCTCGGCCTGGCCGTCGTCAAGAAGATTGTCGAGGCACACCACGGGCGGATCGACGTCCAGAGCCGCCCGGGCGAGGGAACGCGTTTTGTGGTCAGTCTGCCGGCGGCGGAGACGCGGCCGCTGCCGGCGCACGGAACAACGGACCGGGTCGCGCCGCCGGCGACGACCCCCCTTACAGCGAGTCAAGGAAGATGAGCCAGCCCAAGATGACCGTTCTGGTGGTGGACGACGAGCCGATCAAACGGGTTACCCTTCAGATCGAGCTGAGCGAAGCCGGCTACGAGGTGGTCGATGCCGCCGACGCCCAGATTGCGCTGCGCCTGATGGAGGGGCGGACATTCGATGTCGTCCTGACCGACCTGCGGATGCCGGGAATCGACGGAATCGCCTTTCTCGATGAAATCAAGCGGCGATCGCCCGGCACATACGTGATCCTGATGACGGCCTACGGAACCGTGGACACCGCCGTGGAGGCCATCAAGCGGGGCGCGTACGACTATGTGACCAAACCGTTTCTGACCGCGACGCTCCTCGAGAAGCTCGACCGCATCGCCTCGTACCGTGTCTCGGAACAGGCCCGCGACGCGGCGGAAACCGGGCTTGGGCGTCTCGTGGGAACCAGCCACGGAATGCGGCAATTGTTCGATCAGGTCCGCGCCGCGGCGGCAGACGCCGAGCCCGTCCTGATCTTCGGCGAGGCCGGCACCGGCAAGACCAGTGTGGCCGAAGCCATCCATCAGCTCAGCGGGCGACGATCCGCCCCCCTGGTACGCGTGAACTGCGAAACCGTGACGGACCGCACATCCGCCGCAGAGCTCTTCGGCCCCGAAGCCAACACGCCCGACCGCCGACCGACGCTCCTTGAGCAGGCCGCCGATGGCTCTCTGCTGCTGGAAAACGTGGACCGCCTGCCCCAGGCCGTGCAGGCACGCTTCATTCACGCGATGGAGAGCCTGCCCACCGACGCCGGACCGGGCCGCGCAACGTCCGGCCCACGCCTGATCTCCACCACGAAGGCGGCGCTGCTCGACGCGGTGCGCCGGGGCGGCTTTCGCGAAGACCTTTTCTACCGGATCAGCGCCCGTACGCTGAGTGTGCCCTCGCTGCGAGACCGTCGCGACGACATTCCCGTTCTTGTGCGAGCTTTCCTCGCCAGGCATGCGGCCCTGGCCCCCGCGGCAGCCGGTCGCACGCTCACCATTTCCGCCCACGCGCTCGACCTGCTCATGGCCTACCATTGGCCGGGCAATGTCGCGGAACTGGAGCACGCCGTGGAGCAGGCGCTCACCCGTTGCGATGGTCAGGAAATCCGTCCGGAGCATCTGCCGGCCTCCCTCTGTGCAGCCGACCCGGGCCAGATGGCTGTCAGTGTGCCGGAGGTCGGCCTCGGTCTGAACCAGACTGTCTCCGACGTGGAGCGGATGCTCATCGAAGCCGCACTGCGCCATGCCTCCGGAAACCAGGCGAGGGCCGCCCAGATCCTTCGCATTCCGAGAACGACGCTGCGCGACAAAATGACCAAGTACGGGCTGGTCGGGGATGCCCCGTCTTGCGCCCCTTGACCGCTCCCTTTTCGGACACGCACCACGCTTCTCGGCGCGGAGAGCGGTTCTGTCTTGCGAACCGGTCTGCGACGGGTACGTAACCGGACCGTCGCCTCCGGGCCGCAAACCGTTGCGTCCCGCTTTCACTGCGCCGCCGCGACCGCCACTGTCAAATAGTCCCGCCAGAAGCCTTGCATCTTATGACAGTCGCCCCTACGATGCAGTCGCGGCAGGTTTTTGCTTTTCTCGAAGACGACACGACAGGGAGACCACCCATGCCACACAAGAAAGAAGTTTACAAGTGTTCCAAGTGCGGACAAACCTTCAAACTGGCGATGCACCTCGGTCGTCACCTGTCCGCCAAGCACGGCGTGACGCCCGCGAGCGCAGCCCGAAGCAAGAAGCGCCAGCCCTTCGCGGCACAGCCGGCGCTTGGCAGAGGACGCCCCGGCGGGATCGCCGGACGGCTTGGTCTGCACAACCTTACGCTGGAACAGTTGGTTGAGACCATTGCCGCGGCCAAGAAAGAGGCCGCTCGGCGACTCGCGGCGTTTCAGGAGATGATGCGGTAGTCGAATCGGCACGCAACGGCGCGCGCTTCCCGCTCTTGGACTGTCTGCGAGGCGCGAAGACTTCGGGCGATAACAGCACAGCGAAAGGCGGCCCGGTGACCGCCACATCGGCCGCAGGAGCGACAGAGCCGTCGCGGCGCTGCGCGCAACCGCGAACCGAAACCGACCCTGGCGCAATAAACCAGACCGGGCGCCGCGCCCGGCCTGGTGCCGCGTAGACTCCACCGCCTACGAAAACCGCTTTTTATCTTCGGACCGCGATCAGCCTAATGCCGGAACCCGAAGCCGAAGCCCCATCCGTGGCCGTGGTGGCTACCCCATCCGTAGCCGCCGAAACTGAACCCGCCGTGATAGCGGGGATAACACGCGTAGTACGGCCGCACCACATACACCGGCGGGGCGTAGTAAACCGGTGGCGGGGCGTAATACACTACCGGCGGCGGGCAGTAATAGCTGTACGCATACACGGGATATCCGTAAACGTACTGGGCCTGCGCCGTCGCGGGGGCATACGCCAGAAGAAACACTCCCGCCGCCACACTCGCCAGGAGCACGCACGTTCTCGTTCGCATGGCTGACTCCTTTATCCCTGGATCGACCGGCTCCAACTAGTCGACCCCCCAAGGGCCTCCGGCCGATCCGCACCGCAATCCCATATATCATACGGATAGACAATCGGCGAGGCGAAAAAGTTAGCGGATCGGTATCGGTTCCGCAAGCTCAATTCTGGATCTGTAACCGCCTGTCCGACAACTGGTTGCGCACGATGCTCTTTATTTCCTGCAAGATTCTCATCAGCTCCGAGCGGTCCTTCGGGGTCAGATGGGCGACCACCGAAACGGCCGCCGCAAGCCTCGCGTCGTGAAAGGCGCGGTGGGCCTTTCTGCCCGCTTCCGTCAGCGTCACGTCGACCTTGCGCTTGTCGCGGGGGTTGATCTGGCAGCGGATAAGCGGTTTGCGTGCCTTGCCCTCGAGAGAACGGATTACACGAGACATCTGCGCCGGCAGAACGTGAATGCGACGCTGTATATCGCCGACGGTCAACGGCTCCGGGTCCACCTTGGCAAGCCAGTCCAAGGCAAGAAACTCCGATTCGGTAAGATCCACTTGGCCCTTCTGTCTCGATTGCTGACTGCGGGCCAGCCAGCTCATCTTCGTAAGCTCGAAGATTTCCTCCGCCGCCTTCTTGAGGTCCTCAGTATCGGCTTGGTCTGCCATCGCAGGGTCTCCGGGCGCGACTTGCACGATGCCCGTGCGCGACCGCACGGCTGCGGCTACCATACTACGTGCCCCGCTTGTCGCATGTCAAGAATAGTACTTTCCCGTCAACAATTCTTTTGCAGACAGTTTTCCTCCGGCCGATTCGCCCGGGCCTTGCCGGCTCGTCATCCGGACCCCGCGGGAGTAGAATCCTTATGCTGCGCACGGCCAGCCGTGGAGCAATCATGAAAAGCGGAACAAACCTCCTCGTCGAAACGATCAAAGACGCAACGGTCGTCACGTTTCAGGATGCCGCTCTCCTCGACGCCATCCGCATTCAGAACACCGGCACCGCCCTCTTCGAGCTTGTCGAACGCCAGAACCGCCTCCGGATCGTTCTCGATTTCCACAACGTGCGGAGCCTCTCCAGCTCCATGCTCGGTGTGCTCTTGACGCTCAAGAACAAGCTCGAGGACGCCCGAGGACGCATGGTGCTTTGCGGGCTGGCAAAAGACCTGCGACGGCTCTTCGAGATGACGGCACTCGATCGGGTCTTCCAGTTCGCCCCGGACGCGGATCAGGCGCTCGCCGCACTCGGCGTGATCGCCGCCGGCTGAGCGGGTTGTCCGCGCCGCCTCGCCCACCGGGTGCCGGCGGTCATCGGGCGCACGCAGCAGCGCGAATGGCCTGCAAATCCCGCCGCCTCCGGGTGGTTACCCCGGCGACGCCGGCGCAAGGCGGTCGCCACCCCAGTTCTCAAGCTTGCGGATCGGCGCATCGGGGGCATACGCCGCGAGAATCCGGGCCACGAAGATCGTGTGATCGCCGGTCTCGATGTGCTCCACCGCCTCGCATTCCAGATTGAACGCCGCCTGCGTCAGCAACGGGCAACCCGTGATCGGACCGCCCTCGTGCGGGATGCGGAACTCCTGAAACTTGTTCACGGTGCGGCCGCTGCTGCTTCCGGCCCGCCGGACGAGGTCGGCCTGGTTTTCCCCGGCGAAGGCGACGACGAACCGCGGCGAGCGCAGGAGCAGCTCCCGGCTGTAACGTGAGTTGCCGACGGCCACCGCAAGCATTGGCGGCTCGAACGAGCAGCACATCATCCATCCCACGGGCATGATGTTGGGCGGGTCTGCATCGTTCGGCCCCCGGGTGACCAGCAGGCCGACCCACTCGGGGAATTTCATGGTCATCGCCTTGGAAATCGAGATCGGCTTCATCACGGCGCTCCTTGGAAACAGAAGGGGCCTTCTTTTATTCGGCCCTCGAGCGAGTGTAGGAGCCTGCGGTCGATTTGTCGAAGAAGCCATACCTCGCGCCGCTGGAAGCCGATTCCTTCTCCCCAAGGCACCCTTCGGCCGCCACCGAACACGGGCGCGCCGGCGGCCGTCATGCTGAGCGAAGCGAAGCATCTGGCTCCTCTGCGCCAGTCAGCCAGATTCTTCGTCGCTGCGCTCCTCAGAATGACGGGTCGCGCCACCGCCGCAGCGCGATCCATGCGCGCAAAACACGCCGCGCGCAAGGCGCGCAAAAGCTGCGACGGAAGACGCTAATCAGAGGTCCCGAAGCGTCTCGCGCGTCATCGCCCGCATCGATCCGGTCGATGCGGTCATCGCTCCGGCGGCGGAGTTCGTCGCCATCTCCGCCTGCGCCGGCAGCAGTACCTCGCCGGCCGCCACCCGCTCCAGCCACTGCACCGCCTCGTCGCGCCGCCGCGACACCCCGGACGGCACCGGCGGCCGCCGCCCGCGCAAGCGGTACTCGACCAGGTCCAACACAATGCTCCGGAGCGCCCCCGCCAGTTCCGGCCGGCTCGCCAGGTCCACGGGCACGGCCACTCGGCGGGAAAGATAACTGTTTACCTCGCCTTCCGCCCCGAGCCGCGCCTCGTTGACTTTGTCCTCGTCGGCCGTTCCCGTGCCGACGTCGTCCGTCAATTGAATGTACGTCGAGGTTCCCAGCCGCTCCTCGATATCCGCGTTCGTAATGTAGCCCATCGGAAAGCACCCCTCACGCAGATACGCAGCCTTCGCATCTCCCGTGAGCAGAGCGAGCCAGCCTGCGCCTCCTGCCGGATGAAGGGCGGCGGGGGGGCGCTGGAAACGAACGACGTCCACGCCCCCGTACCCGCCCCCTTCCTCACTCCGCCGCTTGTTCGCTTCTGCTACGTGAACAACACCCGTACCGCAAACTGCCAGTACCCGTACGTCATCCGATACCGCGCGCGGACCCCGAAGAGATACTTCTCGCGACTGAAGCCCTCGTCGCTGGTCTCCGTCAGCGCGCCGAACTCCACCGGTTCACGATCCTGAAAAATGAACGGCCGAACGACGCCGTCCGTCTTCAGCAGGTACCACTTCGCCCCGTTCGTCAACCACGGGAACGAGATCACGCGCGCCACGCCCTCCAGCACGTTCGACGTACCGCCGATCACCGTCGCGTTGATCGCCTCGAGCGCCGTGAAGTACAGCCCCGGCGGCACCACGCACACCAGCCCCGTCGCCCCGACGGGCATCGGCTCGCCCTGGTCGTCCCTGAAGGCAAGCATGCGGGCCACCGCCGACCGCAGCGCGCCCTTGAACTCCTCCACCGTCGGCGAGGTCGGCGTCGTCACGTCCACACCCAGCGTATTGTCCTGGGTGCCCGACGCACCCGAGACATGCGACGCGCTGAAGAACGGCACGCCGTCGTAACCGGGGAAACCGGCCGAGTCCCCGTTCGCAAGCAACTGCCCGAGCAGGTAATCCTTGTGCGTGGCCGCCCGCTGCGCAAGCTCCGCCACCCGCAGCCGGATCTGTCCCGTCTGATCGTCGGCGATCTCGTCGCGGTCCACCTCGATCGTCGCCTCGTACTTGAGGTTCTCGACGGAGTAGCTCTCCGTCCGGAGCCCTCGCGCCAGACGACCCGTACCCCACTCCCGCATCTGCGGCACGGTCCCCAGCCATCGGTACGTCTCGCTGTCCGAGCTCGACGCCACCCGCGTGCTCAAATCCTGGAAATACACCGGCGTCCCGTCGAACCGGTTGAAAAACTCGCTCCGCAAACCCTTCGTCAACAACCCCGTATTGATCACAGCCATGAATGCTTCCCCGTTATTCCGTTGTTCCGCTGCTCCGCGGCCGGCCGGTCGGTTTACTCGCTTACTCGGTCGTTCGGTCAGTCCGTCGCTCCGCCGCTCAAGCCTCTCTGCCGGCGCGCCCTGCGAACCGACCGACCGAGTTCCGCCCCCCGGGCGACGAGCCGACCCGCTGCCCGCCACTGACAACCTTCGTCAACTCTGCGTCCTCTGCGCCTCTGCGTGAGCCTCTTCCTGCTCAACGTCAGCCGGCAAGCCGCACGGCCTTCACAATGACTCGCATCTTTCCCGCCGCGCCCGTCCCGGTTGTCGCCTGCGTGACCACGGCCCGCACGCCCTTGCCCGCCGCCACCACCGCCCCCGGATCGCCCGTCGCGCCCCGCTCGGCCGTCTTCGCCGTTCCGGCCGCCACGATCAGATCATTGACGGCGTCCGCGCCCCCGTCGCTCGGCGTCAGCGTCACGTTCAGCGAAGTGCCGTCGCCGTCCTTCAGCGTGACGATCCCCTGATCCTGCGTCGCGCCGGCGAACGCTTCCGTCACCACGCCCACACACTCCTCGATCAGCAGCCCGCCGGTGTTCCACGCGGCCGGGATGATCGTCACGTCCTGGGGGCTTTGTCCCAGCTCGCAGTCGATCTCCGCCGCCGCGCCGACGATCTGCGGCAGCGGTCCCGCGAACGCCTCCACGCTCAGGCGCACGATCACCGTGTTCGCCGACGGCCGATCCGCCACCCATCCCACGAAGCTGTTGCCGGCCGCCGCGAGCGTCAGCGTGTCGTCCGCCGACGCGTACACCGGCCTGCCGATGTCCGCCACGGTGGCACCCGTGAGGCCGTGCAGGAAGTCGCCCAGCGTGTACACCCGCACGTGGGCGGCTCCGTCGGCGCCGCCGGTGTTGTCGGCCTCCTCGTACGCGATGCCGATGCAGCGATCGCCCGCCGCCAGCGCCCGCGCGTAGCCGCTGCCGTTCAAGCCCACGAAGCCGCCCTTGTACACGTGGCCGCCCGCCGCCACGGCATACCGCCGCAGCTCCTGGTCCACGTACCTGTCCAACTCCCGATTCGTCGTCAGTGCCATGCTTTTCTCCGTCAATCCGTTGTTCCGTCAGTCCGTTCGTTCGCTCGTTCGTTGCCCCCTTGATCCATCCGTTCGCCGGAGTTCGGCGTGGCGAGTGGCGAAAGCCGTCAGCAAAGCGCGCCGCCCGGGCTCGCTGCTCCGGACTCGCTACTCGCCGCTCCTTTGCGTTTCCCGCAGCGCCAGCGCCACATACGCCTCCTCACTCGTGAGCAGCGCGAGCGCCGGATTCGCGCGGAACTCCGCCCGTGCCTTCGCGGCGATCACGGCCTTCTCGCGTTCCGCGCCCCCGCACGTGACAGGGCCGCCCTCGGCCGTGATCCCGTCGAGCCGCCCAACCTGCACCACCACCGGCGCCGACGCCTCCCACGCCTCGAACGCCGCCGCGTCCTTCATCGCCAGCGACACCGCCCACTCACGCTGTGCCTCCGTAAGCTTGCCCGCCTCCATCGCCGCCGCCACGCGCGACTCGGCCTCACTCCGACGTGCCGCCTCGGTGAGCGACTCGATCCGCTCGCTCGCCGCCAGAAGCACGGCCTCGCCCTCCTCCTCCTTCGCCAGCCCCAACTGCCCCCGCAACCGCTCCAACACCTCTGTCATCTCGCGAACCTCCTTTCTTCTGCGCCTCCCTTGCTCTGCGGCCCCACGCCCGCGCCCCTCGGCGTTGTCGCATGACAAATCCTCCTGGCCGTCGGCCGTTTCATGCGCGCATCCCGGAACCCGGAACCCGAAACCCGGATCTCGATTGACGATCGCCCGCATCCCCAGGATCGCCGGCTTGTTCGTCAGCGCCGCCGAGTGCAGTGCCACCAGCCGCCGGTCGCTCTTCCGCACGATCGCCACCGGCGAGAGATACCGGTATTGCCGCGCCGCAAGCTGCGCCCGCGCCGGCTCGGTCCACTCCACCTCCGCATACAGCCCCGCTCCCGCTCTCCCTCCAAGGGAGAAGGAAGGGGCGCGGGTAACCGGATTCTCTTCGTCGCTTCGTCCATCCGTCGCTCGGTCGCCCTTGCACGCGATCCCGACAGGACGCACGACGAACAGCCGCTTGATCCACCCTGCCGCCGGCGCCTGCCCGGTCGGCGAGGCATACCCGCCCCCGAGCGTCTGGTGCTCGTAGTCGATCGGCAGGTCGGTTCCCTGCGCCTCGAACGCCGCGATCGCCAGCCGCGCGCCCTCCTCATCCACGACGAACGTCCCGTTCGCGCTTTCAACCACGCCCCACGGCGCCACCAGCACCTCGCGCGGCACCGCGTCGCTTACCTCCGCGGACCGCAGCACCGTCACTTCCCGTTCCTCCGGGTCCGTCACACGCATCGCCGCCCCCGACAATCCGCAATCCAGACTACGCATTCCGCCACCCCGCTCATCATCCATCCTTCCGACGTTCATCCGTTCTTCGAGAGCACCGCCTCCCCCTCCGCCGCCTCCGGAATGCCGAGCGTCTCGTGCGCCCACCGTGTCGGCACCCGCATCCCCAGCGCGTTCACCGCGCTCGACACGACATCGGCCAGCTCCCGCAGATCGCGCGGCCGATCGAGCTTGCGCCGGAAGTACGGCACCGGCATCCCGCGCCCGAACTTCAACTCGACCAGCGGACGCAGCACGTCCCGCCGGATCGTCCGCCCCTCCTTCCGGATGTCGTCCTCGCGCAGATCCAGCCGCACCCGGTTGTGAATCTCCGCCGTGCTGAACGTCCCCGTCTGCCCGCCCGTATCGGTCGTCAGCGTCTGGCCGAGCCATGCCTTGCTCAGCTCGCGGTTCATGAACTCGCAGATCGACTGGAACGGCGGCGCCGGCGAGCCCTGGTTCGCCTGGATCACCTCCAGCTCGATCGCCTTGCTGAAGATCCCGGCCGCGTCCGAGCCGAGCGATTGCAGCATCCGCAGCAGCTCGCGCTTCTCCTCGGCGCTGGCCGACGGCTCATACCGCGCGATCCGCACGGGCATCCCGAACACTTCCGCGAACACGAGCCAGTCCTTCATCGCGAAGTGCTTCCCCAGCCACGCCAGGGCGCTCACCCGCAACAGCCCGCCTCGCATCGGATGCCCCGACGCCGCATGCGGCACATGCACGATGAACTTCTTCGGCGGCAGCGCAATGCCGGAGGTGCGTTGCGTGTCCGTCAGGACTCGCAACCGGCCGAACTCGTCGAAGGTCAACCGCGCGAACTCGACCGGCACCACGTCCGTCAGCCGGTGCCCGCCGCCGCTCACCTCCCACACCAGCTCGGCCACCGCCACGTTCCGCCCGATCGCCAGCGACAGATGCTGCAGGGCCTCCTCCCATCGGTCGATCGACGAAAGGCTCTCGCGGCAATACGCCGCCGCCTCGTCCGCCGCCGCCCGGTCCACGCCCTCGCGAATCTCCGCCGCCGAGATCACCTGCCACTCCAGCCCGGTCAGTCCGAGCCGCCGCGTGTTCGCCACACTGTGCAGGTGCGCATCCTTCTCCTCCATCTGCTCAAACAGCTCCAGCGCCGTGCCGACCGCGCCGCCGTCCGCCTCGCGCAGGATGCTCGCCAGGCGCGCCGGTGTCAGCCCGTCCGCGGGATAATCCCGCAGAAAGTCCTCCTTGCGCGGGCGAATGATCTGCCCGCTCGACGGCCGCGCGACACTCCCGCGCCGCCGGCTAACCGTATTCGCGATGCGTGTAAACAACCCCATGCCCGCCACCCCTTTCAAAGGCGCATTGCGGATGCGCGCCGCACCGTCCCGAGACCTCGAATCCGCTCGTTCGCTCCGCACGCTCCGCGCCTCTGCGCGAGGCTGACCGGTCCGCCATCACCAGATGCCGGCCCGTGCGAACCGCAACCCGCCCGCGGATTGAAACTCGATCCGTGCCGCCGGCGCCCCCGACTCCGCCGCCCGGACCGCCAGCGCCAGCGCCCAGAACCGGTCCGCGTGCGAGTCCCCCTCGCGCGAGACGAGGAACCGGCCCGCGCCGCCGGCCGTCACATCCCACCGCACCGAGTGCAGATCCGCGCGAACCGCGTCGTCGGCGGGCAGCCGCACCGTGCGGTCCTCGATGCGCCGCTTCAGCCCCGTAGCCAGCCGATCCTTCATCGCAGGTGTGAATGTCACCGCCTCCACACGGCCGGCCCCGAACTCCTCCTCCGCGGCCTCGGCCATCGCCATCCCGACGCCGGTGGCGTCGACGCAGCATCGACGTACCGTCGGAACCCCCATCACCCGCCGCAGCACGTCGTACTGCTCGCGAAACGGCGCCTCGCGCATCTCAACGACCCCCACCGTGACCAACTCTCCCCCTCTCCCTTCAAGGGAGAGGGACGGGGTGAGGGTGACCGCCTCTCCCCCCCTTGATAAGGGGAGGCAGGAGGGGTGGAAGGCGCCACCATTCCCGCCCCGCGAAAGCCCTTCCCTTCGACCCTCCCGGGACCCGGAACCCGGACCCCGGAACCCGAGTACCCAGACAACCGTCAGATCCCGCCGCCGCCCCACATCCACGCCGACAAAGCACGCGCCGCTCCGCCCAATCGCGCGGAGCAACTCTCCAATCCTCTCTGTGCTCTCCGTGTTCTCTGTGGTGAGCCGGACCGGAAGTGCCAGCGAAGCGTCCTCGCACGCCGTGATCTGTTCGTACGTCAGGAACGCGCCGACTTCCTCCAGGAATTCGCACAGGAACTCCTGCCGGAACAGCGCGTCATCGTGGATCGACCGCCGGATCTCCTGCGCGTCCAGCCGCAGCCCCTGCGCAATCGCGTCGTGCAGCGTTACGGTCGAGTGGCGGAACGACGGATTGTCGCGCAACTCCGCGAACAGGTTGGCCGGGCCTTTCGGCGTGCTGGCCACGTCCAGTTCCCCTTCCCCCCGCAGCACGGTCGGGAAAACGGCCGCCCAGATCTCGCGGTCCTCCCGGTGCATCGCAAACTCGTCCAAAAACACGTCGCCCGTGAAGCCGCGAGCCGTCTGCGGGTTCGCCGGAAGCCCGATGATGCGGACCCCGTTCGGCAACGTGAGCTGCAGGTGCCGGACTTCCATCCCCTCGAACGATGAATCGCACCGGCACGCGGCCGCAATCGCAAGGGCCTGGCAGTGTTGCTGTGCCTTGAGCATCAGCTCCCGGCTCTGCCGCTCCCCGGCCGAAAGAAACACCTGGTTCCGCCGCCGCTTGAGCCCCCGGAGGATTCGTCGCAGCGACTTCGTGAAGCTCTTGCCGATCTGGCGAGACCAGCAGCACCAGTTGAACCGCGCCGGCGATTCGATGTCTTCTCGCTGATAGGGCAGCAGCGGGATCGCCGCCCGCGCTGTCGCCGGCACCCGGAGGACCTCCGGCTCGCGATCCGGCGCTCGGCCCTTGCGCTCCGGGCCTCTGGCGGCATGCGACTGGGATTCATCGGCCATCACCTGGTGAATCGCGCCCCGCGCTTTGCCGCCGCCTTCGCACGCGAAACGCCCGGCCGGTCCGCCGACCTGCTCGATCCGCGTACGAAGCCGGCGGCTCCGCCTCCGGGTTGCAATCCTGCCCGGTACCTGTATGATCCTGCCGCCGTGCCGCGACCGGCATGCATGCCCGGGCGGGTATCGGCACACCCGCCGCTTCGCCGCGGCGGTCGGTTGGACCGGTCGGCTCGCCGAACCGGTTTCAGCGGTTTTCGTCGGACGCGGGAAGCCCCCGAACGCACGGTAACACTGGATCCCGGGAAGGGATGTTGGAGGTACATCGATGGCCAGCAAGGATGTCTTGGAGCGCGTGATCAAGGTGACGGCCCGGGTTCTGGACCTCGACCCGGAGGCGGTCAGGCCGGAGTCGAACTTCGTGACCGACCTCGGCGCCGAATCGGTGCAGAGCGTGGAACTGGTCGCCGCCTTCGAGGAAGAATTCGGCATCGAGATGGAGGAGGACGCGGCGCTGGCCGTCGAAACCGTAGGGGCCGCCGCCGACTTCATCGAGAAGCACCTGAAGTGATGTGAAATCCATCCAGAGCCAGCTCGAGGCGTGCTTTCGCGAGGCCTTCGCGGCGGCCCTGGGTGAGGCGGGTCGCACGGCCGATCCGCTCATCCGCCCCGCGCAGGACCCCCGGTTCGGTGACTACCAGTCCAATGCGGCCATGGGGCTGGCCAGGACCCTCCGGCAGAAGCCGCGGGACGTGGCACAACGGGTCGTCGAGGCGCTGCTCGCCCGGCCGGCGTTCACGGCCATGTGCGAGCCGCCCGAGATCGCCGGGCCGGGGTTCATCAATCTCCGCCTCAAGCCGGCATTCCTCAGCGCGGCTCTTTCCGCGATTCCGCCGGCGCCGCCGGAGCCGGCGATCGACCGCCTCGGCATCGAGCCCGTCGCCCGGCCGCAGACCGTCGTCGTGGACTACTCCGGGCCCAACGTCGCCAAGCAGATGCACGTCGGCCACCTGCGCAGCACGATCATCGGCGACGTGATCGCCCGCGTACTGGCCTTCGAGGGGCACAGGCCGATCCGGCAGAATCACGTCGGCGACTGGGGCCTCCAGATGGGCCAGATGCTCCGGCGGATCAGCACGAACCTGCCCTCGCTCGTCGCCGGCGCGGCGGACGATGAGGCAGCCGTCGCCGCCGACATCGCCGAGCGGCTCGAGGAGATCGAGCGGCAGTACAAGGCGGCCCAGGTCGAGGAAAAGACGAATCCCGCGCTGGCCGAGGAATCCCGTCGGTGGGTCGTGCGGCTGCAGAGCGGCGACGAGCAAGCGCAGCGGATCTGGCGCTGCATCCGGCGGGGTACGCTGCTGGCCTGCCAGAGGATTTACGACCGGCTTGGCGTGCTGCTGACCGAGGAGGATGTCCGCGGCGAGAGCTTCTACAATGACAAACTCGCCGAGACGGTGGACGAACTGCGGCGGGCGCTGAGCGGCGAGGCCGGGGCGGCGACGGTTCGCGAGGATCAGGGCGCCCTGTGCGTGTTCCATCGCAATGAGAAAGGCGAACCCGCTTTCACCGGATCCGACGGCAACCCGCTGCCGCTGATCATCCGCAAGAGCGACGGGGCCTATCTGTATGCGACCACCGACCTGGCGGCCATCCGATTCCGTGTCCGCGAGCTGCACGCCGACCGCGTCATCTATGTGACGGGCGCTCCGCAGGCCCTGCACTTCGCGATGGTCTTCGCGACCGCGCGGGCCGCCGGCTGGACACGCCGCCCCGACGGCACGGACGTCCGCCTCGAACACGTCGCCTTCGGCTCGGTCCTGGGCGAAGACCGCAAGATCCTGCGGACCCGCTCGGGCGAAAACGTCAAGCTCAGGGACCTGCTCGACGAAGCCGTTGCCCGGGCCGAGCGGCTCGTGCGGGCCAGCGAAGCCGACCCGGCCAAGCGCCGCGGTTTCAGCGAAGAGCAGATCCGGCAGATCGCCGAGGCCGTCGGCATCGGCGCCGTCAAGTACGCCGACCTGGTCCAGAACCGCACGACCGACTATGTCTTCAGTTGGGACAAAATGCTCGCGATGGACGGCAACACGGCGCCGTACATGATGTATGCGTATGCACGGATTCGATCGATCTATGCGAAGGCGGCGGAAAGCGACCAGGCCACGGAGCGCGCGAGCGACGAAGGGCCCGTAGGGTCCGCTGTGCGGACCGAACCCGACGGGGGGCGGACGTCCCCCTCGCCGGACGCGCACGCCCCACGCCCCCGAATGCCCGCCCCGATCGATCTCTCCGAGGTCGCGGAAATTGCGCTGGCGAAGCAGATCCTTCAGTTCGCCGATGCCGTGGACAGCGTCGCCGAGGAACTGCGACCGAACATCCTGACGAGCTACCTGTACGACCTCGCCGGCGCGTTCATGCGGTTCTACGAGAGCTGCCCCGTGCTCCGGGCGGCCACGCCGGAAATCCGCGACTCGCGGCTGCGGCTGTGCGACCTGACCGCGCGAACGCTCCGCGCGGGCCTGACGCTTCTGGGCATCCGCGTCCTTGAACGGATGTGATCCGCGCCGGCACCGGACAACGTGCGAAGTCGAGGCTATATGGCTGTTGTGCGTGACGAGAATATCGCAGTCGCGGCGGATCTCCTGAAGCAGGCGACGTATGTCTGCGTGCTCACCGGGGCGGGCGTGTCCGCCGAAAGCGGCGTGCCGACGTTCCGCGGCGGCGGCGGACTCTGGGAAGGCGAGCGAATCGAGGATGTGGCCACGCCGCAGGGCTTCCAGGCCGACCCGAAGCGGGTCTGGCGCTTCTACAACGCCCGGCGGCGACAACTCCGCGCGGTGCGGCCGAACGCCGGCCATTATGCCCTCGCCGAGATCGAGCGCCTTGTCCCCCGCTTCACGCTGATCACGCAGAACGTCGACGGCCTGCACCGCCTCGCCGGCAGCCGCAACGTGATCGAGATTCACGGGAGCATCCGACTCGTCCGCTGCGTGGCCTGCGGCGGCGAACGCGACGCCGCCGACGAGGAACTGCCCGAGTTGCCCACGTGCGAACAGTGCGGCGGGCTGCTGCGCCCGGCCGTGGTCTGGTTCCACGAGATGCTGCCGCAGGATGCCATGGCCGCCGCCGCCGAGGCGATTGAGGCATGCGACGTCATGCTCGTGGTCGGCACGAGCGGCATCGTCCAGCCCGCGGCTTCCTTCGCCGTCTGGGCCTCGCGACATGGAGCCGGCGTCATCGATGTAAACCCCGACCCCTCCGCGTTCACGCCCGTTCATACGGTCGGTCTCGCCGGCCCGTCGGGCGAGGTGCTGCCCGCGATTGTCCGGGCAATGAAGGCGCAGGGGGCCTCGGGGCGTCCGGCCCCGCCCGACAACCGGCAGAGGTGAGGCCATGCCGTTGCCTGCGCGATCACGTCCCGCCCGGACGACCGGCACGCCACCGCCCCGACCGCGCATCGCAGGAGTTGTCATTCGCAACGAAGGGCCGGCAGCCGATGAAGCGTAACATCGAACTGAAAGCACGTTATCCCGATCTCGACGCGGCGCGACGGATTGCCGGGGAGATCGGTGCCACGCTGCACTCGTCGGAACGGCAACGCGACACATACTTCCGCTGTCGCAGCGGACGGCTCAAGTTGCGGCAGCGATGGACGGACCGCGGCGAGTCCAGCGAGCTGATCGGCTACGAACGCGCCGACGCGGATCGGCCGCGGGCCAGCGATTACTCCGTGGTGCCGGTCGCGGATGCCGAGGCGTTGCGGGCGCTCCTGGCGGCGGCCCTGGGCACGGCGGGGGAGGTGGACAAACGCCGCACCGTTTATCTTTATCAGAATGTGCGGATCCACCTCGACGATGTCTGCGGCCTGGGAACGTTCATCGAGTTCGAGGCCGTGCTCGACGGCTCGCGCAGCGAGGAAGAATGCAACGCCACGCTCCGCACGCTCGTCGAGGCATTTCGGATCGCTCCCGGCCAGATCGTACCCGTGTCCTATTCCGACCTGCCCGGTCAGCACCGCGCTCGCTGAGACGGTTACGCCTTTCCCGAGGGCCGGCATCCCATCCGCCTCCTGGCAGGCCGGACGCGCGCCCCCTGTTTCCGCCGTGCGCCACACCTTCATGCGGAAAGCCGCTCCGCTCGCACGAGGGATTCCTGACACCCTTGCACCCCGGCGCGGTACACTACACTCGCGGATTCTGGAGACGGAACCATGAGCGGGCAATCCACGTATCGAACGGCGGTGATGACCATGGCGATTCTCTCGATGACAACCGGCAGCCGGGCGGCGGCAGAGGAAGGCAAAGCCGTGCGGCCGGCGTACTGTGAAGGATCCTGGTATCCGGCGGGGGCGGCCGAACTGGCCGCGCTTGTGGATGATCTGCTGGCGAAGGCCCCGGCACCGACGACCGAAGGCCGGCCCGTCGCGATCGTCGCGCCGCATGCGGGTTACCGCTTCAGCGCGCCCGTCGCCGCGGCAGCGTACCGCGCCCTGCGCGGGCAGAGCTATCAACGCGTCATCGTGATCGCGTTCAGCCATCGTTACGCCGGCGCCTACCGGGGCGTGGACGCCCCGAAGGACCTGACCGCGTACCGTACGCCGCTCGGCGAAATCCCGATCGATCGCGCCGTGTGCGACGCGCTGCTCACCAAACCGCCTTTCTCCGCGCACCCCGGCGTGGATCGCGGCGAGCACTCGCTCGAACTCCAGTTGCCGTTCCTCCAGCGGACGCTCAAGGATTTCCGCCTCGTTCCGCTCTACGTCGGGCAGATGGCGCCCGGCGACTATGTGGCGGCCGCCGAGGCCCTCCTGCCGTGGCTCGATGATCAGACCCTGCTCGTGGCCAGCAGCGATTTCACGCACTTCGGCCCCGCCTACGACTATCAGCCGTTCAAGGAGGATGTCCCGAAGAAGCTCCGCGAGCTCGCCGACGATGCGGCCGCCGCGATCCGCCAATGCGACGTTGACGGCTTTCTCGATCATCTCGACAGGACCGGCGACACGATCTGCGGACGAGGGCCGATCACGCTGATGATGCGGGCCCTCTCGATGAAAGGCGGGGCGGACGCCGTCCGGTCCGCGATCGACCTGTCGGGCGCCATGACGGGCGACTGGACGAACAGCGTGACCTATCAGTCGTTCGTCTTCACCCGGCGGGCGGGAACGCTCGGCCCCAGGGAACGCGACGTGCTGCTCAAGCTCGCGCGGCAGACCGTGACGGCCGTGCTCGAAGGGAAGCCGCCGCCAAAGCCCAGGGCCGACGACCTCCCCGAGGCCGTGCGAAAGGACGGCGCGTGTTTCGTCACGCTGCAGAACCACGGCGAGCTTCGCGGTTGCATCGGAAACATGATCGCCCAGGGCCCGCTGTATCAGGGCGTCATCGACAACGCGATCAACGCGGCCACAAAAGACTACCGCTTCGCCGACAACCCCGTGACAAGCCGCGAACTGCCGCAGATTCACATCGAGATCAGCTACCTGACGCCCATGAAACGCGTCGCCAATCCCCGCGAGATCGTCGTCGGTCGGCATGGGCTGTACATCGTGCTGGGCATGCGCCGCGGCGTCCTGTTGCCGCAGGTCGCGTACGAACGCGGTTGGAGCCGCGACGAATTCCTCGCCCAGGTCTGTCGCAAGGCGGGCCTGCCGCCCGACGCCTGGAAACAGCCTTCGGCCGAAATATACTCGTTCGAGGCCGAGGTATTCGGCGAACCGGAGCCGACGGCCACTCAGCCGGCGGCGCGGTGAACGGCCCGGCACGCGGGAGAATCGCAATATGCTTCAGCCCAACACGCGGCGCGAGTTCCTCGGGCAGATCGGTGCGATGCTCGCCGGCATCGGATTCCCCGCATCCTCGCGCGCGGAGGTCGCCACGAGCCGCACGGCCGGGCCGAAGCCGCGGGTGATCGTCGCACGGGATGAGGCCCTTGCACGCGGCGCCGTCGCCGAGCACGCGGAGCTTCTGCGCAAACTGCTCGATGCCGCGATGCAGAAGCTGACCCGCTCCGCCGACGCGGCCGCCGCCTGGCGCACGCTGTTCACGCCGCATGATCGCGTGGGTATCAAGGTCAACACGCTGGGCCTCTCGACACAGCCGGCCGTCGTCGATGCGATCGTCGCCGGACTGCGGGCGGCGGGCGTCCCGGCGGAGAACATCCTCATCTGGGACCGCTTCGACGTGGAGCTGGACCGGGCGGGATTCAGACTCAACCGCTCCGCCGCCGGCGTGAAGTGCCACGGCACGGACGCCGAACACTACGGCAGCGGTTACCTGCCCGACGTCGAGACGAGCGGGCGGATCGGCTCATGCTTCTCGCGAATCCTCGCGGAGGACGTGAACGCCCTGATCAGCGTTCCCGTGCTGAAGGACCACAATCTCGCGGGCGTCTCGCTGGGGCTGAAGAACTGGTTCGGCGCGATCCACAACCCGAACAAGTATCACGATCGCAACTGCGACCCCTACATCGCCGATGTCGCGTCGCACCGGTATATCCGGCCGCGCTGGCGGCTGACGGTCTGCGACGGTACGCGGGCCCAGTATAACGCGGGTCCGCAACGGCATCCGGCCTACGCCTGGGCGTACGGCGGCCTGCTGGTCGGCACGGACGTCGTGGCGGTGGATGCCGTCGCCGCCGATCTGCTCGAAGCGGAACGCAAGGCCAGGGGGCTCAGGCCGCTTGCCGCCGAGAAGCGCCCGCCCGTGCACATCACCACGGCCGGCGCCCGCGGGCTTGGCGAGGCGGACCTGGCGAAGATCGATCGACTGGAAGTGTAGGCCGTTGTGGAGGTCGAGTCATTGTGGAGTGCGGCCTCTCCGAGGCCGCTGTGCATCCCCCGGGAAACCGGACTCCACGGCGATGGGGCGTCTGATGGACAATCTCGAAAACGTCTTCCGCCATCCCACCCGCCGCGACGTGCTCCGTTGGAGCCTCGCGTGCGGCGCCGCCGGCGCGCTGTGCGGCGCCCGTACCGCCTCGGCCGAGGATGCCGCCGGTATGAGCGAACTGGCCGGGCCGAAACTCAAGGGCCTCGCCCGGCACGAGGCGCTCTTCTGGGACAGACTCGCCGACAACCGGGTGAAGTGCCGCCTCTGCCCGCGCGAGTGCGAGGTGGCCGACGTGGAGCGCGGCTACTGCGGCGTCCGGGAGAATCAGGGCGGACGATATCAGACGCTCGTATACGGCGCGCTCTGCTCCGCCAACGTGGATCCGATCGAGAAGAAGCCGCTTTTCCACTACCAGCCCGGCACGACCGCGTTCTCCGTCGCGACGGCCGGCTGCAACATCGAGTGCAAGTTCTGCCAGAACTGGCAGATCAGCCAGTTCCGCCCCGAGCAGGTCGAAAGCGTCCTCGTCACCCCGGAGCAACTGGTCGCCGCGTGCCGGTCCCGCAACGTGCCGACTCTCGCCTACACCTATTCCGAACCGGTCGTCTTCTACGAGTACATGCACGACGCCGCCGAGGCCGGACGCCGGCAGGGCATCGGCAGCGTGATGATCTCGAACGGCTACATCCGGGAAGAACCCCTGCGGCAACTCTGCCGGCACCTCACCGGCGTCAAGATCGACTTCAAGGGCTTCCGCGAAACGTTCTACGCCGAACAGTGCCACGGAGAGCTGAAGCCCGTGATGGCCACGCTGGAGACGTTGCGAGACATCGGCATCTGGTTCGAGCTGGTGATCCTGATCATCCCGACGCTCAACGACTCGCCCGACGAGATCCGGGACATGGCCCGGTGGGTCGTGAAACGACTCGGCCCCGACGTGCCGATGCACTTCACGCGGTTCCATCCGACCTACCGCATGACGAACCTGCCGCCGACGCCCGTCGCCACCCTCGATCAGTGCCGCACGATCGCCATGAACGAAGGCGTCCATTACGTCTACGCCGGAAACGTCCCCCTGCATCCCGGCGAAAACACCTACTGCCACGGCTGCCGCGAGGAGCTGATCCGGCGCGTCGGCTTCCGGATCGCCTCGAACCGGATCCGCGACGGCAAGTGCCCGAAGTGCGGCGCGCGGATCCCCGGCGTCTGGTCGCAGGAGCAGGCGTTGGCGTTCCGGCCGCGCGAGTCCCCGGCGACGCCGTCGCCCGCGACGCGCGCCGGCGGCGCGCCCCCGCCG
>CAZZFA010000025.1:35254-56857 GCA_964653435.1 uncultured Planctomycetales bacterium | reverse complement strand
CGGGGTTGACCTTTCCCGGCATGATCGACGACCCGGGCTGTCGCGGGGGCAGGCGGATCTCGCCGAGGCCGGCGTCGGGCCCGGACGAAAGCAGGCGAAGGTCGGAGGCGATCTTGAGCAGATTGCTCGCGCAGGCCTTCAGGATGCCGCTGACCTCGACGAAGGCATCGCAGTTCTGCGTGGCATCGACCAGGTTCTCGGCGCGAGCCAGACCCAGGCCGGTGATCTCGCGAAGGTGCTCGACGACGCGAAAGATGTAGGCCCGCGGCGCGGCGAGGCCGGTGCCGACGGCCGTGCCGCCGAGGTTCACCACGCGGAGCCGCTCTTCACACTTGTAGATCCGCCAGCGGTCGCGGCCGATCGCCTCGGCATAGGCGGACATCTCGCGGCCCAGCGTGATGAGCACCGCGTCCTGCAGCTCGGTCCGGGCGACCTTGACGACGTCGGCGAATTGCTTCTCCTTCTGCTGGAAGGCCTCGAGCAGGCCCACGACCTCGCGCTCCAGGTCGCGGAGGCGCCGGATCGCCGCCACCTTGAGGGCGGTGGGGTAGGTGTCGTTGGTCGACTGGTGTCGGTTGACGTCTTCGAGAGGGTGCACCGTGTCGTAATCGCCTGGCACGCCGCCGAGGATCCGGATTGCGCGGTTCGCGATAACCTCGTTGACGTTCATGTTCGTCGACGTCCCCGCTCCGCCCTGGAGCGCATCGACGAGGATGTGAGCGTCGAGCCGGCCTTCCATCATCTCGAGACAGGCGGCCTCGATCGCCGCCGCCTTGACCGGTTCCCAGGCGCCCAACTCGTGATTGGTGCGGGCGCACGCGAGCTTGACCGCTCCGTACGCATGGATAAGGGCCGGGTTCACGGGCCGCCGCGCAAGCGGAAAGCTTTCGATCGCGCGCTCGGTGTGGATGCCGTGCAGGGCGTCGGCCGGCACGTCGCGAGGGCCCAGAAGGTCATGTTCGCGGCGGTAGGACATTGGGAAGCGAACACTCGCCGGTTGGGGAGCGGGTTGCCGGTGGCCTGTGGTGACCGGGCGGCCGCCCCCGCGAGGTCAGAAGTACAGGTCCCGTTCGTCGGTCTCCATGATTCGTCGCAGGCGGTCGAGCAGCTCCCGCTTGAGCCGACCGTCCTTCATCTTGTCGATTTCGGCGGCGATAAGCCGCTGCCCGGCTTCGCGCGTCTCGGGCGAGGCGTAATCCTTCAGGTACTCCGCCAGCGTGCTCAGGGCATTGGGCGTGCAAAACCGCTGGATGAAGCCCGGAATGGCGAACTCCATGAAGTGCTCGCCGGTCCGGCCGAGCCGGTAGCACGCCGTGCAGAAGCTCGGGATGTAGCCGTCGACCAGCAACTCCTTCATCACCTCGTCGAGCGACCGGATGTCGCCCAGCTCGAACTGCTCTCGCTCCATGCACTGGGCGTCGCCCGCCTCGGTGTAGCCGCCCAGCTCGATCCGCGTGCCGGCGTCGATCTGCGAGACGCCGAAATCCATCAGTTCACGGCGAAGGGCTGCGCTTTCGCGGGCGGTCAGGATCAGTCCGGTATACGGGACCGCCAGTCGCAGGATCGCGATCACACGCTTGAAATCGAAATCGGAGACGGCGAACGGGCTGTCCAGCCGCACGCCGGACGCCGGCCGCAGCCGGGGGAAGCTGATCGTATGCGGGCCGACGCCGTACCGCTGCTGGAGGTGGAGCGCGTGCGTGACGATCCCGAGCACCTCGAAACGCCAGTCGTACAATCCGAAGAGGGCCCCGATGCCCACGTCGTCGATGCCGGATTCCATGGCCCGCGACAGGGCGTCCAGCCGCCAGAGATAATCGCCCTTGCGCGTTCCGGCCGGGTGGTACTTCGCGTACGTCTCGTGGTGATACGTCTCCTGGAAGATCTGGTAGGTGCCGATGCCGGCCTTCTTGATCGTGCGGAACCCGTCGTGGTCGAACGGGGCGGCGTTGATGTTGACCCGGCGGATCTCGCCGAAGCCGACCCGAACGTCGTAGACCTGCCGCACGCACGTCGCGATGAATTCGGCGTCATAGCGCGGGTGCTCCCCGAAGACGAGAATGAGCCGCTTGTGGCCCTTGCTCTCCAGCGCTTCGACCTGTTTGCGGATCTCGTCGGCATGAAGGGTCCGGCGAACTTGTTCGGCGTTCGAGCGCTTGAACGCACAGTAGACGCAATCGTTGACGCAGTCGTTGCCGATGTACAGCGGGGCAAACAGGACGATCCGGTTGCCGTAGACGTCGCGCTTCAGCCGCCGGGCGGTTTCGAAGATTTCCTCGATCAGTTCCGGGTCGGCCGTGTTGATCAGCTCGGCCGTTTCCTCGACGCTCAGTGCCTCCTTCGACAGGCTCTTCGCGATCACGGCCCGCACACGCCCGGGGTCGGGCGGCGGATTGCCGACCAGCGCTGTCAGGCGGCCGTCGTCGATGAAATCAACGGTGCGTCGGCCGCATTCCGTGTGGGCAAGCGTCTTCATTCGGTCTCCTTCCCTCACCTCACCCGATTGTAGGTGCCGCGGCGTAGCGCGGCGAGTCGCCCCGACCCGTGCCGATCGTCCGCCCGATCGCGAGGATCCGCTGCCGCAGGCACGCATGGCATGCCTCCGCCGTTTCATAGAGGCACGCCTTCGCCGGGTAGATCTCGTACTTGCAGCGGTAGGCCGGCGGCGTCAGGTTGGGCATCACGACGTTCGCCCCGCGCATCAGCCCCAGCTCCCGCCCGCTCTCGCGATTGAGCGTCGCGAGGGCGGTGGTGCTGGGGATGTTGGCCTGCGGGCAGACCATCCGTGCGAGGGCCACCATCTTGTACGTCATGAGCTCCGTGTTCGGTGCGGCGTCGGTCGCGGATCCCGCGGCGTCGGCCGACCCCAGCGGGGTATTCGGATGCGGCAGCCAGGGCCCGACGCCGATCATGTCCAGATCGAGCGAGCGAAACTGCTCGAGGTCGTCGGCGAGGTCCTCGTACGTCTGGCCGGGGATGCCGATCATCACGCCGCTGCCGATCTCATAGCCCAGGGCCCGTAGCCGTCGGAGCATGGCGATGCGGTCGGACGGGCGGCCGGCAAGCGGCGGATGGATTTGGTCGTATAACCCGCGGTTGGACGTCTCGAAGCGCAACAGGTAGCGGTCGGCGCCCGCTTCGCGCCACGCGCCCAACTCCTCATCGGTCCGCTCGCCCAGGCTCAGCGTAACGGCCAGCGGGGTTTCCGCCTTGATTCGCCGTACGACCCCCGCCACCCAGTCGCGCGTGAGACCGTAGTCTTCGCCGGACTGCAGCACGATCGTTCCGTACCCGAATCGCACGGCCCGGCGGGCGCAGTCCAGCACCTCGTCCGCGGTCATGCGGTAGCGTTCCACGCTGTGGTTGGCGGCGCGCAGACCGCAGTACCGGCACGATCGGACGCAGTGGTTCGAGATCTCGACCAGCCCGCGGAGGTGGACCGCGTCGCCGACGCTCCGTCGCCGCATCTCGTCGGCGTCGCGCCAGAGCGTTTCGAGCCGCCGCTCGTCGGACTCCCGCAGCCACTCAATCAGTCGGTGCCGGTTCATGGGCGTTCGCGGGAGAGGGAGCCTGAGACTTCAGGCGGATGGTGAACGTGCTGCCCCGATCGGGTTCGCTGACGACCTCGGCATCGCCGCCGTAGAGCCGCGCGATCTTGCGGACGATCGAAAGGCCCAGCCCGCTACCCAGGATGTTGCGCGTCTTGGCATTCTTGATGCGGACGAAGTCATTGAACAGCCGTGAGGCCTCCTCGGCGGACATGCCGATGCCGGTGTCGGCGACCCGGATGACAAACGTGTCGCCCTCGGTGCGGAGCGTTGCGTCGACGCGGCCGCCGTCGCGGTTGTACTTGACCGCGTTGGAGAGCAGGTTGTTCATCACGATCTCGATTTCGCTGCGGTCGGCGATCATCCGTAGGGGGCCGTCGGCATCGAGCTCCGGGACGATGCCGCGGGCGTCGGCGTCGGGCCGGACGGTGTCGATCGCGTTTTGTGCGACCTCGCGGAGGTCCACCTCGACGAATTCTCGCTTTTTCGTGCCCGACTCGAGGCGCGTCATGTCGAGCAGATCCATGATCATCTTGCGCATGCCCTCGGCCCGCACGAGGCAACGCTCGATCATGCGGTCGTAGACGGCCGGGTCGTCGCCGGCCGAGCGGTCCTTGATGATATGCAGGTAGCCCTCGATGGCGCCGAGCGGGGCCTTGAGCTCGTGCGCGAGCACCGAGACGAACTGAAAGCGGACCTGCCGCTTCTCCTGGGCCAGCCGGCGCGCCTGTCGCTGCACGATCAGGTGGGCGGCGGCCTTGCGAACCGTGGTCTTGAGCTCCTCGGGCGTGAAGGGCTTGGCGAGGAAGTCGTAGGCCCCGCGTTTCGTCGCGGTCACGGCCGTTTCGAGTGAGGCGTAGGCCGTCGCCATGATGGTAAGGATGCCGTTGTCGGCGCGGCTGAGCCGGTCGAGCACGTCCAGTCCCGAAAGCCCCGGCAGCTTGTGGTCCAGCAGCAGGATGTCGGGCGGCGGTCCGGCCGCGATCTTCTCCAGGGCCTCTTCACCCGTGGCGGCCTGATCCACGGCGCAGCAGAACTCGTCGTCCACGTCGGGCAGCCGGATGCGAAAGTCCTGCAGCGCGCGGGCGACGCCGCGTCGCATGCCGGGCTCGTCGTCCACGACCAGAATCCGCAGCGTCTCCATGGTCTCGCCGCTACTCCCCGAGGAGCCGCCGGATCTCCCGCCGAAGCTGTTCAAACCGGATGGGCTTGGCCAGGACGGCGTCCGCTTTCACCCAGGAACGCTCCTCGGCCGTGGCGGCGTCGAAGTCCATGCCCGTCTCGCTGGCGACGGCGGTGACGAGCAGCACGGGAATCCGCGGGTCCATCTTCTTGATGCGATGACAAAGGCTGAAGCCGCCGTCCGCCCGCTCCATCATCAGATCGACAATGGCGAGATCCGGCTTCTCCCGTGTGAGAGCCTCCTCCGCCGACCGCACGCTTTCCGCGGTCGATACCGCGTAGCCGGCCGCTTCGAGCTGCACGCGGAGCTGCGCGAGATAGTCCGTGTCGTCGTCAACTGCCAGAATCTTCGTCGCCATGTTCGCCTTTCCGCATCTGTGCCCCGGCCAGCGCGGCCTCGATCTCGTCGGCCAGCCGCTCCGGGGATGAGGGCTTGTCCATGAACTTCACCACCGGCAGGTCCATCGATTCGATGAAGGCCGGCGGCGTCTTCATCGCCGAGCGGATGCCCGAGAGCATCAGGATGGGCAGGCCGGGCATGTCCCGGTGCACTTCCCGCGCCAGGTCGAAGCCCGCCGTTTCCGATTCCATCATCACGTCCAGGACCACGATGTCCGGCCGCAGGCCCCGCAGCACCCCGCGGGCCTCGGCGGCCGAATACGCCGCGGTCACGTCGTGGCCGCGCCGCGACAGCACGAGCTGATTCATCTCCACGAGGTCCACGTCGTCGTCCACCAGCAGAACCTTGGCCATGCGAAACGCCCCTTGCCGTGCGCTACTCCGCGATCGTCCTTCTCGGCAACGACACGGTGAACGTGGTCCCCGTCGGACCGGCGGCCGGGTCGGCGTTCGACTCGACGCGGATCTCACCGCGGTGCATCTTCACGATACCATAGGTTACCGCCAGACCCAAGCCCGTTCCGCGGCCGATCTGCTTCGTCGTGAAAAACGGTTGAAACAGTTTTGCGCGGTTTTCCGGGGGGATCCCCACCCCGGTGTCCGCGACGGCGATCGTCACATGCGTGTCGTTTCCGCCCGTTCGGACGGTTAGCCGGCCGCCGTTGGGCATCGCCGACTGCGCGTTGCTGATCAGATTCGTCAGCACCTGCACCATCTGGTCGGGGTCGATCTCCGCGACCGTGTCGCCGCCGGTGTGCTCCACGACAAGGGTGATGTTCGCGGGCATATGCGTCGTCTTCATCAACCGATCCACCAACTCGCGGACGTCCGTGGGGCGCAGGGCCACCCGGTTCTGCCGCGCGAAGTGCAGCAGGCCCGAAACGATCTTCTTGCATCGGTCCGCCTCATCGACGATGGTCTGGAGATCCTCGCGAAGGCGCTCGTCGTTGCCGCAGGCCTCGAGCAGCAGGTGCGAATACATCAGGACGACGCCCAGCGGGTTGTTCACCTCGTGCGCGATTCCGGCGGCGAGCTGTCCCATGCTCGCCAGCTTTTCCGACTGCATGAGCTGCTCCTGGGCGCTGGCCAGCTGCTTGTTCGAGACCGCCAGCTCCCGGACCGTCCGCCGGAGCTGGTCGATGGTGTACGGCAGGCACATCTCGCACTCGGCCAGCCCCTCGTAGATGGCGACCGCGTGCTCGCGGCACGTCTCGTACCCGCAGGCGCCGCAGTTCAGCTCGTCCGCCGGCGTCAGTTTGCCCATGTCGGCCAGGATCAGACCGATCTCGCCGTCCGAGGGCGGTGCGAGTCGGCGGTCGTTCGCCTGGAACGTCCGACGCAGGTCCAGATCGGCGAATCGCTCCATGGCGCGTCGCCAGGCCTCGGCGTCGCCGATGCTCGTCCGCCGCCGGACGTATTGGCTTACGTGCGACCGGCGGCTGAACAAAGGCGTCTGGCACTGCATGCCCGGGCCCATGATGCACCCGTTGCAGCAGAGCACCTCCAGGAGTCGTGCGTCGAGGTCGCCCGCCTCGAACTCCCGAATGGCTTCGAGGAAGTTGTGGCGGCCCTCGGTGGACACGACGTCTCCGGCGGCAAGATCCTCCGGGATCTCGGCGGCCTGCAGCATCCCGCGGCTCAGCGGGAACAGGGCCCCCGCGCCGGCATGCGGCGGGTCGAAGTCGCTCGGCGTCACGTTGCGCGACGTGATCTCCTGCTCGCGGAACATCTGCCGCAGTTCGGCGAAGGTCAGAGCCGCATCGACCTCGCCGGCCAGCGCGCCGGAGGCCGCCTCGCCCTTCTTGGCGATGCAGGGGCCGATGAACACGACGCGAATCCGGTCGCCGTGGAGCCGCCGGAGCACGCGGGCCGTCGCCACCATGGGAGAGACGATCGGCGCGAGGGAATCAACCAGGCCCGGGTGATACCGCTCAACGTAGGCCACGATCGCCGGGCAGTTCGTGGCCACGAAGCGGCGGCCGTCCCTGCCATTGAGAAGCCGGCGGTATTGCGCGGCGACAAGGTCCGCACCGAACGCGACTTCCACCACGAAGGCGAAGCCGAGGGCTCGCAGCATGCCGACGAAATGGCGGTGATCGACCTCCGTGAACTCGGCCGGAAAGCTGGGGGCCACGCACGCCGCCACCGGACCGCCGGCGGCCAGGATCTCCTCGACGCACGCCACGGAGTCGGCGACGCGCTTGGCGTGCTGGCTGCAGACCCGAACGCAGTTGCCGCAGCCGATGCACCGCTCCGGGATGACCTCCGCCTGGCCCTCGGCAATGCGGATCGCCTTGACCGGACATTCCCGGACGCAGGTGTAACAGACGCGGCATCGCTCCCGGATCGTCGAGACCAGAGGGATATTTGCCGCCGTCGCCATTCAAGACTCCCGTTCCTTCCGGCCCGTCAGCCGCCGTTCACGCGCGGCCGCCGGGGCGAAAAGCCGTTCGCCGTACGTCAGACCACAACCTCGCGCTTTGCGTAACGCGTATGCAGCAGGTGATGGCTCTTCTCGCCCAGCGGTCGCCCGAGATAATCGCTGTAAAGCCGCTGCACGTCGTCATTGCGGTGCGAGAAGCGCACCGCCTCGTCGCGGTCGATCCGGTAAAGGGCCTGCATCCGCTCGCGGATGGCGTCAAGGTTGGCTCCGAGCGGCTGGCCGCCGCCGGCGATGCACCCGCCCGGGCAGGTCATCACCTCGATGAAATGCAGGTCTCGTCGCCCGGCGCGGATGGCGTCGAGCAATCGTCGGGCGTTGCCCAGTCCGCTGACGACGGCGGCGCCGACGTCGAGATCCCCGATCCTCACGCGGACCTCCTTGACGGCTTTGAGACCGCGGACGGTTTCGATCTTCGGATTGTCCATGTCCCGGCCGGTCAGGAGAAAATGCGCGGTTCGCAGGGCCGCCTCCATCACGCCGCCGCTGGCCCCGAAGAGCTTGCCCGCCGTGCTGCGGTGTCCGAACGGCGTGTCGGCGGAGTCGGGCGTCAGGGCCTGCATGTCGATGCCCCGCATGCGAATGAGCTGCGCGAACTCCCGCGTGGTGAGCACGGCGTCGACGTCGGGGGCGCCCGCGTCGTCGAGCATTTCGGGCCGCTCGCACTCGAACTTCTTGGCCGTGCACGGCATGATCGACACACTGTAGATCCGCTTGGGGTCGATGCCCTCCCGCTCGGCGAAGTAGCTCTTGATCACCGCACCCATCATCTGTTGCGGGCTCTTGCAGGTGGACAGGTTCGGGAGGAACTCCGGGTAGAATTGCTCCACGAACTTGATCCAGCCCGGGGAACAGCTTGTCATCATGGGCAGCGGGCCGCCGGTCTCAATCCGCTGGGCCAGCTCGGACGCCTCCTCCATGATCGTCAGGTCGGCGGTGAAGCCGGTGTCGAAGACCCGCCGGAACCCGAGGCTGCGCAGGGCCGCCGTCATCGCCCCGCAGACGTCCAGCCCCGGCCGGAGCCCGAATTCCTCCGCGATCGTCACGGACACGCTCGGGGCGTGCTGGACGACGCAATAGCGGTCCGGATCGGACAGGGCATCGAGGACCTCCTTGAGACTGCTCTGTTCCCGGAGCGCGCCGGTCGGGCACACGACTACGCACTGGCCGCAGTTGATGCAGCTCGATACGTTGAGGCCCTGATCGAAGGCCGTGCCCACCCTCGCCCGGCTGCCACGGCCGATGAAGTCGATCGCGGAAACGCCCTGGATCTCCTCGCAGGCGCGAACGCAGCGGCCGCACAGGATGCACTTGGCCGGGTCGCGGACGATCGAGGGGCTGGAGGTGTCGAGCTTGTAGTCGTTCTTCTCGCCGGTGTAGCACCGTTCGCGGACGCCGAATTCGGCGGCCAGGCTCTGGAGCCGGCAGTTGTTGTTGCGGCTGCAATAGAGGCAGTCGTCCGGGTGGCTGGCGAGCAGAAGCTCGACGATGGTCTTGCGGGCCCGCACGGCCCGCGGCGTGTGCGTGCGAACCTTCATGCCCTCGCTGACCGGGTACGCGCAGCTCGGGATCAGCGCGCGTTGTCCCTCGACTTCGACGACGCACAGGCGGCAGGCGCCGGTGGGCAGAAGGTTTTCCATGTTGCACAGCGTCGGGATCCGAATACCCGCGCGGCGCAGGGCCGTCAGGAGCATCTCGCCCTTCTTGGCCTCGATCGGCTTGTCATTCACTTCAATGGTAATCACGTCCGGCACCTCGCGTTTATTCCACGATCACCGCCTTGGGGCGGCAGACCTCGACACACGTGCCACAACCGATGCACTTGTCCGGGATGATGTAGTGCGGGCTCTTCGGCGAGCCCAGGATCGCCTCCGCCGGGCACTTCTTGCGGCAGAGGCCGCACCCCTTGCACAGCTCCTCGACGATTCGGTAGGTCCGCATCTCCGTGCAGGCGCCCGCCGGGCACTTTCGCTCGTAGATGTGGGCCTCATACTCGTCGCGGAAATACCGCAGCGTGCTGAGCACGGGGTTTGGCGCCGTCTGGCCGAGCCCGCAGAGGCTTGTGTCCTTGATCACCTCCGCCAGCCGGTTCAGGTACATCACGCCCTTGAACCGCTCCAGCGCCTGCGTGCCCGTCTCTCCGCGGGCGCCGCGCGTGATCCGCTGAAGGATCTCGAGCATGCGCCGCGTCCCCTCGCGGCAGGGGATGCACTTCCCGCAGCTCTCCCGCTGGATGAAGTCCATGAAGAACTTGGCCACGTCCACCATGCACGTGTCCTCGTCCATCACGACCAGCCCGCCGGAGCCCATCATCGCGCCGACGGTCTTCAGCGACTCGTAGTCGATCTCAATGTCGAGGTGCTCGGCCGGGATGCACCCGCCGGACGGCCCGCCGATCTGGGCGGCCTTGTACGCCTTTCCGTTCGGGATTCCCCCGCCGATGTCGAAGATGATCTGGCGCATCTTCGTGCCCATGGCGACTTCGACGAGGCCCGTGCGCAACACTTTGCCGGAGAGCGCGAAGACCTTCGTGCCCTTGCTCGTTGCCGTTCCCAGGGCGCTAAACGCCTCCGGTCCGCGGGCGACGATGTCCGGTACGTTGGCCAGGGTCTCGACGTTGTTGATGACCGTCGGTTTGCCGAAGAGGCCCTGTACCGCGGGAAAGGGCGGCCGTGGCCGTGGCATGCCCCTACGACCCTCGATGCTGTGGATCAGGGCCGTTTCCTCACCGCAGACAAAGGCCCCCGCGCCCTGCTTGACGACGATTTCGAGCGAGAAACCGCTGTCGAGGATGTTGGAGCCCAGCAGCCCGTACTCCTTTGCGGCGGCGATGGCCCGGTAAAGCCGTCGCACGGCGAGCGGATACTCCGCCCGGATGTACACGTACGCCTTGCTCGCCCCGATGGCGTACGCCGCAATCGCCATACCTTCGAGCAGCCGATGCGGGTCGCCCTCGATCACGGCGCGATCCATGAACGCGCCCGGATCGCCCTCATCCGCGTTGCAGATCAGGTACTTTTGCTCGGCCGCCGTCCCCGAAGCGAACTTCCACTTGGTCCCGGTGGGAAAGCCCCCGCCCCCGCGGCCCCGAAGACCGCTCTTTTCCACGATCGTGCACAGCTCGGCCGGCGTATGGTTCCGCAGGGCCGCTGCCAGCGCGCGGTACCCGCCGCGGGCGATGTACTCATCGATCCTGTCGGGGTCCATCAGGCCGCAGTTGGCCAGCACCCACCGCGTTTGTGGGGCGAAAAACGGATGCTCGTCGAGGTACGGAACGTTGGCCCACGGCTCATCCGTTGCCGAACGAAACTGTCCAAGCACGGCATCGGCTGGAATGCTCCCATGCAGCACGCCGTCGAGCAGGGCGACGACGCGGTCCTCCGTCACCTTCTGAAACGAGACCCGCGTCCGACCGGGCAACTGTACATCCACCATCGGCTCGGCCGAGCAGAGGCCGATACATCCGACCTCGACGACGTCGGCCTGGACATCGTGCTCGGTGATGTACCGGCGGATGGCGGCGAGCGTCTTGCCCGCGCCGGCACCCAGCCCGCAGGTGCCCGCGCCGACGAAAACGACCGGCCGGGCAAGCCGTTCCCGTCGCAAAGCCGTGACTTGGCCGACAATCCGTTCGCGGCACGCTTCATCCGCGTGGCAGATCGGCCCGCTGCCCATGCAGGCAATCAGGTCCGGGCAGGGACGATCCGCACTGTGCCAACACTTCTCACAGCACTTTCCGTCAGGCAGTTTCGCCATGGGTAACGGCCTTTCCACGATACGTGTTTAGGATGTCCTTGACCTTATCCGGCGTCATCGCGGCGTAAAACTCGCCGCTGACGCTGATGACCGGCGCCAGCCCGCAGGCCCCGATGCACGCGACGACCTCCAGGCTGAACAGCCCGTCCTTTGTCGTGTGTCCCGGCTCGATTTTGAGCGCTTGCTTGCAGGCCTCGAGCACTGCCGCCGAGCCCTTGACGTGGCATGCCGTCCCGCGGCACACCTGGATGTGGTATCGACCCTGCGGCTGAAACCGAAACTGGTTGTAAAACGTGGCTACCCCGTAGATCTTGCTTGCCGGAAGCGACAGGTGGCGCCCGATCTCCAGGACGGCCTCCTTCGAGAGGTAGCCGTGGGCCTCTTGGACCTCTTGCAGGATCGGGATGAGTGCATCCCGACCGGCATTGGGATACTTCTTGAGAATCGGCTCCAGACTGGCAACACTCATCGGCTCCCGTCCTTCCTGACAGCTAGCTGTCGTGCGAAATAAGCGACCTTCTCCAGCGACCTCGTCATATCGATGTGCTCCACGTACACGTGGGCGGGGACCCGAAGGGGCACAGGCGCGAAGTTGACCAGGCCGGTCACGCCGGCCCGTACGAAGGCGTCGGCGACGCCCTGGGCGGCACCTGCGGGTACCGTCAGTATCGCGACCCGGATGTCGTGCTCGCGGACCCGCTCCTCCACTTCGTCGATCGGATAGCAACGACACCCTTGGATGACTCGCCCGACTTTGGCGGCGTCGACGTCGAACGCGGCCACGAGCGTTAGCTGCGGGTGCCGGCCGACGAAGTATGCGAGGATCGCTCGTCCCAGATTGCCGACGCCCGCGATCGCAACCGCCTGAGGACTTGGCGCATCCAGGAATCTGGTGATGGCGTCGACCAGCCCGGACGCGCTGTAGCCCCGGGTGGGCATACCGGTGTAACCGATCGCCATGATGTCCCGCCGTACCTGGGCGGCAGTGCCGCCCACCATACGGGCCAGATCATGTGAGAAGACGTGGGTGACACCTTGCCCGAGGAGCTCCCTGAGCAATTGCCGGTAAACGCTAAGCCGTTCTACGGTTCTCGGTGGCGTCATGAGTACAACGACGCTTTCGGTCGCCCAAGGTAGCCAGTGTGAACCACGTAACAACGTGATTCGATTCACATAATACAGTCTGTCGAGCGGCGCGTCAAGACCCTTGAGCGAAAAAACCCCTTTGCGGGTAAGTCCCGCGGATGTACCCTCTAGAGCGTCTTTCGACAAGGCCGAAGTGAAACTGGTCTTTTGATATCCTCTAATTATAGGATGAGCAGATGCAGGTCGCGGGCGCGCTCGGCGTGACCGCAGGCTCTTATTGTTGGGCCGGTTGGGCAGCTGGCTTCTGCAGGCCGTTGGCAGTATCTGTAAACGGCGCGAATGATGTTATAATGTCGGATGGCCAGGCGCGGCCGGTAACTCTGAGGCAGTCACAGAGCGACGGTTTGGAGGCCGTCGTTATGGATAAAATCGATCCGAGATTTATTCGCGATCGCGGGTTGGAACTGTTCAACGGGAATGAGTTGCTCGTTAAGGGAGCGCTCGAGACCGAAGGCGGCGTCCACCTGTTGACGGGCTATCCCGGATCGCCCGTCGCTACGTTCTTCGACGTGATCGCCGACATCGCTCCGTTACTCCGGGAAAAGGGGATCGAGGGGCGCATCTCAAACAACGAGGCCCTCTCCGTGGCCGCCGTAAACGGGACGCAGATGTCGCCGCTGCGGGCGATGAGCGTTGTGAAGAGTGTGGGAGCGCATGTCGCGAGCGACGGACTCGCGCTGGGCAATCTCGCAGGGGCTCATCGGCGAGGCGGCGCTGTGATCGTCATGGGAGACGATCCGTGGAGCGAGTCTACGCAGGTACCGGCCGACTCACGCTATCTCTGCAAGCACCTTCATATGCCGGTGGTTGAGCCTGCCACGCTCCAGGAAGTCAAGGACTGGATCGATCTTTCGTTCAAGCTTTCGCGGGCTTCAGGGTTTTATGTCGGGTACATCCTGACGACGACGCTCGCGGAGGGCGGCGGTTCGGTGGAGTGCCGGCCGAATCATTACCCGCTGACCAACACGAACCACCGCTTCGAGCTGCGCACGGCGGAACTGAAGACCGAGGACACCGTGCTGCTTCCGCCGCGGACGGGCCGGAAGGAGCTGGAATTGTCCGTTCGGCGACAGCAACTGATCGACGAGGCGAGGCGGCTGGGGCTGAATCGGCTGGAGAATGCGGGCGGCGGCTCGGTTGCGATCATTACGGCGGGCATCGCGTATCAGTACGTGACGAGCGTGTTGTCCGATTGGCAGCTTCTGGCCGACGTGCCAATTCTGAAGCTTGGTGTGCTGTATCCGCTCGATCGGGAGCAGATCGAGGCCTTGGCCGCGAAGCATGAGCACGTGCTCGTCATCGAGGAGCGGCGGGGCTTCGTGGAGGAGCAGGTTGCCGAGATTCTCTCGCTCGCGCGCCAGCGGGGCGGCGGTCGGCGCATCGCCAGCCTGTGGGGCAAGGAGTTTCCGGGAGGCACCCCCGGCTTTCCCGGCGTGCTGGGGTTGAACTGTTCGATCGTGGCCGATCGAATCGCGCGGTTTCTGCGCCTGATTCAATCGCCGCTGGCGGCGAAGGCCGCGGCATTCATCGACAACGACCTGCGAATCATCGGGCAGACGGCGGCGGCAGGGGTGGCGATTCCCGGCCGCACGCCGACGTTTTGTCCCGGATGCCCCCACCGCGATTCGTCGAACGTGCTCTTGCAGGTGAAGCAGCAGTTCGCCGACGAGGACTATATGCGTGCCCACCACGGGCGGGGCGCGGTGGACCTGGTTTTCCACGGCGATACCGGCTGTTACACGATGCTCATGTTCGAGCCGAATACGCCGCTCATGCACAACTACTCGGGCATGGGGCTCGGGGGCGCCACGGGCAGCGACCCGTTCATCGTCAACAAGCAGGTCGTCTTCATGGGCGACTCGACATTCTTCCATTCCGGCCTGGCCGCGATCAGCAACTCCGTGACGCAACGGCAGGACATCACGTACATCATTCTGGAAAACGGCTCGACCGCGATGACCGGTCACCAGCCTTACCCGGGAGACGACGCCGACCTGATGGGGCGGTCGCAGACCGCCCAGGACATCGAGGCCATCGTCCGGGCGATGACCGGCGGGCGCTGCGTCGTCGTCCGGGCCAACCCGGCGGACCGGCGGGCGTACAAGGCGCTCCTCGAAAGAACCATCCTGGACGACGGCGTGAAGATCATCATCGCCGACAAGGAATGCGGCATCACGTTCAACCGCCGCAAGCTTGCCGGCGAGCGGGCCGAGCAGCGCCGGCGGGGCTTCGTGGGTCGCAAGGAATACATGAACATCACGCCGGAGGTGTGCGAGTTCTGCCTGGAGTGCACGACCAAGACCGGCTGTCCCGGTCTGACCATCGAAGACACCGACTACGGCCCGAAGGTGGCGACGGATCTTTCGTGGTGCGTGGACGACGGTGCGTGCGCCAAGCTGGATGCGTGTCCTTCGTTCGAAAAGGTCATCGTGCGGCGCAAGCGCCCGCCGCGGCCCCGGGGGCACGAGATTCAGTTGGAACACCTGCCCGAGCCGGAAGTTCGCATGGAGGGCGGCGTTTGGCGGGCGTGGCTGGCGGGCGTCGGAGGCATGGGGATCGGTACGGCGGCAGGCATACTCGTTCGCGCGGGGTTTGCCGAGGGATATCGCGTCCAGTTCGCGGACAAGAAGGGGCTCGCCATTCGCAACGGCGCGGTGTTCTCGCAAATCGTCTTCGCCCGCGACGAGGCACCGCACGCGATCACGATTCCGTACGGGAAGGCGGACCTCTTGTTGGGCGTCGACATGCTGGAGGCCGTCCGGGCCGTGGATCCCAAGGCGCCGTTCCGCGTGGCGTCGGCCGAGCGGACGGCGACGGTGGTGAATACGGATCGCACGCCGACGGTTCAGATGCTGATGGGGCAGGCGGTCTTCGACGGACCGGCCCTGGAGGCCGCACTGCGCTCGGTCAGCCGGCGGGGGATGTACTTCGGACACCCGATTTCGTCGCTGTGCGAGCGGCTGTTCGGCACGAAGCTGTATGCGAACATCACGATGCTCGGCGTGGCGTACCAGCTCGGGCTGATCCCCGTCTCCCTCGAGTCGATCAAGACCGGCATTCGCCAGACGATCCGCGCGGACTTCAAGAAGAACCTGCGTGCGTTCAACCTGGGGCGCAAGCTCGTGACGAACCCGGAGCTCTTCGCGGAGAAGAAGCTTCCGCGGACGCTCGCCCGCACCGTCCGGGAGAAGTGCATGTACCTGAACATGCGCCTCGTGGGCAAGCGGCGGGCCCTGCGCCCGGAGCGATCGGCCCCGGGCGCGCGGCTCCGGCTGCCGGACACGAAGCTCGCGCGGGCCTACAAGCATCTGGTGTACACGACCTGCCGCGCATGCCGCGAACTCGACAAGGAGACGATGCGCGACATCGCCGTCCGCTACGACCTGATTCAATGGGGCGGGCTGCGCTACGCCCAGCGCTACGCCCGGCGGATCCGACGCGTCTTCCTGACCGATGATGAGCAGCACGGTTTCGCGGCCACGCGGGTCGTCGTTCACCAGCTGGCCAAGCTGATGCTCATCAAGGACGAGTTCTACGTCGCGTATCTGCTCACGAGCTTTGAGAAGATCCGGCGGGATCGCCAGCGGTACAACGTCAACCCGGCAAACGGGGACCGCATCCGATACCGGCGGGTGTTCCACCCGCGTTTCTTCGGCCGGCAGTTCGACATTCGTGTGCCGCACTGGTCGCTGTACCTTCTTCGCGAGATGCGGTGGCTTCGGCATATCATGCCCTGGTTTCGCCGGGAGGATCGTCGGTTGCTCCGGTGGTACGAGGGGGCGGTGGACGAGTTTGCGTTTGCGGATGACTCGGAGTACCAGCGGCAGATCGACCTGTTGCGTTGCGTCGAGCCGGTCAGGGGCTACGCGGAGTATCGTTGGCCGAAGATGGAGGACGCCCGCCGGCGAGGCGAGCAGTTGCGCCGGACGCTGCGTGCGGCATCCTCCGGCGCCGCCAGACGTTCGCCTTCGGTCGGGGCGGGTTGACGCGGCCGGCATCCGGAGACGGGTTTGGCACCCGCATCGCGGCGGCAATCGCCGCACGACCTCGGGGGTGGAGCAGCCGGCTTTCGTCGCGCGTGACCTGCGTGATGGTGGATGACCGCAGCCCGAAGTTCATTTCGACCACAGTTGGCGTCTCAAGCGTTGCAAGTCGAGCGGTCGGGGGCTACGCTCTATGTAGCACCGCCGTGCACGGCCTTCGCACGCGGCGCCGACCGACGCATCATCGGAGAATGAAACGGCATGACGGGCGTACAACTCAGCACGGGCCTGCGCGGTCTTGATGGAATGCTCAAGGGCCTGATCCCCGGCGACAACATCGTCTGGCAGGTCGATACGATCGAGGACTACGCGCCGTTCGTGACCCCGTATTGCCGCTACGCGGTCGCCTCGGGCAAGACCCTGATCTACTTCCGATTCGCGTCCCATCCGCCGCTGGTCTCGGAGGCGGACGGGGCCCAGGTCTACGAGCTCCGTCCCGACGACGGCTTCGAGACCTTCCTGACGGGGATTCACAAGGTCATCGAGCGGACCGGTCGCGGCGGCTACTATGTGTTCGACTGCCTCTCCGAACTGGCGGTGGCCTGGTACAGCGACCAGATGCTGGCAAACTTCTTCATGCTGACCTGTCCCTACCTGTACGACGAGGAGGCCATCGCCTATTTCGCGATCCTGAAGAACTACCACTCTTTCTACGCCACTTCCCCGATTTCCGACACCACCCAGGTGTGGATCGACGTCTACCGACACAAGGGCCGTCTTTACGTCTATCCGCTCAAGGTCCAGCAGCGGTACTCGCCGACGATGTACATGCTCCACGTGTGGCAGGACGATGAGTTTCACCCCGCCACCGAGAGCAGCACGGCTGCGGAAATCCTGACGTCCGTCCCGTGGCTCAAGCTCGGCGCGAGCACGTTCCGCCTGGGCGTCTGGCACCGGACCTTCCTTCAGGCCGAGGAGGTCGGCGATCCCGTCGAGCGGTCGGAGTGCCCCATCGGCGAGGCCGAGGACGTCACCCGGCGCCTGATGCGAATGGCCGTTTCGCGGGACGAGCGGGTGCTCGCGCTGGCCGAGCGGTATCTCAAGCTCTCCGACCTGCTCGACATCGGCAAGCGGATGATCGGCACCGGCCTGATCGGCGGCAAGTCAGTCGGCATGCTCGTCGCGCGTGCCATCCTGATGCGGACGAATCCGCGATGGGTGGATCTTCTCGAGCCGCACGATTCCTTTTACATCGGTTCCGACGTGTTCTACACGTTCCTGGTACGAAACGGCATCTGGTGGCTGCGTCAACAGCAGCGGGATCCGGAGACGTTCCTTCGCGGGGCCGAGCGCGCGCGTCAGCGAATCCTGATGGGCACGTTCCCGGATTACATCCTGAAGCAGTTCGAGAACATGCTCGAGTATTTCGGTCAGTCGCCGATCATCGTGCGGTCCAGCAGTCTTCTCGAGGACAACTTCGGCAATTCCTTCGCCGGCAAGTACGAGAGCGTCTTCTGTGCCAACCAGGGGCCGCACCAGAAACGGCTCGAGGACTTCCTGTCGGCCGTTCGCACCATCTACGCCAGCACGATGAGCGAGAAGGCCCTCCGCTATCGCGCCCAGCGGGGTATCCTCGACAAGGACGAGCAGATGTCGCTTCTCGTGCAGCGGGTGTCGGGGGCCATGTACGGCAACCGCTTTTTTCCGCAGATCGCCGGCGTCGGTTTTTCGTACAACGCTTACGTCTGGAACGAGGAGATCGACCCTGAGGCGGGCGTCCTGCGTCTGGTCTTCGGCCTGGGCACGCGGGCGGTCGATCGTTCCGACGACGACTACACCCGCGTCGTGGCCCTCAATGCCCCCGATCGACGCCCCGAGAGCGGATTCGACGAGGTTCGCCGGTATGCCCAGCGACGGGTCGACGTCCTCGATCTGCAGGGCAACCAGTTGGTCTCCCACGACTTTGTCGATGTGGCCCGAGAGAGCCAGGGGCTTTGCCTGGATCTGTTCGCCTCCAGGGACGAGGTCGTCGAGCGCCTTGCCGCGGAGACGGGCCGGCAGGATCTCTTTCCGTGGTTTCTGACGTTCGATCGGTTGTTGCGCGACACGCCGTTCGTTCACGACATGCGCGAGATGCTCGACATCCTGGAGAATGCTTACGGATGCCCTGTGGATACCGAGTTCACGGCCAACTTCTTCCAGGACGGGACCTATCGGATCAACCTCGTGCAGTGCCGTCCCCTGCCCGTCACCGCCAGCGGCGTCGCCGCGGAGTTGCCCGAACGCATCAAGAAAGAGGACCTCGTCCTGGAGGCCCGCGGCGCCGTCATCGGCGAGAGCCGTGTCAGTGTGATCGACCGGCTCATCTACGTCGTCCCTGCGGTGTACGGTCAGCTCCCCATCAATGAGCGATACTCGGTTGCACGGTTGATCGGACAACTCGCCCACGTTGATGGAGAGCGAAAACCGACGACGCTCATGCTTGTGGGGCCCGGCCGATGGGGCACGACCACCCCGTCACTGGGGATTCCCGTCACCTTCGCCGAAATCAACACCGTATCGATCCTTTGTGAGGTCGTCGCGATGCGGGAGGATCTGATCCCCGACGTCTCGCTGGGCACGCATTTTTTCAATGAAATCGTCGAAATGAACATGCTATATCTCGCCCTCTTTCCGGGACGCGAGGGGAATCTGCTCAACGACGAGCTCCTTCGGGCCGCGCCGAACCGACTGACGCGGCTCATCCCCGACGCCGCCCGGCACGAGGCGACCGTGCGGGTGATCGACCTCGGCGACCTCGGCGACGGCAGTCCGTTGAAGCTGAACGCGAACGCGATCAAACAGCGGGTGGTGTGTTACCTCGATCGGCGCGGCGGGAAGTGATATCGCGGCATCCCGCGGCGGGGTCAGAGAATCTGCGACGGCTCGATGCGGACCAGGCGGCTTCGGAGGTATTGGTCGATCGCCCCGGCGGCACGCTTGCCGTCGCCCATGGCGAGGATAACCGTCGCCGCCCCGCGAACGATGTCGCCGCCGGCGAATACGCCCGGCTTGCTCGTCATGCCGTTCTCGTCCACGACGATGTAGCCCTTCTTGTTGAGCTGCAGATCGGGCGTCGTCTGCGTGAGCAACGGGTTCGCACGGGTGCCGATGGCTTCGATGACGACCTGGCAGGGGATGTCGAATTCGCTGCCCTCGATCGGCACCGGCCTGGCGCGGCCCGAGGCGTCCGGCTCGCCGAGCTGCATCCGCTGACATCGAATCGCCCGAACCCAGCCCTGCTCATCGCCGAGAATCGCGACCGGGTTCGTGAGCAGTTGGAAGACGATGCCCTCCTCTTCCGCGTGGACGATCTCTTCCGCCCGCGCCGGCATCTCCGTCCGCGAACGGCGGTAGACCAATGTCGCCGGGTCGGCGCCCATTCGGCGGGCGGTGCGGACGGCGTCCATCGCCGTGTTGCCGCCGCCGATGACCACGGCCTGTTTCGCTCTCAGGAGCGGCGTGTCGGCCGTCGGGTCATAGGCCTTCATCAGGTTCGAGCGAGTGAGGTACTCGTTTGCACTGTAGACGCCCTTGAGGTTCTCGCCGGGGATGCCCATGAACACCGGAAGGCCCGCGCCGTTGGCGATGAAGACGGCGTCGTAGCCCAGGTCGCCCATGAGGTCATCAATGGTGTAGGTCAGGCCGATCACGACGTTGCAGACGATCTCGACGCCGAGGTGGCGAAGCGACTCGACCTCGGCCTTGACGATCTCCTTGGGCAACCGGAACTCGGGGATGCCGTACACCAGCACGCCGCCGGGCTGGTGCAGCGCCTCGAACACCGTGACCCGGTGACCCCGGCGAGCCAGCTCGCCTGCCGCCGTGAGGCCGGCAGGACCGCTCCCGACGACCGCGACGCGAAAGCCGCTTGGAGGCGGCGGCGTCGGCTGGGCCTGGCCGTTGCGGTGAGTCCGTGCCCAATCGGCGACGAACCGCTCCAGGTAACCGATGGCCACGGCAGTTGATTTGTTCCCGCGGATGCATCGCACCTCGCACTGCTCCTCCTGCGGACAGACCCGCCCCGATATGCCGGGCAGCGCGTTGTCGCGAAGAAGGATGGCGGCGGCCCCGGCCAGGTCGCCTTCGGCAATCCGGCTCACGAAGCCCGGGATGTCGATCCGGACGGGGCAGCCGCTGACGCACTTGGCGTTCTTGCAGTTCAGGCACCGCCGGGCCTCGAGCATTGCGATGTGCTCGGGCAGACCGAGATTGACCTCGCCGAAGGATACGGCTCGCTCCGACGCCTCGCGCGCGGGCATGTGCTGCCGCTCGATCTTCAGCCGATCCGCCGCTTTCATGGGACCTTCGTGTGTCATCGCTCAGCCCGTTATCGCCTTGAGCGCACGACACTGCTCACGGTCGTGCGCCGCCTTCTCCTGGGTTCGATATGCCGCTTGGCGGTCCGCCAGCTCCGCGAAGTCGACCTTGTGTGCGTCAAATTCGGGACCGTCGACGCAGGCGAACTTCATCTCGCCGCCGACCTGCACCCGGCACCCGCCGCACATGCCCGTGCCGTCCACCATGATCGGATTCAGTGAGGCCACGGTATGGATTCCGAACGGCCGCGTAAGCTCCGCGATTGCCCGCATCATGGGCACCGGCCCGGCGGCGAAGACGGCCTTCACCGGCGGATCGGCCTCGTCGATCAACTGGCGTAGCCGGACGGTCACGAAGCCGTGAAAGCCGTAGCTGCCGTCGTCGGTGCAGGGATAAACGGCGTCGCAGACGGCCTGAAGCTCCTTCTCGAGGATCACATACTCGCGCGTCCGCCCGCCAATGATCGCGGTAACGCGGTTGCCCTTGTCCTTCAGGGCATGGGCCTGGGGGTAGATGACCGCGGTCCCCACGCCGCCGCCGACGATCACCGCGTGACCGAACGACTCGATGTCCGTCGGCCGGCCGAGCGGGCCGGCGATGTCCGCCATCTCGTCGCCGGCTTCGAGCTTGCACATCCGAAGTGTAGTGGCGCCCACGGCCTGCACGATCAGCGAGATCGTGCCCGCCGTGCGGTCGCTGTGGGCGACGGTCAACGGTATGCGCTCACTCTCCGGCGTCGGGCGGACGATGACGAACTGACCCGGCCGGCAGCGCCGCACGACGTGCGGCG
>CAZZFA010000025.1:10087-35244 GCA_964653435.1 uncultured Planctomycetales bacterium | reverse complement strand
CAACCATTTGCTGCACGTTGGGCGCCAACCACTGCGCCTCTAGAATCGCGTAGCCCATTGGATTGCACCCCGCCGTTTCGGATTCACCCCGACCGGCGATGTTCACGCGGCCACAACACGGGAGTATAGGCCGGGGAGATTCCCGGGCCAACGCCGTCCGCCGGCCAACGCCGCGCCGACCGCGACGCAGGTTCCCGCAAAACGCCTGTGTTCCGATGGCGTCTCGGTGGTCGGCGCCCTTTACACCAGGCCCTGGTCCAACATCGCGTTGGCCACCTTGACGAAGCCGGCGACGTTTGCGCCGAGAACGAGGTTGTCCGGCTGACCGTATTCGGTCGCCGCCTGTCGGGCGGCCGTGTGGATGGCCCGCATGATGTTGCGAAGCCGCTCGTCGACCTTTTCCCGCGGCCACGAGGTCCGCTGCGAGTTCTGGCTCATTTCGAGGCCCGAGGTCGCGACGCCGCCGGCATTGGCGGCTTTGGCCGGCCCGTACAGGATCTTCGCGTTCAGGTAAACGTCGATCGCGTCGAGGTCGCTCGGCATGTTCGCGCCCTCGGCGACGAGCTTGCAGCCGTTCTTGATCAGCGTCTTTGCCTCTTCGCCGTTGATCTCGTTTTGTGTCGCCGACGGAAAGGCGCAGTCGCACTTGATGCCCCACGGCTTGGCGCCCTCTTTGTACTCCACGCCCTTGAACTTCTCGGCGTACTCGCGAATGCGGCCGCGGCGGACTTCCTTGAGTTCGATGACCCAGGCCAGCTTCTCGGCGTCGATGCCGGCCGGATCGTAGATCGTGCCGTTCGAATCGGAGAGACTGACGACCTTGCCGCCGAGCTGGTTGATCTTTTCGACGGTGTACTGGGCGACGTTGCCCGAGCCGGACACCACGCAGACCTTGCCCTTGATCGAATCGTTTCGCGTCGCGAGCATCTCCTGCGCGAAGTAGACGCAGCCGTAGCCGGTGGCCTCCGGCCGAATCAGGGAGCCGCCCCAGTTGAGGCCCTTGCCCGTCAGCACGCCCGTGAATTCGTTGCGGATTCGCTTGTACTGGCCGTAGAGATACCCGATCTCGCGGCCGCCGACGCCGATGTCGCCCGCAGGCACGTCGGTGTCGGGGCCGATGTGTCGACAGAGCTCCGTCATGAAGGACTGACAGAACCGCATGACCTCGGCGTCCGACTTGCCCTTGGGGTCGAAGTCGGAGCCGCCCTTGCCGCCGCCCATCGGGAGCGTGGTCAGCGAATTCTTGAGGACCTGTTCGAACGCCAGGAACTTCAGGATGCCCAGGTTGACCGTTGGATGGAACCGGAGACCGCCCTTGTAGGGGCCGATCGCGCTGTTGAACTGGATGCGGAATCCGCGGTTGACCTGGACGTTGCCCTTGTCGTCCTGCCAGGGCACCCGAAATATCACGACGCGCTCGGGCTCGACAAACCTCTCCAGGATGCGGTTTTTCTCGTACTTGGGGTGGCGCTCAAACACGGGCTTGAGCGAGTCGAGCACCTCCTTGACCGCCTGGTGAAACTCCGGCTCGGAGGGGTTCCGCTTGATCACCAGCTCCATCACACTGTCCACGTAACCCATTCGTCGCTTTCCTTTCGTCTCGTCGTGGTGGCACTGGCAAACCGCCGATACTCGCAGGCCGCTGCCGCCGGCCCCGGGCTCGCTCCGCACGAGTCGTGGTATCGGGATTGTCAGCCATCGCGTGTTTGTCCGGCGTTCTCGCCGGCGGCAACAGAATACCATGCCATCGGCGGAAGCGAAAGGGCTTCGGGTAAAAAAACCGCAAAAATCCGCATCTTTTTCGTTGTTTGCCTCGTGAGCCGAGCTTTGTCCGGGCGGCTGGGGCGGCACCGATACCGCCTTTCGCGTTGCGGCCGGGTAGCGAGAGCGGTATCATTGCCAATATGGGCTGAGGGTCAGGTCCGGTGAAGTACTTCGATCAAAAGAAGAAGCTCGCTGTGCTCCGCGTGTTGAGGGCTGCGGCCAGGCCGCTCGGCGGCGCGCGTGTGGCCCGGGAGCTTCACGCGTTTGGTTTGGATCTCAAGCCGCGGACGCTGCGGCTCTACCTGGAACACCTGGAAGAGCAGGGACTCGTGGAGAGCGTCGGTCAGCGCGGTCGCCAGGTGACGCCTCGGGGCGTGGAGGAGTTGAAAAAGAGCACCGTGGTCGACCGTGTCGGCTTCACGGCAGCGCGCGTGGACGCCCTGGCCTACCAGACGACGTTTCGCCTGTCGTCGGCCGCGGGGCGGATCGTCGTCAATGCCTCCCTCGTGGATGAGGCCAACGCCGGGCGAGCGTGCGAAGAGATGGCCGAGGTCTTTCGCGCGGGGCTTGGGATGGGGTGTCACATGAAGGTGGCCCGTTCCGGCGAATTGGTCGGAGACGTACCCGTGCCGGCGGGCAAAGCCCTCATCGCGACGGTGTGCAGCGTGACCATCAACGGCATCCTTCTTGCGGCGGGCATTCCCGTCGGCTCGCGATTCGGCGGCGTGTTGGAGTTGGAGGGGGGCCGTCCCGCCCGGTTCACCGATGTGATTCACTACGACGGCACGTCGCTGGACCCGTTGGAGGTCTTCATTAAGGGGCAGCTCACGAGCGTGCGGCAGGCGGCTCGCACGGGCAACGGCCGAATCGGAGCAAGCTTTCGCGAGATTCCGTCGGCGGCGGTACCGGAGGTGGAAAGGATCGCACGCAGACTCGACCGGCTGGGCCTCAACGGAATCCTGATGATCGGACGTCGCAACCAGCCGCTGTTGGATTTCCCGGTACCCGAGGGACGAACGGGAATGGTCGTGAGCGGGGGGCTGAATCCCATTGCGGCGGTGGAGGAAGCGGGGATCCCGACAACCAACTTCGCGATGCACAGCCTCCTCGACTTTGAAGAACTTGCACCGTTTGAGGCATTCACGACCTCACCCTGATCAGAGAGCCGACCGGATAGTCTGATATACGACTCGGGATCTCATAGTCGGGGTACTTTGCTTGGTTGGACTGTGTATTGGCGTCGCCGTATGCTTGTGCGAAAAGTCGTTCGGTTTGGGTTGTATATCATAAGTGCGTAGGCGGTAGACGGTTAGGTCTATGACTATCGCATGATGAGTCGGGTTTCGTCGCTGGGCCGTGAATAGGCATAGGACTTGACATCTGCGACAGGGGAGCTTATATACGACCAGCGGAGTCGTGCTACCGGCGTAAGTGACTCGCCGTCGGCCGGGACCGTGCCGATTTCGGGAATCCGTAGGAATCATCGCGCGAGACATACACATGGGACGCTTGTTCGAAGACATCACAAAGACGATCGGGAACACGCCGCTGGTTCGGATCAACCGCATCATCCGGGCGCCGGCCACCGTCTATGCAAAGCTCGAGTTCTTCAACCCGCTCTCGAGCGTGAAGGACCGGATCGGCGTGTCCATGATTGAGGCCGCCGAAAAGAGCGGAAAAATCAAGAAGGGGACCGTTCTGATCGAGCCGACGTCAGGGAACACCGGAATCGGATTGGCGTTCGTGGCGGCGGCAAAGGGGTATCGGCTCATCCTGACCATGCCGGAGAGCATGTCGGTCGAGCGGCGGAGTCTGCTTCGGGCGCTGGGTGCGGAGCTGGTCTTGACGCCCGCATCCGAGGGCATGAAGGGGGCCATCGCAAAGGCGGAGCAACTTGCGCGGGAGACGCCGGATTCGCTGATCCTTCAGCAGTTTCAGAACGCGGCGAACCCGGAAATTCATCGACGGACGACGGCGGAGGAGATCTGGGCGGACACCGATGGCAAGGTTGACATCCTTGTGAGCGGCGTCGGCACCGGCGGCACCATCACGGGCGTTGCGGAGGTCATCAAGAAGCGGAAGCCGTCGTTCCAGGCGGTGGCGGTTGAGCCGAGCGATTCGCCGGTGATCACCCAGAAGCGGAGCGGACAGGAACTCAAGCCCGGGCCCCACAAGATTCAGGGCATCGGGGCCGGTTTTATCCCGGGCGTGCTCAATCTGTCGATCGTGGACGACGTCGTTCGCGTGTCGAACGAGGAGGCGTTCGCCTGGGCGCGCAGGGCGGCGAAGGAAGAGGGCATCCTGTGCGGCATCTCTTCGGGCGCGGCGCTCTGCGCGGCGGATCAGGTGGCCCGGCGGCCGGGAAACGAGGGCAAGCTGATCGTGGCGATTCTGGCGAGCTGCGGCGAACGGTATCTTTCCACGCCGCTCTTCCAGGAGGTGTCCTGAATGAAGGCGACCCCGCGTGCGGAGTGGCGACCGGAGACGCTGGCCGTTCACGCAGGCGTCTATCAGGACACCACGTTCAACTCGGTCACCACGCCGATCTATCCCAGCTCCACGTTTGCCTTCGAGCGGGTGGGCGTTCACAAGGGCTTCGATTACACCCGTTCGGGCAACCCGACACGCAAGGCGCTCGAGGAGAACATCGCGGCGATGGAGGGCGGGTCACAGGCCTGGGCGACGTGCACGGGCATGGCCGCGTTCACCACGCTGGCGTTCCTGTTTCGTGCGGGCGATCACCTGGTGACCGGGCACGACATCTACGGCGGCACGTTCCGGCTGCTCGACTCGGTCTTGCGCGACATGGGCGTCGAGACGTCGTTTGTGCATATGGGCGACCCGGGCGAGGTTCGCCGGGCAATCCGGCCGTCGACGAAGGCACTGCTGATCGAAACGCCCTCCAATCCGCTGCTCAACCTTGTGGACATTGCCGAAATGACGGGCATTGCCCGGGAGCACGGCCTCTTCACGATCGCCGACAACACGTTCATGAGCCCGATCCTGCAGCGGCGTTCGGCGTGGACATCGTTGTCCATTCGACCACGAAGTACCTGAACGGGCACAGCGACGTCGTGGGCGGGGCCATCGTCGTGAGGGACGATCGTTTTCGCGAACGGATCGGATTCCTCGTGAATGCCCTGGGGACGGGGTGCTCGCCGTTCGACGCATGGCTCGTCCTGCGCGGTCTGAAGACGCTGACGTACCGAATGGAGGCGCACACGCGCAACGCGATGGCCGTCGCGCGGGCGCTGTCGCGCAATCCCAACGTGCGGCGCGTCTATTATCCCGGCCTGGAGAGCCACCCCGGCCACCAATTGGCGCGGCGTCAAATGCGCGGTTTCGGCGGCATGGTCAGCTTCGATCTGAATCCGGATCGGCTGACCGCCGAACAGTTCCTCAGCCGGCTCGAGGTCTTCACGCTCGCGGAGTCGCTCGGCGGCGTCGAATCGCTCATCGAGCAACCGTGGACCATGAGCCACGCCTCCATCAGCGAGGACGCTCGCCGGGCCGCGGGAATCAGCCCGGCGACGTTTCGGTTGTCGGTCGGCATCGAACACGCCGAGGATCTGGTGGCCGACCTCGAGCGTGCGTTGAGCGACGGCGCTTCGCGGGCGCGTGCGTGAGGGACTTTTCACTCGGATAACGGCGTCGCAGCCCGAGGTCGTCGGCATCAACTGCGATTCAGCTTGACGTGCTGAAGATGCGGCCGAACAGGCCGCCTTTGCGGGCGGCGTTCCCGGTGCCAAGTGCCATCGGCTGGGGTTGATCGCCAAGGAGTTTGTTGGCCAGCTCTCGAATTGCGGTTCGAACGGCGCTGGATGGCGCATTGGCCATCAGGGGGCGGCCGAAGTCCAGGGAGTTCGCCACGCACTCGTAATCGTTGGGTACAATGGCGAAGAGTTCTTTGCCGAATTGCTGTTCGACATCCCTGGGGGTGATCCGTCCAACGTTCCTGCGGTAGCGATTGACAATCAGGTGTACCCGTTCCTCGGGCATGCCATAACTAGCGAGAGTCTTGTAGAGGCGACCGGCGTTGCGGATGCTCGGCACGATCGACTGCATGATCAGGAGGACGGCGTCGGCCTGTTCCAGCGCACCAAGCGTGAGCCGGTCCAGCAATCGCGGGGTGTCCACCACGATGCTCGGGTAGAACACCGACATCAGGCGGAGCACGGATGCCGCACGGTCGGCGGTTACGAGGCCGGCTTCCTCGATGCTGTTCGGACGGCCGAGCACCGCCACACGACAGGGCAGCTCGACGACCGCCTTTTCGAGGATTGCTTTGTCGATCTCGCCCTGGCACTCGCAAAGGCTGGCCAGGGTGTGGGTTGGCGTACAGTCGAATGTGCTCGCCACATCACCGAACTCGAGGTGAAAGTCGACGATTGCGCACGGGGCCTCCGTAACGTGCGCGATCTCCATGGCCAGATTGCAGGCAATGGTTGTGGCGCCGACGCCGCCGCTGGCGCCGATGACGCAGATCCGGCGGCCCGTGGGCGCGAGCTGGGAGTGACGGATCGCCACCCGGTCCACCGCTCGGGCGAGGTCCGCCCGGTCGATCGGCTTGATGACATACTGCTGACAGCCCGCGCGCATTACGCTCACGATCGTTGCGGGGGTCGAATCCTGACTGATGGCGATGATCGGGATGCGGGGAAACTGGCTTACCGTTGACTCGATCATGCCAAGGAATTGTGCCGGTTGGGGATCGAGGTGGAAGGCCACGGCGCTGACGACCAGGCGGCGAAGCGCGTCCACGAGGCTTGCCTGGTCCGACACCTCCGTGATTACGCGCGTGTCCGGAAGGCCGTTGATGGCGGACCGCAGGTCGGCGCTTGCGCTGGCATCCGTGTTGAACAGGACGAGAATTCGCTCTGACGTCATGTGGCGCGAACCTTTCGTATCGAGGACCGTTACCGAGACCGCTGCCACCCCCACGTCTTTATCGGCTAGACGCCGGGACGCTTTCATTACCGACCAGGGGTTGAAGGCGACGCGAACGCCCTTGCGAAAGGCGCCCGGCGCCGTATCATGCTGTTATCGACGGAGGCCGTGAACCGGTTCGGTCGTCCTGCCAGGGATGGTGGTTGCGCTAATGAAGAATGCGAGAGACAGGTCCCAAAACAAGCACTCGGAACAATTGACGCTGGATTTTGTGAGGCCTGCCGGGCCTCGTGATGAACGCCCGAAAACGCGTTGTCCGTCCGGGGATACGGCGAAGGAGACGTCCCCGGTTTCCCGTGCAGGCGAAGCGACGGAGCCCGGTCGCCGTCGACGGGTGTCTGCGCCGCGTCCGGCAACCGCAGAGTCGATGGCCCGCCAGCAACGCGACATCTCGGTTGCGGAGTTTTTCGCAAAGAACCGCCACTTGTTGGGTTTCGACAACAAGCGCAAAGCGTTGTTGATGTGCGTGAAGGAGGCGGTGGATAACGCGCTGGATGCGTGCGAGGAGGCGGGTTTTCTCCCGGATCTCGAGATTGTCGTCAAGCAGACGGACGAAGACCGGTTTCGCGTCTCGGTGACCGACAACGGGCCGGGAATCGTCAAGGAACAGATCCCCAACGTGTTCGGCAAGCTGCTCTACGGTTCGAAGTTCCATCGATTGAAGATGTCGCGGGGACAGCAGGGGATCGGCATCTCGGCCGCCGGCATGTACGGGTTGCTGACCACGGGCCAGAGCATCCGCGTCACTTCGCGGACCGGGCCGCGCAAGGCGGCGCATTACTATGAGATCCAGATCGACACCAAAAAGAACATGCCCCAGATCGTGAAGGATGCGACGGCCGACGTGCCGTGGGAGCACGGCACAAAGGTCGAGATCGACCTGGTTGGCTCCTACACGAAAGGGCGGCAGTCCGTCGACGAGTATGTGGAGCTGACGGCGATCGCCAACCCGCACGCCCGGATCGTCTATTATCCGCCGGTGGGGGAGCCGGTGGAATGTCCGCGCGGTTCCGAGCAACTGCCGCCCCAGACACAGGAGGTCAAGCCGCATCCGTACGGCGTGGAGCTCGGCGTGCTCATCAAAATGCTGCACGACACGAAGTCGCACTGGCTCAGCGGCTTTCTGCAGAGCGAGTTCTGCCGGGTCGGTTCGAAGGTGGCCGAGGAAATCTGCGAGCGGGCGAAGCTCAGCCCGCGTGCGCATCCCAAACGGATCGCGCGGCACGAAGCGGAGACGCTGTACAAGGCGATCCAAGAGACGAAGATCATGGCGCCGCCGACGAACTGCCTGGCGCCCATCGGGGCGGAGAACATCCTGGCGGGCCTCTTGAAGGGCATCAAGGCCGAGTTCTATACGGCTTCGACGCGGGACCCGGCGGTGTATCGGGGCAACCCGTTTCAGATCGAGGTGGGGCTGGCGTTCGGCGGCGAGCTGGGGCCCTGCGCGGCGGAGGGCGAAGCGGGCGGCGACGGAAACGGGCGCGACGCCGGCGTTCCGACGGCGCGGGTCATCCGGTTCGCGAACCGCGTGCCGCTGCTGTATCAGCAGTCGGCGTGCTGCACGTTCAAGTCTGTGCTCGACACCGACTGGCGGCGGTATGGCCTGAGCCAGCCCGGCGGTGCGCTGCCTCAGGCCCCCATGGTGGTGATGCTCCATATGGCCAGCGTGTGGGTGCCGTTCACGTCGGAGTCGAAGGAGGCGATCGCCGACTACGACGAGATCCGCAAGGAGATTCGCCTGGCCCTTCAGGACTGCGGTCGCAAGCTGCAGGCGTATCTCAACCGCCGCAAGCGGCAGCGCTACGAGGGTCAGCGGCGCAACATCTTTGAGCGGTATATCGGTGAGGTGGTGAACGCCTGCCACACGATCAAGCGGCTCAACCGCGAGCAGCTGCTGCGGGACCTGAACGCGATCGCGCGAACGGTTACCGCCCGCGCGGACGAGAAGCTGGATGAGCACGGTCGGCGCATCAACGCCGACGTCGGCGGCAACGGCGACGATCTCGGTGCGAACACGGTGGTGGTGGATCGGGCAGCCGACCCGCCCATGCGCGAGGCACTCTTCGACGACGACGAGCGGCCGGCGAAAACAGCCCGCGGCACGAAGAGTTGACCGGGGGCACCGTCGTACGTACAGTGTTCGTATGAAGCGCAAGCTGGTCAAAGTCGGGAATTCGCTGGCCGTGACGCTGCCGAGTGATCTGGTCAAGGGCCTCAAGCTGAAGGCCGGTTCCGAAGTCGATCTGAGCGTGGCGCCGTCGATGGAGACGGTTTCGTTGCGTTTCGAGCCCCGGTGTCACGAGGGCGGCAGGGTGACCGCCGCATTTCGGCGGGCGGCGCAGAAGATGTTGGACGAGTACGCCGAGCTCTGGAAGCGTCTGGCATGACGGAGTATCTCTCCGTTGCGCAGGTGCGGGAACTCCACGCCATGCAGATTGCCCGGTTCGGCGGGTCGCCTGGCCTGCGGGACCGGGGACTGCTCGAGTCGGCGTGTGCGCGGCCATCGATGACGTTCGCGGGCGAGGAGCTTTACCCGGACCTCGCGGCCAAGGCGGCGGCGTTGATGCATTTCCTCGTGGCAAGCCACGCGTTTGTGGACGGCAACAAACGGGTCGGCGTCAATGCGGCGATGTTCTTCCTCGCGGTGAACGGCGCACGCCTGGATGCCGACATCGACGCCCTTGAGCAGGTCACGGTGGCCGTGGCGGCGAGCCGTATCGGAATTGAGGAACTGACCATCTGGTTCAGGCATCACCGGCGTGAGGACGAGTGAGCATGGCGCGATCGAAGACGGCCTCCGGACGCGACGGCAAGGCGACGGGCAAGAAGATCGAGGCGCTCGTGGACGCGATCGTGGACCTTGCGAAGAAGCGTCGCGATCCGTTCGTCGATATTCCGTTACGAACCCTGAGCAACGTCTCGTTCAACGCGAAGAAGCAGATCATCGAGATGGGCTCGAACAAGGCCCGGCGGAACTTCTTCGACATGAACAAGGCGAAGAGCTTCATGCAGACCGTCCTGGTGGCCTCGGGCTGCAAGCAACTGATCGACCAGGGGAAGACGGCCAGCATCCGCCAGATCTACTACCTTCTGAAGCACACGATCGCCGGAACGAACGAAAAGACGTTCGACGACCAGAGCGAGTCGGACCCCATCCTGGAGGATCTTGAGGTCGCCCTGGGGGCGTTGCGCGAGGAACTCCACGTCTTTGCCGACAGCAAGGGTGCGATGGTGGGCGAGATCACGCTCGTCGACTCCGGCGATACGATCGACTGCACGCGCCTGGGCACCGGCGGCTACGCGATTCCGAGCATCGTCGAGGGCGACGTCATTCGGTTCAAGAAATGCACGGCCCGGTTCGTGCTGCACGTTGAAAAGGGCACGGTCTGGCGGCGCTTCGTGGAGGATCGTTTCTGGGCCGCGCATCACTGCATCCTGACGCACGGCGGCGGTCAGCCGCCGCGGGGCGTGCGCCGGCTTCTCTATCGCCTGCACAATGAACTGAAGCTTCCGGTCTACTGCCTGCTCGACAACGACCCCTGGGGGTACTATATCTTCAGTGTGATCAAGCAGGGTTCCATCAATCTGGCGTTCGAGTCGCAGCGGATGGCGGTGCCCGAGGCCAAGTTCATCGGCATCTCCAGCTTTGACTACGAGCGATGCGGGCTCAGCGACGACGTGAAGATCGGCCTCGACGACGGCGACATCAAGCGGGCGAAGCAGATCCTCAACTACCCATGGTTCCGGGGAAAGAAAAACTGGGAGAAGGAGATCAAGAAGATGCTGAGCAACGGATTCAAGATGGAAGTGGAGGCCATGATCAACAAGCGGCTGACGTATCTGACGGAAGACTACGTCCCGGCGCGTCTGCGCGAGCCCCGGCTCTGGCTTGACTGAGGCATGGAGTCTATGACGTTTTCCGCGGATTCAAAGCCGAAACTGCGCCCGATCCAGGTGTTTCCGACCGAGCACGAGGGCCGACGACTGGCCGTCCTGCACGATCCCGGCGGCCTGGCGGACGGGGACGCGGTTCTTTCGGAGGCGGCCGTCTTCATCCTGATTCGCCTGGACGGCGAGCACACCGTGGCCGACATCCGGCGCGAGTTTGCCGAGACCTTCGGGCAGCCCCTGCCATCGGAGCAGCTTGACCGGCTCCTCGATCAACTCGAGGAGAGGCGTTTTCTCGACGGACCGGCGTTCGCCGCGCACCTGGAGGCGCTTACGGCCGCCTACCGCGCCGCACCCACGCGGCAGACACAGGTCGACGCGGGTATCGGCTGCGATCTGCACCAGCTTCCGATGGCGTTGCGGGAGATTCTCGCGGACGCGTCGGTCGACGGCGTCACGGGCGAACTGGTCGGGCTGATCGCGCCGCACCTCGATCTCCGTCGCGGCTGGGAGTGCTACGCCGATGCCTACGGGGTGTTGGAGCGGCTGAACCGCGCGTCGCGATTCGTCGTGCTCGGCACGAATCATTTCGGGCGGTCCCACTCCGTGGTGGCGACGCGCAAGGCCTTCGAAACCCCGCTGGGCATCGCCGAGGTGGATGTCGACTTCGTCGATCGGCTGAGCCGTCGGTGCGGCGTCGATCTCTGCGCCGACGAGCTCGACCATCGGCGGGAGCATTCCGTCGAGATGCAGGTGTTCTTCCTGCAATACCTGATGCACCGGCAGCCGTTCCGGGTGGTGCCCGTCCTCTGTCCGGATCCGTGCGGACCGACGGGGACCGCCCCGGCCGACGGGCGCGGCATCGACCTGCGTCACTTTGCCGAGGCACTCGGCGACGAGTTGCGCTCGGACGGCGTCGCGACGTGCATCATCGCCGGCGCCGATCTGTCGCATATCGGCCGCCGATTCGGCGACGACAAGGATCTGGACGCGGCGTTTCTGCACGACGTGGAAACGCGGGACCGGACGGTGCTGGGCCACGTGGAGGCCTGCCGGCCCGAGGCCTTTCGAGAGGCGGTGGGAGAGGGCGAGAATCCGACTCGAATCTGCAGTGCCGGTTGCATGTACGCGCTGATGACCGCCCTCAATCGGCTGCATGAGCCGTCGCGACTGTCGGCGAGGCTTCTGCGCTATCACCAGGCGGCGGACGCCGAGGCCCATACGGGCGTCACGTGCGCGGCCGTGGCCTTCACTCTCACGGGATGAACCACACCGTGGCGACGGGTGAGCCGGCGGCGGGCTACGCATTCGAGGCGCTGGCTTCGGGCCAGCGCAAGGGCCTTGTCGCCGCGTGTCAGCGGGGGGTTTTGTCCGCCCTGGCCGGTGCGTATCGGATCGGGGTTTTTGCCCGTAATGCGTGGTTCGACCGGGGGCTTGGGGTCAAGCGGCTGCCGAGGCCGGTCATTTCCGTCGGAAACATAACGGTGGGCGGCACGGGCAAGACGCCGCTGACGCTCTGGCTTTGCGAGCGTCTCCTGGCGGCGGGGCGGCGGCCGGCCGTGTTGAGCCGCGGATACAAGGGCGAAGGCACGCGGCCGCCCGATGAACTGGCCCTCCTGGCCCGGCGATGCCCGGGGGCGGCGGCCGTGGCTCACCCGGATCGATTGGCGGGGGGGGAGCTCGCGATCTCCCAGTACAGGGCCGATGTTCTCGTGCTGGACGACGGGTTCCAGCACCGGCGATTGGCCCGCGACCTGGACATTGTGCTGATCGACGCGACGTGTCCGTTCGGGTATGGTCACATGCTGCCGCGAGGTCTGCTTCGTGAGCCGCCGGCGTCGCTGAAGCGGGCGGGCCTGATTGTCATTACGCGGGCCGACCAGGTCGACAGCGCCGACCTCGGCCGAACTGAGGCGATGGTCGCCGGTCTTTGTGACGGTCGGCCGCTGGTGCGTGCCGTTCACCGCGTGCGGGATTTCACCACGTTGTCCGGCAGGATGGCGGGTGCGCCGGACCGCGCGGCCCGCGTGTTCCTGATCGCGGCGATCGCGCGTCCGGCGGCGTTTGCGAGAACGGTTCGGGATGCCGGCTATACGATAGTCGGTTCGCGGTGGCTGCCGGATCACCATCCCTACGAAGCGGCCGACATTCGGACCCTGGCGGCGGCGGTGAGGGAGGCAAAGGCGGATCTCGTCATCACGACGGAAAAGGACGCTGTGAAGCTCGCCGGGACGGAATCGCAGTGGCCGTGCGGAATCCGAGCGTTGCGCGTCGAGATCGCCTTTCAGGACGATGGCGATAGAATCGTGACGGAAGCCGTGAGGGAGGTGCTTGCCGGGCATGCGTCCGGCTCGTAATCGGCGGAGAACCACAGTGGACTCCCGTGGCGGCATAACACACCGTACGACAGGCAAGAGAGCGAGAAACTGAAGAGAAATCGGCATGGAGGGCCGTCTTTGGAACACACCTGCGAGGCGATCGTGCGTCACGATGTCATTCGGAGCTCGTCAGCCCCTCGCTTTCCTCTGCCCGCCGACGTTGTCGTGTGCACGCCGGATCCGACAAGGGGAGGCTGATGGCGAAGACGCAATCACAGTCGATGGGTCTGTCCGGTTTGCGGCTGCGCTCCGTGCATGATCGGCCGCATCTCGTGGACCTCTCGCGGTTCGCGAAGCTGCCCGGCCGTGGCGCCACCGTACAGGAGTGGCTCACGTCGCTTCCGGGCTTTCTCGGTGCGGCGCGCCTTCGGGAGGCCGTGGCGGCGATCGTCGCCGCGCGGCGGGCGAAACGAGAGGTCGTGTTCGCGCTCGGGGCGCACTTCATCAAAGTGGGATGCGGGCCGGTCGTCATCGACCTGCTTCGGCGCGGAGTCGTGACGGCGATCGCCACAAACGGGGCTGCGGCGATTCACGATGTCGAGGTCGCCATGATCGGGGCGACGAGCGAGGATGTCGGGCCGGCCATCCGGGACGGCAGCTTCGGCATGGTCCGGGAGACGATGGCGTTTTTTGCCGAGGCGGCCCGGCGGGGCGCGGAGGGCGGCCGCGGACTCGGACGTGCCGTGGGCGAACTCGTGCGTGAGAGGGAAATGCCCCACGCGGACTTCAGCGTCTTCGCTGCCGCCGCAGAGGAGAACGTACCGGCGACGGTGCATGTTGCGATCGGTACGGATACCGTTCACATGTCGCCCGATCTGGACGGCGCGGACGTCGGACGGGCCTCGCTCACGGATTTTCACCGGTTGTGCGCGGTGGCCCGCGGCCTGGGCGGGGTCGGCGGCGGGCCCGGCGGCGTATGGTGCAACATCGGGTCGGCCGTCATTCTGCCGGAGGTGTTCCTCAAGGTCGTGGCCGTCGCACGGAACCTCGGCGCCGATCTGGATGCAATGAACACGCTGAATCTGGACATGAACCAGCACTATCGTCCGGCGCAGAACGTGCTCACGCGCCCGCTCGTCGCCGGGCGCGGATTCAACATCGTGGGTCATCATGAGATCATGCTGCCGCTTCTTCGGCAGGCGATCATCGAACAGCTCGATGCATAGCGTGGATTCAGGAAGAGGCCGCGCCGGAGCGATCCATCGCGGCCGGCTGCGACGCGAGAGGCGACAAGGCCGGGGCCGCGCCTTTGTGCGGAGGGCGATGACGATTGTGGAGACGGCGATACTGGCCGCCGGTATCGGCATCGGGCTGTTCGTCATCGGCGGCGGTGTCGGTGCGGTGCGGCAGCAGGCGAAGCGCAACCTGTGCGTGCGGCTGATGGCGGGGTTGAACGCATCGCTGGCGGCGTACTTCCGCGCGACGGGCCTCTACCCGCCGGGGACGCCGGATTCGTCCGCCGGAAGCGCGATCACGGCACTCCAGGCCGTCGACGCGTCCGCGGCCGCTCTGCATCCGCTTCCGGACTCGCTGGAGGTCGGCGAAGATCCGGTGATCGGATGCCGGGACCCGTGGGGAACGCCGTTGCGTTACCTGACGGCGGAAGCATCGAACGAGCGCGACCGCCGGGAAGTGGCGGCCAACGGCGGCGTGCCGATCTTCGAGTCGGCGGGGCGCGACCGCGAATTCGGCGCCGCCGACCCGCGACTGGCCACGGACAATCTGCGCACGAGCGATCTTCCATAATGCCTGTCGGGTCGGTTTCGCAATGAGCCGATGCGGTGCGGCAGGAGCGGGGCGGTCGGGCGAGCATATGACGATCATCTCGCGGAGGCGGGTTCGGCTTGCTCCGATACCCACGCGGCGAGATCCTCTTTGAACGAGCAGGAATCCGGCTCGAACTCGAGCGTGTGATGGGCGCCGGGGTAGACGGTGACGCGGCAGCCGGGCCAGGGCAGGGCGTTCAGCCACGACCGGGTCTTCTCGTTGTCGATGATGCGATCGTGCTCGGCGAGAAAGAGATGCGTCGGGACGCCCGGGTGAGCGGCGGCGGTTCGTGTAAAGCGGTCCAGGCGGCGCGAGGCCAGGAGAAAGCCCGCCGTCACCTGCCGCAGGCGGAGCGGATCGCGGCGGAGGTACTCGATCCACCTCGGGTTCGCGGTGAACATCTCCGGTTCGTTGATGGGAATGTCGAAAAGCCGGTTGCCGGCGATGGGGCCGGTGAGGGCCGACCAGACCACGCGGGCCTTCTGGCTTCGCGGGATGTCTACAATCGGGAACAGACCGGGCGCCACCAACGCCAAGGATGCGATGCGGTGCGGCTGCACGCGCAGGAGGTTCAGGGCGAGCTTGCCGCCCCAGCTTACACCGACGACATGCGCGGTATCACACCCGGACCGTCGCCGCAACTCGTCCAGGCAGTCGCCGGCATCCCGCAGCAAGCGGTCGGCGGATTCGGCGTGGCCGCGGTCACGCGGATTTCGCCCGCTGCCCCGGCGATCGGGCATCAGCACACAGAGGCCGGCCTCGCACAGTCGGGCGCCGGATGCCTCGAACCATTCGCCGTGAGACTGGATGCCGTGAAGATAGAGGACGTTCCCGCGCCCCTCGCCGCCTGTGTAGCCCCACCATCGCGCTGCGGCCTCATACCCGTCGTCATGGCGAATCGTGATGAATTCGGGGCCCGCCATGAAACCGGCCCTCAGCGCGCCTTCCGGGCCCGGTCTCGGTCGAGGAGGCGGCGTTGCTCTGCCAGAAACGCCGCTCGCTCCTCGTTCCTCTGCCGCTCGGTCGTGTCCTCGGGTTCCAAATACGTTTCCCAGGCAAACGTCTTGTGCTCCCACGTGAGCTCGTCGCCCTTGCAGCGGAACAGCGTGTAGCCGTAGTCCGATCCCAGCCACGGCCCCGCCCACCAGGCGGCGCTGACGGCTTCGCTAGTCAGGTACCAGACCCCGTTGTAGCGATACTCCTCAACAAAGTGGCTGTGACCTTGCAGCAGAGCCTTGACCTTGTGTCGCTCCAGGATGATCCGGAGCTCCTTGTTGTCGCGCAGGACCATTCCGGGGTTCATCGCCTTCGCCTCGGCCAGGCCCTCCATCTGGTCGCGGCCGAAGAAGGCGGCGATATGCGTCACGGCGACCTTCGGCCGATCGCCGGCGGCGCCGAGGTCGGCGGCAAGCCAGTCGAGCTGCTCAGGTCCGATTCGGGGTTCGTAGGTGGGGCCGTCCGCCGCCTGGATCGGGAAGATCGAGTCGAGCACGACGAAGTGCCATCCGGCGTGGTCGAAGCTGTAGTAGGGCTTCTCCCAGTGGAGCCGATCCATGATCATCTTCTTGCCGATGTCGGGATCGTCCGCGGCCACCTTGCGCCGGGAGGAGAAGCCGAGCGTGTCGTGGTTGCCCATGCACGGGTACCACGGCATGGCGAGCTCGTCCGAGATCTCCTTGAACAGGCGGACCTGGTTGTCGAAGTCCGCTTTGGGGGTGTAGCAGCCGTCGAAGGCCATGTCGCCGCCCATCAGGGCGAAGGCCGGCCGCGGCCGCAATTCGTTCACGGACTGCACGCACGCCCGGTAGCCCTGGTCCCCGCGGCGGCGTGGGGTGACGTGCATGTCGGTCAGATGAACGAAGCAGAACTCGGACGCCGGTTGTCGCTGCGCTGCGGCCGGAAAAGGCGATTCGCCGGCGTTATGGCAGCCGGCGACCGCGGCGGCGCCCGCCGCTGCGCCAGCGAGGAACTCACGTCTGGTCAGGGGCATCATGAACACTCCCGGGTTTCGGACGGAGGTCGGTTATCCTTCAACGGAAAACAGCGCCTCGACGAACGCCTGCGGATCGAACGGCTCGATGTCCGCGGGCGCCTCGCCGAGGCCGACGAACTTCACCGGAATGTCGAGCTGGTCGCGAATGCCGATCACGATGCCGCCTTTGGCCGAGCCGTCGAGCTTGGCCAGAAACAGCCCGGTGACCCGCACATGTTGGCTGAACATCTTGGCCTGATTGATGGCGTTCTGGCCGATGGTCGAGTCGAGGACGAGAAGGACTTCGTGCGGCGCGCCGGGGATCTTCTTCTCGACGACCCGCTGGATCTTGTTCAGTTCGCGCATCAGGTGTTCCTGGGTGTGCAGGCGGCCGGCGGTGTCGATCAGCAGCACGTCGGCGTTTCGGGCAATCGCGGCCTCGCATGCATCGTACGCCACGGCGCCGGGATCGGCGCCCTGCTTGTGCTTGACGATCTGAACGCCGGTGCGCTCCGACCAGATGGTAAGCTGCTCGACGGCGGCGGCGCGAAACGTGTCGCACGCGCCGAGGATCACCCGTTTGCCCTGGTCGGAAAGGTACTTCGCCAGCTTGGCCACGCTGGTGGTCTTGCCGGAGCCGTTGATGCCGGCGACGAGGATGACCGTGGGGCCGGATGCGGCGAATTGAATCCGCCGCTGACTCTCTGGCCAGTAGCCGGTGATGTGTTCCTTGAGGAAGGGGACGATGTCCTGCGTCTCGGCGATCTTCCCGGCCTTCCACGCCCCGCGGACCTCATCGATGAGCTTCGCCACGGTTGACGGGCCCATGTCATCCGCGAGCATGGTTTCCTCAAGTTGCTCGATGACGTGCTCGTCAATCCTCTTTCCAAATGGAAGAATCGCGCGAAATCCCGCCGCGATCTTCTCGCGTGTCTTGGCCAGTCCCTTCTTGAGGCGATCAAAGAGGCCCATGGACTTCTGTGGTTACTCCGTCACTCGGTGGAACCGTTCTTCCGTTGTTCCGTCAGTCCGTTATTCCGGGGCAGAAGTTACTCGGTTGCCCGGTTGCTCGGTTACTCGGTAGATCCAATACTCCGTTGTTCCGGGCAAGAGCTTCCTGGTTGCGACGGTACCCAATCCGCGCCCCAAACCCTAAACCCCAGACCCCAAAACCCTACACCCCCAACCCGAACCCCACGCCCTATCCTCCTGCATCGCCTTCGCCGGCCTCCGTCCTGGCGTCCGCGGCGGACTGCCGACGCCAGATGGCATCCAGCACACCGTTGACGAAGGCCGGGGATTCCTCGGTCCCGAATTCCTTCGCCAACTCTATGGCCTCGTTGAGGGCCACCTTCACGGGCGTCACCTCGGGCCGGCTCATCTCGTACAGGGCCAGCCGCAGGATGTTGCGATCGACGAGCCCCATCCGCCGTACGTCCCATCGCTGCGAGACGCTCGCAAGCTGTCCGTCCCAGAGGGCGGTCTTTTCGAATGTCCCGCGGGCCGCCTCGCGTGCCCAGTCTACGGCTGCATCACGGCCTTCCACCTCGGCGAGGAATAATTCGATTGCCGGCCAGGCCTCGTTGCCCTGCACGTCGAGCGTGCAGAGGATCTGGAGGCAGATGCGCCGGGCTTCGCGACGTTCGTCGGGCGTCACTTCGCGCTCTTCTTGCCCGCGTGCAGTTGCGGCAGCAGGTTGGACATCTCGATCGCGGTCATGGCGGCGTCGGAGCCCTTGTTGCCGGCCTTCGTTCCGGCCCGCTCGACGGCCTGGTCCAGCGTGTCGGTCGTCAGCACGCCGAAAACGATGGGGACGCCGGTTTCCAGCGATGCGACGGCGAGCCCCTTCGCCGCTTCGCCGGCGACGTACTCGAAGTGGGGCGTGTCGCCCCGCATGACACATCCCAGACAGATCACCGCGTCGTAGGTGCCGCTGGACGCCAGCATCTTGGCGGTCAACGGGAGCTCCCACGAACCGGGAACCCAGACCTCCGTGATCCTGTCGTCCCGACAGCCGTGCCGGATGAGGGTATCGACGGCCCCGGCAACCAGCCGCGACGTGATGAACTCGTTGAATCGGCTCGCCACGATCGCGAATCGCTGATCGGTTACAACCAACTGTCCGACAATGCGTTGAGGCATTGGGCTATCTCCTTCAACTCGGTATTCTATTCACGCCGCCCTGATCGTGCCAATGGCTGGCCGGCGCTCACGGTCGTTTTGACGAAGACCGGATTACGTCGTAGAATGCCCGTCGGTTTGTGGCGGGCTCCCGCCAGGGCATCGGTTGCCACCGTCGCCGGCCCCGCAGGCTCCGAGCCCTGAGGACTTTGGAGAAACAGCGAAGCCTCCCGTTCATGCCGGCAACCTTGAACCTACGACGATTCCTCCCGCAGCGTCGTGAGATCGACCCTGACGAGGTTCGCATGACGCTCGGCGAGCATCTGGAGGAGCTTCGTTCGCGCCTCATCAAGCTGCTGATCGGGCTGGCCGTCGGAGCAGGCGTCTGCTTCTACTGGCGCGACCGTTTGATGCAGATTCTCCTCGGGCCGACCTTCTCGGTCCTCCGCCGCAAGGGTCTTGCGCCGGAGCTGGTGGCCCTGGATCCGTTGGAGCCGTTCATGACGACCCTCAAGGTGTCGATCCTGATCGGCTTCATCCTGTCGGCGCCCTGGGGTCTCTATCAGATCTGGGCGTTCGTGGCGGCGGGGCTCTACAAGCGGGAACGACGGTTCGTTCAGCAGTTCATTCCGGTCTCGATTGTGCTGTTCATGACGGGCGCGCTGTTCTTCCTGTTCGTCGTGATGCCGATGATGCTGTTCTTTCTGATCGGCTTCATGGAGGCGGTGCCGGCGTTCGATCCCGCGAGTATCTTCGGCGATCGCCTGATCCCGCGGATTGCCCCGATCGCCGCCTCGTCCGTTACGACGCAGCCGATTCTGACGTCGAGCATCCCGACGCTCGACCACGACCCCGTCGACCCGCCCAGCGGTGCCATGTGGCTGGACCGGGAGACGCACGAGATCCGCATCCGTGTCGGCAACGAGACGCGGGTGCTCGCGTCCCGGTCCGCGGAACGGCAGAACACGATCCGCCCGAACTGGACGCTGCGGGAGACGATCCAGTTGACGCTGGAAATGGCCGCCGCCTTCGGAATCGGCTTCCAGGTTCCCGTGGTTGTGGCGTTCCTGGCGACGGTCGGCATCTTCAGCGCGGCACAAATGGCCAAGTCGCGGCGGATGGTGTGGTTTGTGATGGCCATCGCCTCATCGATCGTCACCCCGTCGCCGGACCCCGGGACGATGATGCTCCTGCTGGTGCCCATGTGTACGCTTTTCGAAGGGGGCCTGCTCGCGGCTCGTCTGATCGAGAAACGCCGTGCCCGCGAGGCGGCGGCCGAAGCGGCCGGGTGAGAAGAAAGCGACAAGCGTTGCTACGGCGTAGGGAACCCTGAGGCCCGCTACCTTCGGTATCGCGCTCCGAACGCGGTGTCCGAAATCGTGGGCAACGAGCTGCGTGGCTTTTGACTTCTTTCTGAGCGAGGCGTCGGCTTGTGATCGACGATGATCTCTGTTTGAGGTGGCTGCTGTTGGGCCGGGCAGTTCAGCCACTCGCGACCTACGACGAGTGGCGCCGATGGATGCGCGGTACGCGCGAACGGCTGGTTGCGTGAGGGTCGTTGCGTGAGGTCGATGCGGCCGACGCGGTGACGGGCGACGGGTGCGAGGGAGGCCACCGGCTCACCCCTCACCTGTGCGAACACCCGCCGGCCGCAGTGCCGGCACTGGCGGTAGCGGAGGATCCGGCCCATCGAGCGCCGGGCGTTGAGCACCGGCAGGTGGGCGCATCCGCACTTGGGACAGACCACTCCCTTGGCGTCTTCCGTCGCTGGCCAGCGCTTCCGTGTGCTGTCGGTTGTCATACTGGCTGCCTCCTCGGGTCTTCCTGCGTGTATCGCTTCCGCCGTCGCGCGGCTGCGTCATCCCCGGGGCATCTTCACGCCAATCATCGAGGCCGCGACCGCGCAGCCGACCAGGCAGTCGAACCAGTGGTTGTCGGGTTTCGACGGCCTGGGCCGCCATTCGTGGACCGTCCGCCCCTGGGGCTCCGGTAACGTCGCGCGTTCTGCCTCAGCAGGGTACACGTGATCGCGGCGGTCACGGGGCTCTCGGCCACGAGAAACGTGTCGGGTGGCGTGAACCAGGCGTCCCGGTAGGCGGCGCGGGCCCAGCGCGTGACGAGCCGCCGGTCGACGCGACCGCAGTCCGTCGCGACCCGCCGCCACTGCCCCAGCCAGTCGGCCAACAGCAACTCGTCCGTCGGCGTCGAAGCAGGCGTCAGGTTCCTCTCAACCACCGATGCCTGCGGATTTGCCGAGTTTGCGCGGGAAGCCGCGATGCTCGGGGATTCGCCCGCCCTGGGCCGGCCGGCGCCCCATGCGTTCGGAATGCGTCCGCCGCCGCCGACATCGACGGTTCCCGGCTCTCCCGACGACGAGGCGTGCGATGCCTCGCCGGCGTCGGAATGAACGCGGTTGTCTGCCGCCAGCTCCTCGTCGGTCCGGCTCAACAGGTACGGCAGGCGGGTCTCCTTCCCGTGCGGCTCGATCGGCATGCCCAGCCGATCCAACACCCGGCGGATCTCCTGGAAGACCTCGCGGAGCGCCGCGATCGCCGGGAGCTTGCGCCGGCACTGCCCTTCCGCCGCGCCGACCGGCTGATTGTCCGCATCCCTGAACTGCCCGCTGGCGTTGTGGAAGAGGAAGTATCTCACGGCGTCGTGCAGGAGCAGGAAGAGCGGGCTGTGGGGGCCGATGCCGTACGACTCGAAATGGCGCGGATTCCTGACGCACCAGGGCGTGTCGTGCAGCAGACCAGCCGCGGCCTCGCGCCCGGTGATCGAGATCGCCGTCCACGGGCCGGCCGTCGCGAAGAGCTTCTCGCCGGTGCGCCGGTTCCGTCGGACGATCGCCGCCTTCGACGCGATCCGCCGGGCGTTCCCGACGACGCCCGCGAGCTCGTCCACCGTGTCGTAGGCATGGATGTCCCGCGGCCCGGTGAAGGCCGGGACGCTCTTGAGTTCGTCGAAGCGTGCGAGCAGCTGCCAGACGACGTGACGATCCTTGAAGGGCGGAAGCGTCCGCTTCTTCCGCAGGCGCAGAAGCCATTCCAGGTAGCTGGCCGTGGGCGTCGGGTCGTAATCCCGGATCGACAGAATCAGCGTAACCGCCAGACCGTACTTGGACCCCAGGTGTCGGAACCGGGGCGGGGCGCTGCGGGGATGGCCGTCTTCCAGCGTCGGGTAGAACTGGATGGCTGGCTGGCTGCGCCGAAGGCCCACCCAGTCCTTCGTCCGGAGGAGGACTCTCAGATCGGGCGAACCGAAGAAGCCTTCGAGCGTCGGCATCGTGCACGGCATCGGTATGTCGCCCACGAGCCGCCCCCGCGGAAGTACTTCCGGGTCATGCCCGGTGAACCGGAACGAGAGGATCTCGGGATCGATGAGGTAGATGCGCTCCGAGAGCGTGGTCCCGCCGCACCCGCATCCGGGCGGCAGCAGGCTTTCGTCCAGGCCCCGGCTGCGCAGCCGCGATCCGATCCTCCGCCACTTTATTGCCGTCTTCGCATTGCTCGGCCACACAAGCGACTCACCCATCACGACGATATCCACGGGTCGGATCAGAACCTCGAGCAGGGCATCCACGGGTTCCGTGACGGCGACGACGTGATTCGGGCACGCCGAACCGGTGATGTACTGCACCGTCCGCACGATGTTCGGATCGCTGTGCAGAAAACGATGTACGCGCCTCGTTTGGCCATGATCGGCACGGCGGCCTCGCGTGCAGTCCGCACGCGTCACTTCTATCTTACACTTCATGGTCACCCGATAACGGGCCGCCCGCGTCGATTCGCAGGCGGCCCGCATCGGAGCACGGTGCCCCGCAACAACTTGTTTCACTGGCCACAACCGCTGGTCGGCGGCTGGTTCGGCCCGTTGAAACAGCCCTGGAACACCAGGAAGTCCGACAGGTCCACATCGCCATCGCCGTCGAAATCGGGTGCCGGGGCGTTGCCCGCGAGGTCGCGAATCTCCCGGGCTGACAGCGCCCCGGAGTAGAGCCGGACCTCATCCATGTCGCCCTTGTAGGCGACTTCGGGATAGAACAGGGCGCCCCACCTGGCCAGGGCAACAGGCATCGTCGCATGCTGCGGGATTCGCAGGCCGCCCTGCCTGGCGACCGCCACACCGTTCTTGTAGAAGATCGTCTCATCGGCGGACCACGTCACGGCCAGGTGCTGCCACTTCCCGGTCTCCACGACGCCGGGCGGGGTGATCCGCTGCTCGTTGACCTCCAGGCCGCTGCCCCAATCCATGCGGCCGTCCTGGTAGATGCGGAAGTAGCACGCGAAGCCGCTTACGCTTTGGCCGTCGAACGCCTTCGTGAACACGTGATAGTGGTTGCCCGTCGTGAACGGGGCCGGCTTGAGCCACATCGCCAGCGTGCCGGTGTGCTCGGGCACGTTGAACACACCAAGGTCCACGCAGGCGCTCCGAGTCGGCAGGAGTCTGAGCGACCAGTTCCTTGCCAACTCAGGCGACGGGCGAAGGCCGGCGTCAGTAACCTCGACCCAGTCCTCGGCGGGTTCCATCCCGACAAGGGTTCCATGACGTCCGTTCCCGCTGCGGTCCGTGGCAAGCGTAGAGCCGAGGCCCTCCTGGAAGTCCCAGTGGCCGACGAGCTTAGGCTTGCCGCGGACGACCACGCGGACGGCGTCGCCGGCATGCGTCGAGCCGCCGGTGTGGTCGCCCAGCTCGATGTACTGGCCGAGCTTGTTTCGCCACCAGGTGCTGAGGTACCCGTTCGTGATCATTCCTTCGTACTGATTGTCGGTGAGGGTGGCCAGGTCGATCTGCGTCCCCCAGTCCGGGTGCGGGTTGGGGCTCGGCGCATACGTGTCGCCCCAGTGGGTGGTCGGATCCTCCCAGTGCGACAGGGCCGCCACATGGTCCGAGCCGACCTCGCCGGCCGTGTCGAACACGAGGAACTCGGTGCCGCCCTCGCTCGGCGCGGTCAGGTCGATTTTGACGGCAAACTTCGTCTCGATCGGGCTGGCCGCGCTGCCACTTGCCTCGACGTTCGCGGCCAACTGCCGGTAGATCGCCTGCGGTACGCCGCCCCACGTCGGCGTCCAGATGACCGGGAAGACTGATCCCGGGTTGATCCCACGCCACACGCTGATGTTGACGGTGCCCGTGATGCGCTGGCCGGCCTTCACCGTAATCGTCTGGCCGGCCAGATTACCGGGAGTAAGGGCCGTCCCGTTCAACGTGCCGCCGGTGATCCGCAGCAGCACCTCACCGCCGAGAAGGCTCGGCGACACGCTCGGCGTTCCGACCCAGAGGTAGGTGTCCACGGTTCCGCCGGCTGCGTTCACCATCTCGTGCACATAGATCTTCTGCGTCGTCGGATCATGGGCGAAGCCTCCGGCGTACGGAAGCTCGGCGAAGCTCGGAAGGGAGAACGCGGCCTGCGTGAAGCCATGTGTGGCGGGGTCGAACCTGTAGACAGGCCGATTGGGTGGCAGCGACGCTATGTTGTGCCACAACGGAGCCACGAAGACCGTCTCCTGGCCTGCGCAGCTCGCCTTCCAGCCCACGACCTTGCTCTCCAGTCCGTCGGGGGGAACAATGGGATCAGGCATGATGTCCCCAAGGCTCGTGAGTTGTTCGGTCGCACAATCGAAGACCTCGACCCGCTTCTTGCCCGCGCTATAGCCGCCGCCGCTGAAGAGTACGATCCTGCCGTCCGGCAAAGAGACTGACGCCATGACCACTCTCGCAACCGACAGCTTCGCGGTGAGTTCCGTTAGAGTGTTGGCGCCGGGGTCGTACTTGAAGATCTTGTCGATCACGCCCCCCGCGTAGCCGCCAAAGGAGTAGACCCTGCCGTCCAACGACGTGTTCAGGTTCAGCGACCAGATATCGGAGTAGGGATAGGCAGCGGTCTCGACGCCGTCGGTGGCACCATCGGCGTTGTATTCGATAACCTTGTTCCTTCCCCCGAGGTGATGATCATTGATTCGCCCCAGGATGATCTGATTGCCCGCCGTCGTGATCTGGCCGAATGGATTATGTCCGGCATAGGGAAGCACGCCGACCAGTTTCTGCCACTCGGAGCCGGCAGCCGCGCTGGGATCGTAGCGCCAGACCTCGGTGGTATAGTTGCCGTTGCCCTTGTCGCCGCCCAGGAGGTACAGCTTGCCTCCCCAGCAGGTCATGGCGGGGGCGTGGACGTGCAACGGCGTGTTCTGTCGCGCCCACGTATACGTGATGTCCGCCGCCGCTACGAAGGGCGCGGCCGCCGCCATCGCGGCGAGAACGACAACGGTTCCATACACCACTCGCTTGTTCATGGGTTTCTCCTTACAGATAAGGTAACC
>CAZZFA010000025.1:0-10043 GCA_964653435.1 uncultured Planctomycetales bacterium | reverse complement strand
TCTGCCGGTAGTCTACCCCCCCCTTCAAAAACGCAAGGAGAATTTCACGAGATTCTTGGCTATTCTGTCGGCTTTCGGAATCATCGTCTGATAAGAAGCTTATGGGCGAGCCCTTGCCGTCACCTGCCCCTGGTTGCCCCCAATGTGCCCAGTTCGCCAAGCTGGTGACGCTGTTGCAGGCCCAAGTTGAGCAGCTTCGGGCCCGGATTGCTCAACTTGAAGCCGAAGTCCGCGAACTCCGCGCGCGGCTCAACACGCAGTCCGGCAACTCGTCGCTTCCGCCTTCGGCCAACCCGCCGTCGGCGCCGAAGAGTCCGTCGAAGCCGCCCACAGGACGCAAGCCCGGCGGGCAACCGGGGCATCCCGGACACCATCGCTTTCGCCTGCCGCCGGAGCGCGTGAACCGTGTGGTCGCCCACGTGCCGCAGCGGTGCGAGCGATGCCAGGCCGCGTTGCCCGAGAAGGCGGGGCCTGCCGACCCGGAGCCAACGTGGCACCAGGTGGCCGAACTGCCTGAAGTTCTCGCGATCATCACGGAGCATCAGGGCCACGCCCGCACGTGCCCCGCCTGCGGCCACGTGACATGGGCGACGATCCCTGCGGAGGTTCTGGCTCACGCCTTCGGCCCGAATCTGGCGGCGACGCTGGCCTATCTGAGCGGCTGTTGCCACGACAGCAAGCGGACGGTGGAGGAGATTGCCGAGACGCTCTTCGGCGTGCCGTTGTCGCTGGGGAGCGTCTCGAACGTCGAACAAGAGGTCGGCGCGGCGCTGGCCGAGCCGTACGAGCAAGCCGAGCAGGCGGTGCGAGAAGCCCCGGTGAAGAACGCGGACGAGACCGGTTGGGCGTTGGCCGGCAAGCTCTGCTGGTTGTGGCTGGCGGTCACGAACCGCGTGGCGTTCTTCAAGATCTGCGCCGGGCGTGGGCGCGATGCGCTGCGACAATTGTTGGGCAGCGACATCCAGGGCGTTCTGTCATCGGATCGCTGGGGGGCGTACAAGATCGTTGAACTGGCGTGGCGGCAGCTCTGCTGGGCGCACCTGAAGCGGGATTTCCAGAAGTGGGTGGACTGGGGCGGCGAGGCGGAGGCAATCGGGCGGGCGGGCTTGGAGGCCGTCAAGAAGGTCTTCGCCTTGTGGAGGGATTTCCGCGAGGGGGTGTTGGACCGGCCCGGGCTGCAGGCGGCCCTGGGACCGGTATGCATCGAGCTTCATGAGGCGTTGGAGGCGGGGCTCTCGTGCCCGGTGCCGAAGGCGGCGCGGTTCTGCCGGAACCTTCTGGAGGTCTACCCGGCGGTGTGGACGTTCGCGCGGGTCGAGGGGGTCGAGCCGACGAACAACCGCGCGGAGCGGACGCTGCGCCCCGCGGTACTGTGGCGGAAGATCAGCTTCGGCAACCACAGCGAGGCTGGGTGCCGATTCGCGGAGCGCATCCTGACGACGGTGCAGACGCTGCGGCTACAAAAGCGGCACGTACTGGCCTATCTTCGCGAGGCCCTGATCGCCCACCGCACCGGCCAGCCAGCACCGACCCTGGTCACCACAGGGGTCTGAACGGTTAGACTTTTTTTTAGCGCCACGTGCTCGCCCAGCAGCTCGGCCATCACCTCATCCTTGTTCCGCAGCTTGGCCTCCAGGAAGGCGATCCGCCGCTGCTCGGCCGCCTCTTGCCGGCCCGACTTGGCCCGCGGCTGCTCGAACACCACCGCCCCCTCCTCGAACAGCTTCTTCTGCCAGCCGTAGAACACCGTCGGCTGGAGACCGTGCTTCTCGCAGACCTCCGAGATCGGCACCTTCTCGACCAGGTGCTCCCGCAGGATGGCCATCTTCTCCGCCCCAGTGAAACTCCGTCTGTCTTTCGGCATCGGACGATCCTCCGTCTGGTACGCCTCTATAGGTGTAACTCAAACGGCTCATCTCTCCAATTCCGACTGAAGCAGGACATGAGAACTGAAAAACATGGCATGCAACCTGCGGGAAGAGTACCAGGCATCGCCGGCTTGGCGACTCTTCCTTCGGATCCAATGCCAGCAAACCGATTGTACCAAAGCTGCGAAAAAACACAATGCCGATTCGGTCGGGAAGGCTTTTGCCCTGTTGAAACAGCCCCGGCGTGATCGCCGCCCGCTTGACGTCAGGATGCGAAATGGCGCTTCCCGCCTCGTGTCCTGCCGGGTTGGGCGACACTCGAACCCGATAAAAAACGGATCGGCACGCCGTCGGCGCGCCGATCCGTTCTACCTGACATCCTCCGGTCTTTCGCTATGGTTCGTCACCCGCCGCATTTCGGCGGCCGGTTCGGACCGTTGAAACAGGCCTGAAGGGCGCCGAAATCCGACAAATCCACGTCCTGATCGCTTGGCGTGTCCAGGCAGGCGCATCTCCAGTCATCCGTTACCGCCTTCCACGGCCGGTTCGGCCCATTGAAACAGCTTTGGAAGATCCCGAAGTCGCTGAGATCCACATCGCCGTCGGAATCAATGTCCTGCGGGACGGGGTGGGCGATCACCTGCGGCATCGCGATCACGATCGCGTCCTCGCCGCCGTCCTCTATGACGCGCCAGGCAATGTGCGCCTGCGTCGCGCCCGGATACCGGAAGACCGGCGCCACAACCTTCTGCCATGTCGCAGTCGCCGTCAGGTTGTCGGCGCCGCCGGGCGATTCGCCGAGGTACCCGCAGGCAAACACCGGGAAGCTGAAGCGGAACGTCTGATCGGAATTATCGGCGTTGCCCGTCTTCACCCAGAACTCCGCGTGATAGAAGAGGCCCGGTTTCAACTCGAAACGGACAAGGTTGTTGTCAAAGCCCCGATCGCCCGGCTCAACAAACCCGGGGTCGCGGGCGAGCATCATCCCCTTGTCGCCATGACTGGCGGCCTCCGAGGTGATCCGCATCGTCGCCGCCGCCCCCGATACCGCGAAGGCCCGCCATCCGGTGATCGTGGTGGTGTTCACGAAGTCGTGGCCGCTCACCTGGGTCCCGTCGGGGTCGGCCTCGAAATCGCCATTTGTCAGGATGTTGTCCGGTGTCGGCGGAGCCGGCTCCGTCGCGACAATCGACGCCTCATCGAGCAAGTAGGCGCCGGGATACGCGCCACCCGTATCGTTGTGGCAGCGCCATCCCATACTGACGTACCGAACGTTGTTCCCGAGTGTCAGCGGCCCGGTCGTAAACACCGTATAGCCGCCGCTGCCGACCTCGTAGCGCGTTCCGAACGCATCGCCGAGGAAGCTTCCGTTGGCATCGAATGTAGCCACCTGAAGCCCCAGTCGCGACGAGGCGTCGCCCGAGACCTTCTTGGCCGCGAAGCTCACGGTGATGGTCTCGCCGCCAAGCGTGGGCACGCCGTACGTGCTGCCCCAGAGGTCCAGCCCGAGGTCGCCGTCCGAGTTCGTCCGCTCCAGCAGTGCAGCGCGGCTGCCGCTGTACGCATCCGAGCTCAGGCTTACGGAACCCGTAGCCCCCGATACGGCAAAGAACCGCCACTGCAACACCCGCGACGCCGAGTTCTCGAAGCCGCCGTTGATCAGCCGGTTCTGCCCGTATGTCACGTCGTGGACCCGGGCGTTGTCCACGTAAGCCGAGCGATCGTAATCGCCGACCGTACCGAAGCGCACGCCCAACTGCGTCCCCGTGGCCGTTGACTTGCCGAGTACGCCGAACGTCTCGAACTCCGAACCCGGGTCGAAACTGAAGCTGCGGGCCCACTGGTGTCGGTCCCACGGCGGCTGGCCGCCGAACAGAGCGATGCTGAAGCTCGGCGTGCCGCCGTACAGCCCCCCGTCCTTGACGTCCACGAGCAGCCGGTAAATCCGCTCCGCGGCCGGCACCGATTCCGCAACGTTCGGGTCGTCCTTATCCAGCGCGGCATCGCCGCCCTGGCCCGTCGCCGTGCGGCCGATCTCCATGCCCACAAGCCCGCTCGATGCCGCTTCAGACCGCCCGTAATAGAACCCGTAAGCCCCGTTGACGGCAAATGCCCGCCAGGCCGGGATAGTCAGCAGGTCATACAGGTTGCTTCCCTCGGTACCCCAGTCGGGGGGAACCTGCTCGAAGTCGCCATCCGTCAGGATGTTTCCTTCGCGCGGGATACCCCGGCGTGTAACAACGACGTCGTCAATCAGATAGGACCCGAGGTACGGTGCCCCCCCGCTGTTGGCCACGCGGAAAGCCACCGCCAGATAGCTAGCCCCGGCCGGCACCGTCACAGACAGGAACGCCTGCTCATACGCCGGCCCGGGCGCCACCAGTTTGCCGGCCTGCGTTCCCAGGAACACATGGTTCTGATCGAAGAATGGAACGCTGATTGCCAGCCGGGTGTCGTCGTCACCGGAGACCTTCTTGGCGTAGCACGCGACGTTCAGGTTCTCGCCGGCCAGCGCAGCCACATGCAAGTCGGACCCGTCCAGATCGAGACCGGTGTCGCCGTCGGTCGTGTTGCGGACGAGCAACGCGGCATTGGCCCCGCTGTGCGCGTCGGAACTGAGGCTTGCGGAGTTCCCGGCGGTCGTATCAAAGAACCGCCAGTTCAGCAGACGGGTCGCCGAGTTCTCGAAGCCGCCGTTGACCATACGGTCGATCTCGGTAACGTCGTGCACTCGCGCGTTGTCGAGGAACACCGAGCGGTTGACATCGTTGCCGACATCGAAGCGTACGCCCAGATACGCCGAGTCGCTCGCGGCTCCGATCGTTATGCCCGTCGTCTCAAATGCGGCGCCGGGATCCATGCTGTATCCCTGGCCGCGCTGATACGTCCGGGAACCGTCGAAAAGCTGCAGGGCGGCTACAAACGCGGGCGACCCGCCGTACGTCCCGCCGTCGCGAACGTCCACAAGCAGCCGGTACACGTGATCCGGCAGGATCGCCTCGGCCAGCGAACTCCATTTATCCAACGCCGAGTCGCCGCCCGGCCCGCCGGAGCCGGCCGTGCCGATCTTCCAGCGGACGGCATGCGTCGCCGGGCTGCCGGGGTAGAGTTCGTTCGCAGCCAGCGACTGGGTCTCGATCTCGCCCGTACCCGGGCTGATCGCAAAGGCCCGCCAGTCGTCGGGGACGCTGCCTGTCACGTTTTCGTTCTTGGCGCCGCCGGTCCCGTCGAACTCGGGATTGCGCAGCGCATTGTTCACGGTCTCCTGCAGGCAGACCGGCGCGGCGCTGAGCACCTTCACCATCTCCCGATGGGTCTCGCCGAACCAGCCCGTGCCGTCATGCACCATCCGCCAGTCGGTCACATACGAACCGGCCGCCGGCGCGGTCATTGTAAAGCTGAAGGTGTACGTCTGCCCCGGCGCCACGGTCGTGCCGGCCGGCAGTGTCACGCGAGTGCCGGAGTAGAACGGATCGGAGTCGTCCACCGCGCCGAGCCGATAATTCCCCGCCTCACTCCACGTCGTACTGCCGGTGTTTTTGACGGTCACGGTCGCCGTCACCTTGTGCCCGGCATACTGAGTGGACGGGATGGTGTTGTCGAGGATGACGGCGTTGTCGGCGCCTCCCCAGTTGCCTTTGAACCGGGAGGCGTATTCCTGCGTCAGGTCGATGTACTGGCGCCCGTACTCGCGGGAATTGGCGATATCCGTTGCCTCGTGATACTCACTCCACGTCTCGGCCGCCACGAAGTTCCCCGAGTAATGGGTGAGTACGTAGCTCCAATCGTTGATGTAGGTCTGACCGTTGTCGCGAGGACGGATCCGAGGGGTACGCCCCGCGACCGCCGAATCGTCATAGCCGGGTCCAACGGCCGCCGCGCCGTAGATCTGCGGCCCGAGCAGAGCGGCGCCGAATTTGATCGTGCTCTCCGTCGTTACGCCGCTCCAGGACACGTCGCGGATCACGTACGCATTAAGCCCGCCGAACACTTCGCCGAATCGCGCGTCGAGCGAGTCGAAAGCCTGCTGATTGTAGCCGCTCGTCCAGCTCGAAACGTACGTCACCACGACCGGCTTGCCATCGATCCGCGCCCAATACCGCGGCGGGATCATGGAGAAGAAGTCGACCACCTGCTTGATGAAATAGTTCCGCCCGTCCTCGGTCGTCAGATCGCTCTTGTTCTCGCGATAATTGAACACGGCGTCGCAGCACTGCAACGTCGTGGTGTCGTAGAACATGGCGATCCGAGGCGGGTTATGCCCCTCGGCGACCATCTGGTCCATCGCGGCCACGAGCTGGCGCAGCCCCTGGACGGAAAACGGCATATTGTCCGTCCCGCCCCAGTACACCGGCATCGCGATGTCCACCTTGGCCGCCGTCATATCTTCCAGCTCGCGTCGGTGATAGGTCGTGGCCAGGTAACTGTAATCCGAGGGCACCTCGATCCCGCTGCCGGCAATGTACTCGCAACCGGGAACCCCGGGGATCATGGCCGGATGGTCCGTCAGGCCGTCCGTCGCGTCGGGGTCAATGAAGTGCGCCCGGGTGTAGATGTCATACCAGTAGAAATAGTGCGTCGCGACAACCTTCTGCGAGGCACCGAAGCTGTCGCCGGAGAAGTCGGCATCCTGATCGCCCTTCACGTACGGACCGACCGGGCGCGCCAGCGCTACGCTGGCGATAAAGAAATCGTCCGCGGCATTGCTGGTCGCCACGCGCAGGTCCGCGCCGCCGTTTTGGTTGCCCGCAAATCGCGGGTCGGGCAGCCAGAACACCGCCTTCTTCCACGTCCCGGACGAACCCGTCGTTCGTGCCGTCGCCGGCTTGTACGCATTCCCGTCGGCCGCGTCGTACTGAACGGTGAACGGCACGTTGTTCGCCCCGTAGTACTCCACCACCAGCGTGACGCCCGGTCCGGCCCCCGGCGGGTAATACCAGTCGTCCACGGCGAGGTACATGTAGCGACTGCCGCCGTTCGGCACGAGCTTGCGGCAACCCTTGCCGCTCACTTCATCCGGAGCGGTCACCCCGTCCGGGGAAAGCTCGATCTGTTGCACCCCGTTTTCGTTGTTGGCCGTTCCAAGTGTTACGCCGACCCACCACGGCGGGTCGCCCGTCCCCGCCGCAAACGCGGGGACCACCCATGCCGCCACGAACACAGTTCCTGTAACCAGAGCGACCACGACCCTCGCCGTTCGCCGGCCAGTATTTCGATCGCGCATACCTTCCGTCTCCTTTTGCCTCGATTCGCCGTAACACTCGGCCGGCGACCCCGCCGAAACCGAGCCGGATCACAATCGTTCCGTGGCGAGGGCTGCAGTATTGGCATTGCGCCCTCGCCAAACCCGAAACACAAGAACCCACCGCGTTTCCGCCGCCCGTGAGCCCGGGCACACGCGACGGAGGAAAACCATTGCGGACGATAGCCGCTCTCTTTACGAAATCCTGCGCCGACGCCGGCCGATGCGCGCTATGACGAACGACCCGCCGGCCAGGAACATCAGGGTCGCCGGCTCCGGCACGATCACCGCGCCGTCCAGCAGATACGATCCGATCGCCGGGGCGCCGGTATCGCTCACCACGCGCCAGCCCATGCTCACGTACGCCACGTTGCTCGCGAGTGCCAGCGGCCCCGTGGAAAAGACCGTGTAGCCGTCGCTGCCGACGAGGTAGCGGGTTCCGAACGCATCGCCGAGGAAGGTCCCGTTGGCATCGAACGTAGCCACCTGAAGCCCCAGACGCGTGTTGCTTTCGCCGGAAACCTTCTTGGCCGCAAAGCTCACCTGGATGCTCTCCTGCCCGCCGAGCACGGCGACGCTCGGGCTGCCCGGGCCGCCCCAGAGGTCCAGGCCCGTATCCCCTGTCGTATTGGTTCGCGACAGCAGGGCGGCGTTGGTGCCCTCGTAGGCGTCGGAACTGATGCTGACCGAACCCGTGGCGCCGCCCGCCGCAAAGAACCGCCAGTTCAGCGCACGCGAGGCGGAGTTCTCGAAACCGCCGTTGACGACGCGGTTCGAGTGTGTCACGTCGTAAACCCGCGCATTGTCGAGGTGGACCGACCGACCGGCCGATGACCCGCCCATATCGAACCGGACACTCAGGGCTTGAATGGCAGCCGATGCGGTCACCGTCTGACCGATCGTCTCAAACGTGGAACCCGGATCGAAAGAGTAGGAACGACCGCCCGCGTAGCCACCGCTGTTGAACATCTGAAACCCGATGACGAAGGATGGCGTTCCCCCGTACGGCCCGCCGTCCCTGGCGTCCACCTTGAGCTGATACACCCGGTTGGCGGCAATCGGCACGCGGAGCGCCGGGTCGTCCTTGTCCAGCGCGGAGTCCGCCCCCGCCGTATCATACGCCATCTCCATGCCCTTCGAGCCGCTGGATGCCGCCGCGCTGGTGATCTTGAACGTCGATCCCGCGCCGCCGACCGCAAAGGCGCGCCATTGTGTGAACGTCGTCGTGTCGACGTAATCCGTTCCGGTCCTCATCGTACCATCCGGATCCGCCTCGAAGTCGCCGTTCGGCAGCAGGTTGGCTCCGCTCACGGCGATGGGCAACACAAGGACCGCCAGTACGGCCGCCCCCATCACGACAATCGACACCGCTTGTGGTTTCATTGCTTTCCGCTCCTTTCGCAGCAAGAGTCATGCTCATCGACCGTCCCCGGCCAACTCAGCAGCGAGGCACCGGCCGACCGATAACGCTTCCTATACGCCCCACCCTCGCCGCCACCCTTCCGCAAGAAGCCGCGGCAGACACGCGCTCGACGGATGTGGCGCTCCTGTCATGGCCAACCGATGCGGGTGCCGACCACCCACTCCACATGGCCATCCGCAAAAACGGCGTTCGTGCCGCCCCCGGCGCTGGTCCTGTGGCTGCCGACATTGCACCGCCCGTACTTCGGCTGGTCCTGAAACACGTTATGCTCGCCCTGCGCGCAAAAGACGGTGGTCACTTTCGAGAGACTGGTCGTCTTGAGCACCTTCGAGTTCACCCTGTCCCATTTGCGGTACATGACATTGCGGTACTCCGGACGATTCGCGGCATCCAGGACCCCCGCCTTGATCCCCTCCATCACCCGGTTCCAACTGAAAACCGAGTACTTTGCGATGCCGCGCTTGGCCGTCCCCGAGCCCCCAGGCCACGCATACTGCCCCTTCTCGTTCTCCACGATGTCTTCCCAGAGCCAGGTCTGATAGAGTTCGTGCTTGCCCTGCCACTCGTAGTACTGGAACCACGCGTCGGACGAGACCAGGACCTTTCCCGGTCCCGTGCCGCGCTGGAACGGACAAACGAAGAACTCCGGCAGGAAGGTCTTTTCATACTCCTCGCGCAGCCCGGTCTCCGGATACCAAACCTTCTCCGGGTCCATCCGACCGCCGCTCCTCTCCTTGAGTTTGGCCGTTCCGGGGTAATAGTGCCGCAGCGCGATTGACAACCAGCAAGCCCGCGCGGGGGCGTCGTGCCGCCCGTGACCGCAAGCGTAGTAATTGTACATGATCGGCACATACCCGGCGTACTCCGTCTGGTACTGCGCCGTCATGGAGGCGATTTGCGCCTCATTCGCTTTGCAGGTAACGATCCTGGCCTGCAATCGGGCACGGGCCAGCGACGGCAGCAGAATCGAGACAAGCAAGCCGATGATCGCCACGACTACCAGCAGTTCGATCAGCGTAAAGCCGATACGAGCTTCGCCGCGCCCCGCCTGCCCGCATACAGAATTGCGATTGACGCGCATCTCATCCGCCGTGCGAAGGGACATGAGCCCACCTTGTCGCCGCACGACCGCGGCCCACTGAGAAAGTGCCCACACGACCAGCCATCGCCCGCCCGGCGCCTCGCTGAACAAACACCTCGACTTGGCATCGAGGCGCCTGGCCGGACATTAACCACACCGACACGATCTATTTATACCGGCTAGATCCCGCTTTGTCTAGACCTTTTTTGGCGGGCGATCGTTTTTTTGTCGCGGGTGCCGCGATCCGCGTTGCCGGCGATCGGAATGTATCGTAATCGCCTTTCGCAAAATAGGTTACAGGAAAGCATAACTCCCGTCTGCCGGGCCCGGTGGAAGCGCCGCCCCCTTCGCGACGTGAGCCTTCTGAAATAAAGAGGTTCTCCTCCCGAAAAGTTGCTGATGTAAGTGCCTGAGAAGCAATGGACACCG
>CAZZFA010000024.1:627-57341 GCA_964653435.1 uncultured Planctomycetales bacterium | reverse complement strand
CGTCCGGCGCCGCCATGTTGGGCTGCGGGCCACGCCCGCGCTGGGGGGCTTTGCGGGGCTGGAAGCGGGCGAAACTCGCGAACCGAAAACGGCATCAGCGCGGCCCACAGCAATTCGGAGCAGGAGTGTGGACGGCCGCGCGGCTCGTGAAAGTAGGGCCGCGCGGCTCGTGAAAGTGGGGCCGTGCGGCTTGTGCAGAGACGGGTCGCGAGGCTTCTTGTGTACCGGCTTCGCCGGCATCCATGCGTGCGCGCGGGGATGCCGGGTTGCCCGCGGCGATGCCGCGTTCTACACTGCGGCCGTCTTCTGTTTCGCAAGGAGGATCCATGCGGTCCGTATCAGGGTTCGCCGTTCTGTGCGTGTGCGCGTGGTCGTTGGCGGCAGCGGAGGCACCCGCAGCGGAGGTCCGGTTCAAGGATCGCTGTCTGGCGGATCTTGTGCGGGCCGTGCCGGGGATACTGGCATCGCAGGATCCCCGTACGGGGCGATTCGGCACCGGCATCTGGCTGGTGACCGACCAGGATGTGATGCTGCCGCTGGCGGCGGCGTGGGCAACGAAGGGATCGAACAACCCCTATTATCGCGACCCGAAAGTGCTTGAGGCGATCATGGCGGCCGGCGACGCCCTCATCGCTGACCAGGATGCGACCGGGCAGTGGGAGTTTCGTAAGAAGGACGGCTCGACCTGGGGCAGGATCTACATGCCGTGGACGTACTCACGGTGGATCCGTTCGTACGCCCTCATCCGCGATGCCATGCCGCGCGAGCGGCGCGAGAGGTGGATCAAAGGGCTGCGGCTCGGCTTCATGGGCATCTCCCGGGATCGGCTCCGGCATGTCCACAACATCCCCTCGCACCTGGCGATGGCGCTTTACTTTGCCGGGCGTGAGCTCGACGAGCCTGCGTGGATGAAACAGGCGGCGGAGTTCATGCACAAGGTGGTCGCCGCGCAGCACCCGGACGGGTACTGGTCGGAGCACAGCGGGCCGGTGATCAACTACGGGTTCGTATATGTGGATGCGGTCGGGACGTACTATGCCGTGTCCGGCGACGCCGCCGTGCTTCCGGCCCTGCGGAAGTCGGCGATCTTCCATATGAACTTCACATATCCCGACGGCACGCCGGTGGAGACGGTGGATGAGCGGAACCCGTATACGAAGGGACACGTCGTGCCTGGCGCCGGCTTCACCATGACGGCGGAGGGACGCGGATATGTCGCGCGGCAGTTGCGACTGCAGGGCGATGCACCGATCGCGGCGGACTACGCCGCCTCGCTTCTGCTCTACGGCCAGGAAGGCCCGGGCGTGTCCGCGAGCGCGTTGGATGGCGATCACGACTTCGTCCTCGGCCAGGGCAGCGCAGCGGTGAGGCGGCGGGGACCGTGGTTCATCGTGGTTTCCGCGATGACATGTCCCGTGGCAAACAATCGCTGGATCCAGGACCGGCAGAACCTGTTCAGCGTTTACCATGACAAGGTCGGGCTGATTCTCGGCGGCGGCAATACGAAGCTGCAACCGGGATGGAGCACGTTCACGGTGGGCGATCCTGCGCTGCTCTCTCACAAAGAGGGCGATGAAGAGCCGAAGTTTCAGCCGCCGCCCGGCATCCTTCACGTGCCGACGGGCGCGAAGCTGGTGACGGGCGAGGCGCTTGGCCTCGACCTGGAATACGGCCGACAGCGATGCGCCGTGCGGGTCAGGGTGGTCGATGGGGCGCGGATCGAGTGCACGTGGTCGGCGGCGGGGCCGTGCGAGCAGCCCGTGGCCGGCCATGTCACGGTACTGCCGCGGATGAAGGAGAGAGTCGGACGCGCCACGGGGGAAGGTGTCGTGCTGGGCGAAGATGCATTCGTGTGGCCGGCGCGCACGTTCGGCGGCTGGATCGAGCACGCCGGCTTCCGCATCGCGCTGCCGGAGACGGCGGACGTGCGCTGGCCCGTGCTGCCGCATAACCCGTACCGCAAGGACGGGCGGGCGGAGGCGAGCGAGGGGCGGCTGGTGATTGACCTGCCGTTTGCGAGCGAGGGGGGCGAGCAACGCGTCAGGGTGGACGTTCGGTAGAACGCCGGTCAGTGCCGGGAGGGCGTCGCGTTTGTCGCTATCGCCCGTGCGCCTTTTTCCTTGCCTCCGGCCGGGCCTCCTGCGTTCCGCTTGGCGCGGCGGCGACGGCCGTCTGGGCGATCACGTATTCGATCGTGTCCGGGAAGCAGGACCACGTGACGGGCGGGAGCTTCGCCGGACGGTCCAGCTTCAGTTTCGAGATGAGCCACGGGCCGAGGATCTCGCCGAGGGCGTGATACGCGCCCGAGAACACGATCGTGTCGAGCCCGTTCATCGCGGCCACGCCGGCGCCACATGCGAGCAGCAGGCGATACTTGAAGACCTCGCGGGCCGGCTCGTATGCGGGGTTCTTTCCCGTAAACACGTCCGAGAACGTGACCGGCTCGCCGACGAGGCCGAGCAGACCGCTCTGCCGCGTGAGCAGTTCGTTGATCTGTTCCAGTCCGTAGCCGTCCTTCTGCGCAAGCAGCAGGGGGATGCTCGGGTCGATGTCGCCCGACGACCGCTCGCCGGGAAGCCCCTCGAGCGGCGTGGCCCCGCCGGTGACCATCACGGGGCTTTCGTCCGCCACCGCAGCCAGTTCGGGCCGGCGCTCCAGGCAGATCGAAAGGATGCGAAGCCGCTCGCCCGGCGTCTGTCGCACGACGTGGCTGCACGCTGCCTGGTGCAGGATGCCGTGGTAGCCGAAGCGGCGGAGCTGGAGCGAGCGCGCGAGGTCGGCATTGAGGGCGTACAGATGCTCCTTCGCGGGCAGATCGGCGAAGAAGGCCGTGTCGAACACCGCTACGATCGGCGTGCCGGGAAGTGTTTCCTCGCAGCCGCGGATGAGCGAGACCGCGGCGGGGAGGTGGATCGGCGCGCGGGGGATCATGTCCTCGAGCGCCGCCACGACGGAGGCATCGACCAGCACCGGCGTCCGGAAGAGGGTGCCGCCGAACGGCACGCGGACGGCCAGGACGTCGGGCTTGAGATCGACGATCCCGCGCCTCGTGGCACGGATCTCGGAGAGGATCTGCGCGACGGCGTCCTTCGAGGAATGGATCCGGCACCGGTCGATCGCGCCGGAGACGAACGGTTTTTCTTCCGCGTCCTTGAATCCGGAGAAGCGGATCGTCCGCCGGCCGAGTTCGAATACGACGGTCATCATGCCGCACCTCCTGTCTTCGCCGCGCCGGCGTCCGCCATCAGGACGTTGTAGGAGAATCGGGCGATGGCGAGTTCCTCGTTGGTTGCGATGGCCAGGATGCGGACCCGGCTGTGGTCGGACGCGACGTCCGCCGGGAGCTTCGCGGCGTGCGTGTTGCGGTGCTCGTCGATCGCGAGGCCGAAGCACTCCATGTCGCTGCAGACGGCGTGGCGGACCGCGGGGACCAGTTCGCCGATCGTATCGGTGAAGATCACGGCATGGGCGTTGCCGACGACGGCGAGATATGCCCCGAGGTACTTGCGAATCCGCCACATGTACACCTGGGCGGTGACGTCGGCGGCGTCGGTTTCGGAGCCGCTCTCGGCGGCCTTGCGGAGCACGTCGCGGATGTCGGCGGAGATGCCGGACATGCCGAGCACGCCGCTCTTGCTGTTGAGGGTTTTTTCGATCGCGCGGCAGTCGCCGTAGTCGAGCGCGAGCAGTTGAAGCGTGACGGCCGGATCGAGGTCGCCGGATCGCGTGCTCATCACGAGGCCCTGGAGCGGCGAGTAGCCCATCGTGTTGTCGATCGACCTGCCGTTGACCACCGCGCAGAGGCTGGCGCCGCCGCTGCCGAGGTGACAACTCACGGCGTTGAACTTCTCCAGGGGGATGTTCAGCAGTTTCGCCGCCTCGGTCGTGACGTACTGGTGGCTGATGCCGTGGAAGCCGTACTTGCGGATTCCTTCGTCCTCGCGGAGGCGGCGCGGCAGGGCGTAGGTCCTTGCGTGGGGCGGAATGGTCGCGTGGAAGGCGGTATCGAAGACGGCGACCTGCGGGAGCTCGGGGTAGAGTTGCCGGCAGGCCTTGATCAGCCTGACGATCGGCGGGTTGTGGATCGGGGCCAGGGCCAGCGTAGGCTCGAGGGCCTCGATGACCCCGTCGTCGATCCGCGTGTGCCGGTGGAAACCGGCCCCGCCGTGAACAACCCGGTGGCCGAGGGCATCGGGCACGAGATTCGAGTCGCGTTTGAGGAGCTTCATCACCTCGCTGAGGGCGGCGGCATGGTCGGGCATCTCGACGTAGTGGGTCTCCTCGGTCTTGCCGATGCGATGGATGATCCGCGCGGGCTCAGCCGTCTTGGGGCCGACGCGCTGGGCCTCGCCGCCGACAAGCTCCTTCTCATCCGGCAGATCGATCAGCCGGTACTTGAGCGAGGAACTACCGCAGTTGAAGACAAGGATTTTCATTCCGCTGGCTGCTCCTTCGGTGCGGGCGTCTGCCCCGGTTGGTGCGGCATCAGGAAACGTACTTCAGGAAGAACGTGTCCGTCTTCCGCGCTGGCCCGGTCTGGTCCGCCATCTGGGCCCGCACGGAGCACGCGGCAACGACGTTCGCGATGTTTGCCGCCGAGTCTCCCCGCGAAAGGTCCATGATCGGCCGCCGGAAGCCCTGTGTGATGAACATGGATTGCCCGCCGAGGATGAGCCGTTCAAGGGCCTTGTACATCGGGTTCGCGAGCATCAGGCTCGGGCCGATGAGCAGGTCCGCCGGGCGGTCGGTGAACGGCGCACCCTTTCGTTTTGCAACGCCCGTGTCGAGCGCGGCGTCCATCTGCGCCTGGCAGATCGGCCACTTGTGCCCGCCCTTGGCGTAGAGTTCCAGCGCGGCTTCGATCTTGGCCAGCTCGGGATCGCGGGTGATCTGCACGGCCTGCGGCTTGCCGGTGATGTAGGACAGGATGGCGATCCTCGGCGCGATGCCGGTCAGGTCCTCGAACGTCGTCGCGCTGGTGACGATGATCTTGTAGAGTTCTTCGGCGCTGGGGTTCTGGTTGGCCACCATGTCGGCAATCGCGATGAGGTCGAACAGGGGATATCCGTCGGGCGGCTGGCGGAAGAAGATCGACGAGATGATCTGGCCTTCCTGTTCGCCGACCACGAGCTTGGCGGTCATGGCGATATCGGCGGAGGTGATGTAGCGTCCGGCGACCACGCCGTCGGCATAGCCCATCTCCACCATCATGTCCGCGAAGAACACCTCGGCGGGCAGCCGCTTGAGCACGCGTTCGGCAATCTTCAGCCCGCGGTTTCTGTCTCCGCTGTCGGCGAGACCGTCGCCGTATCCCTTGCGCGAGGCATACGCCTCGACGAAGGCGTCGCGCTTGCCCGAATCCGCGATGATTTCGGGCGTCAGGCCGATCGGAATCGCCGTCCCTTCGTCCTTGACGCGCCGGATCGCTTCCTTGATGACGCCGTCCTTGTCGAGGGCCACTTCCGGAAGAACCACGACACGCGGGTCCTTTCTGGCCTTTTCCTTGAGCTTCTCGAAGAATCCCATGTCCCTGGACCTCCTTTGGATGCCGTGCGAGCGCTGCTGCGAACGACGTTCCGTCAACAGAAAGCCGGAATCGCTGCCGGAGAACACAAGCCTGCCGCCACCCGGAGGCGGCACGCCGGCTTGCCGCCGGCCGCTTCTCGCGGGTGGTTGGGGCGGTAAGCGTGCGCCGAAACGCAGGTCCTGTCAAGCACCGCGTCACGGCGGCGCCGCCAGGCGATGCCGGCGGGATTCCTCTCGCTCCGGCGTCGGCGTTTTCGCCGGGACAGGCGGACCCGAGGCTTGCGCCCCGGGTCACTGACGATCACACCTGCGGCGCCGTGCGCGGAGGAAGCTCACTCACCGCGGACGGCGTCAAATGTCGTCGTCGAACGTCCAGCCGAAGACCGGTACGCCGATCAGGCTGTGGGCGATGATCGCCGTGCCGTAGGCGGCCTTGGCGATGTTCGGGATCTCGACGTACTCGTTCGGGGCGTGAGCCGCGTCCTCCGAACCGGGGCCGTAGCCCACGGTGGGAACCTTGAACTCGTTGACGAGCAGGCCGCCGCCGGTAGCCATGCCGAGTCGCCCGAGCTTCCACTTGCCGGGGGCCGCCTCGCAGCCGCCGGCGAGGAGGGCATCGCGGGCTCGGACGAGCAGCGGGTTGAAGGGGTCCGTCTCCCACGCGTGCGTGACGTGGCGGACCAGCGTGGTGGCGCCGTTGTAGAGACGCTGCGTCTCTTCGCAGATCGCCACATCCACGGATACGGGGCCGACGGACCGGGCCGCGAGAACCGCTGTTTGCTTCACCTGGCCGAGCACTTCGTTGATGTCGTCGGCCGTGGCGATTCGGCGCGCCATGTGGATCGTCGCGCGGGCGCCGTTTGTGGTCTCCACGAAAGACGGTTCGCTGACCACGAGCGATTCGGGGCGATCGGTCCCCTGTGTATGGGAGCAGGCCGCCGCGAACTGATCGTGAATCACGGTAGCGGCGTTCTCGGTGGTCGGCGGGTCGGCGGCCTCCACGCGGATCTCCATCTCGAACCAGCCGTTGTGGCCGTAGTAGAGCCCGAGGTTCGTCGGCTCGCCCAGCACGGCGAACATGGGTCTGAGGTTCAACTCGGGGAGCGTTGTCTCGAGCAGGGTCCGCAGGCCCGCGCTGCGTCCGTTTTCCTCGGCGACGGTAGCGGCGAAGACCAGGTTGCCCCGCAGAGGTAACATGGCGCGTTTGAGCAGGAGGCCGGCGTAGATCTGCGCGGCCAGTCCGCCCTTGCAGTCGGCGGCGCCGAGGCCGTAGAGCCGGTCGCCGCTGACGTGGCCGGAGTAGGGCGACGTTTTCCACAGCTCCGTGCGGCCGGGCGCGACGGTGTCCATGTGGCAATTCAGCAGCAGGGTCCGGTCGGAATCGCGGCCGAACAGGATGCCGACCACGTTGCCGGCGTCGTCCCGGCAGACCTTGTCGTATCCGCCGGCTCGCAGTTCCCGCTCGATGCGGTCGGCGACGCGTCCTTCATCGAGGCTGACGCTCGGGATGGACACGAGTTCGCGGGCAAACCGCGTGAGGTCGTCCTTGAGTCCCTCGTTTCGTCCTCGCAATACGTCGTACATGGCTGATCTCCTGTAGTTATCCAGTGCAAATCCCGGCCGTCCTACAACTAGGGCAAGGTGCGCGCCAAACTGATGTGATTTCATAACTCGTTGCGAGAACGAGTGTTACGGTCGTGCGATCCGCTTGACACAAGATGAAACGTGTTGCATAATGAAATTCGATGTTTTCAGAATGAGAGGTTCAGAATGAAAGCCGAGGATCTGAAGCTGGACGAGCTGATCGAGTTCGCGGAGGGCGATCTGAGCCTGCACGGGCGGCGCCTGGTGCTGCACGATATGCATGCCGTCGCGCAGTTGCGGAAGGATCTCGTGCGCATGGCGGGGCGGGACAATGCGCGGCGGGTTCTGACGCGGTTCGGATGCTTCTGGGGCGAGGCCGACGCGGCCGCGATGAAGCGGATTTTCGACTGGGACAACGTGCGGGAGTGGCTCAAGGCCGGGCCGCGGATGCACGCGATCGAGGGAGTGGCGCGGGCGTCGATCCGGTCGATGGAGCTGGACGAGGCGAGCGGGCGGTTCGAGATGTCGATCGTCTGGCACGAGTCGGGCGAGGCGAAGGAGTACGTGGCGGAGTTCGGGCGGTCGGACGAGGCCGTGTGCTGGATCCTGAACGGGTACGCGAGCGGGTACGCGTCGTACTGCCTGGGGACGAAGGTGTACTTCATCGAGGAGAAGTGCGCTGCCAGGGGCGATCGGGCGTGCCTGACCGTGGGCCGGGACCAGGCCTCGTGGGGCAGTGAGATCGAGAAGCACCTTCCCTACTTCGAGACGGAGGACATCCGGGGCAAGATCCTCAAGCTCACGAAGGAGCTGGCGGCCAAGACGCGCCAGGTCCGGCAGCAGCAACGGCAGATCGAGCACCTCGAAGGGATCGCGAACAGCCCCATGGTCGAGGTTCGGAGCGAGTCCTTCCGGCGGGTCATCGAGCTGGCCAGCCGGATCGCGCCGCACAGTTCCTCGGTGCTCATTACGGGCGAGAGCGGGGTGGGCAAGGAGGTGCTGGCGCGCTACATCCACCGGCTTTCGCCGCGTGCGGCCGGGCCGTTCGTGTCGGTGAACTGCGGGGCGCTGCCGGAGGCGCTGCTGGAGAGCGAGTTGTTCGGCCACAAGGCCGGCGCGTTCACGGGTGCGGTGCGTGATCACCCGGGGCTGTTTGCGGAGGCCCACAAGGGGACGATCTTTCTTGACGAGATCGGCGACATATCGCACGCGATGCAGGTGAAGCTGCTCGGCGTCCTGCAGACGAAGGAGATCCGACGGGTCGGCGACAGCAAGGCGCGGAAGGTGGACGCCCGGGTGATTGCGGCGACGAACCGCGACCTGACGCAGGAGGTCCAGGCGGGGCGTTTCCGCGAGGACCTGCTGTATCGGCTTCGGGTGATCGAGATCACCGTGCCGCCGCTTCGGGAGCGACCGGAGGACATCGTGCCGCTCGCGCGGCATTTCGTCGAGCAGTTCGCGCGGAAGATGAAGCGTCCGAAGCTCCACCTCGATGCCACGTGCCTGGACTACCTGCAGGAGTACCCGTGGCCGGGGAACGTCCGCGAGCTGGAGAACGCGATCGAACGCGGTGCGGTTCTCTGCGAGGGCGACGTGATCCGGCCGGAGCATCTGCCGGCGAGTATCGTGCACGCGGGCCTGACGCATCGACGGGAGACGGGCGATCCGACGCAATCGTTGGCGGAGGTGGAGCGCGACCACATCCGGGCAGTGCTCGCGGCGTGCGGGGGGAACAAGGCGAGGGCGGCGGCGGTGCTGGGCATCAGTTCGACGACGCTCTGGCGGAAGCTCAAGGAGATGGAGTCGCCAGAGAATACGCGATCGTGACGGGCCCCGCGCCGGACCGCCGCGCGATCGGCTCGCCTGACGGAGCCGACAGCCGTGGCGAGTCACGTCCGCGGCGATCGGCCCGCGGAGGCGGGTGCGGCCGGCGGCGATGCCGGACGACGGCTTCGGCGAAGAAAGAGGGTGAGGACCGCGGCCAGCAGCAGGGCCGCAGCGTCCGCGACGAGGCCGGGCTTGTAGCTTTGCGTGCGGTCTTTCAGGATGCCCATGAGATTGGGCCCGAGAAATCCGCCGCCAAGGTTGCCGATGGAGTTGATCAGTGCGATGCCGGCCGCAGCGGCCGTGCCGCTGAGGAACACCGGGGGCAGGGCCCAGAACGGCCCGAGCGTGGCCCAGATGCCGGCGGCGGCGAGCGAGAGCGCAGCGACGGCGGCGACGGCCGAGTCGGTCAGCGCGCAGGCGAGCAGCCCGACGGCGCCGACGGATGCGCAGGCGGCGACATGAAGGCGTCGCTCGCCGGTGCGATCGGAGTGGCGGCCGACGATCACCATGGCGAGCATGGCGGCGAAGAACGGGATGGCCGTCAGCACGCCGACGCGGAAGTTGTCGTCGAGGCCCGTGACCTGCTTGACGATGGTGGCCGCCCAGAAATTGAATCCCTGAAAGCCGAACATGATTGTGCAGTAGGTGATGTTGAGCATCCAGACGTGTCCGTTCGTCAGGCCGGCGAGGAGCGATGTGTGGCCGTCCCTCTGGCGTTGCGTTCGCTCCGTCGCGAGCCGGCCGCTGAGCCACTCGCGTTCGGCGGGCTTCAGCCACGAGGCGTGCTCCGGGCGGTCGGTGAGCCAGAGCAGGGTGGCGAGGCCGCCCAGGACGCTCGGGATGCCCTCCAGGAGGAAGAGCCACTGCCACCCGGCGAGCGGATGGCCGGCCAGCGATACGCCGTCGAGTTTCAGGAGCAGGCCCGCCAGCGGCGACCCCAGCAGGCCGGCCAGTGCGGTGGAGGTGAGAAACCACGCCACGGCGCGGGCCTGGTGCCGGACGGGCAGCCAGTATGTCAGGTACAGAAGGATGCCGGGGGCGAAGCCGGCCTCCGCGGCACCGAGCAGAAACCGCAGCGTGTAGAAGCTGATCGGGCCCTTCACGAACATCATCGCGGAGGAGATGAGCCCCCAGGAGATCATGATGCGGGCGAGCCACATCCGCGCCCCGACGCGCTGGAGGATGAGGTTGCTGGGCACCTCGAAGAGGAAGTAGGCGACGAAGAAGATGCTCGCGCCGAAGCCGTAGACCGTCTCGCTGAAGCCGAGGTCCTCGTTCATCGTGAGCTTGGCGAAGGAGACGTTCACGCGGTCGAGATAGTTGAACACGTAGAGCACGATGATGAGCGGGATGAGGCGCAACATGACGCGGGCGACGGTACGGGATTCGAGCGAGGCGTCATCGGCGTCGCGGGCCGTGCACGTGTCGGTGCTCATGTCTTCGTGATAATACGGAATGCATCCGATCACAACAGGAGCGCGGGGGCGCCGCATCGTACCGGCGGGCATTGGGCGGAGCCTGTGGAGCGGGGCGTCTCATGCGGCAGGGCGTCAAACGTTGCGTTGGCCGGCGGCGAAGCGAAAGGGCCGGCCGGCGCGGCGTCTTGTCGGGTCCGCCTCCCGGGTATAGTATGCGTCTGCGGATTCCGCCGGCCGTCGAGCGGAGGAGGCGATCATGTACACGAAGCAGGTTTGCGTCTTCCTGGAGAACCGCAAGGGACGGTTGGCGGACGTGACCGGGCTTCTGAAGGAGGAGGCGATCAATATCCGGGCGCTGTCGCTGGCCGACATGCCCGACCTGGGCGTACTGCGGCTCATCGTGGACGATCGCGAGCGATGCCTTCGCGCCCTGAAGGCGCACGGTTTTGCCGTTCAGGAGACCGATGTCGTCGCCGTGGAGATGGAGGATCGGCCCGGCGGGCTGCACCGGATCGTCGAGGTTTTCGACCGGGACGGGATCAACATCGAATACATGTACACCTTCTTCCGAAAGGACAGCGGCGCGGCCATCGTGGTCCTCAAGATCGACGACGCCGCGCGGGCCGTTGCGACGCTTCAGAGAAACGGACTCTGCGTCCTGCCGGAGGACGCGATTTCGAACCTCTGACCGTACGGGGTGGCAAAGGAGGATCTCCATGAACGCGCGTCGTGTTGTGATCGCAGGCACTCTGATCGCGGGGCTTATCCTCGGCGCCGCCGGGTGTCGGAAGTCGCCGGAGGGCGGCGCCGGCGCGGCCTCGCAGCCCGACGAGGCGGATGTGATCCGGATCGGCGCGATCTTCGCCGTGACGGGGCCGGCCTCGTTCCTGGGCGCGCCGGAGGAGAAGACGGCCCGGGTGCTCGTGGACCGGATCAACGAGACAGGCGGCGTCGACGGACGCAGGATTCAGCTCATCCTGCACGACTCCGGCAGCAAGCCGGAGAACGCGATCTCGCTGGCGAAGAAGCTCATCGACGAGGACCGGGTGCTCGCGATCATCGGGCCCTCCACCAGCGGCGAGACGATGGCCATCAAGAACATCTGCCAGGAGGGGAAGACCATCCTGATCTCCTGCGCGGCCGCGGAAGACATCGTCAATCCCGTCGCGAGCTACGTCTTCAAGGTCCCGCAGAAGGACAGCGATGCCGTCCGACTCATCTACAGGACGATGAAGAAGAAAGGCGTTTCGAAGATCGGCGTCATCGCGAGCAACGACGGCTACGGGATAGCCGGCAAGACGCAGTTGGAGAAGCTCGCTCCGGAGAACGGCATTACGATCGTGATCTCGGAGGTCTATGACAAGCAGGCGACCGACCTGACCGACGTGCTTACGAAGATCAAGGGCAAGGACGTTCAGGCGGTGGTGAACTGGTCCATCGTCCCCGCGCAGGGCCTGGTGGCGAAGAACATGAAGCAAATCGGCCTGACGGTGCCGCTGTACCAGAGTATGGGCTTCGGGAACATCGAATACGTGAAGGCGGCGGGCGAGGCGGCCAACGGCACGCTGTTTCCCTGCGGGCGCCTGCTCGTCGCGGAGCAGCTTCCGGACGATCACCCCCAGAAAGCGGTCCTCATGCGGTACAAGAAGGAGTACGAGGGCCGGTATCACGAGCCGGTGAGCACGTTCGGCGGTCACCCGTATGACGCGCTGCTGATCCTGACGGAGGCGATCCGGAAGGCCGGCAGCATCGACCGCGAGAAGGTCCGCGACGCCATTGAGAACCTCAAAGGACTCGTGGCGACGGACGGCATCTTCAACTTCTCGCCGCAGGACCACAGCGGCCTGACGATCGACGCGTTCGAGATGCTCACGGTGAAGGACGGGAAGTTTGCAATTGCTCAGGATTGAGCGCGGGCGCTCCGTTATTCACGCGCAGCGCGGCGGTCCGGGCCGTGAATCCGCAGGCGCGATGCCTGCGCAGGCGAACGCCGTGGGATTCGGGAAAAGGTTGGCGGCGGCGGGTGTCACGGGCGCGTGGACGATGCCTCCGCGATTCATACGGCTCAGGATCGATCGCACCGGGCACAGCCCGCCGGACGGCGGCGCGAGGCGGTTGCCGTGAGCGATGGGCATCCGGTTGAGCTGGGGGATCGAGCCCGAATGGATCTCGCTCAGATCGTTCAGTACGGCCTGGCCGGCATCACCGTCGGCAGCATCTATGCGATCGTCGCGATCGGGTTCAACATCGTTTACAACGCCACCGGCATCATCAACTTCGCGCAGGGCGAATTCCTCATCATGGGCGCGATGACGGCCATCAGTCTGTCGCACGTCGTTCCGCTGCCGGTGGCGATCGGCCTGGCGGTGGTGGTGACGACGCTCCTGGGCGGCCTTGTGGAAATCGTCTTTCTCCGCCCGGCCGGCGAGGCATCGGTTCTGCGGCTCGTCGTGATTACCATCGGCGTGTCGATCCTGCTGCGCGAGGGCATGCTCCACATCTGGGACGAGAAGGTCCGCTCCCTGCCGTACTTCACGGGCACGGAGGTCTCCACCGTGCGAATCCTCGGGGCCCACATCTCGCCGCAGGTGCTCTGGGTGCTCGGCGTCAGCGCGCTGCTCGTGACGGGGCTGACGCTCTTTTTCCGGTTCACCGCCACGGGCCGGGCCATGCGGGCCTGCGCGGACGACCGGATGGCGGCCCGCCTGTGCGGCATCAATGACCGTCGGATGGTTACACTCGCCTTCATGCTCAGCGCGGGGATCGGAGCGGTGGCCGGCTGTGTGATCTCGCCGGTGACGCAGACGCAGTACGACATGGGGGCGCCGCTGGCGATCAAGGGCTTCACCGCCGCCATCCTCGGTGGGCTGGGCAACAGCACGGCCGCCGTCGCCGCCGGGCTGCTGCTCGGGCTCCTCGAGGCGTTCACCGTGAGCCAGTTCGAGGTCGCCTACAAGGAGGCCGTCTCGATCCTGGTCCTCCTGCTCATCCTCGTTCTGCGGCCGAGCGGCCTCTTCGCCCGGAGCGAAATGGGTTTGTTGAGGGCTGTATGAGTGTTCGGGTCTACGTCCCGGTCGTCGTCGGCGCCCTTGCCGTGGTGGTGCTTCAGGTCGTGCTGTCGGCGACCGGTACGACATACTACATGACGCAGATCACCATGTCGGCGTACTATGCGCTCGTGGTGATCGGGCTATGCCTGCTCATGGGGTACGCCGGTCAGGTGTCGCTGGGCCACGCCGGCTTCTTTGCGATCGGCGGGTATCTCTCGGCGGCGCTGACAACATGCAACCTCGCCACGTATTGCGATGGCCGTTTCCTCGCCGGCTGCCGCTTGCTCGGGGTGGTGACGGAGCGGCAGGATCTCTACGGCGCCGTCGTGCTCTCGTTCTCGCCGTGGCCGGCGATGGTCGTCTCGCTGCTGACGGCGGGCCTGATCGCCTTTCTGATCGGCCTGCCCGTCATCCGGCTCAAGGGGCATTACCTGGCGATGGCCACGCTGGGTTTCGGCCTGATCGTCTACCGCACGGTCCTCGGCGAGGAGGTCTTCGGCCGGGCCGACGGAATCTCGAATGTGCCGCCGTTTCCTCTCCTGGGCGGGCTGGAGGTCAATGGCCGGCTGCCCTGGCGGCTGCAGAATTTCTACATCGCGTGGGCCCTCGTGCTGGCGGCGATGGTCCTGGCTGTCAATCTGGTCCACTCGCGCGTCGGCAGAGCGCTCCGCTCGATCCACCAGAACGAGGAGGCGGCGCACTCGCTGGGCGTGGATACGTATCGTTACAAGCTTTCCGTCTTCGTGCTGAGTGCCGTGCTGGCCGCCGCGGGCGGCGTCTTCCTGACCCACTACAACGGGAGCATCGGTCCCACCGAAGCCGCCGTCATGAAGTCCGTCCGCTACGTCGCGATCGTGGCCGTCGGCGGGATGGCCAACCTCTGGGGAGCGATGCTGATGGGCGTCGTGCTGAACTTCCTCTCTCTGCGCGGCATCTTCGGCAGTTACGACGACGCCGTCTTCGGCGCCATCCTGATTGCCGTGATGCTGTTCGCGCCCGAGGGGCTGCTGCGAAGGCCCCGGTGGACGGCGGCCTCATCCCTGCTGTCCGGGAGGTCGCATGCCTGACGCCATCCTGGAAACGCGGGGCCTCCATCGATCTTTCGGCGGCCTCCACGCGGTTCGGGACGTCACCTTCTCCGTGCCGCGCGGCGCGATCAAGGCCGTCATCGGCCCCAATGGCGCCGGGAAGACCACACTCTTCAACCTGATCGCCGGGACCATCGCGCCGCACGACGGTGAGGTCTGGTTTGACGGCCGGCGGATCACCGGGCGCAAGCCACATGCCGTGGCCGGCCTGGGAATCGCACGGACGTTTCAGACGACGCGGTTGTTTCCCCACATGACCGTGCTCGAGAACGTGATGGTCGGCCGGCATCCGCGGACCCGCTCGGGGTTTCTCGCGGCGATGCTCAACCTGCCGCGGACCTGGCGGGAGGAGCGCGAGATCCGGGCGACGGCCCTGGCGATCCTCGAAGACCTGGGCCTCGGGCCGTACGCTTCGGAGACGGCGGCGAACCTTCCCTTCGGGCGGCAGCGTCTTGTCGAGTTCGCACGGGCGCTGGCGACGGAGCCCCGGCTGCTGCTCCTGGATGAGCCGGCGGCGGGGCTCAACATCTACGAGACGAACGCTCTGGCGGAATTGATTCGGAGGATTCGGGACCGCGGCGTCACCTGCCTCGTGGTCGAGCACGATATGTCCCTGGTCATGGGTATCTCGGACGAAGTGCTCGTGCTCGATCAGGGGCGCAAGATCGCCGAAGGACCGCCCCGGACGATCCAGAACGACCCGGAGGTCATCCGCGTCTACCTGGGTGAGGAGTATGCTGCGAATCCTCAATCTTGAGGCCGGCTACGGACCCCTGCGGGTCCTGAAGGGGGTCTCGCTGCACGTTGCGCCGGGCGAGATCGTAGCGATCATCGGGGCGAACGGCGCGGGGAAGACCACGCTCCTCAAGACCATTGCCGGCGTCCTGAAGCCGCGGTCCGGCAGGATCGTGTTGGAGAGGCGGGAGATCCACGGCATGCCGGCGGAGAGGATCGTTCGGCTCGGCTGTTCTCTCGTGCCGGAGGGCCGGCATGTCTTCGCGACGCTGACGGTGCGGGAGAACCTCCTGCTCGGGGCGTATTCCCGTCGGGGGAGGGCGGATGCTCCGAACGGCGCCGCACGACTGGAGGAGGTGTACGGCCTCTTCCGCGTGCTGGGGGAGCGGGCCGACCAGCTTGCCGGAACGCTCTCCGGGGGGCAGCAGCAGATGCTGGCCATCGGGCGCGCCCTGATGGCACGGCCCAGACTGCTGATGATGGACGAGCCGTCGCTGGGCGTCGCGCCGCTTGTGATGCGGGATATCTACGAGAGCATCGTCAGCCTGAAACGCAGCGGTCTGACGATTCTGCTGGTGGAGCAGAACGCGCGGGCCGCCCTGGCGGTGGCGGACCGCGGCTACGTCGTGGAGACGGGGCAGGTTGTCCTCGAAGGAACGGCCCGGGAGCTGTGTGACAATCGCGAGGTCCAGCGGGCGTATCTCGGCAGGGAATACCGGCAAATCGATGAGTGACAGGCGAGGCGACAGCATGACTCCGACAGTGCTCTATAACCCGAGGTATGAGACGCTTGCGCGCGAGGAACTCGAGCAGCTCCAGATCGAGCGCTTGCAGTCGACGCTGAACCGCGTCTACCGGAACGTCGCATTCTACCGGGCGGCGTTCGACGCGCACCGCGTGAATCTCGAGAAGATCAAGGATATCCGCGCGCTGCGGGAGCTGCCCTTCACCACGCGTGAGGACCTGCAGAACAGTTACCCCTATGACATGTTCGCCGTCCCGCTCCGCGATATCGTGCGGATCCACTCGAAGCCGGGAACGACGGGGCAGCCCGTCGTCGTCGGCTACACGCGCAACGACCTGCGGAACTGGACCGAGTGCGTGGCCCGTCTCCTGGCAGCGGGCGGCATCACGGAACACGACGTGGTCCAGATCGCCTTTGACTACGGGCTCCTGGCGGGGGGATTCGGTTTCCACCAGGGCGCCGAGCAGATCGGCGCCTCGGTCCTGCCGATGTCTCTCACGACGAGCGTGGAGAGGCAGATCACCATTATGCGGGACTTCAAGACGACGGCGCTGGTCTCCACGCCGGGTTACGCGATCAGCATCGCCGCGGCGCTCGATAGTCTTCAGGTGCATCCCGAGCGGTTGCACCTGCGGCTGGGCCTCTTCGGCGGCGAGCCGTGGAGTGAGTCGCTTCGCCGGCAGATCGAGACGCGGCTGCACATCATCTCGACGGACACCTACGGCCTGACCGAGATCATGGGGCCGGGGGTCGCCGGCGAGTGTCCCGTGCGGCAGGGCCTGCACATCAACGAGGATCATTTCATCGTGGAAGTCATTGATCCGAAGACTCTCGAACCTCTCGGCCCGGGCGAGGCCGGGGAGCTCGTCTTTACCACGATCACGAAGGAAGGCTTCCCGCTCATCCGCTACCGGACGGGAGACATCAGTTCCGTGAATACCGAGCCGTGCGCGTGCGGACGAACCTTTGCACGGATGGCACGTGTGACGGGGCGTACGGATGATCTCATTCTCTTCCGCGGTGTGGGGTTCTTCCCGGCTCAGATCGAGGAACTCCTCGCCGAGGTCGTGGGCCTCGGAGCCCATTATCAGATTCTTCTGAGCCGCCAGGGTACGGCGGATACGCTGGAAATCCGGGTGGACGTTTCGCAGGCCGTCCCCACGCTCGATGAGGTGAAGGCGCTCGAGTCGCTGCGGGGCCGGTTGATACGGCGCATCAAGGGAGCGCTGGACGTGGATGCGAAGATCACGTTCGTGGAGCCTAAGTCGCTCCGGCAGGACATTGCCGAACAGGGGCACGTCGTGGACAACCGGTCGGCATAGCGTAACAGGCGGCGCATGGTGATAAAATGGGCAAGCGCGCGAACGTGTCTAATGGATACCCATCTTCCCGCGTTAACGCCCTATGGTTGCGGTTTTTTTGTGTGCCGCCCCTTTCGCACGGTGTGTTTCTCCGGTATAAGAATGAGACCATGCACGTCGCTTGACGCCGGTGGAAGCTGTGGCGGGGCGGTTTGCAGCGGCTCTACGCCTGACAGAAGGATGGCGCGGTCATGTTGGGCATCGAAGACAAGTTCGTCTGGTTGGCCTACTTGCTGTGTGTCCTGAGCACGGCGCTATGCGTTGTTTACGGCGCGGTGAACTGGAACCGCGGCGAGGAGCCCGTCAAGGGCGAGGACGTGCAGTGGGCGGCCCGCGAGCAGAAGGTTGAGGAAGAGTTGTAGCGTAGCGGTCCGCTCGGCTCTTTTCGGCCTTCGGCGCACATAGAGACTCTGCTCGTCACTTTCTTCCAGGAAAGGAGGCGGCATGCTTCTTGGACAGACGGTGGGATTGCCCGAGGTCATTGCCGTCGTGGTTTACCTTGGGATCGTTGCCTACCTTGGCTGGCTGGGTTATCGCAGGACACATACCGCAACGGATTACCTCGTCGCCGGGCGAAAGGCCCATCCGTTCATCATGGCCATGAGCTACGGCGCCACCTTCATTTCCACGAGTGCGATCGTGGGCTTCGGGGGGGCGGCGGGGCTGTTCGGCATGAGCGTTCTGTGGCTGACGTTCCTGAACATCTTCGTGGGCATTTTCATCGCGTTCGCCTTTCTCGGGGGCCCGGCGCGGCGGCTCGGGCACGCGCTGGATGCGCACACGTTCCCGGAGCTGCTCGGACGGCGCTTCGACAGCCGGTTCATCCAGGTTTTCGCGGGTCTGATCATCTTCCTGTTCATGCCGCTGTACGCCGCCGCCGTCATCATCGGCGGTACGGAGTTCGTCACCACGGCCTTCGGCGTCGATTACCATGCCGCGTTGCTTGTTCTCAGCGTGATCGTCGCCGTCTACGTGCTCGCGGGCGGCCTCAAGAGCGTCATGTATACCGACGCGCTCCAGGGCACGATCATGTTCGCCGGCATGGTGCTGTTGCTGCTCTTCACGTACGGCAGGCTCGGCGGGGTTACCGAGGCGCACCGGAGTCTGACGCAGTTGGCCGACCTGGTGCCCAGGAAGCTCGCCGACATGGGCCACCGGGGCTGGACCGCCATGCCGGCCTTCGGCTTCGGCGACAGAAAGTACGACCTGTGGTGGATCGTCGTCAGCACGATCACATTGGGTGTCGGCATCGGCGTCCTCGCGCAGCCGCAGCTCGTGGTCCGCTTCATGACGGTCAAGTCCCGGCGGGAATTGAATCGCGCCGTGCCGACGGGCGGCCTGTTCATCCTGTGTATGACCGGCGTGGCGTTTACCGTCGGCAGCCTGTCGAACGCCTACTTCGTCCGGTACGGGCCGCCGCTCACCGGACGGGTGGTCAAGGTGATCAGCGCCGAGAAGGGGCACGCCATCCTGCAGGTGATGCAGAAGGACGAGCAGGGCCGGTGGGTGGACGTGCCGGACAAGCTGGCTCCCGTCGTACTGGAGGAGCCGGCGGCGGCGAGGGCGGGCTTGGCGGCGGCCGCGCCCGTGCGCGGCCGGAGCGTGTCGATCGTGTATGCCAAGGGCAACCCCGATCAGATCATTCCGACCTATATCACGTCGGCGCTGCCGAAGTGGTTCGGGGTGGTTTTCCTGCTCACGTTGCTGGCGGCGGCGATGAGCACCATTTCGAGCCAGTTTCATACGGTCGGCACCGCGATCGGCCGTGACGTGATCGAGCAGCTTCTGCCCTTGCGCACGGACGGCCACTCCGGTCGGACGATTCATGTCGTGCGGATCGGAATGATCGTCGGGATCATCATGGCCGTGACGTTCGCGTATTACGCCCGGGGCGGGTACATCGTCGCCCGCGCGACGGCGATCTTCTTCGGTCTCTGCGCGGCGACGTTTCTGCCGAGTTTCGTAGGGGGCCTGTTCTTCCGGAGGATGACGAGGGCCGGCGCCGTCGCCTCCATGATCACAGGCGCGATCCTGTCGACGTTCTGGGTCGTCTTCGTCAAGGCGCAGGAGGCCGGTGCGATCGGCCTCGTTCAGAAGCTTACGGGCGGCAAGACGAGTATCCTCGAGGATCACCCCAACTGGCCGGTGATCGAACCGATCGTGGTGGCGCTGCCGTTGTCGATTCTGGTGGCGATTGTGGTCAGTCTGGCCACACGGCCTCCGGCGGAGGCGCACCTGAACCGATGTTTTCGTGCGTGAGATGCGAATCGAGCGGGGGGCCGGCCGCCCCGGCGCCCCGCGTGACAAACAGGAAAGGAACAGGGCCGCTAAAGGAGTAGGGCTGAATGATGCGAGACTTGTGGGTACGCGGGTCGTGGCTCGTGGCACTGGCGTGGGGCTCGGCGTGGCTTGCGGCGTCGGCGTCGGCGCAGACGACCGCTCCGGCTGCCACCAGCCAACCGGGCGAATTCAAGCTCTCGACCGCGCCGGCGGAAGAAGTGGAGAAGACGCCGGCCGAGAAGCTTGAGGAGTGGATTCAGAAATCCAAGAATCCGGTTCCGTGGTTCAAGTGGGGCGCGGACTTCCGCATTCGCGAGGAGATCATGGAGAACGGCTTTGGGCTCGACCAGGACCTGCACACGCACGAGAACAACTGGATCCGGTATCGGCCGCGCGTGTGGTTCACGGTTACGCCCGTCAAGGACTTCGAGTTGAACGTTCGCGCCATCTGGGAGCCGCGGAACATCTTCATGAACGTCCCCGCGCGGAATCCCGGTGGCCAGACCCGGTACGGGTGGGACCCGGACTATGCCGTCTTTGACCTGCTCAACTTCAAGTGGAGCCATGTGGCGGGCCTGCCGCTGACGATCACGGCCGGGCGGCAGGAGATCGCGCTGGGGGATCGCTGGCTCGTGTTTGACGGCACGCCCCTGGACGGTTCGCGAACGCTGTACCTGGATGCGATCCGGATGACGTACGACATCGCCCCCATCAAGACGAAGGCCGACCTGATGTACGTTTCGCAGAGCGCCCAGGTGACGGACTGGTTCCCGAAGCTCTCGCACACCTACAAGGAAGTGACGGACCAGCGGGAGCAGGGTGCGATCCTGTACGTCAGCAACAACTCGCTGGCCAAAACGCAACTCGACGGCTACTTCATCTACAAGCACGATCAGCATCAGGAGGGGATCTACAACGCCGCCACGAATCGCAAGGACCGTCGGACCGGGGACGACGCCGACATCTACACCTTCGGCGTGCGGCAGGCGAGCACCCTGACCGACCACTGGAGCCTGCGGGACGAGTTGGCCGGGCAGTTCGGCGACAAGAACGGCCAGCACATCTGTGCCCTGGCCACGCTCAACCGGCTGACGTACTTCTTCAACGACAAGTACAGCAACGAGCTGCACATGGACTATGAGTTCGTCTCCGGCGACGATCCGAGGACCAAAGGCACCAACGAGGCGTTCGATATGCTGTGGGGCCGCTGGCCGCGGTGGAGCGAATTGTACATTTACACGTACGCGATGGATGGCGGTGTGGCCGCCAACAACAACCTCCATCGCATTGCCTGGGGCTGGCAGATGACCCCCATGCGGAACATGCAGATCTCGCTCGACTATCATCTGCTCTTCGCCGACGAGAACACCTACGGAGGCGTCAAGCCCGGGTTCAGCAAGAGCGGGAAGTTCCGCGGCCAACTGCTCACCTGGTGGCTTCGCTACAAGTTCAGCGAGCACCTCAGCAGTCACGTGATGGCCGAGGTCTTCGGTCCCGGCGATTACTACACGCCGCAGAAGAACAGCACGGCCGCCTGGGTGCGATGGGAGCTGATCTCAGCTACTGACGCCCCCGTTCCGGCGGCGGCCAGGGAGCGACGCGACCCCGGTGATGTCTGTTTCGCCGGGGTCGGCTTTTGATGCGGTCCGCCGGGCGGTTTCGCCGGTTGCCTCGTGCGGGCGACGGCGAGGCGGGCATCGGGGCCGTGTGGTGTTTCCATCGCGTTACGCGCGCTACGGCCGGATCCGCTCTATACTGTTATCGCTTGGATTCTTGCCGGCCGGCGCCGAATTCCGGGCCAGGGCCGGTACGTCATTCTGAGGGAGCGGAGCGACCGAAGAATCTGGCCTGAGCGTTGCGGGGGCTTTGCGCGTGCAAGGATCTGCGCAAATCGGACGCCGGATTCTTCGGCCCCCAAGGGGGCCTCAGAATGACGCGACGCGCGCTACGTGCGTCCGGCGCCGCCATGTTGGGCGGCGGGCCACGCCCGCGCTGGGGGACTTCGGGAGACGCAATTGGGGCAGACCGGGTGTTTACCCGGGTTCCCAGCGAGGCCTCTTCGTTCAGAATGAAGGCGGGCGCGGGCGTGGCCTGTCGCGGCGTCCGGTGCGTGCGCGCCCTGAGGCGGGCTGCCGTCGGGTAGCGGATGTGGGCAACTCCCCGGATTCGCGGGTGAAGACCAGGTTGTATCGCGGGAGCGCGTTTCGCAGGCGTGCCTGTTTGACCGAAAACGGCAGCGGTATGATTGCCGGATGGGGTGGTGGGTGCGCGCTTTGGGCGGCGCGCGGGTTCGCGGTGCAGCGTGGGCGTAGTGGGGCCGTTGGGCTGCCGTGAAGGGAGCGATGTTCGTGAAGGGTGCCGGCAAAACCGCGGGCCTTACGATTCGGCAGGCGATTCTGCTGGTGCTGATCGCGGTGCTGATTCCGGCGATCGTGGTGGAGGGCATCGTCTACCACAAGTGGTACGACACCCGGATGTCCGTGGCCCTGAACGCAAACCTCGAGATGGCCCGGGCGGCTGCCATGGTCGTCCGGTCTCTTGTATCGGACATCCGCCGCCAGGAGGTGGCTATCGGCGTGTCCCTGCTTCTGCTCGAGCCATCCACCCGGCAGCAGTTGGACCGCTTCCTGAAGGCGAACGTGGAGCATTACAAGTCGATCCGCGCAATGTCCGTGGCGGACGCGGAGGGCCGCATCGTTGCGTCCAGCATCCCGGAAAGGATCGGCACGCGGATCGACGACCGGGATTACTTCAAGGCCATCCGGAGCGGCGAGCGGGAATGGGCGGTCAGCGACCTGATCGCGGAGCGCGTGACGGGCGAGCTGGCTTTCGTCGTTGCCGTCGGTATTCGCGACGACGGACGCCTTCGCTACGTCGTCACCGACACCGTCAGTCCGGAGCGGGCTGTCCGAATCCTGAATGTGGGCGGGCTTACGCACGAGGGCATCGTGATCTTCGACTCCCGCGGCGTGCCTGTCATGAGCGAGCCCCAGATACCCCTGAAGCTGGAGTCGTTTGCGCCCCGGGACCGCTCGCTGCGCGAGGCCCTGGCGGGTCGGGAGTCGGTCGGAGATGTGGTCTCGCCGATCGACGGGCAGACACGCATCGGCGCGTCGATACCGATTCCCGAGATCGGCTGGGTCGCCTCGGCCAGCCGCACCCGGCGGACCGCAGTGGAACCGGTTGCCCATACCTTTCTGCTTACCCTGGGCCTGATCGTGCTGGTGATCATCGGTTCGGCGGCGATCGCCCTCTTCATAAGCCATCGGATCGTCGGCGGGGTGCGACGGCTCCACGAATACGCCGTAGCCGTGGGCAGGGGCCGGGCCGATTGCGAACCGGCCGTGAGCGGCATCGCGGAGCTCGTCGATCTGGGCGAGGCGTTTCGCGAAACGGTCCACAAACGCCGGCAGATCGAGGGGGAACTGCGCGCCAGCGAGGAACGGTATCGCGGGCTCGTGGAGCTCTCGCCGCAGGCCATCCTGGTCAGCCGCGACGATCGGATCGAGTTCGCGAACCCGGCGGCGTTGCGTCTGCTGGGCGCGGCGGATCCGGCGCAGGTCCTGGGCCGGTCGCCGTGCGAGGTCTTCCATCCCGATTGCCGGGCGATCGTCCGCGACCGCCTTCGGATGGTGCACGAGGGCCGGCCGGCGCCGCTTATCGAGGAACAGGTTGTGCGGCTCGACGGGACCCTGCGCGATGTGGAGGTCGCCGCCTCCGCCGTGGTGGACCGGCAGGGACCGGCGATCCAGCTTATTCTCCATGACATTACCGACCGCAAGCAGGCGGAGCGACTGCTGCGGGAAAGCCAGGCGGACCTGAAGCGGGCGCAGGCGGTGGCACACACCGGGAGCTGGCGCCTGGACGTCCGGCGGAACGAACTGGTGTGGTCCGATGAGACCTATCGCATCTTCGGCATTCCGCACGGAACGCGGCTGACCTACGAAACGTTCATGGCCGCCGTTCTGCCGGAGGATCGGGCGTATGTGGACGGGAAATGGAAGGCAGCGCTTCGCGGCGAACCCTACGACATCGAACATCGGATCGTCGCGGAGGGCCGTGTGAAGTGGGTTCACGAAACGGCCGAGCTCGATTTCGATGCCGAGGGCAACCTGGTCGGCGGCTTCGGAACCGCCCAGGATATCACGGAACGCAAGGAGTTCGAGCGGCAGCTTCGGGAAACCCGCGACTACCTGGAGAACCTCTTCAATTGCGCGAATGCTCCGATCATCGTCTGGGATCCGTCGTTCCGGATCACGCGGTTCAATCCTGCGTTTGAGCGTGTTACGGGTCGGATGGCGGACGAGGTGATCGGCAAGCCGCTGGACATCCTCTTCCCCGAGCAGGAGCGCGACGAGGCGCTGGAGCACATCCGTCGGGCGCTTGCCGGGGAGTGGCTGGAGACCGTCGAAATCCCCATATTGCACGTCAACGGGACGGTGCGGACGGTGTTGTGGAACTCCGCACCGCTCTACGCATCGGACGGCAGGACGGTGGTGGCCACGATCGCCCAGGGGCAGGACATCACGGAGCGCAAGGAAGCGGAAGAGAAGCTCCGCAAACTCTCCCGGGCCGTGGAGCAGAGCCCGGCTGCGGTCGTCATTACGGATACGGAGGGGACGATCGAGTATGTCAATCCGCAGTTCACGCGATCGACGGGGTATGCCTTCGACGAGGCGGTCGGCCGGAACCCGCGGATTCTCCGGACGGAGCACACTCCGCCGGAGACTCACGAGCAGTTGTGGCGGACGCTGAAGGCGGGCGGCGAATGGCATGGGGAGTTCTGCAATCGCAAGAAGAACGGCGAGCTGTATTGGGAGTCCGCCTCGATCTCCCCGGTCACGGACGGGGCCGGGCGCGTGACGCACTACGTCGCCGTCAAGATCGACATCACGGAGCGCAAGCGGGCGGAGGCGGCCCTGCGGCGAAGCAACGAGCGCCTGGAGATTCTCTCCGAGATGGCCGCGAGGCTGCTGGCCGCGGAGGAGCCGCAAGGGATCGTGAACACCCTTTGCGAGAAGGTGATGGCGTTTCTCGATTGTCAGGTGTTTCTCCACTTCCTGGTCGATGAACAGGCGGGGCGGCTGCATCTGAATGCCTGCGCGGGGATTCCGGCGGAGGCCGCCCGGCAGATCGAGTGGGTGGATTTCGGCGAGGCGGCCTGCGGGTGCGTCGCGCGAGACGGCTCGCGCGTTGTCGTGGAGAACATTCAGGAGACGCCCGATCCGCGCATGGATATCGTGCGGTCATACGGCATCCGCGCGTACGCGTGCCACCCGCTCCTGTCCGCGGGCAAGGTGATCGGCACGCTGTCCTTCGGCACGAGCACGCGGACACACTTCACCGCGGACGAGCTGGCGATGATGAAAGCGGTCGCCGATCAGGTGGCAATTGCCATGGAACGCCAGCGCGCCATGGAAGCCCTGCGGCAGACGGCGGCGGATCTGGCCCGTTCCAACCGCGACCTGGAGCAGTTCGCCTACGTCGCATCGCACGACCTCCAGGAGCCGTTGCGGACCGTGGCGGGTTATCTGCAACTGCTTGAGCGCCGCTACAAATCAAAGCTCGACAAGGAGGCCGACGAGTTCATCACCTTCGCCGTGGACGGGGCGCTGCGGCTCAAGCAGCTTATCAACGACCTGCTGAGCTACTCGCGCGTCGGTACCCGGGGCCGACCGTTCGAGGCGGTCGACATGAACCGTGTTTTCGCCGATGTCGTCGAGGGGCTCGGCGGGGTTATCCGGGAAAACGAGGCGACGGTCACCTCCGATCCGCTGCCCATTGTACGGGGCGACCCCACGCAATTGATCCAGTTGCTCCAGAATCTCATCGCCAACGGCATCAAGTTCCGCCGCGACGATCCGCCCCGCGTTCATGTTTCCGCCCGACAGGTCGGGACGCACTGGCAGTTCTCCGTTCGCGACAACGGGATCGGCATGGCGCCCGAGTATTTCGAGCGGGTGTTCGTGGTATTCCAGCGCCTGCACACGCAGGCCCGCTACCCGGGGACGGGGATCGGGCTGGCGATCTGCAAGAAGATCATCGATCGTCACGGCGGGCGGATCTGGGTAGAATCAGAGGTTGGAGCCGGTTCGACGTTCTTCTTCACATTGCCCGGAGGAGCGGCATGAGTCGCTTTGCAGCAATGCCCATCGAGATTCTACTGATTGAGGACAGCGTGGCGGATGTTCGGCTGACCATGGAGGCTCTCAAGGAAGCCAAGGTGGCCAACCGCCTCAGCGTGGTGGACGATGGGGTCAAGGCGATCGACTTCCTGTATCGAAGGGGCGCCTACGCGGATGCGCCGATACCCGATCTGATCCTGCTGGACCTGAATCTGCCCCGCAAGGACGGGCGGGAGGTCCTGGCCGAGATCAAGGCGGATGTGAATCTGCGGCGGATTCCCGTCGTGGTGCTGACAACTTCGCATGCGGAAGAGGACATCCTCCGGGCGTATGACCTGCATGCGAATTGCTACATTACCAAGCCGGTGGACTTCAATCAGTTCATGGTGGTCGTGCAGACGATTGAGGACTTCTGGCTTACGGTGGTCAAACTTCCGCCGAACGGGCGCATGACATAGCCGGCGGGGAAAACCACGGGTTCGTGCCATGCCGGACAAGCCGATCCACGTCCTTCTGGTCGAAGATTCCATCGGCGATGCCCGCCTGCTGCGCGAAGCTCTGGCCGAGACGGGTGCGGGGCGATTCCGCGTGGTTCATGTCCCGTCGCTCCGGGAGGCCCTCGGCGCGCTGCAGTCGGCGCCGTCCTGCGACGTCATTCTGCTTGATCTCTCGCTGCCGGACAGCGCGGGCCTCGAAACGGTGGAACATATGCACGCGGCCGCGTCGAGTCTGCCAATCATCGTGCTGACCGGGCTGGACGACGAGCGGTTCGGTCTCGAGGCCATTCGACGCGGGGCGCAGGATTACCTGATCAAGGGGCAGGCGGACGGGCGACTCGTCGCACGGACGATCCGGTACGCCGTAGAGCGCAAGGGTCTTGAGCTGGAGCGCGAGCGGCTCCTCGATGCGCTCGGCAAGGCGCGCGACGAGCTGGAATTGCGTGTGCGGGAGCGCACGGCCGATCTTCATCGGACGGTGGCCCGTCTGGAGGCGGAGGTCCGCGCCCGCGCCCTCGCGGAAGAGGAGGCCCGGGTCAGCGAGATGCGGCTCCGGCTTCTTCTGGAGCAGGTGCCGGCGATCATCTGGACGACGGACGCCGAACTCCGCGTGACATCGTCCTATGGAGCAGGGCCGGCGGCTGTGGCCCTGCCGCCCCGCACGCCACCGGCCGGCGGCGCCGCGGAAACACGAGCGCTTGCGCCGGCTGACCACCGGCGGGTCCTCGCGGGCGAATCCCTGTCGTACGAGGTGCACCTGTCGGAGCGGACGTATCATTGCCACGTCGAGCCGCTCCGTTCGGCGGACGGCGCGATCGCCGGGTGCATCGGGGTCGCCCTCGACATCACGGAGCACAAGCGGCTTGAGGAACAGCATGCCCGCGTCCGGGAGCAGCTTCATCAGGCACACAAGCTGGACATGATCGGGCGTCTGGCGGCCGGTCTCAGCCACGACTTCGGAAACGTGCTGGCGACGGTCGCGGGCTACACCTCGCTGGCGAGGAAGCACCTGCCGGAAGATCATCCGGCGCACCGCTCGCTCGATGCCATCGACGAGGCGGCACAGCAGGCGCGGGGTATGACGCATGCCCTGCTTTCGTTCGGCGGCCGGGTGCGGGTGGCCAAGCGTACGTTGAATCTTCGCGCGGCCGTCGAAGAGTCGGTCCGCCTGCTTCATCATGCCCTGCCGGCCTCCGTGGAACTGTCGGTCCGCCTGCCGGAGCCGCCACTGTGGATCGAAGCGGACCCGGTTCAGGTGCAACAGGTTCTCCTGAATCTCGCGTTGAACGCGCGGGATGCGATGCCCGGCGGCGGTCGGCTGGAGATATCGCTCGCCCCGGCATCCGAGGCGCAGGCCCGCGAGGTGAAATCGCGGCCGGGGGTGTCTCCGCCGGCTGCGTGTCTGGCGGTACGGGATACGGGGGAGGGGATGTCGGCCGAGATCCTTCCGCACGTCTTCGAACCGTTCTTCACGACGAAGAGGCGCGACCGGGGCACCGGCCTTGGCCTGTCTATCGTTCACGGCATCGTCACCGACTTGGGCGGGCGGATCCGGGTGGCCTCGGCGGCGGGCGAAGGAACTACGTTCACCCTGGTGCTGCCCTGCGTGGCACCGTCGCCCGCGACCGAGGCGGACGGGCCATCCGCGGCGAAGCGCGAGGGGTTGATCGCACTGGTCGGCGGGGATCGGCACATCCGCGGGATTATGGCGGCCACGCTCTCGCCGCTGGGGTATGACGTGGTGCAGGCGGATGATCCGGGGGCGTTGCTCGCCGATCACGAGATGCGCCGTGATCGTCTGCGGCTGGTAGTGTTTCCGGCGGAGGAGCTGAAGAACGGCAGCGAGTGGTTCGGCAGGCTGCGGGGCGCCGGGGGATCGTTGCCGGCCGTTGCGGTCGCGGACGAAGCGGACCCGGTCGCGGAGGGCGTGCTCCCTCATGGCGTGCGGGTGCTGCGGCGGCCGTTCCAGATGACGGAGTTCCGGGACCTGGTGTGCCGGGTTCTCGATCCGTAGCAGGGATGGGACATACGTATGGCCAGGACCGTGTCGATCCTGATCGTCGATGACCACGAAAGCATCCGGCAGTTGCTGAAGGACCGGTTGAGTGCCGAGCCCGACATGACGGTTGTCTCGCACGTGGACAACGCGGAGGCGGCGGTGGCCGAGGCGATCGAGCACAAGCCGGACGTGATCCTCATGGACATCGATATGCCGGGGCTTTCGGCGTTCGACGCGGCCGCCCGCATCACGGCCCGCTGTCCGAACAGCCGCGTTCTCTTCCTCACGGCGTTCGTGAAGGACCGGTACATCGAATCGGCGCTGGCGGTGCAGGCGTGGGGGTATGTGACCAAGACGGAGCCGCCGGAGGCGGTCATCAAGGCGATTCGCGACGTTTCCCGGGGCTTTGCCTACTTCTCGCGTGAGGTGCAGTCCCGGCTCGTCGTGGACTCAAAGGGCGTGCGCCTTGCGGAGAAGGGCCAGACGCTCGCGTCCACACTCACGCCCCGGGAGCGCGAGGTCCTCTGTTACCTGGCCCAGGGGCGATCGAAGAAGGCCATTGCCGAGATCATGTGCATCAGCGTCAAGACGGTCGACTTCCACTGCAGCCAACTGATGGACAAGCTCGACATCCACGACCGCGTCGAGCTCGCCCGTTTCGCCATTCGCGAGGGGTTTGTGGATGCCTGAGGAGGGGGCCGCGCCGGCGTCGCGGCCCGGCCATGGGGCGCGTGATTACCGGGGGGGCGATACTCCATCCCGGCGTCACGGATAGCAGATCACACTGTGGACGTCGTACTCGCGGAGCCGCTCGCGGCCCTTGAGAAACGCCAGCTCGATCAGCACGGCCACGCCGACGATCTCGCCGCCGAGTTCCGTGACGAGGTCGCAGCAGGCCCGCATGGTTCCGCCGGTCGCAAGAAGGTCGTCCATGAGGACGACGCGCTGCCCGGGGCGGATCGCGTCGGCATGAATCTCGAGCGTGTCGGTTCCGTATTCGAGCTGGTAGGTGAGACTGCGTCGTGCGGCGGGCAGTTTGCCGGGTTTGCGGATCGGCACGAAGCCGGCGGAGAGGTTCCGTGCGACGGCCGTGCCGAAGATGAAGCCGCGGGATTCCGCTCCGACCACCGTGTCGATATGGGCGGCCCGGTAGGGCTGCGTCAGGTACTCGACGGCCAGCGAGAGCCCCGCGGGGTCCGCCAGCAGGGGCGTGATGTCCTTGAACAGGACGCCTTTCTTGGGGAAGTCGGGCACGTCGCGGATCAGTCGTTCGAGGTCCTTTGCACTCTGTATCGCCAGACTCATGAATCCCATGCTCCTCGCCCCGCCCGGCGGTCCGGCCGTGCGGCGGCGCGTGTTCGGCGGCGGGCTTCTCCGCTTTCGCTTCCGGTGGGCCGGAAGGCCCCCTCAGGCACCCGCCTGAGCCGCGACGCGGATGGCCTCCGCCAGGTCCAGTTGTCGCTCGTAGATCGCGCGGCCGATGATGATGCCGGCGATCGGCAGGGCCGCGAGCCGGCGGACGTCCTCGAGGTCCGTCACGCCCCCTGAGGCGACGACGGGAACGCTCGAGAACTCCGCGAGCGAACGGATGGCCTCCATGTTCGGGCCGAGCAGCATTCCGTCGCGACCGATATCCGTGTAAATGATCGCGCCGAGGGGCCAGTCGGCGACGGCTTCGGCTACGTCAATCGCGCGGCGTTCGGTGATTTTCGTCCAGCCGTGAACGGCCAGTCTGCCCTCGCGCGAGTCGAGCCCCAGGGCGATCCGCTTCTCCCGCCCGGGCTTGTGCACGGCTGCGCGGAACCATTCCCAGTCCTCGATGGCACGGGTGCCGATCACGACGCGCGCCGCCCCGGCCTCGAAGAGTCCGTCGATCGTGGCATCGTCCCGGATGCCGCCGCCGACCTCCACCCGCATGGCCGTCGAGCGGATGATGGCGGCTATGGCGTCGAGGTTGCACAGGCGCCCTTCCTTCGCGCCATCCAGGTCCACGACGTGGAGCCATGTTGCGCCGGCGGAGGCGAACTGCCTGGCCTGCGCAACCGGATCGTCGGAGTAGTTGATTTGCCGTTCGTAGTTGCCCTGAAGCAGCCGCACGCACCGCCCGTTCCGAAGATCAATCGCCGGCATAATGTCCATGTCGTCCGCCGTCCGTGGTTCGGGGTCCGTTGTTCGTCGTTTGTCCGTCGCGGTTCGTTGCCCGCCGGCCTTCCGGCCGTCGGCCGTTGCCGATCGTCGTATTCGCTCGCGCGGGCCGGGAGCGTCGGGTACCCGGCCCGACACCGTGCCCGCTTCGACTCACGACCGGCAACGGATAACGGCCATCCGTAACTCGTCTCCGCCCTACAGGGCGACGAAGTTCCGCAGGATCGTCAGCCCGGCGCGCTGCGACTTCTCCGGGTGGAATTGTGTCGCATAAACGTTGTCGCGCCAAGCCATCGCCGTGAACGTCACGCCGTATTCGCATCGGCCGAGACTTACCGAAGGATCGGCCGGGTCCACATAGTACGAATGCACGAAGTAGAAGTACTCGCCGCTGGTCAACCCCTCCAGCAGCGGGCACGGGCGGTCCCATCGAACCTGGTTCCAGCCCATATGCGGGATCTTGAAACCCCGGGCCTCGGGAATGTCCCGGAAGTCGAACCGCACGACCTTTCCCGGCAGAACGCCGAGCCCCTTGTGCTCGCCGTCTTCGTAGCTCACGTCGAAAAGCAGTTGCAGCCCGAGGCAGATTCCCAGAAACGGCCGGCCGCTTTGGATGAACCGCAGGATGGGTTCGACCAGCCCCTGCTCACGCAGATGCGCCGCCGCGTCGCGGAATGCCCCCACGCCCGGCAGCACCAGCTTGGCCGCTTGATCCACTTCCTCGGGCGCGTGGACGACCCGCGCCTCGGCTCCCGCCTTCTCGAGCGCCTTCTGCACGCTTCGCAGATTCCCCATTCCGTAATCGATGATCGCGATCACGCCGGAGCGTCTCCCATGCCGTGGATGCCGCCGAAAACGTCAGCATACACACTCGGGCCGGTTCCGCCAAACCCCGCGGCCCGCGCGTCGGCGCGCGGAACCGCGGCTCGCGGGGGCGGGGTTTGCGCCCACGGCTTGTTCGGCGACCGGAACCTGCGGCGGCCTTTCCGCCGGGCGGCGCGTAACGTACCATGCGTGTGTGCATACGGAAGATCGTCGAGCGCCGGGTGTTTGCGCGGAGACTGCCGTGACGGAGACGGATCGCGCCGGCGAGGTGACGCGACTGCGCGACCTGTCCGCCGCGCAGTGGAAATCCGGCGTGGCGGCCTGGCTGGGCTGGATGTTCGACGGTCTGGACATGCACCTGTACACGCTGGTCGCGCTGCCCTTCGTTGCGGAGTTGCTGAGGGTGTCGGCGAAGGATCCTCGGGCGGGGCATTATGCGTCGTGGATACAGGCGGCCTTTCTCCTCGGCTGGGCGACGGGCGGCGGCTTCTTCGGGCGGATCGGCGATCGGCTCGGCCGGACTCGCACGCTGATGCTGACCATCCTGACCTATGCGATGTTCACGGGGCTGTCATACTTCGCGGCCGCGTGGTGGCATCTGATTATCTTCCGGTTCCTGGCGGCGCTGGGCATCGGCGGGGAATGGGCGGTGGGCGCGTCGCTGCTGTCGGAGACGTGGCCGCGCCGATGGCGGCCGTGGGTCGCCGCCGTGCTCCAGACCAGCGGCAACTGCGGCGTCCTGCTGGCCAGCCTGGCGTACTGGCTGATCGCCCGCGCGGCTCTTCCGGACCGCACCATCTTTCTGGTGGGGGTGGTGCCCGCGCTGCTGGTCCTGTGGATCCGCCGGTCGGTGCCGGAGTCCGACGAGTGGCGCGCGGCCCGGCGGCAACACGCGCGCTCCAGCCCGGGAATCGCAGCGCTTTTTCAGGGCGACATCCGACGAATCACGCTGCTGGCGATCGCCGTGTGCGCTCTGGCGCTGACGGCGCACTGGGCGTTTCTCTTCTGGTGCACGCAGCATCTGCGGAATCTTCCGGATCTGGCGGGCTGGTCCCCGGAGGCGGTCGGAAAGCTGGTGAGCCTCGCGATGACCCTGGTCATCGGCGCGTCGATCGTCGGAAACTTCGTCGCGGCGTGTCTGGCCCGGCGGATCGGCTACCGTCGGGCGATCAGTCTGCTGTGTCTGGCGTATTTCGTTTCGATGACGGCCTGTTACGCCGTGCCTCGCGGGCATCGCGGCGTGTTGGGCTTTCTGGCGGCGATCGGCGCGTGCCAGGGGGTTTTCGCCCTGTTCACGATGTATCTGCCGCCGCTGTTTCCGACGCTGCTGCGCACCACCGGTGCGGGCCTCTGTTACAACATCGGCCGGGTCGTGGCCGCTTTCGGCACGGTGTTTTTCGGGCTGTTCTCTCGCGTCGGCGATTACCGGTTGGCGCTGCTGTACGCGGGGGTCCTGTTCATCCCTGCCGGCGCGACGGCGTGGTTTCTTCCCGAGGTGAAGGACGCAGCCCCCGCTTCATCATAGAGGATCGCCCGGGCGCGAGCCGGGCCGGCGTCCAGACGCGCGGGCCCGGCTCGCGCCGGCAAACAGGACCATCCGGCGGGATGTCACGGGGTTTTCGATCGGACCGGGGGCTCCTGCGGAATCTTGTTGCCGTGGGGCGCCATCGCGAAGATCTCCACGCGGCGGTTGTAGGCCCGCTCGGCCGGAGTGCTGTTCGGGGCCACCGGGCGATACTCGCCCCAGCCGCATGCGGCCAGGCTCTGCGGCTTGATCCCCTTGCTGATCAGGTAACGCACCACGCTCAGCGATCGCTGGCAGCTCAGCTCGTAGTTGTCCTTCCACTTGCTGTGTCGGATCGGCTGCGTGTCCGTGTGGCCGAACACGTAGATGTCGTAATCGGGGTACTTGGACTTCAGCGTGGCGATGATGTCGTTGAGCGTCTTCTGGCCGGCCGGCTTCAGCACGCTCTTGCCGGAGTCGAACAGCACGGTGCCGTCCAGCGAGATCATGGCGCCGCCGGGGACCGTCTTCCATCCGGCGGGGGCGGTCTCCTTGGGGCCGGCCATCAGTTGCGATTTCAACTCGCCGTTCTGTCGCTCCAGTTCCGCCAGGCGATCCTGGTTCGCCTTCGCCTCGGCCTGGAGCCGGGCCAGCTCCTGCTGGCACTGCGCCAACTGCGCCGCCTCGTCCGCCATCCGGTCCGTGGCCATGTCCTTCTTCTTCTCGGCACAACCGGCGGAAACGATCACGCCCATTGTCCCGAGCACTACCAACGCCCTCGAGATTCGCGCCATGGCTTTACCTCCTTGCGCCGATTATTCCTCTTTCCGTTCGCTCTCGATCGAACGACGAAGTTTCTCGTCGATCCGTTTCTCGCGGTCGGCCAGTTCCTCCGCCAGTTTCTTCTGCCGGGCGGCCTGCTCGGCGTTGCGGCGCTCCTCGCGGACGAGATGCACCTCGCGGATCACCCCCCGGATCCGCATGATCGCCCAGAACAGGACCACGGAGGAAACCGCCGTCACGAGGATGAGGTAGAGTACGTTGACCTTCTCGAACTTCGTGAAGAACCAGACATCCGCCTCGTTCTGACGGTTGCACACGACCACCAGAAGGATGACGACCGCGACCGCCGCCATCAGGCCGAGCTTACAATAGACCTTGATCCGCCGGAGTGCAAGACCCATCTTCGGTCACTCCTTTATCGCCGTCGGACGGGGCGCGGCCGGTGTGGGCCCGGTGTCTTTCCGTGCGGCGAGCCTTCCGGGCCTGGCGCCCGGCAACCGCCCCGCGGCCGGGCCCGCGGGTGTTCCCGTCATCGAAGCATCCAGCCCACCTTCAGCGCGTCAATGATACGATCCTGAGCGACGGCTGCAAGAAAGAATCCCAGGGCGAGCCAGGGCCCGTACTGAATGGCCCGGCTGCGGCGGCGAAGCAGAAAAAACAGCACGCCGATCAGTGCGAGCGGGGCGGAAAGGAAAAAGCCCATGACGACCACGAGCCACCCGGCCACCGCACCCGCCGCCGCCAGAATGTGGATATCGCCCACCCCGAGCGCCTCCTTGCCCAGGATGAGCGTGAAGACCAGACGCACCGCCCACCCGAGAGCCCCGGCGAGCAGCCAACCGCTCAGCCCGGTTGCCAGCCCGAGGACGGGGCGCCACTGGCCCACGGGGGTCCAGTTCAGCAGGGCCTCGGATGCGCCCGGATCGTCCGCGAAGGCCCGCGACCATGCGACGGCGGCAAGGACCCCGATGATCGCCGTCGGCGCCAGCCAGATCGCCTCGCGAAGCGCGACGGCGCGGGCGGAGACGCTCTCCGCCTCGATGGCTTCGGCAATTTCCTCGTCGGCCTGGCGTGGCGCGCCGGATGCGGCGATGGTCAGGGCCATCAGCACCGTGAGGAGCAGGCCGATCCGTGCCGCCGTCCAGGTCTCCGCCTCGCCGGGCCGCAGGCCGCTCGTCGCATTGGCCCACCAGACGTAGCCTGCCACCGCTGCCAGGCCGAGGGCGACGGCGGACGTCGCCGCCCAGGGCCTCGCCTGCGGGGCCGGGGCCGGGCCGTCCGGCAGCTCCGACGCGGTTTCGTCCGCGGGGGCCTCGTCGCCGTCGGGCTCGATCTGCCGTGCCCGGCCGAGGGTATACAGCGCTGTTACGGCCAGGGCGAGCGTTGCGGCGATGGCGCCTGCGGTCGTCGCGGGGCCGGGTCGGATCCATCCCGCGCTCGATTCGGGCGTCCACAGCGTATTGCACAGGATGCCGATCGCCGCTACCGCCCACGTCACGCGGACATCGAGGTGGTAGGCTTCGATGTCCATCGCCGCCGTCGCCAGCAGGCCGGCCCACAATGCCCAGTGTGCGACGATGATTGCACCGTCGCGCGGCCACGCGCTCACCCCCGCTCGCCACTGATGGACGATGAAGACGTCGTACGTGGCCGCGAAGAGCAGGGCGGTGACGAGTTCGACGAGCGGGTACTGCACCGAGATCGCGGCGCGGCAATGCCGGCATCGCCCGCAGAGCAGGAGGTAGCTGAGGACGGGGATGTTGTCGTAGCCGGCAATGGTGTGTCCGCAGTGAGGACAGAACGAGCGTCGCGGGTTGCTGATCGACAGCCCTCGCGGCATCCGGTAGATGACCACGTTGAGGAAGCTGCCGATACAGGCCCCGAGGATGGCCGACACGGTCAGCATGGCCAGATTGAGAGTCAAGATTCCCGACTCCCCGAAGCGCTCGTCCGTCAACACCGCCGCCGGATCGTATGCCGGATCAGACCTTCTGGTCGTACCGGATCTTCCGCACCTCGATCGTCCCGGCCTTCACGTCCAGGAACGGTTTGCCGTTTCGGACGCCGACGGTTCCGTAGCCGGTGGCCGTCGAGAGGAAGCCGCGGAAGTCGCCGCGCATCCGCGGCGAGAGGTAGAGCGTCTTTTCCACGGCATCGTACCGCGCGCCCGTCAGGCTCTGCAGCAGGGCGTAGGATGACATTGCCCTGGCGTACCAGTGGCCGCACTCGTACTCGTCGAACGGGTTGCGGATGCGCCCGTCGTAGCGGTCCCGGCAGGTGCGGACGACCTCGAGGCCCTCGGCCACCATGCCCATGAGAATCAGATGCGACGCGACCTGGTACTCGATGCCGGTCCAGACCTCGTCGCTGTAGACGAAGGGCAACGAGAGCCTGCCGCCCCGCGGCCACGAACAGAGCAGCAGCCCGCCCTCGGCGCCGCACGCATAGGACGGCCGCTGCGGATTGGCATGATCGGAGAGATCCTTCCGGAGGTTGTACCTGTGGACGGCCTTCAAATGGCTGGCGACCTTTTCCTTGTCGAGCACCTGCCCGATCCCGCACACGGCGGCAAGCCATGAGCCGAGTACCCCGTCCGACAGGCAGCCCGTGCCGTACTGATACTTCGGGCCTTCCTTTTTCAGCAGTTCCAGCGCCTCGGGCGAGTATCCGCCCTGAAAGCTCTTTACCTCCAGCGGGCTTCTGGCCCGAAGGCCCTCCCACCGGATCTTCTGGTAGAAGTATTCGCCGTTGAAGAGGTCTTTCTCCGCGAATCGCGTGCCTTTCTCGAGAAGGTCGGCGTATCGCGATACGTCGTCCCCCAGTGCCTCACCCATCAGGACCGCCGCCCGCAACGCCCCGAGGTAGAAGCTCGTGCACATGCCGTCCGGGCCCCAGAACTCGATGTCATAGGTGTTGTGGTGCGGTTCTTCGAGGACGCCCTTGTGTTCCGGGTCCCACGTCTCGATGCAGTAGTCGAGGCTCTTGCGGACTTTCGGCCAGAGCCCGCGGAGCCACTCGGTGTCGCCGCTGATCCGCCATTCCCGAAAGACCTTCATGATGCCGCCAAGCTGGCCGTCGGCGGCGGCGTGGAAATCGTGGACCACCGGCCGGATCGGCAGGGCCGCACGGAACGCCTGGTGCCCGCTGTCGTCCTGCGAGGGACCGAACTCCGTCTCGCGCAGGGTCCGCTCCAGGGACGGGAACAAGTGCGGCAGGGCCTGGGCGTAATTCCAGACGTGCGTGCAGGAACCCGGGCAGCAGCCTGCGGCGTCGCGACAGCCTTCCCATCCCCACAGCCGGCCGTCGGCCTGCCGCAGAACCGTCGGCGATTTCAATATGGTCAGGTTGGCCGCCACGGCCTCGACCACCTCCGGCGGCAGCGTCGTGTCGTAGAAACAGTCGCAGAACCGTTTCGCGTTTGCGCGGAGCCTGTCGTAGTCACGGCGCCACCGCGCGGCGAGCTCCTCGATATTGGCGAATGCGCCGGCATACCATGGCTGATACGTGGCGGCCGGCGTGGCTTGCTTATTCGCATCCGCCGTCTGCGGATCCTTGCCTTGCCGCACGTCGCTGCGGCCCGAGAACCAGGCGAGTTGCAGGACGACGGTTCTGGATGCGCCCGGCGCCAGTTGCAACGGAACGAAGAGGCTTGCCCCGGGGGCCGGATCCCCCTCGGATATCGGGGGCCGATCGTAGCAGGCGCCGTCCTGGACGTCCTTCCAGGCCATGGTCAGCGGGTCGAACCAGCCGCCGCGGAACCATGCGTGGTTTACCTTGACGGACGGGTCGGTCACGGCGGCCAGGAACGCGCCTTCCTCCCAGGGCTTCTCTTGCGAGCCCGCTCCCCAGAGGATGAACCCGCCCGGCGCGGGCCGGACGGCCTGCCCGGCGCCGGTGGCCATGAAGTTCCGTGCATTGAAGGAGAACACGGCGTCGACGCGGGTCTTGCCGGTGTTCGTGAAGCGGTATTCCAGGCCGGCTACGGGCAGGCTGGAGTTGTCGGCGTCGCCCGGTTCGAAGGGGCTCCAGCCGGTGATCTCGACCGCGAGCGGCAGCTTCCTGTCTGCCAGAGTGATCGTAGCGAAGGGGAACCGCGCCGTGAACTCCGCCTCCGCGAAGCGCGGCAGGCCGTATGTCTTGCCCCCGGCGCCGTTGCCGGTGTTGGGTTGACCGAAGAGCTTCCACCCCGGCACCGGGCCTTCGATTACCCGGGCGACGTTCGGTTGGCCTTTGACGCAGACCGCCGCAAAGACGCACGGCTCGTTGAATATGTCCGGCTTGTTGTGCACGGAGACGTGCGAGATCGCCCCGGTTCCCTCCAGGCAGATCATGCCGGCCCCGATGCCACCGAGCGGGAACGCGACGCGGTTGAGGTATTCGCCGGAGTAGGGACCGTTGTACGGCCGCTTCGCAGCGGCCCTGGCACCAGGCCCGGCGGAGCCGGCTGGGGCGATGGTGATCGGTCCTTCCGGCGACCCGGCACTGCGGCATCCGGTGGCGCCGGCCGCGCCCGCCGCTCCCACGACGACGGCCGATCGCTTCAGAAAATCCCGACGCGGTATCGACGAATCATCCCTTTGTCGCGACGTCATGTTTTCCTCCTGCGGGTTGCCCGAACGGGTTTGGATCTCCTTGCCTGCGGGGTACCCCGCTTACAGCTTGAACAGGTAAAACACCATTGTGAACAGGCAGTCGAACGCGATCAGCGCGACGATGGACTTGACCACAGTGGACGTAGTCGCGCGGCCGACACCTACCGCGCCGCCCGTGACAGTGAGGCCCTCATAACAGGCGATCATCGAGATGAGCCAGCCGAACACGCCGGCCTTGATCAGCCCGGTGTAGAAATCCTTTGTCTGCAACGCGCCCCGGGTGAACTCGAGGTAGACGGCCGGACGGATGTCGAGCGCAAACCAGGCGGTGCCGAGGCCGCCGATCACGCCGACCACGTCCGCGATGATTGCCAGGCCCGTCAGCATCAGCACCGTGGCGAGGTATCGGGGCACGACGAGGAAGTGCACCGGGTTCAGCGCGTGCGCCCGCAGGGCCTTGACCTCCTCGGACTCCACCATCGCACCGATTTCCGCCGCGATGGAGGCGCCGGCGAATCCGCTCAGCACGACGGCGGAGATCAGCGGCCCCAGCTCGCGGAACATGGCGATGGCCACGACATCCGCCACGCGCTCGAGCTGCCCGTAGCTCTCCAGCGTCGGCGCGAGCTGCAGAGCAAGAATGATGCCGATGAAGGTCTGCACGAGGATGATGATGGGGATGCTCCGCACGCCCACGCGGACCATCTGGACGGCCAGCGCGCGGCGCCCGAGTTTCACCCGGCGGGTGAACAGTCCGCGCAGCGTCCACCGTGTCGCCTCGCCGGCGAGCCGGACAAGGCCGCCCACGAAGCGGACGAACGTCCGGCCGGACCGCGCGAGGCCCAACGCGCCTCGCCCGACCGCCTCCACGCCGCGGACGAGCACGCCGCGTGTCCGCGAGCCGCCGGACGCCATGGGGAGATCGCTCATTTCGCCAGGGCCTCCTCCTCGGAATCGCAGATGACGAAGTACCGATCCAGCCGCGTGATCTCGAAGATTCCCCGGACGCGCGGGCTCATGCGGATCAGGCGGAGCCGCCCCTTGTTCGCCTTGACCTTCTGAAAGACATGCACGAGCACCCCGACCCCGGATGAATCCATGTATCCGACTTCTCCCAGATCGATGATCAGGGTTGCCGGGTTCCTGGCGCACTCTTCCAGAAGCACGGGATGCACGGCGGGCACGTGGTGCAGGTCAATCTCGCCCGTCAGAACAATGACGGTTGCCTGCGGAGTCCGACGAATCTCCTTGATCGACCCTGATGTGTCGCGCATGAATTCACTCAACTCCGGGGACTTGCGGCCCTGCGCCGCCAATCCGCCTGGACATTCGGACAACCATGCCGCCGCACTCCGGGCACGAGTACTCCACCTCGTCCATCACGGAGCGCATGATGTGGACGCCCAGCCCGCCCGGTCGAAGCTCGTCCAGGTTCCGGCCCTGGATGCGCGCCGGATCCACCTGCCGGCCGAAATCCCGGATCTGTACGATGAGCCGGCAGCCCTGCCCCTTGTCGACCGTTTCAATGCGGATCTCGATCGGCTGGCCCGGCACCCCGCCGTAGCCGTGCGTGATGACGTTGGCCAGGGCCTCGTCCACCGCCAACCCGATTACCGCCGCCTCTTTCTCGTCCGCGCCCCGGGCCAGAACCATCTTTTCCACCGCCGTCCGCACAATCGGCAGGCTTCCCGTGACGCTGGGAACCTTCAGCTCCACGACATCGCAGATTGCCGGGGGGGGCGGTTCGCTCATGGCGAATCTCCTCCTCGGGTTGTCGCGACCGACGTCGGCTGTGACGATGCCGCGGAGGCCGTGCGGAGATAACTTCGCCATCGTTTGACCGCCCGGGCCCGCTCCGCGGGCGGGTCGGCGTAGTTGTACCCGAGCCGCGTCCCCGTGATCCTCTCGATGGCCAGAATCGCGTAAAAGCGGACGGCGCTGTCGTCGTCCTCCAGTTGAGGCACCAGCAGCGGCAGAGCCGTCCCGTCCCGGCGGTCGCCGGCCAGCTTGATGGCCCGGATTCGCACCGCGGGATCCGGGGAACGCAGATCGGCCGCCTGGCCGCCGGGCGCCCGGCATGCGCCCATCGCGAGAAGCATCATTGCGGCGGCGAGGGCGGCGCCGGCCCGGCGGAATCGCGCCGCTTGCGGCGTGCGGGTTCCGTCCGCTCGAAGCTTCGCAGGGCTATCGGAGGGCCGCGGGAGATGCACACGGCGCGTTCCGCTGCCTGCGTCCGCGACGAGGAACGTTCGAGCGTGCGGGTTTCCGCCGCAGGTCAGCCGGTCGGAGCCGACGCGCCCCGGTTCGAGGATGGGACCATACCTGATCGCGATACGGAACACGGATGGGATTATAGATTCCGTATGGGTGGGTGCAAAGCCGGGTATCTTGCGGGCTGGCCGCGCGATATGATGGGCTCCATGATGGCGCGAAACAGTCCGGTTCGGATAATGGTGATGGCTATCCCCGCCGTCCTGGCGTCCGGGTGCCATCGGGCGAATCCCCGCGACATGGTGGAGCAGGGTCCGAACGAGTTCCCCATTCTTTGGGAGCAGCAGGGCACCTACTCCAACATTACGCAGGCCCTCCGGGTTGTCGTGAGGGACCGCGCTACTCTCGCCCGGCTTCCGATTACCGAAGTGCCGGTGGACTTCGACCGGCAGATGGTTCTGGTCGCGGCCCTCGGGCCTGCTCCTACGGATCAGGTGGGCATCCGGATCACGCGGGTCTGGCGGGACAAGAACCGCATCCGCGTTCAGGTGCAGACGCTGCATCCCGGCGAGGCCAAGCACGCCGGCCTGAAGCGAACGAGTCCCTACCATATTGTGGTGGTTCCGCGGAGCGACCTGAATGTCGTGGGTTTCAGCTCGACGGTGCCACCGAAGGCGTTCGAGGCCCCGGGCGTCCCGGGCGGACCGAACCAGCCCCGACCGTTGCGAAAGCGGCGCTGAGCTCGATGGGCGGACCTCATGGTGACCTATCGGCCGTTGGCTCCGGAGGAACTCAGACCCGCCTTGCGGCTTGTGCTCGATCGGCACGACGGCGGTCGGCGGATGGTCGAGGCGCAGGTGGACGCCACGTTGAGCTACATCGCGGCGTCCGGGCTGAGCATCGATCGGCAATGGGGGGCCTTCGAAGGCCGGCAGCTCGTTGAGGCGTGTTTGTGCATCGCGTCGCCCGGCCGCTCGGCGATGTTGTTTCTGCCCGACATGGCCGGGGGGCGGCACAACCCCGCGATCGTCGTATCCCTGCTTCAGCATATCGTTGCCGACGCGCCCATGCGTGACGTCCGCCTGCTCCAAGCCATGCTCGCACCGAGCGCCGTGGAAGAGGAATCCATTTTGTCTCGCGCCGGGTTCCGATTCCTTGCCGAGCTTATCTACATGCAGCGCGACGCGGCATCTCTGTTTTCAACCGGTTCACCGCTTCCACGGCTAAGCTGGGTAACCTATAGCGAGGAGCGTCACGCGCTTTTCGCCGAGACGGTTGCGGCGACCTACGAGGACAGTCTGGATTGTCCGGGCCTGGCGGGCCTGCGTACCATCGAGGATGTCATGGCCAGCCATCGTGCCGCCGGCGAGTTCGATGCGCGGCGATGGTTTCTGGCGACGGACGGCGACGTGCCGGCCGGCGTACTGCTCCTGAATCGCGTGCCGGGCAGAGACGCGCTGGACGTTGTGTACATGGGACTGGTGGCCCACTACCGCAAGCGGGGCCTCGGGCGCGAGGTCCTGCATCAGGCGGTGAAGACGGCGAGGGACCACGGTTTCGAACAGATCACGCTGGCGGTGGATGCGGCCAATACGCCGGCGCTTCGTCTCTACCGAGGGTGCGGTTTTGTGGAAACGATGCGTCGGCGGGCGTGGATCGCGGCATCAGGTTTGGGCGGCTGGGCGCAAGAGACGCGGCAACAGGGCTGACGAGATTTCGACGCATCGATGCAAGGTGTCACGAATGCGATGGATGGCGGTCGCGGGCTGCATCACTCACCGCGGTTGTCAACGGGTTATTCACGCGCGACGCACGACGGTGACCGAACCGTGGACGAGTTATTTTTTCGTCGCGTAACATCATGCGCTGCCGGAGCGTCGCGACCTGTGCAAAAGAATCCTCAAGAAAAGGATATTGACGTGGTTTTCGGGCGACGGTACTATTCGCCTCGTGATTCGATGCACGTCTTGCGAGAAGCGGGTTACCTCGACCGCCTCCGCAAGCGCCTGAAACGTAACTTCCGTCTCCTTACGTAGCAAACGCGGAAAGGAGCCATCCGTGCACGCTTCCGTTGACGATATCGTTGCGCGCATCCAGGATCGGATAGCCGAAATGGTGGGGCCGCAGCGGTACAAAGTCTGGTTCAAGAACTCGACCCAGTTCACGTTGGCGGACGGCTTCATACGGGTCGGCGTGCCGAATCTGTTCGTCGGCAGTTGGATCGAGAACCATTACGCCGACGTGATTCTCGGCGCGGCGAAGGAAGTGACCGGAAGCGACCTGAACGTTGCGTTCGCGATTGACGCGAAGCTCCTGGGAAACATCCGGAAGCGTCAGCCGGATTCGCAGGCGGATTACGTCGCGAAGAACGCGGAGCGGGTGGCGCGGCAATGCCGGCGGCTCGGCCCGCCGCCGTCCAGGCCGCTCAAGGGCCGGTTCGACGAGTTCGTTGTGGGGCCCTCGAACCAGTTGGCGTTTTCGGCGGCCCGCAGCGTGGCCGAAAGCCCCGCCGCCCGTTACAACCCCCTGTTCATCCACGGCGGATGCGGGCTCGGCAAGACGCATCTGCTGCAGGCGATCTGCAACGAGCTGGCCGAGAAGCGGCCGGCCTGTCAGTGCCAGTATGTCTCGGGCGAGGAGTTCACCAATCAGTTCGTCTATGCGGTCAAGGCGGGGCGGGTCGATGCGTTCCGGCAGCGCTATCGCATGCTTGACGTGCTCCTGATCGACGACATCCATTTCCTGGCCAACAAGAAGGCAACGCAGGAGGAGTTCCTCCACACATTCAACGCCATCGACGCCGCCGGCCGGCAGGTGGTCCTTTCGTCCGATACGCATCCCAAGCTCATCGGGCATCTCAGCGAGCATCTGGTCACCCGCTTCGTCAGCGGGATGGTCGTCAAGATCGGTCCGCCGGAGTTCGACGTCCGCTGCGAGATCCTGCGGCGTCGGGCGGCGGCCATGAAGAAGACGGTCGGCGAGGACGTGATCGCGTATATCGCGGAGAACCTCACGGGCAACGTCCGCGAACTCGAAGGCGCCCTGCTGAAACTGATGGCGTTCAGCGCCATCTCGCATCAGCCGATCACGATTTCCCTGGCGCGGCACGCCCTGGCGGATCACCTCGCCCGAACGAGGCGGCTGCTGGATCTGAACGACATCGCCTCGGTGGTGGCGGTGTACTTCGGCCTTACCCAGGCGGAGCTGCACACCTCCCGCAAGACGCGGACGATCGCCCTGGCGCGGGGCATCACCATGTTGCTGGCCCGGCGGCACACGCCGATGAGCTTCCCGGAGATCGGGCGGTTTCTGGGGAATAAGAACCATTCCACCGTGATCCTCGCGTGCAAGAGACTGGAAAGCGTGCTGGCGGAGAACGGCACGGTCTGTTGGAGCACCTCGGCGGGTCGGCGGCAAGCCCCGCTGAGCGAGATCCTGACGGAGTTGGAGGAACAACTGGGCAAGACGCCCGGCTCCGCCAACTAGGCTACGTTTCGTAATCCCCGAGGCGCTCAAGGAGCGGAGGTCGGCACGGACTTCCGCTCCATTCTTTATCGCGGAGTGTCGGGCGGAACGCCGCGCGAGAGCCGCTCGCGTACACCGCGGTGGCACGGCCGCATCGGCAATTCGCACTTCGCCGTGCACGGTGGACCCTGCCTGGCCGTGGTGTTACCATTTTGTCCCATGAGTCTGATGATCAGCATTTCGGGCGTTCGGGGCGTCATCGGGCAGACAATGACGCCGCGGCTGGCGGTGGAAATGGGCTGCGCGTACGGCACGTTGCTTGCCGGGCAGACGGTCGTGGTAGCGCGGGATTCGCGCCCAAGCGGACCGATGATTCAGCAGGCCGTGCTCAGCGGGCTGCTGGCGACCGGCTGCCGCGTGGTGGACCTCGGCGTCGTCAGCACGCCGGGCGCCGCCCTGATGATTCGCCGCCTGCACGCGGCCGGCGGCGTCGTCATCACCGCGAGCCACAATCCGCTTCAGTGGAACGGCATCAAGTTCCTTACGGACGAGGGCCTCGCGCCGCCGGCGGAGCGGGCCCGGCAGATCATCGGCCTCTACGAGAGCAAGGAGTTCCGGCTCGCGGACATCGACCACATCCACAAGGTTCAGACGGACGCCTCCACGGTGGACGTGCACGTCGGCGCGACGCTGGGGATTGTGCAGGCGGACAGGATTCGCGAGCGGCGTCTCCGCGTCGTGCTCGACAGCGTCAACGGCGCCGGCGGGCGCGAGGGCCGGGCACTGCTGGAGTACCTGGGTTGCGATCTGCTGCACGTAAACCCCGATCCGCACGGGCGTTTTGCGCATCCGCCGGAGCCCATCGCCGAGAACCTGGCGCAACTCTGCGAGGCGGTTACGACCGAGAAGGCGGACGTCGGCTTTGCCCAGGACCCCGATGCCGACCGCTGTGCCATCGTGGACGAGCAGGGGCGGTACATCGGTGAGGAGTACACCGTGGCCCTGGCGGCGCAGCACTACTTCAGCACCTCTCCGGGACCGGCGGCCGTCAACCTGAGCACGTCGCGCATGATCGACGACCTTGCCGCGGCGGCCGGCCCGCCGTGTGTCGTGTATCGGGCTCCGGTCGGGGAGGCCAACGTCGTCGATGTGATGAAGAAGCGGGGGTGCGTCTTCGGCGGCGAGGGCAACGGCGGCGTGATCGATCCGCGGGTGGTGCCGGTGCGCGACAGCCTCGTGTCGATGGCGGTCGTCCTTCAGCTTCTGGCCGAATCCGGCAAGCGGCTCAGCGAGCTTGTGGCCGAGATCCCGCGGTATACGATGATCAAACGGAAGTTCGATTGTCCGCCGGAGGGCGTGGCCCGCATCCTGCAGGCGGTGCGGCAGCGGTTCGCGAACGAACGGATCGACGACGCCGACGGCCTGCGGATCGACTGGCCGGACGGGTGGGTCCACATCCGCGGCTCGAACACCGAGCCCATCTATCGGGTGATTGCCGAGGCCCGAACCGAAGCTCGTGCCGGTGAACTGATCGCGGCTGTGCAGGCCGTTGCAGAAGGCGTAGCGTAGGAGCGTTCGCGGCGGTTATGCGCGCCGGAAAACGCCCTGGTTGGTTTCCCGGGGGCGGGGCCGGGTGCCGTTTCGGGCGAGAGGGTTATCCCTCGCGGGGGGAGCGGTTTGCCCGGCTTCTGGCGGGCGGGATGCTTTCCCCCAATCGCCGCCGACCGCACACCACTGTCCAAGCGAGAGCGGTACCGGCTTGTATTATGGTATGCGCCCGCCGGGCCACACCGGCGAAGGTTTGTGCCGATGCGGGGATTGCGGATAATCGCGTCGCATGTCCGCCGACGGGCGGCCCGTGACGGGCCGCGTGGCGGAAGGGAGCGTACGTGGGGCCGGTTCTTGGGTTCCTGTTGCAGGTCGTGGTGGTCTCGCTCTCCGGCGTGATGGCGCCCGGGCCGGTGACTGCGGCGACGCTGGCGGCCGGGACGCGATCGCGCCACGCCGGCGGGCTGATTGCGATCGGACACGGCATTGTTGAGTTCCCGCTGATGCTGGTCCTCATCGCGGGGATGAGTACGCTGCTTCGGGGCGAGGGGGTGAAGATTGGGGTGGGCCTGCTCGGAGGCGTCTTTCTGCTGCACATGGGCGGGCGGATGCTCTTGGGATTCGGCCGGAACGATGAAGCGGCGGCCAAGGCATACGCGGCCAGTCCGGTCTGGACGGGGATCGCGCTGACCGGGGGCAACCCGTACTTCCTCTTGTGGTGGGCGACGGTGGGACTCAGCCTGGCCGGCCGCGCGGTGGAGTTCGGCGCCCTCGCATTCGGGCTTTTCGCCATCGTGCACTGGGTATGCGATCTCGTCTGGCTCGAGGCGCTCTCCCAGGCGAGCTTCAAGGGGACGAAGCTGCTCGGCGGCCGAAGCCAGGGCATTGTGCTGGCGGTGTGCGCAGCGGCACTGATCGTCGTCGGCGTGCTGTTCGTTTACGACGCCGGGGGCAGCCTGCTCGCACGCATCCGCTGACGAAGGGCCGTTGACGGGAGCAACGGCGACGACCGAAGGCTCATCCGAACCGATAGTGCTTCCGGACGTCCTGCTCGATCTTCCAGGTGCATTTCATGCCCCGGGGAAACACCACCCAGTCGCCGGGGCCGAAGCGGAACTGCTCGCCGGTTTCGTTCGTTACGGTGACCTGCCCCTGGAGGATCAGACAGGTCTCTTGCTCGTCATATTCCCAGGGGAACTCGCTGGCCTCCTTGCTCCAGACGGGCCAGGATCGCGCGATTCGCTTTTCCTCGTCGGTCGGCTTGCGGATTTCAGGTTTCATCGGCTGCTCCTTGGCAATCAACGCCGGGGGCCTGCGGGCGCCTCGCGTTCGACTCGGCGATTGCGGCGAGTCCGGTCGGGCGTCGGCAGCCCTCAGTACTGTGCGACTACCTCCTGTACGCCGTCAGCGTCGCCGGCCAGCACGACCCATTCCTTCGCGGCGTCGAACTGATCGTACGGTTTCCCGTTGACCGTCACGCTTCGGATCGGCCTGGATTCCGGGTGGCGGATGCGCAGGTATACGTTTCGCGGGTGCGTTCGTCCCGGCAATGTGACCGTGGCCTTGATCCGGCCGGCTGCGGCCTGCGACTCGATCCGCAGCGAGAGCGGGCCGAAGTGCGAGGCCGCTCGCTCCATGCTGACGCTTCGGCCGTCCTGCAGCCATTCGCGCGGGATCGCCTGGCCCAGATAGAGGTCGCTGCCGTTCTCCCGGACGAACATGAGCCGCAGCCAGAATGCCGATTGTGCCTCGTCCGACGACTTGAAGTGATCGCCGCGCGGATAGCCGAGTTCGGGCAGAGAATGCTCGTTGCACATGCGGATCTCGGGATAGAAGGCCGAGGCGAAGCCGTTGAAGTAGGCCCGGAGATAGTGCTTGATCTCGTCGCGGTAGAGGTAGGGGGGCGGTCCGTCGAGGAGCTGGGCCTGCATGGAGAAGCCGCCGCGCGAGAACCAGAAGGCGTCGAAGTTCGGAATCGCGTACCCGTAGTCGTTCGAGATGTAGAGGTTGTCCTCGTAGTCCTTCAGAATCCAGCGGGCTTCGGGGGCGTCCGGCGGGATCAGGCCGTAGTAGAGCAGAAAGATCGCGCCCTCGAGCGTTTCGCGGACCCAGCCGTACGCGCGGCCGCGGATGTGAAGGTTCGAGGGATACTTGGGTACGTATGTGCCGTCGCGGAGGCGCACAACGGGCGTCCGGATGCGGGACTCGGTCAGACCGCGCATCACATCCTCATGGTAGGCGCCGGCTTCCCGGAGGAGCCGGGCGCTGTCCGGGTGTCCGTAATCGGCCAGGGCGGCGGCGAGGGCGTCGAAGCCCCACACCGTGGCGGCGTTCGTCGCGAGCCAGAACCAGAAGTCCGTCACATCCTCCAGGGAGCCGGCGGGCAGGAAGCCGTATTCAATCGGTCGCGTGCCGTCCGTGTCCGCCTTCATCGTGGCCTTTCGCTCGCGGATGACCCAGTCGCAGGCCTTCACGAGCTTCGGCGCAGCCCGTTCCATCCAGGCGCGGTCGCGGGTGAACCACCAGTGCTCGGCCATGGCCCACATGACGTAGCCGTGACTCTTGTTGTAGTGTCCGGTTTCCGCGCCGCCGGAGCCGTAGAACAGGCCGTCCGTGCTCGTGTAGTTGCCCAGGAACCGGGCCGTGCCCTGGTAATGCAGGAACGAATCGAGGCATTGCCGGGCGGTATCGTGGTAGCCGCGCCGGTCGAGATCGGTGATCATCATGACGGATTCGTTCGGGTAGACGCCGTAGTGGAACGTGCCGACGTGGGCATGGAGCCGGTCGGAGTCGATCTCCTTCAGGCAGTTTACGAAGAGGTGGCGGACGTGGGCTTTGTAGAAGTCGTTCAGCCACGGTTCGGGTGTGTCGATCTGCGAGCCTCCGGCAGTCAGGTTGCGCCAGAAGTCGAGGATCCTCGCGGCGTCGGCCTCGAACTGCCGCGAGCGGAGGGCGGCGATTTCCCCGGGCCCGCCGACCGTGACGGACGGGATGAGCAGGTAGATGTCATGGGACGCCCCCGGGTTCAGTGCGAGCGACCACCGCAGGCCGTCGGCCTCGACGGCCGTTTCGCCCCGGCCGTTGCGGTTCAGCAGGCAGCGCACACGCGGCCCGTCCTTTCCGGCGGCCGTTACGCAGTCATCGTCAAGCTGCAGCGGCTCGGCCTTGGGAGCGAATGACCGGATCAGGAGCTGCGCCGTGCCGCACTCGGCGGCTGAGGTGTTGACGATCCGCACGCGCATCAGCAGGACGGTCGGATCATCCAGGGCGATCGTGCCGAGATTGCCGTCGAGCTTGTCGAGGATCGTGCATTGTTCGTAGTACAGGGGACCGTCCTGCCACCACGTTCGCAGCAGGGGCAGGTAGCCGTCCTTCAGCTCGCGGCCGCCGCGCAGATGATCGGCCGGAAGCCCGAAGCGGATCGTGAGCGACTCGCCGTCCCAGAGCTTGCGTTTCGAATCCCGGGAGCTTTCGGGCAGGTTGAACCAGCGGCGGCTCGCCGTGATTTCCAGGCTGCCGTCGGGCATCTGATGCATCGCGTTGCGGTTGCCGGGCAGGCCGTGGACGAAGTAGAGGGGGTGCTTCAGCGGCATGTCGTTCCAGGCGCGCGAGAGGGACTGTTCCGGCTGCTCGAACACGCGGTCGTAGACCGTTCTTCCGCTGAACTCCCGTCGGGCATCGCGATAGCCCTCGAGGGTGACGGTGTCATCGCCGCGAACGACAAGCATGCCGAGGTCGTCCACGAGGATGCGGTCGCCGCGGGCGACTTCATCGGCGGCAAAGGAGAAGGGGCGATGCGTCGATCGCACGGTGACGATCGCTCGGTCGCAAAGGGGATTGACGGGGTCTTCGGCCATGATCAGGTCGGCTTCGATTCCGTTTTCCGCGCCGGGGGGCGTCGTCCATCGCCCGTCCTTCTCGACCCGGACGAGGCTGCCGGGGAGGGGGCGGACGGCGAGGACGGCGCCGTTGAAGGCCTCGAGGACGCCCGAGTCGTCTGCGTCGGGCTCGCGGATGCCGCCCGGGGCAGGGTGGCCCCAGCGGATTCGCACGGTGAGCGGTCGGCACACGGCGTCGGTGAAGGCGTGGAAGCGCACGACCGGGGGAAGGGGTTCGTCGGCAGCGATGCGGATCATCAACGTCTTGCGGTAGGCGACGCCGGGGTGGCCAAGGTTCTTGAATTCGGCGGCCCCGGTCGGCTCGAAGGTGAAGACCCATCGTCGGCCCTCGACACGGCACCTGGCATCGGCGTTTTTCCACTTCCCGTTGGTCCAGTCATCCATGGCAGCCCAGCCGACGGGGCCGGCCCCGTGTTCGGCGAGGATGGGATCGGGCTTGCCGTCCCAGGAGCGGTGCCAGTATTGCAGATGGATCGTGTCGGGGGCGGGAACGGCGGCGTTTTCGGCGAACTCGACCACGATCCGCCGTAGCTTTCGCGGTTCGGCCCAGCGCACGCCGTAGGTCCGGCCGTTCGTTTCGCGGAGGACGGAGCCGAAGGGGGCGGCATCGAGCGGCTCGCCCGGGGCAAGCGCTGCGCGTTCGACGGCGGCCCCGTCGGCGCGGGCACCGGGCGCGAAAGCAAGGAACAACATTGATATCGTAGACAGGCGGAGGATCAGCCATCCGGGCATCATGTCAGCACCTCGAAAGAATCCCGGGTTGTGCTCGGCGATGGGCAAGCTCGTACGAGTTCCCGGGCCGGGCAGCGGAAGTGTACGCGACCGGGTCTGCAATTGTCGAATGCGCACCTCCGGTATTCTTGAGGAGCGTCGGTTGAGCGCGGGGCGATGCCGGCGCCGTCCGGCGCGAACGGATGCCTTTCGGCGCGGCTGGCGTGAAGGGATCGGGGTTGTCGCAGGGCAGTGCCCCGGTTATCGTATGGGCATGACAACAGCCGATACTTCATCCGCTTTTCGCGGGGACGAGCGGGAGGGGCTTGAGTCGTCCGCTGCGTCGTCGGGTGGCAGCGTGTCGCGCGGAAAGCTCGAGTACCCGATCACCGAGAAGAACGCCCGGCAGGTCATGGATGCGCTGCTGCGGATGATGGCCCAGTGGCAGCAGGAGGCCGAATCCGGCAAGGGCGGCGCGAAGGCGCCGAAGGCGACCGACCTGCACATCAACCCGGGCCGTCCGCCGGACTTCCGCGTCGAGCGGGTGATTCGCAGCCTGAAGTTTCCGAAGCTTACGGCGGAAGATGTCGTATTGCTCTCGAACGCGATCATGAACGAGAACCAGCGGAAGCGTTTCGAGAACAACCACTGCATCGACATGTCGTACCACGTGGACAACGTCCGGTTCCGCGTGAACATCGTGCAGGCATTCACGGGGCGAAGCATTTCCTTCCGCCGGTTCGAGGCGATCAAGGATTTCTCCGCGTACCACCTGCCGCCCAACTACATCAGCATCGCGGAGGGCGAGCACGGGTTCGTGATCATGTCGGGCAGCACGGGCAGCGGCAAGACGACCTCGATCGCGGCGATGCTGGACCACCTGAATCGGAACTTCCAATTGAAGATCTGTACGATCGAGGACCCGATCGAGTACGTTTATCAGCCGAAGAAGTCGATCATCGTGCAGATCGAGATCGGGGAGGACGGCATTCCGAACGAGGACATCGCGCTGCGGAACCTGGTGCGCATGGACCCCGACGCGGGTCTGGCGGGCGAGATGCGCGACCGGCAGTCGCTCGAGGCGGCGCTCAAGACGGCGCAGGCCGGCCACCTGATCTATGGGACGCTGCACTGCGAAGGGGTCGGGCAGGCCTTCGACCGTATTTTGGCGTACTACGACACGATCGAGCAGCAGCGTATTCTCGGCACCCTGGCGGATAACCTGGCGGCCATCATCAATCAGCGCCTGCTGCCCTGCATCCGCCCGGGCGTCGATGTGATTCCCGCGTACGAGATCTTCATCCCGAACCCGCTGACGCGGCGCTATATCCGCGAAATGCGCTACCAGGAGGCCGTGGCGGAGATGGAGAAGCCCGCCATGAAGGAACTGGGCTGTGTGACGTATGTGGATTCGCTCTACAAGCTGGTGACGGAGGAGTGGATCAAGTACGACGTCGCCCTGGAGAACGCCGGCGACAAGGCGGAAAAGCTCAAGGCCCGGCTCAAGGGCATCGACATGAAGTAGGTCCGCCCCCGCGTGGCGCTGCGGCTTGCCGGGCCTGCCCGTTTCTAACGGCACGTATGAACGGATGCAGCCGCTCCGCCGGGGCGGCAGGCATTGCACGCAAGATGAGTCTCCCGGCCGAACATCGACAGGGTCGGTCATGACCGGATGCACGCGGTTTACCCTTGTTGCGACGACGGCCGTGGCGGCAGCCTCGGTTCTCGCGGCGGCGGGAACGGGCGGCTTGCCCGACGGCGGGCACGGGGAGGCGGGCTTTGCGGGGGGACCGGCGGAGGCGGTCGTCGCTCCCGGTGCGAGGGTGGAGAAGCTGGCCGGCGGGTTCGCGTTTACCGAGGGGGCGACGTGCGACGCCGCGGGGGATGTGTATTTTACGGATCAGCCGAACGACCGCATTCTGAAGTGGAGCACCGAGGGCAGGCTCTCGACATTTCTGGAGCCCGCGGGCCGGTCGAACGGGATGATCTTTGATCCTGCCGGGAACCTGCTGGCGTGCGCGGATGGGAAGAACGAGCTGTGGCGGATCGAACGCGGCACGAAGAAGGTGACCGTGCTTGTCAAGGGCTACGGGGGCAGGCTGCTGAACGGTCCCAACGACGTCTGGCTGCGGCCCGACGGGGGGCTGTACTTCACCGATCCCTACTACAAACGTGATTACTGGCGGCGCGGCCCGAAGGAGCAGGACGTCGAGGGCGTGTACTTCCTTGCGCCGGACCACAAGACGCTCACGCGGGTCGCGGACGATCTCAAGCGGCCGAACGGGATTACCGGCACGCCGGACGGCAGGACGCTCTATGTCGCCGACATCGCCGCCGGCAGGACGTATGCATATGACATCCGGCGCGACGGCTCGCTGGCGAACAAGCGGCTGTTCTGTGAGGCCGGCTCCGACGGTATGACGATCGATGCGCAGGGCAATCTGTACCTTACCGGCGAGGGGGTGCTCGTCTTCGACAAGGCGGGTAGAAGGATCGCGACGATCGAGGTGCCGGAGCGCCCGGCGAATGTCTGCTTCGGCGGCAAGGACCGCAAGACGCTGTTCATCACCGCCCGGACGGGGCTCTATTCGGTGCGGATGCGGACCCGGGGTGTGGACGATCACGGTGGCAAGTAGGCTGCGGGAAGACCGACGCGGGGCGGATCGTCCGCCCGGCCATCGGCGCGCCCGGTCCGGCACATTGCGAGCCGATCGGCAGAGAGCATTCTCTGCAACTGCCGCCTGGCGTGGCGGAGGGCGGTCCCCACACGCTCGCGCGTGGCGCCGACGATCGAGGCGATCTCCTCGGTGCGCATGTCGCCGAAGCAATGCAAGGCGAAGACCTCGGCATGGAGCGCCGGCAATTGGGCGATGGCCGATCGGAGCCGGTCAAGTGCGGCCTCGGCGGCGGGCGATGCGCACCGGCGGGGCGGGCCGGCCGAGAATGCATGGCGTGCGTGTCGTCGGGCACGGGGCCCCGGGGTACGTCCGAGCCGGGTATAGGCCCGGACTCTTGTCATCCAGCGGCGGACGGCTGAGGGGTTCATGGCATCGTACTTCGGCGCTCGCGCGATGTGTCCGGGCGGCGTTCCCGGCACGCTTCGCGGCTTGCCCGGGGGTACGCTGCGCCTTGCGACGTGCAGCGCCCCATGCACCGCCGGATGGTTCATCCGGTGGCTCTCCGGGTGTCGCAGAGCACTCACTCCGACTACGATACTGACGCGGCCCAGGCAGCGTTATTAGTGCCGTTTTCGGCAAGACAGTTTCGCATGCGGCGAGCAGCGCCGCGAAGGCTCCGTCGCCCCCACGGGGCTGGAAACGAACGAAACTCTCGAACCGAAAGCGGCATTAGCGCCGCTTTCAGTCGGCGGCTTGCGTGCCGGCGGCGGAAACGGGATGCCTGCCCCGGGTCTGGGAGGCGGGCAAGATGCCCGCCTCCTTACGAGAAGGTATAACGGTCTCGCCGAAGGCGGCATCAGTGCCGTTCGCGGTACGCGTGTGTCGGCTGGTTGGAGAGCCGGGGGGCGAGAGAGATGCCGTGCCGAGCCGCGTGGCGGACGAGAACCGGTTTCGCGGAAGACGCCGTTCGTTGTCCTGGCGGAGGAGATCGATCCATGAAGGAAAAATGCAGATCGCCTGTCGTTGCCGTCGTGAGTTGCTTTGCCCTGATATGGACGGCTGGCTGCGCGTCGGCCGGCCGAGCGGCCGGGCCGCGCGGCGGCCGCCTTGAGGATCGGGCTGCGGCGATACGCGGCTGCTTCGGGACGTATGACGGCGAGCCGCGGGCCGGGGACGGCCGTGTGGACATCCCACGGCTGCTGGATGAGCTGGCCGACCTGCGCGTCAACACCTACAACTGGTTGATCTGGCATGGCCCGAACGACTGGGACGACCTGCAGCGGTTCCTGCCGCTTGCGCGCAAGCAGGGCATTCGCGTGTGGGTCACGCTCGTGCCGCCTTCCGAGTCGCCGCCGCACACGAAGCAGTATTCCGAGCCGTTCCGGCTGGACTACGAACGCTGGGCGATGGAAATCGCCCGACTCGGCCTTCGCGAGCCGAACCTTGTCGCGTGGAGCATCGACGACTATGCGCACAACCTCAAGGTCTACACACCGCAGCACATGCGGAAGATTCGCGAGGCGGCCGCCGCGAACCCGAGGCTCCTGTTCGTGCCCTGTCTCTATTACCGGCAGGTGACGCCGCCGTTTGCCGCCGACTACAAGGGGCTTTTTGACGGCGTGCTCTTTCCGTACCGGCATGACTCGGGCAAGGCGAACCTGACGGACGCCGGACGGGTCGAGTACGAGGTGGCCGCCGTCCGCGAGATTGTCGGGCCGGATGTGCCGGTCATCATCGACGTGTATGTAACGAAGCATGCCCGCCTGGAGGACTCGACGCCCGAGTACGTGCGCCAGGTGATGGAGGCCGGCCGGCGCTGTGCGGACGGTGTGCTGGCGTACTGCCATCAGAGCAGAGGTACGCCGAAGTACGATGTGCTTCGCCGTCTGTTTCGTGAGTGGGCGGCCGGGCCTTGGCGCGCGGCGGAACCTACTGCGGGCAGCCCTGATGCAGGTGCTTGCCCGGCGGCGGCGAGGAATACTCCACGAGGTTTTCCGGGCTGATCGTCCGAACCGCCGAGCAGCGGGGATAATGGTACACGTTGCTCGTGCGGCTGCCCACGAACCGGGCCTTGTGTCCCGTTTCGGGGGTCGTCGGAGCAGCCCCCGTGCCGGGCGTATTCGATCCCGACGGCGATGCGGGTTCGTACGGCACGCTGTGTCGGCGATGCTCGGCGAAGTTGGCGAGGTAGCGGGCGATCAGGTCGGGATTGTCGCGGATGATGAGGAGGTTCTCGGCGTTGGACTCCTCGGCGTTCCTGGTGAAGTTGAAGCTGCCGGTCAGGAGTACCCGCTCGTCGATGATCATGATCTTGTTGTGGGCGATCTCGTGTTTCGCGTCGATGAGCACGTCGACGCCCTGGTTCTTCAGGAAGGTTGCGGCTGAGTAGCGGTCGGTGCGGTTTGATCTGTCGAGGATGGCCTCGACGCGGACGCCGCGTTGTCGCGCTTCGACGACGGCGCGGGCGATCGGTGCGGATGTGAAGGAGTAGGCCTGGATACGCACGGTGCTCCGGGCGCGATTCAGTTCGGCCACGACGGCGTCGGTGCAGCCGCCCCTCGGGGAGAAGCGGACGTCGATGCTCGCCGCAGGGGATGTCGATGGCGGAGGCGGCGGTTTGGATGAGCATGCGGTGACACACGCGACCGGCAGCAGGAGCACGAGCCATGACGGACGGATACGCGACATGACGATTCCCTCGCTCCGGGCGACCGCTTCCGCCCGGGGGCCGTTTCCGGAGCACCGGCACGCGATCGCGATCCGCTTCACGGCGTCGAGCTGAAGCTTACCCAGACGTGAGACTTGTACCACGTCGTGATGTCAGCCTCGGTGACAAGCCATCGCTCGCCGTTGGCGATGGCCGAGAAACGGAAGCGGACATGGGACTTCGCCCCCACGCCGTTGACGGCGAAGATCATGCTGGTCCTGCCGGAAAGGTCGCCGGGTTCCGGGCCCTGCACGTAGGGCATGTCCTGGAGGGTGATCCATCGTTCTGCGCCCTGCGTGGCGGCCGACTGGTCGGTCGCCTGGATGGTGATGGCCTTCAGGCCGTCCGCGGAGAGCGTGCCGATGATGTCGCTGCCGTTGACGCCTTGCGCCGTCGTGAAGAACCGGCTGGACCAGGCTATCCGGGCCCGCCATTCCTCGTACTGCTTGGGGCCCTCCGCGGGCGAGTCGGCATACCCGTCGTCGAAGTGGACGGTGATGTAGGGCCGCTTGGCAAGTTCGGTCCATATGTCGATCGCGGGTGTCTCGTCACGGCCGGTGTTGTCGCCGGGGACGACGGCGGGAACGGCCTCGATCAGACAGATGCCGACCGAGCCGGAGGCCGCGTTCCAGGACCAGGTAGCAGGGTCGGAATCCACGACGGTGTAGCTGCCGGCCGGCAGGACGATGTTCGGAGAGCATTGCCAGTAGACGTTCGGCGCACCGCCGGTGCCGGCCTTGCCGGCCGTCTGCCAGGGGCCGTACGTCGCGCCGCCGGGAGCGCCTTGCAGGGCGATCGTGCCGGCCTTGGTTGTACCTTTTCCGCCGTTCCAGTGGAGCGTCTCCACAAAGGTGAGCGTGTAGGGCCGGTCCGTCGTGAACTGCGTGGGGGCGATCGGGTTGTTGGTTACCTCGTAGATGTTGCTGTTGTCGAAGATGACCACGGCGTTGTCGGTGTTGGGTCCGGTCCCGCCGCCGCTGTTGTCGCCGCCGGAACCGCCGGAGCCGCCCGAACCGCCGCTCGGGATGCCGCCGCACTGCTGGCCGGAGCAGATCACAATCGTCAACAGGCAAAGTGTGATGCGTCGCATGGTTGATCCCGTCCGTAAGGCTCGTGGAAGACCCGCCCGGAACACACAAACCTACCGGCGGGTCGGAGTCGAGTCAAGACGGGAGACCCTGTCGCCGGATGCATGGCCGTCCTTGCGGTGCGCCTCTGGCGAAGGCGTGGCAAGCCTGGCGTAAGCCGCCCCGGCAGATCGCGAAGGCAAGAGAGCGGAATGAGCGCCCGGTCCGACCGCTTGAAGGCGTAAAGTCTTGCGTCGCAGCCTTTGCACGCCTTGCGCGCGGGGCGCCTTGCGCGTGGCGCGCCTTGTGCGCGGCGTGCCTTGTGCGTGGCGAGCCTTGCGCGTGGCGAGCCTTGTGCGTGGCGAGCCTTGCGCGTGGCGAGCCTTGTGCGTGGCGAGCCTTGC
>CAZZFA010000024.1:0-527 GCA_964653435.1 uncultured Planctomycetales bacterium | reverse complement strand
GCGTGGCGCGCCTTGCGCGTGGCGCGCCTTGTGCGCGGCGCGCCTTGTGCGCGGCGCGCCCGTGCTCGGTTGCGGCTGAAGGCTGCCTTGAGTGTCCCCACATCTTGGCCTGGTCCGCCGGGCGCCCAAGCCAACGCCTCGGAGCGGCATCCGCCGGGCACTTAGGCCCACGCGCCGCAGGGGCGTGCGCCGGGCACGCAAGCCACCGCCTCGGAGCGGCATCCGCCGGGCACCCAGGCCCACGCGCCGCAGCGGCATCCGCCGGGCGCCCAAGCCAACGTCCCAGAGGGGCGTCCACCGAGGCCAACGCCCCGGAGGCCAACGCCCCGGAGGGGCCTGTGAGAATAGCCCAGCGATTTATCGCTGGGGCGACGGCACCGACCGCGTGCCCGTCCCGTAGGGACGGTTGAGCGGCGCGCACGAATCTCAGCCGTCCCTACACTGTTATCGCCTGGATTCTTGTCGGCCGGCCCCGAATTCCGGGCCAGGGGCGGTACGTCATTCTGAGGGAGCGGAGCGACCGAAGA
>CAZZFA010000023.1:0-57639 GCA_964653435.1 uncultured Planctomycetales bacterium | reverse complement strand
ATCCGGCTGATTGGCGCAGGCAAGCCAGATGCTTCGCTTCGCTCAGCATGACGGGGGCCGGCGCGCCTGTGTGCGGTTGCGGGCGAAGCCCGCGTTAGAGTCTCGCGTTGCAGCTTTTGCACGCCTTGCGCGCGGCGTGCCTTGCGCGCATGTATCGCGCTGCGGCGGTGGCGCCACCTGTCATTCTGAGGAGCGCAGCGACGAAGAATCCGGCTGAGTGGCGCAGAGAAGCCAGATGCTTCGCTTCGCTCAGCATGACGGGGGCTGGCGCGGCCGTGTTCGGTTGCCGCCGAAGGCCGCGCTACGGGCGCTGCGGCCACGCGTGGTGCGGCGGTCAGTAGACCGCCCTGTGCGGCGACGCGGCTGGAAACGAACGAGGCTCTCGAACCGAAAGGGGCAGGAGCCTACTTTGTCTTGCCCGGCGGCGCGAGGTCCTCGAAGGATTTCTCGAACGAAGGCTTTCCGCGTGCGAGGGCATCAAGATCGTATCGGGCCACGCCGCCGGCCCGGCTGACGAGGAGCTGGCCCCGGCAGTCCCACGTCGCCCATTCAACATCCGGCCCGAGAAGCCCCGGATACTCATCCAAGGCAAACTCGAACGTGCGCCCGTGGTCCAGATAGCCGCGGTAGAACGCGCGCAGGGTCGGATGCGCGGGCGTCGGCTTCCAGAACCAGCCGGCGTCATTCTCGCATGCGACCAGGTTCTTCTTCGAGCCCTCGATCTTGCGTTCCTGGCCGAAGGGGCCCGCCCGTTTCCACCCGTCGCGCTCGAGCCGCGGATAGAGGACGCCTTCGTCGTCGTTGTTCCGCGCCGTATAGGGCAGCGTCTGAAAGGGAAGGCCGCGCGGACGTACCTTCGGCCGCCAACCGTTCAGCAGCAGGAGGTCGCGCCTCGCCCAGTAGCCCCCTCCGAACGCCGTGCCGTCGCTGGGAGCCTCGTGCGTGGGCGTGAGAAACGGCACCTTGCAGATGCCGCTCCAGGCGTTCCCGCCCGGCCCCATGACCAGGTAGACGATCCACTGGCCGTCAAAGGAGATATCGCATCGCATCGCGTATACTTTGCCGCGGAACCAGGACCCGTGCTCGAACCGGTCGGTGGACGTATCCCACTTGATCAGGTGAAAGCACTTGCTCGGCTTCCGCCGAATGATGCACACGATCGGCGCCGCCTTGGCGGGTAGAAGATGGATTCTGCCGGTCTCCTTCGGCTGCATCCGGATGCTCCTGCTTGTGCCTGATGCCCTGTGCCGGGTTCGGGCGGCTTGCGGCCGCCGGCGGTCTCCGAGAGACCGCACTCCACATTGCCTCATCTTACTCCGCGCGTATGCGTACGAGCACCACGCCGTGGCGCGGGACGCTTGCCTCGAAACGATCCTCGAACGTGCCGAGATCCTTCTGACGCCACAGATCGCGCACGATCCGCCTGCCCGTCAGGCCCAGATCGGACCACCGCGCCACGACCATCCGCGCGGTCTCGCCGCGGTTGAAAAGGCCGACCGCCTTCGAGCCGTCCTCCATATCCTTGGCCCAGACCTCCGCTTCATCGACCTGGGATACGCGCGCGGCCTGCCTGCCGAGGGGGTCCTGGTCCACCTCGATCACCTCGTCGTTGGTCAGGAGGCTCAGCGTGAACGCATCGAGCTTCGTCATGTCGCCGCTGAAGATCAGGGGCGAGGCAAGGAGGCACCAGAGCGACACGTGCGTGTACTGCTCATTGGGCGTCAGCGGCGTGGGACGGATGGACCCCTTCCAGCCGATGTGGCCGATGAGCAGATAATCCGGGTCGTTCCAGTGGCCCGGGCCGGCGTACTTCTCGAGACCGTTCTGCGAGAAGCCGATGCGGTCCACGTTGCCCCACAAGCTGGCGGTTGCGCCGAGATCGCCGGCCGTCCGCCAGCAGTGGCCGCCGACCTCCGCGCCCCACTTCCAGACCTCGCCCATGCCGTACTGGCAGAGATTGAAGACAAAATCGCGGTCGAGCTTGCGAAGCGCCGCGTTCATCTGTTCGTATGGTTTCTTCAGTTCGGGCAGGCTCTTGTCCCTGGCGATCGTACCGTACGTGCACCAGTCGTATTTGAGGAAGTCGAAGCCCCAGGCGGCGTATTGGCGTGCATCCTGCTCCTCGTGCTGATAGCTGCCGGCGCATCGGCCGCAGGTCAGCGGGCCGGGAGAGCTGTACAGGCCGGCCTTGAGGCCCCTGCTGTGAATGTAGTCCGTCAGGGCCTTCATATCGGGAAACTTGCGGTTCGGTCTGATATTCCCGTCGGCATCCCGCGGCTCGCCGGCGAGGTCCGGTTCGGTCGCGCCCGGCTTGACCTCCCAGCCGTCATCGATATTCACGTAGGCGTAGCCGTGGTTGATCATGCCGGAGCTCACCATCGCGTCGGCGGCCTCGCGCATGATCCTGTCGCTCACGCCGAGGAAGTGCGTGTACCAACTGTTCCAGCCCATCGGCGGCGTCAGGGCAAGTTGATCGCCGACGACGATGCGGAACGCGCGCTCCGCCGTGCCCAGCGCGTTCTTCGCGCGAAGCGTGACCACATACTCGCCCTTCTTCCGGATCGAACCGCTGATCCGCCCGCGTACCGGATCGAGCGAGAGGGTTTCCGGCAGATCGTCCGCCGAAAACTCCATCGGCCGCTCGCCGGTGGCCGGGATGGTAAAGAGCATCGGCGAGCCGGGCCGTACCCCGTAGACCCTCGGCCCGTTGATCCGCGGAGTTCGCGGCGGTTTCGGCGTGAGGATGACCGCCTCCTCGGGCGGGGCCTCGATGGTTTCCGGACGCGCTCCGGTCACCTCGAACATCGCGTCGGCCCAATCGGCATTATCGAAGCTGATCCCGTCGCCGGCCGAGCCCACGACGAGGCTGAGCGTCCGAATCCCACGGACGTCAAGGGCGACTTCTCTGGCCGGCTGGGCGGCCTTCATCACCCCGCTGCGGAACAGCGACCTCCCGTCGCCGATCACCTCGAACGTAACGCTCGCGGCCGGATTGCCCTTCACGTCGTCGTCAACGCCCACAAAGGCGGTGAATCGCGCACAGGAACCTTTCAGATCGATATGGAGGGCGCCCGGCGCGTGAGTGCCGAAGCCGTGATCGAACCTCCGCCCCCCGATGGAAATGGGCCCGGTGCCCCGAACGTTCTTGTCGGCCTGGGGCTTGCCCCAGCCCTGCGTAGCCTTGCTCAGATCGAGCGACGAAAGCCACACCGTCTGCACGCCGCCGCCCGCACCCGCCGACCCCTGGACCGCCCCGTCGTCCCGGCCATCCGCCGCCATCGCCGCCGCTGCCGCGACCAGAGCAAGAAACAGACCTCCTGATCCGGCAACTCGCATACGTCTGATCATACTCTACCTCGCCTGTTCGAACTCCCCACCTGACGACACGGCCGGCGGGCACCGGGCACGTCCTGCCTGCCAAAGGGTACGACGTATCCCGATAAGTGCAAGACGCCGATGCCGCCGTCGCTCCGCCAGAGCCAGCGGATAACGCCGCCCCCTCCCCGAGGAAGACGCAACTCTCCCCCTTTCCGGCGACTTGTTCCCCAAGGCGGCCTTCGGCCGCAACCGAACACGGGCGCGCCGGCCCCGTCATGCGGAGCGAAGCGAAGCATCCGGCTTGTCTGCGCCAATCAGCCGGATTCTTCGTCGCTGCGCTCCTCAGAATGACGGGTGGCGCTACCGTCGCAGCGGGATACGTGCACGCAAGGCGCGCAGAAGCTGCGACGCAAGGCCCTACGCTCCGGAAACGGTTCGCCCCGGGCGGACCGCCCACGTCGTGCGCGTACACCCGGCGCCCAGCCTGCGGACCGGCTCCGCCGAACGCCGCGCGTGACGCCGCCGTCAGTCCGGCGTGACGCGGTAGACCTTGTCGTGCTCGTGCACGTGCTCGGGGAAGACGATACCCACCTTGTCGCCCGCCTTGGCCGTCTGCACGGCGACGTGCTCGATCTGCATCGAATCGACCCGGTGGGTGTAATCGTCGTGCGCCCCGACGATGCGGATCGTGTCGCCGACGTTGAGCTGCCCTTCGGTGATCTCGATGGCAGCGACCTTCGGTTTGCCGAAGTAGTGGGTCACTTTCCCAATGAGTTGTTCGGCCATGATCGGACCTCCGTAGCCCATCTGCCCGGGACTTGATGCCGGTATTATACGAGCCCCGCGACCGGCATCGAGAGTACCGCTGTCGTCCGGCCGCCCGTCCGTAGGCGGCATCACTGTCCGCAGGCAGGAGGGAGCAGGCCCGCCTTGTGTTCCCCGGGGGCGCGGCCTACCATGTCGACCGGCCGTGGTTAGCGGAGAATGTGAATGAAACACGCATACTGGATAGCCCTTGGCGCCGCCCTGATTATGAACGCGACCGCAAACCTGATGATGAAGTTCGGCATGGAGCGGTACAAGGCGGCGGGGGTATCGCCGGGGCAGGGGGTGGCGGCGGTAGTGGCCGCGCTGGCATCCAACTGGGTACTGCTGCTCGGACTGGGGCTGTTCGCCGCGAACGTCGTGCTGTATACCTTTGCCCTGAAAGGACTTCCGATCAGTGTCGCCTATCCGATCATGGTAACGCTTGGGTTCGCCATTATCGTCGTAGTTGCCGGATGGCGGCTGCACGAGCGGCTCAGCCCCGTGCAGTGGCTCGGGGTGGCGCTGATCCTCGGGGGGGTGTGGCTGGTCGGATCCCGGGCAACCGCCCAGTTGGGCGGCGAGCCCCCACCGGCGGCGGCCCGGCCGGACGCGGGGTGACGGGTAGCCGACAGCAGCCCTTGGCTTCAGATTCTCGCGGCCCCTGCCGATGGCAGATTTAGCGAAAAGAGGACTTGAACATAGCCGGGTTGGCGATATATTAGTGCGCAGTCGCGGGTGTAGCTCAGTTGGTAGAGCACGACGTTGCCAACGTCGTTGTCGTCGGTTCGAACCCGATCACCCGCTGTGAAACCAGGTGCCGATCGCAGGGTACCGGCCAATGGCCAGGCGTTGGCTGCGATCGACCGAAAAGGCCAATTGCGCAAGCACCCGTCCATGCGACGGGCCCCGGCCGCGGAAACGTCTGGCCGTGTTTGCGCGATTGGCTTTTTGTGTTTCAGGGCGCGGGCGACGGGCTCGGACCAGCAACGAGCCGCCGCAGGAAAAGCCGCATACTACGCCGGTCGGGATGGCGGGCCGCCGGGGCGGCGGAGGCCCGCCGGGCTTCGGGAACAAACGAACAAGCCTCGGCAGGACGGGCCGACGAATCGAGGTCGACAGCCGCCTGCACGAAGGGATGACCGACGAACGGAACCACGGAACAACGGACCAGAGAAATGCCAGACGACGAATCGCCAGTGAATCAGGAAGAGCAGCCGATCGAGCCGGCGGCGGAGGAGACCGCCGAGGAGATCAGCGAAGAGAAGGCCGCGTTCAAGAAACTCAAGGAACGCGTGCAGGCCACGGTGGAAGACCTCGGCGCCTTGCGCAAGAAGGTGACGGTCACCATCCCGCGCGAGGCGATCGACGAGCGGCTTGAGAAGCAGTACAGCGAGTTGTCGCGCGAGGCGATCGTACCCGGTTTCCGGAAGGGCCGGGCCCCGCGCCGGCTGCTCGAGAAGCGCTTCGGCTCCGAGGTGAGTGAGACGATCACGTCGGACCTGCTCGGCAGCGGCTACCTCGCTGCGATCGAGAAGGTGAACCTCAAGGTGCTGGGCGATCCTTTGATCTGGTGCCGGCCGAAGAATCCCCCCAGAACCGAAGACGCCGAAACGAGCGCATCCGGTGAGCGACTGATGACCGTCCGCGAGGCGTTCGAAAACATCGACCTGCCGGAGTCGGGGAGTCTGACCTTCGCGTGCGAGGTGGAGGTCCAGCCGGAGTTCGAGCTGCCCGAGCTCAAGGGCATCCCGATTCAGCGGCCGAAGGTTGCCATCACCGATGAGGACGTCGAAAAGCAGGTCGATCGGTTCCGGCGGGCCCGGGCGGCGTGGCAGACCCTCGGCGACGGCGCGGTGCAGACGGACGATATCGTCGTCGTGGCCATGAAGATGAGCGTCGACGGGCGCGTCGTCAAAGTGCAGGACCCCGCAACCCTGGCGGCCCGGCCGCAGGCCATCGAGGGCATCGCATTCGAAAACCTCGGCGAGCTGCTGAACGGGGCGAAGGTGGGCGACGTTCGCCGGATCAGCGGCACGATCCCGGACGACAACGAGAGCGCCGAGCTTCGCGGCAAGACGGCGGAGTTCGAGCTGACGATCAAGGAGATCCGGCGGCTGCAGTTGCCCGAACTGACGACGGAGATGCTCAAGTCGGTGGGCTTCGACAGCCCGGAGGAATTCCGCGCATACATCCGATCCGAACTGGAGGCCCGCCTCGCCGACGCGATCCGCCGCGGGATGCGGAACCAGGTGTACAAGTACCTGCTGGACAACGCCAGGTTTGACCTGCCCGAGCGGCTCTCGCAGCGGCAGGCGAACCGGGTCGTCGTCCGGCGGATGCTGGAGCTGTATCGCCAGGGCATGCCGGAATCGGAGGTGGCCAGGCACGTGGATGAGCTGCAGACCACGGCCCGGGATGAGGCAGCGCAGGAGCTCAAGCTCTCGCTGATCATGGAGAAGATCGCCGAGCAGTTCAAACCGGAGGTGACCGAGGACGAAGTGAACGGCCAGATCGCCCTGATCGCCCGCCAGCAGAACCGGCGATTCGACCGCGTCCGGGACGAACTGATCAAGAACGACGGGATCGAGTCGCTCTTCATCCAGCTCCGCGACGAGAAGATCGTCGATCGCCTGCTCGAAGAGGCCACGATCACCGAAACGGAGCCGGACACGAACCGGTCGAGCCCCCCCACGAAGGCGGCGACCCCGACGGGCGAGTTCAAAGACGAAACCTGATACAGGAAGGCAGTCGATGCACGAGCTTCCGTTCCCGTTGAACACGTACAACCAGCAGTACCCGCAATACCAGCGTTACCGGGAGATGTCGATCGAGGACATGCTCCTGGAAAACCGGATCATCTTCCTGGCCGGGCCGATCTCGGAGCGGACGGCCAGCGTCGTGATCATGCGGCTGCTCTACCTCCAGTCCATCCGCAAGGACCAGGACATCAACCTCTACATCAACTCGCCGGGCGGTCTGGTGGACCAGACCCTGGCGATCTATGACACGATGCAGTTCCTCGGGTGCGAGGTGGCGACGTACTGCATCGGCCAGGCCGCCAGCGGCGCGGCCCTTGTGCTGGCGGCCGGGACCAAGGGCAAGCGGTTCGCCCTGCCGAACGTCAAGATCATGCTCCATCAGCCGTACGGCGGGATCAGCGGGCAGGCCGAGGACATCCGCATCCAGGCGGAGGAGGTCCTCAAGGACAAGAAACTGCTCAACGAGATCCTGTGCAAACACACGGGCCAACCCATCGAGAAGATCGAGGCCGAGACGGAGCGCGACCGGTACATGAGTGCGGCCGAGGCGAAGGCGTACGGCATCGTGGACGAAATCCTCGGCCAGGAGCCGAAGAAGAAGACTGCGAAATCGTAAGGTCCGCCGCGCGGACCGCGACCGGCCACGGGCCCCGCCGTGCGGAGCCCCGCTGACAACGACGAACGGTCCGCATGGCGGACCCCAGTAAGAGGGTTTTCGGATGGCTTACGGCCAACATCTGGTTCCGATCGTAATTGAAAAGACCGGCCGCGGCGAACGCGCCTACGACATCTACTCGCGTCTCCTGAAGGACCGTATCGTCTTTCTGGGCGGGCCCATCGAGGACGAAACCGCCAACGTGATCATCGCCCAGATGCTGTTTCTCTCGAACGAAGACAACACGGCGCCGATTCACTTTTACATCAACTCGCCGGGGGGATCGGTCTCCGCCGGCCTGGCCGTTTACGACACGATGCAGTTCCTGCGGTGCGAAGTCGCCACATACTGCGTGGGGCTGGCAGCGAGCATGGGCGCGGTGCTCATGTGCGGCGGGACGAAGGGCAAGCGATACGCCCTGCCGAACGCGCGCCTGCTGCTCCATCAGCCGTTGATCGGCGGTGTGCTGGAGGGCCCCGCGACGGACCTGAGCATCGAGGCGGCCGAGATCATCCGCCTTCGCAAGCGGCTGTACGAGATCCTGGCCAGGCACACCGGCCGCGCCCTGGAGCAGATCGAAAAGGACTGCGACCGCAATAAGTGGCTCGACGCGACGGAAGCGCTTGAATACGGCCTTGTGGACAAGATCCTGGAGCGGGCGCCCGAGATGCCGCCGAAGAAGCCGGCGACGGAAGACGAATGATGCGAAGCGGAAAGACCGGAACGGCGGACAGCAGGAAACCCGTGGGCGACCGCACCCGCGAGGGGCTCTCTGCGTGTTCCGTTTTCGCGTTTTTCGCCCTCTTTTTCACCCTCGGCTGCCAGTCGCCGGGCGATCAGATGTACCGGCTCCAGAAACAGGTCGATTCGCAGAAGGCGCGCATCGTCGAACTTGAGGAGCGCCTCATCACCCTGCAGAAGCAGATCGACGATCAGAAGCAGCAGATCATCACCCTGCAGCGGATCGCGCCCGATCGCATGGCCAAGCTTGAGGTTCCCGTAAAGATCGAGCTGGACAAGCTTTCCGGCGGGTACGAGGAGCCGGGCAGGGCCGGCGATGCGGGTGTTGTCGCGTATGTCCGCCCGATCGACGCGGACGGCGACGTGATCAAGGCGGCCGGGTCGATCGTCATGGACGTTTTCGACCTGGCGAACCCGCCGGAGCGACACCTCGTGGCGCATTGCGAACTGGACGTGGACCACACCCGTCAGGCCTGGCGCGGTCGGCTCTGGACGAACCACTTCACCGTGAAGTGCCCGTGGCCCCCGCCGGACCGAAAGCCCCCGGAGCATCGCGATCTCACCATCCGGGTGCAGTTTACCGACTACCTGACCGGCAAGACCTTCCTCGCGGAGACCCTCTGCACGATCAAGCTCCCCGCCGATGCGGCCGCCTCCCGGCCATAGCCTTTGACCGCGCGATGCGCCGGGCTACAATAGCCGTGTCTTTCGCTAGGGGTGGCCGCCACGCGGGCAGCCTGAGAGGATCGGCACGAACGGCCGAGCGACCCTCGGAACCTGATCAGCGCCCTGGGCCCGCCGTACGGGCTACGGCTGCGTAGGGAAGCGATATGATCCACATGACCCAATACGAGTGGGCCCGCAAGGGCGTTATCACGCCGGAGATGGTGCGCGTCGCCCGGCGCGAGAATGTCACGCCCGAGTTCATCCGCGACGAGGTCGCGAGGGGCCGACTGATCATCCCGGCCAACATCCGGCACCTGGCGGGCAGCGGCGGGCAGCCCCCCCGGACGCGAACGATCCGTTACAACGGCACGGCCTGCGCCGTCGCCGATGTCTGCCACCTCGACGCCCCCGCCGGCCACGCCGGCCACAGGCCCGATGCGGCTCTCTGGGTCAACCAGAGCGTCGCCCAGCGCCGTCCGGCGATCGACGACCCCGAAGTGCTGAAAGGCCAGTCCGCACCCAAGCGCCTCGACCCCGTCGGCATCGGCCGGCTGATCACCACGAAGATCAACGCGAATCTCGGTGCCTCTCCCGTGACGAGCGAGACGCAGACCGAAGTCGAGAAGCTTCGCCTCGCCCAGCGTTACGGCGCGGATACGGCCATGGACCTCTCGACCGGCGGCGATCTCGTCGAGTGCCGCCAGGCGATCATCGACCACAGCACCGTCCCGATCGGCACGGTTCCGATCTACTCGATGATTATCGGGCGAAGCGTCGAGGAACTCACGCACGAGATGATCCTCAAGGAGGTCGAACGCCAGGCGCAGCAGGGCGTCGACTTCTTCACGATCCACGCGGGCATTCTCCGCGAGCACCTGTCGCTGATCGGCCGGCGGACCACGGGGCTCGTCTCGCGCGGCGGCTCGCTCCTGGCCAGGTGGATGATCTACCACAACCGGCAGAACCCGATGTACGAGCTCTTCGACGAAATCTCCGCGATCATGCGCGAGTACGATGTCGCCTACTCGCTGGGCGACGGCGTCCGCCCGGGGTGTCTCGCCGATGCGGGCGACCCGGCCCAGATCGCCGAACTGCACGTGCTGGCCGAGCTGGTGTTCCGGGCGCGCGACGCGGGCGTGCAGGTCATGGTCGAGGGGCCCGGCCACGTGCCGCTGAACGAGGTCGCCTGGAACATGCAGATTCAGCAGCGTCTCTGCGACGACGCCCCCTTCTACGTGCTCGGCCCCATCGTGACCGACGTTTTCCCCGGCTACGACCACATCACCAGCGCGATCGGTGCCGCGGAGGCCGCCCGCGCCGGCGCCGCCATGCTCTGCTATGTTACGCCGAAGGAACACTGCGGCCTGCCGAAGCCCGAGGACGTCATTGCCGGCTGCGTCGCGTACAAGATCGCCGCCCACGCGGGCGACATTGCCCGCGGCATCGCCGGAGCTCGACAATGGGACGATGACATGAGCCGCGCCCGTGCGGCGCTCAACTGGCCGCGCATGTTCGAGCTGGCATTCGACGGCGACACGGCCCGCGCGCTTCATGACGAAGACCTCGACGAGGACACCGACTACTGCGGCATGTGCGGCCACGACTGGTGCAGCATGCGGATCAGCAAGGAGATCCGGACCTTCGCCAGCGGCAAGGACCCCAACGCTCAGCCGGCAAAGACAACCGCCAGGGCGCCGGGCCTCACGCCCGAGCAGGCGAAGATCCTCGCCCGCCGGGGAAGGAAGCCGGCGTGTCATAGCGACAATGTCAGCGATGCCGACAGGGCCAGGAGGCTGCAGCAAGACCATGCCGGCGCGAAGGCGGCAAAGGAGTAGGAACCATGAGTCAGACCGGTCTGATCATCGCTCCCGGGGCGAAGCTCGGTTCGATGTACGCCGAACGCCTCATGGCGGGCGTGACGCCCGAGATGTTCGCGCGGCTTGCGCGGCCCGGCGGCGTCGTGGTCAAGTCGAATCACCCCGCCTTCGTTTTCGGCCACCTCTCGCTCTACCCGGCGCGCATCATGCAGAACCTTCGGCAGCCGCTCGGCGCAACCGCTTATCCCCCCGACTACGAAGGCCTCTTCAAGGCCGGTGCCGAGTGCCAGGATGACCCGAACGGCACGATCTACCCGCCGATGAAGACACTGGTGACATTCTTCACGGAGAGCTACCGGCTCGCGATCGCCGCCGTTGAGTCGGCGCCGGAGGACCTGTTCGCGATGCCAAACCCCGCCGAGGGTCGGTTGCGCGAGTTGTTCCCCACGATCGGCGCGGCGATCAACTTCTACCTCATCGGCCACGTGCAGAACCACCTCGGCCAGCTCAGCGCCTGGCGTCGCGCGATGGGCCTGCCGGCGGCGTGATTACCGATCGCAGCGGGCGCCGGGCGGTTCTGTGCGGGCCACGGCGACGTCGAGCGGGCGTCCCGCCCGCCGAGAGGGATGACCCCCTTGCCGCAAACGGCAATGGTTCGAGAAGGCGAGATTCATGGCAACGCTCTTGATGTGCCCGCCGACGTATTACGGGATCGAATACGAGATCAACCCGTGGATGTCCCGGCTGCGCGGGGCCGACCCGGCCGTCGCGCGGGCACAATGGGACCGGCTCTGCCGCGTGCTCACGGACACGTGCGGGGCGAGCATCGAGCTGATCGACCCGCGACCGGGGCTGCCGGACCTGGTCTTCACGGCGAACGCCGGGTTCGTCACGCCGTGCCTGGTGGTCCTGAGTCGCTTCCGCTTCCCCGCCCGCAGCGGCGAGGAGCCCGTGTTCGCCGAGTGGTTCGAGAAGCACGGCCTGCCTGTCGTCCGCACGCCGGAGGACATCTTCTTCGAGGGCGCCGGCGATGCGCTGCGATGCGGCGAGAACCTCTTCTGCGGTTATCACTTCCGCAGCGAGATCCGCTCGCATGAGTTCCTGGCCGAGATCCTCAACGAACGCGTCCTTTCCCTGCAGCTCATCGACCCGCGTTTCTATCACCTCGACACGTGCTTCTGCCCGCTGTCCGGCGGCGAGTTGCTCTACTACCCCCCTGCCTTCGACGAATACGCCCGGCGGGTCATCAAAGAATACGCCACGCGGACGATCGAAGCCACCGACGCCGATGCGATCCGATTCGGCTGCAATGCCGTGTGCGTCGGTCGGCACGTCGTCCTGCCGGCCGGCTGCACGGATCTGGAGGCGTCGCTCCGCGATCGGGGCTACGAGCCGCACCCCGTGGACCTGAGCGAGTATCTCAAGAGCGGCGGCGCGGCGAAGTGCCTGACGCTCGCGCTTGATGTAGAGCGATGAACGGCCGGCGGCCACGCCGCGCGCCCCGACAGCGATTCATCCGCGAGCGTCCTCCTTCGTGTCTGCGTACTCCTGGATCTGCTGGGCCAGCCCGATCAGGATCCGCGCCTCCGTCCGGGAGAGACCCGCCCGACCAAGGATCGCGCGGATCGGGAAGAGCAGATGCTCCGGGTGCTCCGGCCGCAGATAGCCGATCCGCAGGAGGGCCGCCTCCAGCTTCTTCATGAGCTGATGCATCGTCGCCGCGTCGGCAGGCTCCGCGGGGCCGGCGCCGAGGAACGCCTTTTCTCCCTCGTCCGCCGCCGCACGAGCGGTCGAGCCACCCGCGGAATCCCGCGACTTCGCCGCCACGTAGATCTCGTACGCACAGATCATCATTGCCTGCGCGACGTTCAGACTGGGGTACTCCGGATTCGCTGGGATGCGCACGATGGCGTCACAGGCCAGAACCTCGTCGCTCCGCAAGCCGCTGTCTTCCGGGCCGAAAACGATCGCCACCGACCCGTCCCTGCCGCGCCGGCAGACCTCCGCGGCCATGCGCTGCGGCGCGATCTCGATCTGCTCACGGTACACGCCGCCCCGACAGCTTGCCCCCACGGTGTACACGACGCCCCGCAGGGCGTCCGCGAGTTCCGGCACGACGCGGGCGCCGTGAAGCATCCGCTCGCCCTTCGTGCTCCGCCGCCGGGCCTCCTGCGAAAGGTGATCGCATCGCGGCGCAACGAGCCACAGGTCCGATAGCTCCATGTTCGCCATCGCCCGCGCCACCGCGCCGATGTTGCCGGGCTTACCCGTCCGCACGAGCACGATGCGCACGTTATCCAGAAGCCTCCGCATGCCCCTATCCTACCGCCTGGATCCGCAAGATGCCCCGCCGGCCTTCCGACGACCGCATCGGCAGCCATCGAACCTGCAATGCATCCGGCACACACATCGTCCCATGCACGCTCCACATCCGCTGGCGGCGCACCCCCAGTCGGGGTAAGATGCCGCGGCCTAACGGGAAACAGGAGCCTGCGGGTATGAACGATCCCCAAACAAGCCGGCGTATGTTGCTGAAGGGGGCGGCGGCCGCCGCCGTGAGTTCCGCGGTCCTCGGCCGATCGGCCCGAGCCGCCCAGGACGAGCCTGCCAAGACCGCTTCGCCCGCCTCCGCCAGGCCGCCGTTCAAGCTGGGTCTGGTCACGTACAACCTCGCCGCCGACTGGGACATCCCCACGATCATCCGGCACTGCAAGGCGACCGGCTTCGACGGCGTGGAACTGCGAACCACCCACAAGCACGGTGTCGAGCCTGCGATCGACGCGGCCAGCCGCCGGGAGGTGAAGAAGCTCTTTGCCGACGGGGGCATCCGGCTATGGGGGTTAGGCTCCGTCTGCGAGTTTCACTCACCCGACCCGGCGGTCGTCGAGCAGAACATCGAAATGTGCAAACGGTTCTGCGAGCTGGCCCGCGATGTCGGCGCCGCCGGCGTAAAGGTCCGCCCCAACGGCCTGCCCAAGGACGTTCCCGTCCCAAAGACGCTCGAGCAGATCGGCAAGGCCCTCCGCCGTTGCGGCGAGGCTGCCGAGGCCAACGGCGTGGAGATCTGGTGCGAGGTCCACGGCACCGGCACGTCGGCCCCGCCCAACATGCGGACGATCATGGATCACTGCGGTCATCCCCAGGTCGGGCTGGCGTGGAACTCGAACCCGGGCGATGTTATCAACGGATCCGTCCGCGAGTATTTCAACCTTCTTCGCCCGAATATCCGATCCTGCCACATCAACGAGCTGACATCGGGCTACCCGTACCGCGAACTCTTCGGCCTGCTGCGCAACGCGGGCTACGACCGGTTCACCCTGGCGGAGCTCCAGCCCCTGCGGTCGAAGGAGCCGGCGGACATCGAACGCTTCATGCGTTTTTACCGGGCCTTATGGCTGGAGATGTGCCGACCGGGCTGAGTCGCTCACCGTGCGCGGTGCGATCGCCGGAGGACTATCGCGACCCCGGCGCCCCCCAGCAACAGAAGGATCACCGAGGGCTCGGGAATTGCCACGCTGTCGTCGGGCCGCACCACTGCGGAAGGAACCAGATCGCCCGGCACGGCGGTGGTCGCCATAACAGGCACGTCCCACAGAACCGGCGTCTCTGCGCAGAAACCGGCCGGAACAGATACGGCGGCCGGCGGGGGTGATAATTGCACGGCTTGCCGCGGCACCGGAGCGGGAGACGGCTCCCGCGACGGAGACGCCGAACACAGGACGGCCCCCAACCCGGCGGCGACCTGCAACAGCAAACGGCTCTTCGCACGCAACCGCACGATCACGCCCTCTCTGCATCCGATGCCAGTGAGGCATTCCCCTGGTCATCTTATCGGCTGACCCCCCGGCATACTTCAGGCAGAAGCGTGCAAACCCGACCGGCCGGCGGCCCCTGGATCAGGAACCCGCCCTGTCTGCAACCACGATCGCCTGGATTACCGCCCGGCGCTTGCGCGCCGAACGGACGATATGAACGGCCAGCATCGCGAGCCATGCCGCCCATGAGCAGAGCATGACCAAAGCGGGAACCAGGTAAGCGAGGAACACGGCCCGCACCAGGGTGAGCAGATCGGGAGGGTTTGCCGGATTGGCCCGCGCCGCCCGAAGCGAAAGCAGGTACGAACCGCCCGCCGTAAGCATCATCAACCCCGTGCACACGCACCCCACGACAAGACACCAGCGGGCCGCTCTGCCCAGCGGTGTCGTTTTCCATCGCCGCGTCTGGAATTCGTGAACGTACTGCCTCACCAGCAGGCGCGAGCGCTCGAACGGCGTCCCACACTCGGGGCAACGGCCGTCAGGCAAGCCGCGCAGCAGATAGGCGCATTTCGGGCAGTAGACAGGAAACTCGCCCTCGGGCAAGCGCGACGGATCAGCCCGGGCATCCGACGGGATCACCGGCGTTCCGAAGACCGGACGGGTCAGGAACCGGCCGATCGCGATAACCAGGCGGCGCACCATCGCGTCATCTCGCCACTTGCCGCCGTGCCGCCGCCACCCCCTGCCGTCACGCGTCGGCCAACCCCAACAGCTTCCCGAGCAGGTTGTCCTGCGGGTATCCGTGGCCGAGGTGCTGGCGGAATCCTTCGCCATACGCCTTGCCGATGCGCCGGCCGCGCTCCGCCGCCGCTTTCTTCATCGTCTCGATGTAGTGATCCATCTTGTGCTGGGCCCGCAACCACTCCCGCTGTGAGGCGTGGCACGCCAGCATCTTCTCCTTGATGTCGATCGTGGCGCTGATGTCCACGATGAACTGCGCATCGATCGGCCGACCGAAAAGATCCTTGCACTCGACCGCGTCGGTGTAGTACAGGTGCGGGACGTTCCGTGTCGGCGGCGCCGGGTCCACATCCCCGGTGATCAGGTTCGGGCACGACGCACTGAAGCACGCCGTACGCACCAGCCGGCTCGTCATCTCGTGATCGACCATGTAATCGACCGGCGAGTGCGAGATTACCAGGTGCGGACGGGCCTTGCGGAGCACCTCCGTGAACGCCCGGATCGTCGCCGCGTCATAAGTGATGAGAATGTCCTGCGAGCCCGCGCAATAGTACTCCGCACCGAGCAGCCCGGCAGCCGTCACGGCCTCGTGATGGCGGATGCGGGCGAGCTCGTCCGGCCGGTGGGTCATCGACCCGCAGTCGCCGCTCGTGGCCGTGGCAATGACGATCTCGCAGCCGGCTTCCCGCTTGAGCCGCGCGAGCGTGCCGGCGCAGTACATCTCGGCGTCGTCCGGATGGGCCATGAAAGCAAGGACGCGAACGGGCTCTGACATCGATTGGTCCCCCAAGGTTCAAATCCCGGATCCATCGCCGGCCGCGACACCCGCGCCGGTCGGTCCCTCGTCCCGGGCGTTCAGGACCGGGCCATGAGTCTGGGGGCGGCCCGCCCCGGCGTCAAGCACCCGACCGGCCGCCATGGACCGACCCGAAGCACGGCCGCTTGTCGTCGCCCGCACCGGACATGCCGTGGCGCGCCATCCGACTGGGCAGGACCAGCACCGGCCGGTATACTCCGCCCCAGGCGCCGCCGTCGCGGCGCTGCGCCATGCGATTTGCGAATGAGGAGAATCCGCGTGTCGAAACTCGTAGCCCCACACGGTTCGTCCGAGCTGAAGCCGTTACTGCTCAGCGGCCCCGCACGGGAGGCGGAACTCGAGCGATCGAAGTCCTTGCCGCGGGTGATCATGACCAGCCGGGAGACCGGCGACCTGATCATGCTCGGCATCGGCGGCTTCACCCCTCTGACCGGCTTTATGAACAAGGCGGACTGGAAAGGAGTGTGCGACGAGATGCGAACGTCCGCCGGCGTCTTCTGGCCCGTTCCGATCACGCTCTCCGCGGACCGGGCCGTGGCCGACAGCCTGAAAGAAGGCGCCGAGGTCGCCCTCATCGCCGGCGAGTCGGGCGAGATTATGGGAACCATGAAGGTCACCGAGAAGTACACCATCGACAAGGGCCACGAGTGCCGCGAGGTCTTCCGCACCGAAGACCCCGCGCACCCCGGCGTGAAGATGGTCATGGAGCAGAAGCCGGTCAACCTCGCCGGCCCGGTCAAGGTCCTGAGCGAGTCGTACTTCCCCCGCCAGTTCGCGGGGATCTACCAGCGTCCGGCCGAAGCACGCCAGATTTTCGAGGCCAAGGGCTGGAGCACGGTCGCGGCACTGCAGCTTCGCAACCCCATGCACCGCAGCCACGAGTACCTTGCCAAGATCGCCATCGAGGTGTGCGACGGCGTCTACATCCACCAGTTGCTGGGCCGGCTCAAGCCCGGGGACATCCCGGCGGACGTCCGCGTCCGCGCCATCCAGGCCCTCGTGGACCATTACTTCGTCAAGGACACCGCCATCCAGGGCGGCTATCCCCTCGACATGCGCTACGCCGGCCCGCGTGAGGCCCTCCTGCACGCACTGTTCCGCCAGAACTACGGCTGCTCGCACATGATCATCGGGCGCGATCATGCGGGCGTAGGGAATTACTACGGGCCCTTCGATGCCCAGAAGATTTTCGACGAGATCCCCCGGGATGCCCTCCTGACCAGGCCGCTCAAGATCGACTGGACCTTCTGGTGCAACCGATGCGAGGGGATGGCCAGCATGCGGACATGCCCGCACGGCAAGGAAGACCGTGTCCTGCTCAGTGGAACGGCGGTTCGCAAGGCACTGAGCGAAGGAGGCGAGCTGGACCCGCACTTCTCGCGGCCGGAGGTCGCCGCGATTCTTCGCGAGTATTACTCGCACCTGAGCGATAAGGTTGAAATCCAACTGCATCGTGCCGCCACCGGGGAATGAGGGATTCGGCTCGCGACAGTGCCGGGGGGGCTTACAAGTGAGTCGCACGGCACCGGGGCAAGGGTCCGGGGGGCGTCTGTGCGGGCGTTCACAGAAACGGACGTTGCGGCGAGGGGTGAACGGCATCCGCCCGGCTTTATCGAACCCTGGAACAGGACCGCCAACAACGCCGTGAGCAGCAGCGGCGGTGGGGAATGCGACCGATTTTGCAATCGCGCAGTGGAAATCGCGCTTTTCGCTGGCCACGTCGGCGGGCGTGTGTTATATTAGTAGTGGCAGTTGACTCCCCGCAATGATTCTCCCCAGCGTAGTGTGTCGTAGCGTGCGCAAGGCATGTGGCTTTGCGTTGGCAGTAGTTGGGATGACTTCTCCGACGGGTAGCGCGTGGGTGGCACGACGATGGAACGATCCGGAGGCCTCCGGGATTCGTATGAAAGGGCGGGGGGCCTGTCCGGTATCGGAAGCGTCGGCCCGGCGGAGACCGAGGGAGTCGGTAACATGATCGCGAAGCTTCCAAACGACGAGGCCGCTGAAGTGCCGCATGGCACCCGGTCGCTGGTGCCGACCGCCAAGCCGCCCGGCGAATCGATCCTTGCCGGGTTCTCGCTGGCGGACCGGGAACTGCTCTCGCAGATCCTGGCGACGCCGTGCGAGTACGTGGAGGATCCGAGCTTCCGCAAGCCCGGTATCGAGACCGCGCTCTTCGGCCGGCCCGCGAAGCTGCCACGGCCCGACGCGACATACTTCTCCGAAACGCCCGCGATGCTCGCGGAGACGGACCGGGGCGAGGCCCGCGCCTCGACGCTCAACGTGACCCAGGAACAGCTCCTGTTCCGGCGCCTCAACTACGCCCGGCGCCAGATGTACCGCATCCTCGCCGCCCACGCCGGCAAACGCCTCAGCGGGCGGCAGACACGCATGCTTCTGGCCTGGGCACACCGGTCGCTGATGGCCCGAAGCGAGATCGTACAGGCCAATGTGCCCCTCGTTCTGGCCATGGCCAAGCGGACCCGCCTGAGCGGCGTGGACTTCGGCGATCTGATCAGCGAAGGAAACATGGCCCTGCTGCGGAGCGTCGACAAGTTCGACTGCTCCCGGGGCTTCAAGTTCAGCACGTATTCCTGCCGCGCGATCCTCAAGAGCTTCTCACGCGTCGCCATGCGGACCAGCCGGTACCGCGGACGCTTCCCGACGGAGTTCGACCCGACGCTCGAAAAGAGCGACTTCCTGGAACACAAGCGCGACGACGTGGTCCACGAGTGCATCAGTGAGCTGCGGGACATCCTGAACAACAACCTGGCCGACCTCAGCGACATCGAGCAGACCGTCATCCGGGAGCGGTTCGCCCTGGCGCCGTCCGTGTCGGACGAACCGGCGACCCCCAAGACGCTCGAGCAGGTCGGCGCGTTGATCGGCGTCACCAAGGAGCGCGTGCGGCAGATCCAGAACAAGGCGCTTCAGAAGATTCGTATCGCGCTGGAGGAAAGCATCCTGGCCGCATGAGCCGGGATGTCTGCGGGCGCTGCATATAGGCAAAGTGGTTCGAGGCCCGGTCGCCTCCGCCGGGCCTCCTGCATTGCGCCGCACCACCCGTTTCACCGCAATCGCTGAAGCCACCGAAGCAGCGACACCGCCCGCCCCGCGGAGCGCGGTCTCCGCGATACCGCCGCGGCCTCGGAGAGACCGCACTCCGCATCGGGCAGCGGGCTGTGCATCCGCGCAGCGGGATCGACATCGACGCCGGCGACGGCCGCGGCGCCCCTCACGCCGAAGGCCTGGCACGGCAATGCCCCCTGCCGGGCGCGACATACCGCCGGCCCGGTCGGCGCCGAAGCAAAAGGCCTGCGGAGTAATGGGCGGCTCACCAGTCCCCCGTCTCGTGCGCGCGGAAGGCGCAGCCGGCGGCGCCGATCATTCCGGCGTCGTCGCCCAGCGTGGCGAACATGATCTGGGGGAAATCGTCCAGCAGGTTCCAGGTCTGCTCGTGAAAGTGCTTGCGGACCCGTTCGAGCAGCGGCGGGCCGGCGTTGATCATCCCGCCGGCGAAGACGATCCGCTCCGGGTTGGTGGCGTGCTGCATCACGACGCACGCGATAGCCAGATACCGGCATGCGTCGTCCCAGATCTGCGCGGCCAGCCTGTCGCCTGCCCGGGCGGCGCTGTCCACGTGCTCGGCGCGGATCTCCTCGCCGCGATCAAGCATCGCCTGAAGCGACGACGCCTTGCCGGAGCGGATTTCCTCGACCATCCGCGCCGCCACGTTGCCGGCCGAAGAGTAGGCCTCGACGCAGCCGCGCTGATTGCAGGAGCATCGTCGCCCGCCGGGCTGCACGATGATATGGCCCAGCTCGCCGCCGTTCTCGAAGTGTCCGCGGAGCAGATTGCCCTCCGCGATCACGCCGCCGCCGACGCCCGTGCCCAGCGTGAACATCACCATGTCGCGCACGCCCTTGCCGGCGCCCGCCCAGTATTCGCCCCAGGCGGCGGCGTTCGCGTCGTTCTCGAGGGTCGCGCGCAGGCCCGTCCGCTTCGTGATCTCGTCGCGAAGCGGCACGTTCTTCATGCAGGGCAGGTTGGCCGGGTTGATCACGAGCCCGCGCCGGTGGCTCATCGGGCCGGGCGATCCGATCCCGACCCCGATGACATGCTCCTTCCGCACGCCGGCCTCGCGGACCGCCCGCTCGACGGCTGAAGCAATCGTCGAAACCACGTGCTCCGTGCCCTTCTCGACACCCGTGGGGACGCTGAACTTGCACAGCACCCCTGTGTCCTGATCCACAAGCCCGGCCTTGAGATTCGTTCCGCCCAGATCGATGCCAACGCAGTATTGGGCCATGTTCCCTGATCCGTAATTCTCTTGATCCGCAACTCCGCCGCTGCGGCCTTCCGCGGCACGGGGCGCAAGGGCCCCGTCCGACGCACCCGATCTCCGACGCCGTTATCCGCCGTCCCTCGTGCGGCCCACCCGCCGAACGGGATCATGCCCGGCGGACGAACGGCCCCTTTCACTTCGTCGCCACCGCCGGCGGCAGCGTAACCGTCCGCACCAGCTTGATCGGCGGGCTCTTGGCCGCCAGCGCGTCGATCGCCGACTGCGGCGCCGGCTCGTCGATCTTCAGTACCATCAGCGCGGTGTCGTTCTGCCGCGACAGGGCCATGTCCGCGATGTTCACCTTGTGATGCGCGAGCGTCGTGCCGACCAGGCCGATCACGCCCGGCTCATCGTGGTTGTGCACGATGATCATCGAACCCGCGGGCACCATGTCCATGCGGTAGTTATCGATCGCGAGGATCCGGGGCAGGCCGTCGAGGAACACCGTTCCTTCGACGCTGTGCGGACCGCTCTTGGTCTCGACCCTGGCGACGACGTTGTCGGTGAACGTCTCGCTCCGTGACGTGTTCGCGTGGCCGATGCCGATCCCCCGCTCCTTCGCCGCGTTCTCCACGTTGATCAGGTTCGGGCGGGCCGTAAGCTGCGGACTGAGAAGCTCGATCATGATCTGCCTGGCCAGAACCGCGCCGACCGGCTGAAGCGATTCGCCGCTCGTGATGACGTCGAGTTTCTCGATCCCGCCGGCACACAGCGGCGCCAGGATCGCGCCCATCCGCCTCGCCAGGTCCAGGTACGCCTTGTCGCGGGCGGAAAGCTGCGAGGGCAGACCCGCCGCGTTCACCGCCCATCGAATCTCATCGCGCTGCAGGTAATTCAGCAGCACGTCCACCGCATCCAGCGAAACGGCAAGCTGAGCCTCATCCGTGCTGGCGCCCAGGTGCGGCGTGAGGACGATGTTCGGCGCGGAGGTCAGCGGATTGTTCTCGACGGGCTCCTTGCTGAAGACATCGACCGCCGCCGCCGCCACGTGGCCGCTCTTGAGCGCCTCGGCCAGTGCGGCCTCGTCGATGATCGTACCGCGGGCGCAATTCACGATCCGAACGCCCTTCTTGCACTTGGCCAGTTGGGCGGCCCCGATCATCCCCTTGGTCTCCGGCGTGCCTTTGGCGTGGATCGTGATGTAATCGGACTCCGCCAGAAGCTCATCGAGCGTCTTGACGATCGTCACCTTGCCGTCCAGCGCCGTCTCGCCCGTAAAGAACGGGTCGTATGCAAGAACCTTCATGTCGAAGCTCAGCGCCCGCACCGCTACCGTGCTGCCGATCCGCCCGAAGCCGATGATCCCCAGCGTCTTGCCCGCAACCTGCGTGCCCATGAACTTGGACTTCTCCCACAGGCCGGCCTTCATGCTCGCGTCGGCCTCCGGGATCCGACGGGACATCGCCAGCAGCATGGCCATCGTATGCTCCGCCGTCGAGATCGTGTTGGCGTCCGGCGTGTTCATCACCAGGATGCCCTTGCGGGTCGCTGCCTCGAGGTCCACGTTGTCCACCCCGACGCCCGCCCGTGCGATCGCTCGAAGCCGCCCGGGGTTCTCCAGCACCTTCGCGGTGATCTTCACCCCCGAGCGGATAAGCATGCCGTCGTATCCACCGACGATCGCCGCAAGATCCGACTCGCCAAGACCCGGCTTCACATCGAACTCCACGCCCGCCGCCGCGAGTCGATCCAGTCCGGCCTTCGCAAGCTTGTCGGCAACCAATACCTTGACCTTCATTACCGTTCGCTCCGTTGGTTGGTGGGGTCCAGGGTCTCGTTCACGACACAGGAACGCATTTTAGCCGACGTGCCGCCCGGCTCCAAGTACCCCTTCCGGAGGGCATCGCCCCGCCCCCGTCGCGTTGCCGTCCCCGGGGGCACGTCGGAGTACGGCGCCCGGCCGCGTCGCGCACGAAACCGCCCCACCGAAAACCCCGCCGCCGCGTCGTACACGCCGGTAGTCGCCTCCGCCGACGACGATTAGAATCCCCCGCTATGCAACAACCGACGGACATCATCATCTTCGGCGCCTCCGGCGATCTGACCAGCCGTAAGCTCGTCCCCGCCCTTTTCAGCCTGTACCGCAAGGGGCGGATCCACGAGGGCAGCCGTATCGTCGGCTTCTCGCGGACACCAATGACGCATGACGCCTTTCGCGATCACCTGCACAAACAGGCCCGGGACCTGCTCGGCACGGAGTGCGACCCCTCCCACTGGCAGGCGTTCGCACAGGCGATCTTCTACCACCGGGGCGATATCGGCCGGCTGGAGGACTTCCGATCGCTCAACGCCTTCCTGGGCGACTCGGACCGCGAAGCAGCGGTCCCGAGACGGGTGCGGCTGTACTACCTGGCCACCGCGCCGGAGTTTTACGCCCCGGCTGTCGCCCATCTCGGTGCCGCCGGGATGGCGAGCAAGGTCAACGGTCCCTGCCGTATCGTCATCGAGAAGCCCTTCGGCCACGACCTGGCCACCGCCAGGCAGCTCAACGAGCAGGTGCACGCCGTCTTCGAGGAGCATCAGGTCTTCCGCATCGACCACTACCTCGGCAAGGAAACGGTGCAGAACATCCTCGCCTTCCGCTTCGCCAACACGGTGTGGGAGCCGCTGTGGAACCGTAACTTCGTCGATCACGTGCAAATCACCGTGGCGGAGAAGGAGCCCGTCGGCCGGCGCGCGGGCTACTACGAGACGGCGGGCGTCCTCCGCGACATGTTCCAGAACCACCTGCTGCAATTGCTCACAATCATCGCGATGGAGCCCCCGGCGAAGTTCGATGCGGACATTCTCCGCGACGAGAAGGTCAAGGTGCTCAAGGCCATCCGGCCGCCGACCCCTGCCGAGACGGGCGAATCTACCGTCCGCGGACAGTACGACGGCTACCGGCGCGAGTCCGGCGTGGCTCCCGACAGCGCCACGCCGACGTACGCGGCCCTCCGCCTGGGCATCGACAACTGGCGGTGGAAAGGCGTGCCGATGTACCTCCGCAGCGGCAAGTGCCTGCCGTGCCGCGCCACCGAGGTCGTGGTGCAATTCCACTGCCCGCCGCACATGATGTTCGAACTGCCGCCCGATCAGCCGTTCATCTGCAATCGCCTGACGATCCGCATCCAGCCGGACGAAGGCATCCGCCTGACCTTCCAGAGCAAGGTGCCCGACGAGGGCATGAAGCTCCGCGTAAGCGACCTGGAGTTCCTCTATCGCAACAGCTACCAGCAGCAGGTCATTCCCGAGGCGTACGAACGCCTGCTCCTCGACGCGGCCAACGGCGACGCGTCGCTCTTCATCCGCAGCGATGAGATCGAGCTCGCCTGGGCCCTATGCGACCCGATCCAACAGGCCTGGGACGCCGACCCCGCCGGCGTGCAGTTCTATGCGCCGGGCACATGGGGGCCGGAGGCAGCAGACCGCCTGCTCGATCGCGACGGCCGTGCCTGGATCGCGCCCAGTGTCAGCCGGGCATCATGATGCCGGATTACGACCCGCCCGGGGGAACAGCGCGCAGGATCAAGCGGATCGGTGTGCCGATCGGCGGCACGCCCCCACGGTTCACCTCAAGGCCGTTGCTCTCCCCCCGGTAGGGATTACCCACATCTCGCACCAGGTTCAGCAGCGCCGTCGGGTCGTACCAGAGAGCAATGAGCGACCGCTCCACGTCGGCGATAAACACCTCGCTCTTCGATGTCTCATCCCGCGCGAAGAACGAGCCCGTGAAGGCCCACGCCAGCGGCGCCGGCGACCGCTTGTGCCCCCGGTCAACCAGGAAGCTCTCGACATTGCGGCGTTGCCACGTGCCATCCGGGCGGCGGACCTCGACGGCCACGGTAAGGTGCGTCGGTCCTGAGCCGGCCCGTTGCCAGTAACCTCTTGGCGGTTGCGGGATCGCCGGGGCGCCCGGCGGCCGCGCCGGTGCGGTCGTCGGGCCTTCAGGAACGAAATCGCCTCGGAGTTCCGGCGGCACGGGCCCCGCAACGCACCCGGCCATCAGCAACGCGGCGTTCAGTTGCGACGGCCGGCAATGAAGCTGAAAGAGGCTCTCGTACGTCTTGCCTTCGTCGGCCACCGCGAGGTATTCGAGAATCCCCTGCTCGATGCAGATCTCCCCGTCGATCCGCACCTCGTGACGGCCCGGATCCACGACGATACCGGGAAACGTAACCGCCTTGACCACGGGGGACGTAGCCGGTGTGCCCGCCGGCCCCCGCTTTGGCCCGGCGATCGCCGCCGGCGCAGCCGTTCCCCGGGGCTCGCGACATCCAAGCGATATGGCCGCGAAGGCGCATACCATAAGCCGCACCGCCGCGCCCACACTCACCGCGCGTCGCACACTGACTCGATTAGCCTGGTTGGACATATAGACTCCTGTGAACTGTACAACGGTGTTTGTACCCCGCTCCGGCGGGCAAGGCAAGGGGAATCCTCGCGGACCCGCACGGGCCCCGGACGTGATATTCCGAAGCGCGGCCGTGCCGTTCTTGACACACACACCCGCGATACTGTATTATCGACGGTGTCCTGGAACCTTCTTGGCGCATTGGAGGTCGCCCCACGCGCCAGGGACGCTCGTCGAGCCCACGACCGGAGATCCGCCACATGGAGAACGCTGCCACCGTTTCTGACTCCCGGGTTCCGTCTGCTTCCGATCCCGTAGCGGGGCATTCGGCGGCAGCCCGACACGGGAAGCGGGCGTCTCGCCTGCTTCCGGAATGTCTGCGGCGCGTGAGGATTCCGCGGCATGACAGCGCAGCGGCGACGGACAGGAGCCCAGGACGCAACCCCTGGGCTTCGGACACAACCCAATGCCAGGCCCCGAAGGGGTGGTACGGCCCCGGCCCCCGCACGTGCCCGATGCGAGACCATGCCACCGGAAGCGACGCGAGGTTTCCAGGCGCGGCACGCCCAGCCTTCACGCTGATCGAGCTGCTCGTCGTCGTGTCGATCATCGGGCTGCTGCTCGCCATCCTTATGCCTTCCCTTGGGCGGGCGCGGGCCCAGGCGAAGCTCATCTCGTGCATGAGCAACCTTCACCAGGTGGGCATGAGCCTCCTGTCGTACGCCCACGATCAGGGCGTTATCCCGCACGGCCCGGACGTGCAGGCGCTTGCACCCTTCCTGGAGAGCAACGACGGGCACCTGGCCACGAACCAGATCTGGACCGGCCCGCAGCAGCCGATGAAGCGGCGGATGGCCCTCGGCCTGCTGCTGACCAGGGCCATCAACGTCCCCGAGATGATGTACTGCCCCGGCGACGACTCGAGCGATCCTGTCGAGGAACTCGACAAGATCGCCAAACAGAAGATCTCGCCGGCCTACAGCTCGTATCTCTATCGCCAGCTCCAGGAGACCGACGGCCGTGGCAAGATCGAGAACCTCGGCCGCAACACCGCCGGCGGAAGGGCCACGACCCTGGCCATGGACATCAACTCGCTCATCACGGTGGACCCCTCGTTCCGGCGCACGAATCACAAGGCCGTCAAGGTAAACGTACTCTACGCCGACGGGGCCGTGTTGGCCTTCGAGCACCGCGACGGCCGGTTCGCGCTGCGCGACCAGGACCTCGCGGATCTGGCCGGCCGGCGCGGCCAGATTCTGCGGGCCGTCGATGCCCGGCGATGACGTTTCTCCAACCGTTCCCCCTTTGTCCCCCGGCCCGTCAACAAGAAACGAAAGAAACGGAAACATTCCGCGCTCGGATGCGTCCATAAGAGCGCCTGTTCCTCTCGGTGCCGTCCGAAGACAAGCTCGCCAAACCGTCTACCTCCGGCGTCTTCAACCTCTGCGGCTTGTGCCACGAACTCGGCCATATGGCCATGTATCGCGTCCTGAAGGACCGCGGCTGGATGATCCGCGTGGAACTGGATCGCCCCAAGGAAGCGACTTCCCGAACGGCGGAGTGAGCCCCAACCCGCCACGCCTGCGACACTCGGCCGCACCGTACCCCTGAACGCCTTGCCGGCCATGCCGCACGACGGCAACGACTTGATTGGGCGCGGTACAAGTGTACACTCATCAGGCAAACCCGAACGGGAGAAAGGAGTCGCCCATGCCCGCCCTCACGGAATCCGAACTGAACCAAGTCCGCGAGTCGTTGACCGCCTTCTCTGAGCAGGCGATGCGTCACGCCATCGAGCAGGCCCGCGATCCGGACAAGGCGGCACAATTCATCCAGCGCCTGCGCGACGAATTGACCGCCGGCAACGTGACCTTCGCAGGCGTTGCACTCTGCGTGGTGCTCAGTGAGGCCGGAGCCGAAACGGCGATTCCCGTCCTGTTGCAAGCCGCAACGGACGAGAGGGAAGCGACATTGCAGTACGCCGCTGCCTATGCCCTGCAGCGCATGGGACCGTCAGCGATGACGGCGGTCATGGAGTTCATCGAGTCGGCGACACAGCCGAGTCAGCGCGTGTTGGCGTATGAGATCCTTCGCGCTGCCGTGGACTGCGGCCCGGACGTGGCGGCGCGGACCCGGGACTTCTGTCTGGCCCGCGCGGGTATCGAAACGGCCCGGGAATGGCCGCCCGACGGTTGGAACCCCGCCTTGGCCGTGTGCAGCACGCTGCTGCAGATGGGCGATCCGCGCGTGCGTCCGATTCTGGAAAGGTGCGTTCGCTCGGCGCGGAGCCGAGTGGAACGGGAGGACTGGAAGGACCTGCTTGAGAGCCTGCAATCCGGCGAGCAGCCCGTGTGCGATTTCGATTGGCGGATCGACTGGCCTGAGCGATGCGAGGACTGGGCGAATACCGTCGAGTGGGATGATGAAGACGGCGAAGACGAGGCAACCAGTCAACCAGAGGCGTACGCCCTTGTAGAAAGCCTGGCCGACGAGTTCGAGAAATCGCCGTTCGCCCGGTCCCTCGGAGATGTGACCCCGGAGGAGGCCGCGTGGCTTGTCGGAAGCTTCCTCGAGAACGCATGGGACTATGAGCGGACGACCCCCTCCCGGCTGGACCTGGAGGGCGTGAGGCAGACCCTGTACAAGTGGACGCCGCGGAAGGTTTCCGCCGAACCCGAGTATTTCGAGAAGCTGCCTGGGGTGTTGGCCGCGTTCGTTCATTTCCTGCATGCAACGGGGCGCCTGCCCGACCCGGAGCCGTTCCTGGCCCTTATGGATGAGGCCAGCAAGGAACTGCCCAGGCTGGCGGCCGACCCGGCGAACTGGGGCATGGCGAAGTCGTTGTTCATGCAGGGCACTGCGGCCGGTTTCGACATGACGACCGAGGAAGGCATGCGAATGTTTCAGGCCGCGTACAATGCATCGCTCCTCCGTCGCATGCCACCGGAGCCGGACGAAGAGGAGGACTCGCTCGATCCGCCGGTGTACCCCGACACCACGCAACCCGTCCGGCGAACGGAACCGAGGATCGGCCGAAACGATCCGTGCCCCTGCGGCAGCGGCAAGAAGTACAAGAAGTGCTGCGGGCGCTAAACGCCCCCGCTGCCGGGAACGAGTACGACCGGACATATACCGACGGCGCAGGCGAGACGCGGCCGCGGAGGATCGCGAAGCATGAACAGTAGAACTCTTCTCCCCGGAGCGCTCTGTCTCTGGGCAATCGCCGGGCTCACCTCGCCGCTCGCGGCAGGACCGGACGCTCAAGAGGCAACGACCGCACACCCCGCGCGACCGACAAGGAAGGCGATCCCTCCAAACATCCTGCTCATCACTGCCGACGATATGGACTACGGATCGCTCGGCGTGACCGGCTGCCCGATCGCGGGCATCACGCCAAACCTCGACAGGCTGGCCTCGGAGGGCATGCGGTTCACGCACGCCCACGTCACCGTCGCCGTCTGTCAGCCGTCACGATCAGTCCTCATGACCGGCCGCTACCCGTACCGCAACGGGGCGATGGGCTTCGAGCCGATCCGGCCCGACGTGCCGACGCTCCAGGAATCGCTGCGGGCGGCCGGCTACATGAACGGAATCTTCGCCAAGGTGCCCCACCTCGCTCCGGCGAGCAAGTTCTGCTGGGACGTCGTCGTGCCGGCCGAGGACCTCGGCAGCGGCCGCGACCCGGCCCTCTACCACAAGCACTCGAAGGAGTTCTTCGAGAAGGCCAGGGCGGCGGGCAAGCCGTTCTTCCTGATGGCCAACTCGCAGGACCCGCATCGTCCGTTTGCCGGCGCCGACGCGCCGCAGGCCGCGCGACGACAGGCCCGGCCGAATCGCCAGAACCGGAAGGAGCAGGCTGCGGCCGTGGGTGTGAGCCGAACGTACAGGCCCGACGAGGTGCCGGTGCCGTGCTTCCTGCCGGACCTGCCCGAGATCCGCAAGGAACTCGCGCAGTACTTCACCTCCGTCCACCGCTGCGATGAGACGGTCGGCCAGATCCTCCGAGCGCTGCGGGAGAGCGGGCTGGAGGACAACACGCTGGTCATGTTCATCAGCGACAACGGAATGCCATTCCCCTTCGCCAAGACGAACTGCTACCGGTTCAGCACGCGGACGCCGTGGCTCGTCCGCTGGCCGGGCAAAGTCAAGCCGGGCAGCGTGAACGATGAGCACTTCATCTCCGGCATCGACTTCATGCCGACCGTGCTTGAAGCCGCCGGCCTCCCGCAGGTTCCGGGCATGGACGGCCGCTCGTTCCTCCCGCTGCTCGCCGGCAAGCCGCAGGAAGGCCGCGGCGAACTCTACACCACATTCCACCAGACCTCCGGCCGGCGCGACTTCCCCATGCGGTCGATGCAGGACAAGCGCTACCACTACATCTTCAACGCCTGGTCGGACGGCAAGACCGTCTTCGTGAGCGAGTCGACCGGCTCGCCGACGTTCAAGGCGATGCAGGCCGCCGCCAGGACCGACAAGGCGATCGCCGCCCGCGTGAAGCTCCTCGACTGCCGCGTGCCGGAGGAACTCTACGACACGGAGTCCGATCCGTGCGAGCAGAAGAACGTCATCGACGACCCGAAGTACAAGGAGCCGCTCGAACGCCTGCGGGCCGATATGCTCAAGGTGATGGAGTCCACGAAGGACCCGCTGCTCGACGTCTTCCGCAAACAGATCCGCAAGTGATCACCGCCTCTTCTTCCCAAGGCGGCCTTCGGCCGCAACCGAACACGGCCGTGCCGGCGGCCGTCATGCTGAGCGAAGCGAAGCATCCAGCTTCTCTGCGCCAATCAGCCGGATTCTTCGTCGCTGCGCTCCTCAGAATGACGGGTCGCGCCACTGCCCCAGCGCGCTACAAACGCACAAGGCGCGCCGCGCGCAAGGCACGCAAAAACCGCGACGCAAGAGTCTAACGGGCGGAAACGGCGCGACGGTGATCGCATGGCGTCTCCAGGCGGCGGGACTTCGCCACGGCCGTGATGCCTGACCGGCCCCACGGCACGGCGGCCGGGGCGTTGGCGGGGATCGACACAGAGGCTACAATTGCGGTGATGAACCGCCAACGACCGCAACCGAAGGCGACGGTACGCGTTGCGTATGAGAGCACGCGATGCGGCTGTACGCGCGGGGCCGGCGTGCGCCTCACGGCGACGGCAAGGCCCCGCACAACGTGAAGTCCGGTGGTTTCTGCCGCCGGAGCCGCCCCCTCTCGATGTTTCCTGACCGGATTCTGCCTGAGCTGATGCGACCCGGTCGCAACAGGAGTATGGAGTGATGATCGAACAGTTTCAGATCGGCGACAGGCTTCCGTCCCTGGTGGAGCGGATTGTGGAGAGCTACAAGGCGGACGCGCGGACGCGCCATATCGACCGCGCGTACCTCCCGAGCCGGCGCGAGATCACCGACATCATCGAGCTGCTGCTCGAACTCGCGTATCCCGGTTACTACGGTCGCCAGAACCTCACGCTGCACAACGTGTCGTTTCACGTGGGCGAACTTCTGCCGAGGATCGCGCAGAAGCTGTTTCGTCAGATCTACCACTGCCTCTGCTACGGGGAGGAACTGGCGGGCAACGGCCGCGGCGGACCGAAGGCGTGCGACGCGCGGGCGCGCGAGCTGACCATGCAGTACCTCGAGAGGATTCCCGAGCTGCGCGAGATCATCTCCGGGGATGTGCAGGCCGCCTACGACGGAGACCCCGCCGCGGTGAACACCGACGAGGTCATCCTCGCCTATCCGGGGGTGCTCGCCGTAACCGTCTACCGGTTCGCCCACGTGCTGCACGAAATGGGCGTGCCGCTGATGCCGCGGATCATGACGGAGTGGGCGCACTCGATGACGGGAGTGGACATTCACCCGGGCGCGAAGATCGGGCGCAACTTCTTCATCGACCATGCGACAGGGGTCGTCATCGGCGAGACGACGGAGATCGGCGACAACGTGAAGCTCTACCAGGGCGTGACGCTCGGCGCGCTGTCATTCCCGAAGGACGAGCGAGGCCGCCTCATCCGTGGCCACAAACGGCATCCGACGGTGGAGGAGGGCGTAACGGTGTACGCCAACGCCACCGTCCTCGGGGGCGCGACGCGGCTGGGCCGCAACAGCGTCGTCGGGGGATCGGTGTTCCTCACACGCAGCATCCCGCCGGACTGCTATGTAAGCCTCAGCCCGCCGAGCCTTCGGATGCGCCCGCGTGGCCAGACGGGCGAGACGGAGGACTTCGGCTCCTGGGTCTTCGAGATCTGATCGAGCGCGCCGACGCGGACCGGCCCTGTGGAACGGGGCTTCGCCACGAAGGGCGTTCCCGAATCAGCCGCTGACGGCCGCCGGCTCGGCGGCAGTCGTTTCGGCGAGGGAGGCGGCCCGGATTCGGTCGAACTCGTCGGCAACGGCCAGAAAGGCCTCGACCACGTCCGGGTCGAAGTGGCGGCCGGCGTTCGCCCGGATCGTCCGTACGGCGTGTTCGTGGGACAAGGGATCCTTATACGGCCGATGGCTGGTGATCGCGTCGTACGCGTCCGCAAGGGCGACGATGCGGGCGGCAAGCGGGATCTCCTCGCCCCGGCGCCCGAGCGGGTAGCCGGTGCCATCGTATTTCTCGTGATGGGCATGAACGATGTCGATGCACATGCTCAGCAGCGGCATCGGCCCCGTCTTGCTCGCGGCGAACTCGAGGGTCTTGCGGCCGATCTCGACGTGACCCTTCATCGTCTCGAATTCCTCCGGCGTAAGCGAGCCGGACTTCAGCAGGATCTCGTCGGGAATGCCCACCTTTCCGATGTCGTGCAGCGGCGTGCAGCGGATAAGGTCGCGGACGAAGTCGTTCGTGAGCGTGTCGCGGTGCTTGGGGTTGCGCTGGAGCCGACGGGCCAGAAGGCCCGCGTACCGCTGTACCCGTTCCAGATGGCTGGACGTTTCCTCGTCGCGGTATTCGGCCAGCCGGCCCACGGTCAGCAACAGTGCCTGCACGAACTCATCGAGGCGCTGCCGCCGGATCTGATTGTGTAGAGCAACGGCGGCCACGTCGGCGATGGAACGGATGCAGTCCGCATCCTCGGAATCGAACGGCGCGCCGTCCGGCTTCTCGGTGACGTTCAGGACGCCGATCACCGCATCCTGCGTCCGCAGGGTGGCCGAGACGAGCGGGACGCTTACGAAGGCCTCGCTGGAGTAGCGCGCGCCGGTCCAGTCCGCCTCGGGATAGACGTTCGCGACTATCGTCTTGCCGGTGGAGTACACATTGCCGGCGATGCCCGCATCGGTCTTGACGCGAAGCTCGCCGGCGATTCCCGGGTCCATGCCGACGGACTTGACGCAGCGCAGGTGCTTCCCGTCGGGATCCGGCAGCATGATACTGATCCGCTTCGCCCCGGTCGCCTCCTGGACCGCCTCGACCGTCCGGTCCAGAATCTCCTGCTGCGACTCCACCTCGTTGAGTTGGCGGGCGAACCGATAGAGCACGCCCAGCCGGCGGGTTTTCTCCGACACCTCGCGCGTGAGGCGCTGGTTGGCCGCCGACAGCTCCCGGCGGGCCAGGGCCAGCCGCCGGACGGACCGAATCCGCGCCATGAGTTCGGCCATCTCAAACGGCTTGGTCAGGTATTCTTCCGCCCCGCATTCCAGGCCGACGACCAGGTCCTCCACACGCGAGCGGGCCGTCAGCATGATGATGGGAATCTCGCTGGTCGCGGGGTCGGCCTTCAGCTCGCGCGTGGCCTCCACGCCGTTCATCACAGGCATGGACACGTCCATGATGATGATGTCGGGAGACAGGCGGCGGGCCTCGGCGAGTCCCTCCCGACCGTTGGAGGCCGTGACGACTTCGTAACCTTCCGCGCGCAGGTTGGCGCTCAGGACGAACTGCAGTTTGCGGTCGTCGTCGATGAGAAGGATTCTGCCAAAATCAGGCGTTGACACGTGTGCCTGCCCCCGGGCCGATAAACGGGCGCGGCCGCACCCGGCCGCACCGTTTCCATCGGCCCCTTCCCGGCCCGTCGTGACTAGTTTCCCTCCCATTCGCGCAGGGCCGCCGGGTAAACCGGTTCGGATCCACTGTGGCGGAACATCGTAAGCCGATGGTAGAGGCCCGCGGCAAAAGGACCGTTATGCGGACCGTGTCTCGCGCGGGATCGGGGCAAGCAGCGTCATTTCGGCGAAAAGATCGAAGAAATCAGGTTCCTGTTCGAGTTCGACATGCTCGACGCGGCGGACGAGGGCCTCGATGCGGTCACGGCACGCGCGGCTCACCAGCGCCCCCTTGGCCCCCTCGATGCTCGCGTTCCCGATCCGCACGATACGCTCGTCGGGAACGGGAAGCAGCAGACCGATGCGACGGGCGTTCTCCAGGTTCATCCCGTTCGCGAAGGCGCCGGCAAGGTAATACGTGCCGATCTGATCGATGGTGACGCCGAAGCGGCGGAGAAGCACGTATTGTCCTACGGCGTTGGCAGCCTTGGCCTGCGCCAGCTCGCTGGCATCGGCCCGTGTCAGGCCAAGGGGTGAATCCGGCCAGAGCACGGCCGCCGCGCAGCCGTCGCGGAACCGGCCGAGTTCGTCCATCTCGCCGGAATTGCGCAGCTCGGCGAGCAGATCCACCAGGCCCGAGCCGCAGAAGCCTCGCAGCGGGCCGGCACCGATGGAAGAAACCTCCCACCGCCCATCGAGTCGCCGGACGCCGGTGATCGCACCCTCGGTCGCAGCGGCGCCGCAGCTCACACGCCCGCCCTCGAACGCCGGCCCCGCCGGACACGAGGCGCAGATGATCCGGCCCCGGTCGCCGATCACCACTTCCGTGTTCGTGCCGATGTCAATGACCATGAACGGCGCCGTGTGCCGTTCGATCGGAATCGTCGCCAGCACGGCAGCCGTATCCGCCCCGACGTGGTGCGACACGAGCGGAAGCCCGTACACCCGCGCCCGCGGATGCACGGCAAGACCGAGCGATTTTCCGTCCGCCTGGAGCGACGTGCTCTCGCGCCGACCCGCGAGCACGTCGATCTGCGTCTGGGACATGAACGGGCGCTGCCCCAGGGGCTGCACATCGAGGCCGAAGAACAGGTCACGCATGGTCGGGTTCGCGGCCACGGTTACGGCAAAGATGCTTTGGCGACGGATGGGCAGCCCGCGCAGGGCATCGTTGACCTGCGCGATGATCGTGCGGTGAAGCTGGCCCGGGTACGCCGCATCGTAGGAAATGCGGTGCATCACGTCGCTGCCGCCGTACTTCTGCAGATTCTCAAAGGCCCGCACGGCGACGGTCCGCCCCGTCTCGAGATCGACGGCGTGCAGGACGACCGTCGTAGTGCCCACGTCGATGGCGACGCCGTAGATGGCCCCGTCGTACCGGCCCAGCCGGTCGCCATCACAGCAGACGTGGTCGGCCTCGCGCCGAACCCACGGCTCGAACGGGTCGGGCACCGCACGGCCCTCCGCTGCGATTTCGAGCCGACGCTTGAACGTCTCGACTTCGATAACGGCGTCCGACCGGATGATGCGAGCCTGGCAGGCAAGACGGTAGGTCCGGTCCTCCGCATCGGCCTGGTGCCGGAGGAATGTCTCGGCCTCCGACCAGGGCGAGAGATGTTCATTCCCGCGCCGGACCTCCACGATGCACTCGCGGCACTGACCGCTGCGATGGCAGGAGCTGGCAATGTCGCGGGAGCCTCGCGAGGATCGATCCGCCGCGGCAAAAAGCGTTTCGCCGACCTGCGCCTCGATTCGCTCGCCGTTGAAGACGATTACCGCCATCGGTCCGGCATGCCCCGTTCCGGCGGGATGGGTCGCGCCGTGGGCCCCGGGTTCACCGCGCTCGCGAACCGGCCGCCCGCTTCCCGCACATGCTCACATCGTATACACTACCAGGAACTTGCAGGAGCATCCACATGACTTCACGCGAACGCGTGCTTTCAGCGATTGCCCACAGGGAACCCGACCATGTCCCCATCGACTGCGGAGCGATGCGGTCCACCGGGATCCAGGCGATCGCGTACAACCGGCTGAAGGCCTACCTGGGCGTGACGGACGGCCACACGCGCGTCTTCGACATGGTTCAGCAGCTCGCGGAACCCGAGGGCTGGTACCTCGACCGCTTCCGGATCGATGCGATCAACGCAGGACGCGAGTTCGACCCGACGGGCTGGAAGCCGTGGACTCTGCCGGACGGCTCGCCGTGCGAGGTGCCCGCGTATTGCGACCTGCGGCGGTCCGGCGACGAGTGGTACGTATACAACGCGGAGGGCACGGCCGTCGGCCGGATGATCCAGGGGGCGACCTACTTCACGCAGGCCTGCTTCCCGATGACCGAGGACGACTGGGAGTCGAAGCTCGCGGACCTGCCCAGACATATGGGCAAGGTGTGCTGGGCCGCGATGGCCGAGCCGATCTACGCCGACGGCCTGAGCGACGCGAACCTCAAGCGGATCGCCGCGCACCTCGCGGAGCTTCGCCGGCGGAGTGACCGCGCGATCATGATCGCCTTCGGGGCGAACCTGTTCGAGTGGGGCACGTTCCTGCGGCGGATGGACAACTTCCTGCTCGATCTGGCCGCGGAGCCGGCGAAGGCGGAGCGGCTGCTCGACAAGCTCGTCGAGGCGCACCTGGCGGGCCTGGACCGCCTGCTGCCGGCCCTCCGCGACAACGTGGACCTCATCCAGCTCGGCGACGACCTCGGCACCGAAAGCGGCCCGTTTTTCTCGCCGGAGATGTACCGGCGGTTCTTCAAGCCGCGTCATACAACCATCGTGAGCCACATCAGGAAGAAGGCTCCGAACCTCAAGGTCTTCCTGCACTCGTGCGGCTCGCTCTACAAGCTGCTGCCCGACCTGATCGAGGCGGGCTTCGACGTGATCAACCCGGTGCAGATCTCCGCGGCGGACATGGAGCCGGCGAAGCTCAAGCGCGAATTCGGCAAGGACATCACGTTCTGGGGCGGCGGCTGCGACACGCAGCACATCCTCGCCCAGGGCACGCCGCAGCAGGTCAAAGACAACGTCCGCCGCAACATCGACGCCTTCGCCCCCGGCGGCGGCTTCGTCTTCTGTCAGGTGCACAACATCCTCTCGGAGGTCCCGCCGGCGAACGTCGTGGCGATGTACGAGGCGGCGATGGGGTAAGGCGTATCGATCCACCGGGCAGGACACCGCGGACACGAACAAGACACAGAGAAGGCGGGTGCTGAATATGGTCTGGGCGGACTGTCCTTGACCCTTGTCGTGGACCGCGGTAGGTTGCTGGCGTGTTGACGCACATCCACATCCGGCTTTTCCGTTGCTTCCGGGAGTTGGACCTTCCGATGCGCCCGCTGACAGTGTTGATCGGGCCAAACGACTCAGGAAAGTCCGCTTTCTTAGCCGTCTTGCACTATCTTGCCAATGAACAGCCGGTTCGCGACCTGGGCGATCGCTGGAGACTCAATCCCGACGTGCGGCTTGAGATCCTCGGCAAAACAGAGGCGGGTCAGGTGACGCTGACTTCGGAGCGAGCGCACCGAGAACCCGTTAGCTGTCCGTCTGAGATCAGGCCGCTGGGCCTGTATCAACTGCCGTCGCAAGGAATCTCGATGATATCACCTGGCTATACGGACTCAGGCGATCCCCCCGCGCTCGGCCCGGATGGCGCAGGTGTCGCGAGCCTCCTCGATCACTTGCTCCGCCGCGATCGCAAGCGTTTTTTCGAGTTCGTCGATGCGATGCGAAAGGCAGTGCCGGGGCTGGAGGAGATCGAGATCTCCACGCCTGACCCGGCCGAGCGAAGCGTTGACCTCGTGATCGAAAACGGGTTGCGAGTTCCCGCGGACCGCGTCTCCGCAGGAGTTCGCCTGCTCCTGTTCTTCATGGCCCTCGCGTATCATCCCTCACCGCCCAAACTGATTCTGATCGAGGAGCCGGAAAACGGTATACATCCCAGGCGACTCGCCGACGTGATGCGGTTGCTTCGTGAGCTTACGCAGGGTGTTCACGCGGGGCACAAGGCTCAAGTTGTCCTGACGACGCACTCACCGTATCTGCTCGATCAGGTGGATCTCGAGCAGGATCAGGTGCTTGTCTTTCGCCGGAACGACGACGGCAGTCGGACGGCCGAGCCGGCCGACGCCGCCCGCCTCAGAACGTTCCTCGACGAGTTCATGCTCGGCGAGGTGTGGTTCAATCAGGGTGAAGAGGGCCTCGTGGGAAAGGGTGCATGATTCGCCTTCTGTTCGTCGTTGACGGGGAACGCGATGCGGTCACCGTTCCGCGTCTGGTGGAGCGAATCCTCACAACGCAAGTCGCGGAAGAAACAAGGCCCTGGGCGCGGCTGCATGGGGCGCCCAAGGGATACCGGAGCAAGCTTCTCTTCGCCATGAGGCAGGCGCAGGACTCGCACAGTGTCGGGCTGGTCGCCGTGGTTGACGCCGACCGGGATCATGAGGGCCGCCGACTGCGAGCGATGCGGGAGGCAAGAGACGAGGAGAGGACTCGTTCAGCCGTCTTCCCGACGGCGCTCGGCGAGGCCTTTCCCCACGGAGAGGCATGGCTGCTCGACGACCCCTCGGCCGTACGCGAGGCCCTCGGACTACCGGCGGACACCGCGGTTCCGACAGTGCGCCACGCCAAGAATCCGAAGAAGTCCCTGGAAGAGCTTCACGCTACGAGTCGACGGACCGGGGATCGCCCGGTCGATGTGTGGGCCGACATCGCGCGACGGCTCGACCCGTCGCGTTGCGCTCATGCCGCGGAAACCGGCTTCAGCCAGTTCGCCGGTGAAGTCCGATGCGAGATTGGACCGGTTGTCACGATCGCAGGACGAAACACTCCGGGCGGCCGGTAGCGAACCTCACGCCCGACGCGAACGGAATCAATGTTCCGCATACAGGGTTCATCACCGGCCGACGGCCGGCTGCGTCGCCGGAGCCGGACAGCTCTTGAGGAATTCGTGGTATCGCTCCACCGCCTGCGCGGGCGCAAGCTTGCCGATCACGGCGCGCAGGTATGCCCGGGCGGTTTCGCCTGCCTTCAGGTCCGTCCCGAAAAGCGACAGGTACGTCGAGTGATGCCCGGCGACGCCGTCTTCGGGCGGCTCCATGTTGTACGGCGCGCTGACGACGAAGCAGTCCTGCGGGCGGGCCATGATCACGCAGGTCAGCCCCGTCGCGCGGTCCTGCTGCAGGACCAGCGGCGCGGCCATGGAGCCCGTGACGGCCCAGTCCACCGGGCTGGGCGGGATGAGCCACCGGCCGTCGTAGATGATCGCCGCCGTCCTGTGGTCCCGCGGGAACGAGACATAGGTGCCGACAATGAGCGGATTGACGTCCACGGGGAGGAATCGCGGCGGGGCGCCGCCTCGGCCGCGGACGTAGACCTGGCTCCGGAACGTGTCGGCGAAGTACGAGCCGAGGAACAGCTCGAACCGGTGCACGTCGATCTGCGGCGTGACCTCGGCGAGTACGTCGAGCGTGTCCGGTGCCGACCAGCGGAACGTCCCGCGGATGTCGAACGGGTGCTCGGGTCGGCCTGCCCACGTTATGCGAACGCCGCCGTCGGGCGTCCGCTCGGCAGTCTTGGGCAGGCTCCACGCGGAACTCCCCCATCGCTGGTCCACCGCGAGCAGCCGATAGAAGCTGAACAGGCCGTAGTCCTTCGAGCCTTTGGTCAGCTCGCGCCCGCTGCCCTTGTCGACAAGCGAGCACAGCCCCTGGCCCGTGGCTGTAGCCGTCAGGTGCCCCCGGAACGGCCCGGTATCAAAGGCGAACAGGCCGTTCTCCCCCGGGCCGAAAGCGAGGTCCGATGCGGCCGCGCTTGCGACAGCCGCCGTCAGCGCAAGTATGCCGAACAACCAGCCAACACCGCCCTTGCCACCACGAACTCTTGTCTCCATCGCGGTTCTCCACCAAAGCCTGAACGGTCCCTTTCCGCGTGCGCAGCCCTCGTCGCCGCATTGTACGCCGGTCCCCTTGTTCGGGCCAGTGCGCTGCGAGGTTCGCACAGCAGCGACCGGTGTCCGGTCGCCATTGTGCTACCACAGCCGCGCCCAGATTGCCTTCAGGTACGCGCTCTCGGGGCAGTTGGCCATCACAGGATGGTCGGCGGCGGCACCGGTCTGGTCGATGATCTGCAGCGGACGGCGCAGCCGGTTCGCGGCGGCCTTGACCAGGTTGAGGAAGTCCGGCGGCGAGACGAGGCCCGAGCACGAGCACGTGAGCAGCAGGCCGCCCGGCTTCACGACGGACATGCCGAGCGTGTTGAGATCGACGTACTTCCTTGCCCCCTCGTCGTACTCCTCGCGGCTCGCGACGAACTTTGACGGGTCGAGCACGACCACGTCGTACGCCCGGCCGTTCTGCTGCATCTGGCGCAGGTAGGCAAAGGCGTCGGCGTGGACGTGATCGATGCGGACCTGGTTCAGATCGGCGTTGCGCTTCGCCAGGTCGACCGCCTTCTCATCGAGATCGACGCCCGTGACCGACTCGGCCCCGCCCAGCTTCTTCGCGTAGATGCCGAAGCCGCCCGTATAGCAGCAGACGTCAAGGACGCTCGCGCCGCCGCAGAGGGCCGCGAGCCGGCGGCGGTTCTCTCGCTGGTCGCAGAAGAAGCCGGTCTTGTGGCCGGCCTGCATGTCCACGCGGAAACGGATGCCGTTCTCGCGGACCGTCACGGTCTCCGGCGCGGCGTCCGAGGCGTCGGCCGGCACGTGAAACCCTTCGAGACGGCAGATCCGCTCATCCGCCCGCACGACGAACCGCGTGAGGCCCGTCAGTTCGCCGAGCAGCCGCTTGAACAGATCGATCCGGCGGGCGACGCCGAGCGAAAAGACCTCGATCGCGATCCAGTCGGCGTACCGCTCGGCGATCAGCCCGCTCAGACCATCGCCCTCGGCGTGAACGAGGCGATAGACATCCGTCCTCTCGTCGCCGGCGAAGAGACGCTTGCGCCAGCCCACAGCCCGCGCGAGGCGATCGCGAAAGAACGCGTCGTCGATCGGCGCGGCGTCGTACGAGAGCATTCGCAGAGCGATCTGCGAGCGGTCGTGATAGAACGCGTGGCCGAAGTGGCGCCCGGTCTTGTCATAGACGGCCACGATGTCGCCGGCCCGGGCTGCGGGATCGACCTCGCCGACCATGCGCCGAAAGATCAGCGGGTGCGCCGTGCCGGAGCGCAGGCGGACCCAGGGATATGGGTAGTTGTGCTCGGGCGGGGCCGGCGACGTCTCTTGCCCGGGGCGGTTCCGCTTTCGGTCAGGCATTCGGCCATGATCGGGTCTGGCGGCGCGTGTTTCAAGTTACGGCGCGATCGGCCCTCCGGCGGGCTCCTCGGTTTGCGAATCCGACCTCTGCGGGTCTGTGAGGCTCGAATCCCGGTCGGCGTCACGGGAATGCTTGAATCGCGGCGGTCAACCGTCCAGGATGACATCATGCCGCCCGCAAGAAACACAATTCGGCGGACGGTGCGAGTCCCCCGACGACGCAACGGGAAGAGCATCCCCGTGGGCCAGTACACGGTCATTCTTTCGCCCGAGCCCGAGGGAGGCTTTACGGTGACCGTCCCGGCCCTTCCCGGTTGTGTAACGCACGGCGACGACCTCGCCTCGGCCCGACAAAATGCACGCGAGGCGATCGAGTGTCACTTGGGCAGTCTTCTCAAACATGGAGAACGCATCCCGGTCGATGAGACGATTTCCACCTCCGTGCTCGTAGGGAAGGCGTGAGCAAGCTCCGTCCCATGAAGGCTCGCGACGTGATTGCCCCCCCTTCGGCGTCACGGCTTTACCGAAGACTACCACGTCGGAGGGCACAAGACGTTCGTCCATCCCGACGGCCGGCGGGTCACGGTTCCCGTCCATCCGGGCGACATCCGCCCGGGCACGCTTCGAGCGATCTTCCGGGAAGCCGACATCGATCCGCACATTCGTTGAGGGATACGTCGGGGCGGTCTGGCCAGCCGCATGGCTTGGGCCGGCCCGCGGCGCAGACGCATGCCGTTGGCTCGTGTTATTGCATCGCGAGCTCCACCGTGACGCCGTCGGGGTGATTCGGAAAGCGCAGGCGTTGCGTCGGGCCGTCCTGGCGTAACTCGACGGCGACGGCCTTCCCGGCCGCGTCCCTGGCCGTCATGCTCCCCGCTCCGGTGGCTGCAGCGAGCACACGGACCACCGCCGGTGTCTCCGCCGGGCCTCGAATCGTGAACCGCAAGACGCCCGCCTTGTATTCTTCCGCCGTCAGCCGGTGCGTGCAGTGCAGCACGCGCGGACGCAGCCGACCATCGGCCGCGCTGTCCAAGGCGGAGGTCACGTCACGATAGACGCCACTCGCCCCGGGCTCGACCTTCACACCATTCAGCACCGGCAGATCGGTATCGAACACGTCGATGAGCTTTCCGGGAATGGTCAGCGGCGTTTGTGTCGCATGTGCGATAACGAACGGCCCGCGTCGCATGCAGAAGTTCCCCGGCGTCGCGAGGCCGCGCGCAACGCCCGCCTTGCGAAGCGCCGCATCCGCAAGCGGCAGGTACTCCGCTCGCGCGACCGCCGGATCGCTGAACTTTCGCGGCGAAATCGTCCGCCGGGCGACCCAGCCCTTGCCCGCCTTCCATTCGCCGTCGGCATCGGCCCGGATGCCGAGTTGCGCAAGCAGATGATGCACGGGCGACGCAAAGCCCGCCTTCTTCCACCACATCGCGGCGCCGCCAAGATCGTCCGCCGCGCCCAGGATGATGAGCGATCCGCCTCGCTTGACCCACTGCGCGACCGCGGCGTTCATCTGCGAATCGAGCGGCTTGAGGTCCTCATACGAGAGCACGACGGTGCGAAATCGCGACATGTACGCCGCGTCGCCGCTTCGCTCCAGCACGCACGCCGCCGCCGGCACGCCCGCATGCACGAGCGGCAGCATCAGGCCGTACACGCCCTGGAGCACCGGCCCGCGCTGCGGCTGCCACATCAGCGTGTCGGCTACGGCGACACCGACGCCCTCGGTCGGTCCGCCGTCGCGGCCGCCCGGCTCGGCGTACCACCGGCCGCCCACCGGCACGTCCTGCAGGACCTGGATCGCCGAAAGCATGAGGATGCGGAACCGCTCCGGCGCGGGCGTCCCGCCGCCGGTGGCGTAGCCCGGCAGGAAGATCCGGTCGGGCCACGGCATCGCTTCATACGCATCAACCTCGGGGAACAGGAGCTTCGCCGCCACGCAGTGGCGATACCAGGTCTCGAACTCCTTCCACTCGTGCCGCGGGTCATCCTCCACCGGATCGGCGAGCAGCCACATGCGCTTCCCGCTGCCGGTCACCAACTGAGCAAAGTAATCATACAGCACGTACGCCGAGTCGAAGAACGACTTGTCGGGCGAGTCGTAGTTCGCCAGCGCCCAGTTCACCGGCCCGGTCCACACCTGCCCGATGTAGCCGTCGATCTCGCGCGCCCCCGCGGACGTGCCCAGCGGCGCGACGAGCCGCGAGGCGACGTTGCTGTACAGGCTGTGGACCGGCATGACGAAGCGGATGTCCCTCCCGCATCGCTTCGCCTGTTCCTTCGTTACCGTCGCAAGCCGACGCTCCAGCGCCAGATACAGCTCGCTCTTGAGCTGCGCGGTCAGGTAGTGCGCCTCGGGCGATGCGCTTTCGGGCTGCCACGGACGGCCGTAGCGCTTGACCCATAGCGCCTGGAAGGCTTTCTCATGGCCCGTGAACACGTGGGCCAGCGGCTCCTCCGGCAGGATCGCGTCGGCCCCCGCGTCGATCGACCGGGCCGTCATTTCCTCGAGGTATCGCGTCCAGCCATCCGTAGGCAACATGTAGGGCCGCACGTCGGCGCACTTCACGACGTCGCCCCTGGCGTCGCGCTCGACCTCATCCGGGTGCGGCGCGCCGTCCCACTTGCCGGTCCAGTACTCGTTCGTTGCATCGGAGTCGGCGAAGAACATCCGCCCGACGGCCGCGCTGTGTCGCCGCCAGGAATCAATGTCGCGGCGGAGGGACGCAACGTCGGCCCCATGACGATGCACGATCACGCCATCCACGGCAATCGCGATCCGCGGATCGTAGCCGACGTTCGTCTGAAAGAGAGTCCTGGCCGCGAGGAACGAGCGCGCCGACCCCGTGCCCGCAGGCGGTTCGGCCGACGCGCTACCGCAGACCGCCGGGCCGACGCAGCAGACCGCCAGCGTCCGGAAGATTCGCTGAGCAAACATCGAAGCCCTCATGTGAAGCAAAGCCGCGCCGTTCGGCTCCCCGGCCCCGCCCGGCTCGGAGCAACATCCGCCATGCGCCCCCTTCGACGTACGCGCAACGCCGCGAGCCCCTCCGCACGCGTAAGAGAATCGCGAGACGGCAAGCCGCCGCCCCCACAAACGGCACCGCCTCGGCGCTTCTGCGATTACGCCCTGCCGCGACGCGACCGGGCGAAAGCGCGGAAAGCGGCTCAGTCGTCTTCGTCCGGCATCGGCAGCACAGCCCACGACGGATATGTATCATCCCGACCGCGGGCGGCGAACCACAGGATCCGGTTGAGCGTATCCTCGTCCGCCTGATCCACGTCGTCGAGCGGAAGCTCCTGCGAGATACGCGCCCAGTGAAGCTGCCGCGGATCCTTGATCTCGCCCAGCGACGGATTCATCTGATCCAGAGGAATGCGGCTCGGCACGGCCGTATACGGCGTCAGGTCCGGCTTGTCGGTGAAGCAGGTCGTCATGGGCGTCGCGGACGCGTCGAACTGGTTCATCGGCGGCAGGCCGAGGATCAGCTCGATCGTGCGGACCATACTCGTCTGGTTGTAGTTCGTGCTGTCGACGAATCCGCGCTTCGTATACGGGCTGATGACCTGCGCGATCGTCCGGTGGCCGTCGATGTGATCGTAGCCGTTCTGCGGATCATCCTCGACGACGAAGATGCAGGTGTGCGGCCAGAACCGGCTGTGGCTGACCGCTTCCACGATCCGGCCGAGGGCCACGTCGTTGTCGGCAACGGAGGCCTGCGGAGTCGGCATGCCGGGCCTCGTTCCCGACGTGTGGTTGTTCGGCAGCAGCATGATGCAGAAGTTGGGGAAGGTACCTCGCTGCTCGAAGGCCCGGAGCTCCCTGATGAACTCGGCCGCGCGGTACACGTCGGACACGATGTTCGGGAAGCCGACATACGTCTCGCAGAGGTACGGTGCCAGCGTCGCGAGGTTCGCCTCCGCGCGAATCTCGATCCGGCCGGCCTGTTCCGTGAAGTCCCGATAGCAGTCCAGGAAACCCGGCCGCTCTTTCCGGGAACCGTCCTTCCATCGGATCGTCGCCCGGACAAACTCGCCGTACACACGCAGCGTCTTGCCGGCAGCCAGCACGTTGTCCCAGATGAAACCGCTCGAGGCGTACGCCATCGCGTCGGAGCCCTCGTAGGGATAACTGCGCGGGAACCCGCCGAACGATTTCTCGAGGTAATCGGTCACGTATGCCTCGTCGGTCCATTGGTGGCCGTCGGCGCTGAGCGTCCCGCTGCAGTAGAAATTGTCGAACAGCACAAACTCCTCTGCCAGCTTGTGCTGGTTCGGCGTAACCTCCCGGCCGAAGATGCACAGGCTCTCGTCGCCTTCGCCCTGTTTCATATCGCCGAACACCTGATCGTACGTCCGGTTTTCCTTGATGATGTAGATCACGTGCCGGAACACCGACGGCTCCCCGTGCCGCTGCGGAACGGGCCTCGGCGCAACGCCCGCGCGCGGCGGCGACAACGAGCTGACCGCCTCCGTCAGCCGGTTGTTCGTAAGCACCATCTGCGTGCACCGGGGCAGATCCTCATCCGCCGGGATCAGAATCAACGATACGGTCCCGCGATAGTCGTGGGAGTTGTAGCCGTACACCTTCCTGCCCAGCAGCGTGCGGCTGCCCCGCCATCCCGGGTCACGCGAACCGACCCCCTTGATGTTGGCCACGCAGACACGGTTGCCCCGCGCGTCGACCGCCAGACCCGCCGGATACCACCCCGTGGGGAAACAGCCCATCATCCGGCTGTGCGGCGGGCGGAAATCGACGACGGCGACCGCGTTGTTCGTTCCATTCGAGATGTAGAGCCGACGGCCCCCGGGCCCGAACGCCAGCGCATTCGGCGCGCTGCCGAAAAGGAGCTCCTTCGCCGGGCGCGTGTCGATCGTCTCGACGACCTCGTCCGTTTGCGTGTCCAGCACGGAAACGCTGTCGCTGTTCGCGTTGGCGACAACCACGTATCGGCCGTCCGGGCTTGCCGCCAGACCCGAGGCATGCATCCCGACGAGGATTTCGCGCACGGTCTTTCCCTCGCCCGGATCGACAACGGAGACCGAGCCTTCGCAGGCGATGTTCCGCTTCGCGTCGACGCGGACGGGCGTAGCGGCCCCGCTGGGCCCCGTGGGCACACCGGCCGCCGGCCGCCGGCCCGCCCAGTTGCTCACATATGCCTTCCTGCCGACAAGAACCACGTCATACGGCGCGTTACCGACGGGGATCTCGCGAACAAGCCGACCCGACGCAAGATCGATCTCCCCCAGCGTGTTCCGCAGGTTCAGTGCGGCCCAGAGCGTTGTGCCGTCCCCGCTGAGCGCCAGGCCCGCCGGCAGCGCGTTCCCCGTGCCGCTCCTGTCCCGGGGGGCGTCACCTTCTTTGTGGTCCGGACGATGAAGCCGGATCGGCGCGGCGGGCTGGAGCTTGCCGTCCGGCCGTATCTCGAAGACCCCGATCGTGCCGCGCAGACTCGACGCATAGACGCGCCTGCCGTCCGGCGTAAACAGGATGCCCTTGAAGCTTCCGCCGCCCTTGTCGGGCAGCTCCCGTGTATCCGCCACCTCGCCGGTTTCGACGTCGATCAGCAGTACGTTCGAGCGGTTCAGCACGGCGAGTCGGCGCCCGTCCGGGCTCAGAGCGACATCAACCGGGCGGCCCGCAAAGTCCACCTGCCGCCCCATCGGTGAAAGAACCTGGTTCGTCGGTACCACGATCCGGCCGTTCTCAAGCGGCCCGACACGCAGATGGTCGTAGTCATCCGTCGAGCGCGAGGTGACAACCGGACCCGCCGCGACGGCGGGTGCCGCCAGCAAGCCTGCCATCACCAGCGTCAAATGCACAAAGCGCGCAAGCACCGCGCAGACCCTCGCACCAGGCCCCTCTGCCGAGTCAATTCGGTGAAGCATTCATCCCACCTGTCTGTCTGCTGTTTCCGTAAAGGCCGCTTTGCCCGCCATGCGGTCGAGTTGCCGCACCCGCGAGCGGCCGACGAGCGTGAGGACACCCAGGGCGAGCAGGCCCAGGTTCTCCGTGATCTTCAACCAGCCGACCTTCATATCCGTGCCGGCGCAGCCGCAATTGATGTCCAGCCCGCGGTACATCGCCGAGCCGACGAGTATATTGAAGAACACAAGCATCGCCATGATCATCACGGCCGACTCCACGACCCAGATCCCGCAGATCAGAACCAGACCCGTGACGATCTCGATCCAGGGCATCACGATGGCGGCCGGGTGGATCACCGGCCAGAACGCCCCCAGCCGGTAGTTCCGGATTTCGTCCCGGAACCCGACGAGGCCCAGGAACCGGATCCCGCTCCACGATCCCTCCGTCAGAAGCAGCCACACCGCGCCCCAGGAGAACTTCAGGCCGAAGAGCTTGGCAACTCCCGCGAAAACAAAGAAGCCGCCGAGTACCCATCGCGCGACCCGCTGAACCCACAGCCAGGCAACTCTACGGCGCAACGGTCTCCTCCACGGGCTTGCCGGCGGCAACCCAATCCCGCCAACCGCCGAAGTACAGGCGCAGGTTTGTAAAACCGGCCCGCTTGAGCAGCTCATACACCTGAAGACTCTCGTCGCACTCGTCGCCGCCGCAGTACACGATCACAGATTCGTTCAGACGCGGCGCCCAGGTAGACATCTTCCACAGGTCCTGCTCGGCCGACTCCGCGGGCAGGTTGTGCGCGCCGGGAATGTGACCGTTGCGGTATTTCTCCTCCGCGCGGGCGTCGATCAGGACCGCGCCCTGACCCAGCGCATGCTCCACTTCGTCCCGCGTAATGGCGGCCGTCGCCTGCTGTGTCGTCGGCGGGGGATACACGTCGTTGCGCGAAACGATCCACGGGATGCCGTCGGGACGCAGGCGGTTCGTCACGGCTGCCGCCACCGTCGCCACCAGCAGGAGGATGCCTACCCGCGCCCAGAACCGCATCACTGCGCCCCGGGATGCCGCAGAGATTGCGCGGACACCGCCGGCCGCGTCGTCGGCAACCGGACAGCCGGCCGCGTCGTCGGCAGCCCCACCGCCGGCCGCGTCATCGGCGGCCGGATCGCGTAGCTCCGGATCTGGGCGGTGAATGTGGGCATCTTCTCATCGTCGGTGAGAATGGTCACCGTCAGACCCGTCGGCGGGATCACCGTTCCCTTGGGCACCGTCAGCCAGATCTGATAGAGCTTGCCCTCTTCCGTAGGGGTCACCTCGCTCTGAATAGCCGGGTTGCCCACGAGCACCTGTTTTACATGGACCGGCGTCTCGCCCTCGTTGCGCAGCGTCACCGATCGCCGCGCATCCTCCTCCAACGGGTTCGGCACCATGACAACCAGGGGCGTCAACGTAAGGCGCGGCGGTACCATTGCATAGACGAACATCTCAACCGTCGGCTGCTCCCTGCAATCCGTTTCGATGGTCACCTTGCCCTGCGTGAAGCCCTCATTCAGCGGCGGAACCGTTACCAGCGTGATCTCATACTCCTTGCCCGGGCTGAGTTCGCGAAGCGCAACCTGAAAGAACTTCGAATCGACGCCGGCCTTCTTGAAAACGATGGGCGTTTCCGTCTGGTTGGTCACGGTGATCACGCTACGGGTCTCCTTGTCGCGCGAAACCCGCCCGAGCTGGAAATGCCGCATCGGCTTGAAGGCGTAGCGCGATTTCACCTCCCCGGTGATCGTGTAGCGGAACTCGCGCATCTTCGGATCGTTCGTCCGCACCGTAATGAACTTCGTCAGCCGCCCTTCCGAACCGGCCGTGCGAAGGGTGATCGGTAACTGCCATTCCGCCCCCGGGGCCACGGTCTTCTCCCAGGCGCCGGCCGTCGTGCAGCCGCATTGCGGCTGGACGCCCTCGATGGTCAGCGTCCCCGGGCCGAGGTTCTTGAGCTTGAACGTATGCGAAACCGACTCGATACCGATCTGCTTGCCGAAATCATACGTCAGCTCGTCAATCTTGACGGTCGGCGGCGGACCCGTCAGGACCGGTTGACTGGCTGGCGGGCTGACCGGCGCTGCCGGCGGACGCGGCGGGGTCGGACGATATACCGGCGGCGTCGGTCGCTGCTCAGGCTGCGGGGCCGCCGGGCCCGGACCGGCCACCGGCACCTTGGCCGGATCCACAGTCACGCCCGCGTCGCTCGCCGAGCCGCTCGGCCCGGCCGCCAGGACCGTCAACGAACAGAAAGCGACTACCGCCAGCAGCGACATGATGCTCACGAGCACCCCACCCTCACGAACGAGACGAGCCGACCTCATACCACCACCTCACCTGTAACGAACAGACATCATCCCGTACACCCAGGCCCCGACGCCGACTCCCGTCCTCCTGCCCTGTATTCACCGGTCGGAAGGCCGTCCGCGTGACCTACCCAAACCCATGTCCGCAGTCCCCCTGCGGTCAAGGATACAGTACTATACTGCGCCGACCAAACAAGAGGTCGGACCTTCCACCGCCCGCCGCCCAGAAAGCCGACGGCACCCGGCGGAGCGGTTTCTGCCGGCGGCATTCCAGACAGAGTCCGCGGCCGCTCTAACATACTGCCAACACGTGTGTTACGCAACGCCCGACTTCCCATTGCCCCGGAACCATACCTCTATCGACGCCGTGCTCCCTCGGAACCCTGAAGCCCGCGTCACAACGGCCGTCCGCACATTCTCAGTTCGGCCGTGCGGCAGGGTATCAGCCGATGCGGCGGTTGTTTATCATGGCAGCGGAACAGGCGGGACCGGACGACGCGGAGGCTGTGATGAATCAGCAGAACCTTACGGCGGACGTGGTTGTCGTGGGCGGCGGGCTGGCAGGCGTCTGTGCCTCGCTGGCGGCGGCGCGGCACGGGGCGAACGTGGTGCTCGTGCAGGACCGCTCGGTGCTCGGTGGAAACGCCAGCAGCGAGGTCCGTCTGCACATTCTCGGCGGGGACGACGGCGGCAAGCTCGCCGGCTGGCGAGAAGGCGGCATCATCGAGGAGATCCGCCTGGAGGAGGCCGCGACCAATCCGCAACGCTCGGCCTCGATGCTCGACGTCATCCTCTACGACAGGATCGTCACGGAGCCCCGAATCACGCTCCTGCTCGATACGGCCTGCTGCGGCGCCGAGATGCAGGGCAAGGACCGGATTGGGGCCGTACTTGCCCGCAGCGACAAGACGGAGGACCTTTTCCGCATCGAAGCCCCGGTCTTCTGCGACTGCAGCGGCGACGGACGTCTCGGCATGGAGGCCGGCGCGGAGTTCCGCTTCGGACGCGAGGCCCGCCGCGAATTCGGCGAATCCCTCGCCCCCGAAACCGCCGACCGCTGGACCCTGGGAAGCACCATCCTCTTTGCCGCCCGGAAGCACGATAAGCCGATGCCGTTCCGGCCGCCGTCGTGGGCGCGCAAGTTTACCGAGGCCGATCTGCAATACCGCAATCACAGCGGACTTGAATGGGGCCACTGGTGGATCGAATGGGGCGGCGAGCTCGACACGATCCACGACAACCGGCGAATCCGTCACGAATTGCTCCGCGCCGCTCTGGGGCTCTGGGACCACATCAAGAACGTCGGAGACCACGGTGCTGCGAACTGGGCTCTCGAGTGGGTCGGCATGCTCCCCGGCAAACGCGAATCGCGGCGCTTCGTCGGCGAGTACATGCTGCGGCAACAGGACCTCCAGGAAGCGACCCTCTTCGACGACCGCGTCTCACACGGCGGCTGGTCGATTGACCTGCATCCGCCCAACGGCATTGACCACCCCGAGCTACGCCCGTGCGACCAGCGCCACCTGTCGGCGCCGTACAGCATCCCCCTGCGATCCCTCTATTCCCGCAACGTACACAACCTGTTCTTCGCCGGACGCAACATCAGCGCGACACACGTCGCCTTCGGCAGCACGCGCGTGATGGCCACCGGCGCGGCGATGGGGCAGGCGATCGGCACCGCCGCGGCGACGGCCGCGCTGGGCAGGCTCCTGCCCCGGGAAATCGTCCGGGACGCCGGCGCGATCCGGCGGCTCCAGCAAACGCTTCTTCGCGACGACCAGGCGATCCTTGCCTGCCGGAATACCGACGAGGCCGACTTGGCGCGAACCGCCCGCGTAACGGCGTCGAGCGAGCAGTCCGGCTGCGCTGCCGTCAACGTGATCAACGGCATCTCGCGCGCTGTGGCTAGCGCATCGAACCAGTGGCGCTCGCAACCGATCCGGTCCGACGGCCCCGGCGAGTATATCGAGCTGTCCTGGCCGCAATCGCAATCGCTCGCCTGCGTACAAGTCACGTTCGACACGGGGTTTCAGCGCCCCCTTACCCTCACGCACGAGGATCGTTACAACGCCAGGATGATTCGCGGCCCTCAGCCCGAGTGCGTACGCGACTACGAACTGCTGGTGCGCGACGGTCCGGGGTGGCGCCCCGTGGCCAGGGTCACGGGAAACTACCAGCGTCGTCGGGTACATGAGTTCGCGCCCGTCCGAACCGAGGCGATCCGGCTCGTCGTACGTGCAACGAACGGCGATCCCTCAGCACGCGTCTACGAAATCCGCGCGTACGCCGGTTGACCGTCGCGCGTGTGGCCATCGCCCACCGGAACCCCGCGCGGCCCCGGCGCTGCCGCTTCCCGTATGCATTCAAGAGCCGTCGGCCGTATAATTTCGTACGGTCGAACGGAGCGCGCCGGCAGGCGAGGCGCCCGGCCGGATGCGGTCGGTCGAGATGAGGAATCCGTCAATGTGCAACGGCAAGACGAAGACGGTACGACTGGCGTACGGCAAGGAAGGTCTGAACGTTGAGGTGCCCGCCCACGCGGTAGTGATCGAGCCGAAGTACGTGCCGGGGCTGCCTGACGAGCAGGCGGCACTGCGCCGAGCCCTTCGAGAACCGATCGCCGGCCCGCCGCTGCGGCGGATCGCAAAGGCCGGCGACCGCGTTACGATCGTCCACACCGACATCACGCGGGCCACACCGAACGACCGCATCCTGCCGCCGCTGCTGGCCGAGCTGGAGGAGGCCGGCGTCCGGCGCGACGATATCACACTGCTCAACGCGCTCGGCACGCACCGGGCCCAGACGCCCGAGGAACTCAAGACGATGCTCGGGGCGGAGATCGTCGCCCGCTATCGATGCCTCCAGCACGACGGCAACGACGAGGCGAACCTGGTCCGCCTGGGCACGACCTCGTTCGGCAACGAGGTCCGCATCAACCGACACTTCGTCGAAGCGGATGTCCGAATCCTGACGGGCTTCATCGAACCGCACTTCTTTGCCGGGTTTTCCGGCGGGCCGAAGGGTGTGCTGCCGTCCATCGCCGGGGCCGAGAGCGTCGTGACCAACCACGGGGCGAAGATGATCGGCAACCCGAAGAGCACCTGGGGCATCACCCGGGGCAATCCGATCTGGGAGGAGATGCTCGAGGCCGCCCGGATGACGAAGCCGAGCTTCCTGCTCAACGTCACGATGAATCGCGACAAACAGATCACCGGCGTCTTCGCGGGCGAGATGGTCGCGGCCCACGAAGCCGGCTGCCGGTTTGTGGCGAGCAGCGCGATGGTGCCCGTGCCGGCACCCTTCGATATCGTCATTACAAGCAACTCCGGCTACCCGCTCGATCTGAATCTGTACCAGACGATCAAGGGTGTCTCCGCCGCCAGCCAGATCGTTCGCCAGGGCGGCAGCATCATCGTCGCGTCGCAATGCTGGGACGGCATCCCCGAACACGGTTGCTACGGCCGTCTCCTGCGCGAAGCGAAAAGCCCGAAGGAAATCCTCGATCGCGTGAACTCGCCGGGCTTCTCATCGCCCGATCAGTGGCAGGTCCAGGTGCAGGCGATGTGCCAGATGAAGGCCGACGTCTACGTCCGCGCCGACGGCCTCACCGACCAGCAGATCACCGACTGCCTGTTGCGTCCGTGCCGGCGGATCGAAGAAACGCTCCGCGAGCTGCTTGCCAGGGGCAACGGGCCGGCCCCGACGATCTGCGTCCTGCCCGAAGGCCCGCTGACCGTCCCGTACTGTCGTACCGAAAACCGCACCGGCGATCGATAACAACCCGGCGGAGAACGCGTTCCGGCCGGTTGTGCCGGGAAGGAACTGGCTGTTCGCCGGGAGCGACAACGGCGGGCGGACGAGCGCGGTGCCGGCGAGCCTGGCGGCCGCGTGCGAGCGGCACGGCGTGGACCCGTTCGCGTACCCGAGGAACGCGCTGACGCGGATCGCCGCCACGCCGGTCAGCCAGCTCGATCCGTTCCTGCCCGACCAGTGGAGGGCCCGCCAGCCCGCCGCAGTCCGTGCGGACTGAACCCCTCGCAAGACACCCGAACCCTCCGGCGAAGCCCCGCGGATACGCCGATGTGGTTGGCCGGACGGTTACAGTGAGCCAGCTCGACCAGTTCGTTCCCGATCGATGGAAGGCGGCTCGCGTCGCGCCGCCCGGCGACTGATTCACCCGTAGGCGCACCCGAGCTTCACTCGGCCGGGCATCACCGGACCCTTACCAGAACCGATATCGAAGCGTTCTCCTGGGTGCTTCACAAGACGGCGTCCGGGCGCCGGTCGGGTGACCCGAAGACGCCACCTGCCCCCCACGAGAGCTTCGTGGCGGGAATGACGCGACACAATCCGGCGGCGCGAACGTCCGCTGAGCGGACAACGCTCTGGTCCACGAGATGCTTCGTTTCCAGAATCAACTCGCTCGGCGGCCCGGGCGGTGTCGCCTGGCGAAGTTCCGAGACTTGCGACGCCCACACACCCGACCGCCCCATGTGCGTGGCCCGCGCGGATCCATGGTGCGCTGCGACAGCATTCGGACAGTCAAGCAAAGATGACGAAAAGGCCAAGCCGAAAGCGCTTGCCGTTTTGTGCGCTCCAACCGTCGATCAGGAAACGGAGAGGGGGGGACTTTAATCATGGCACTGGGACGAGGTAGCGGCTACGTGGGCAAGAACGCTGGAAACAGCGTGAAATCAAGGGATTGCAGGCAGTGCGCAGGGCCGCGGGATACCGCTGGGTATTCCTTCGCGTCCCCGGTTTTTGGGGGATACTTGGGGGAACGGGCCAGCGCGGGATTCGGCGCCGGGAACGTCGCGTTCGCGGCGCGGTGGCGCACGGAGCGCCGTGTACCGAGATCGCGTCCACCGACAACCGGCGGCGAAATTCTTTTTCGGATCCGCGAAAAAGGAGGAAGGAATCGAGGGGAGAAGTCTCGTATGTGTAGTTGTCATCGGTGAGACCGTTCTCGCTGAACACTGATCAAAACCTGGGATGTGACCAGATGAAACCGAAACCACCGAGACGCGCCATCGCGATGACTGCCGCTGTGAGGCGGCAGACGGCGCCGGAGCAGCGCCGGTTCGAGGCGGCATTGGAGCTCCTCCTGACTGAAATGGTCCGTCGGGAAATCGCCGGCCGCCGAGGAGATTCATATGAGAGAGAAAAGGTTAAAAGGTAAGCGATACATCGCTCTCGCCCGGTGCAGTTCAGCCGGTCAGGTGGACACGAGCATCGACGAGCAGTTGCGCCTGATCGAGAACTTCGGTCATGCTCACGGCATGTGCTGCGTGGATCGGATCACGCTCGGCGTGACCGGTTCCGTGCCCGGCCTGCGGAGCGACATCGACCAGTTGATCCAACGGAAGAGGGAGCACGACGACTACGACTACGTGGTGGTGCAGGACTTCAGTCGCCTGACCCGCTCGGGTCCGGCGCACGGACTCTACATCGTCTTCCAACTGCGGTCCGTCGGAGTGGAGATCCTCTCCGTCCAGGATGCACTGCCGGGAGGGGACATGGGGGACGTCATGCAGACGCTCAAGCATTACGCCTCCAAGGTTCAGGCAGAGGCAATCGCCTTCGCCTCGACACGTGGCGCCAGCGCCTCCCTCTATACAGGTAAGACGGCGCACTGTAAGGCGCCGCCCTTCGGCATCGACCGCCTCTACTGCTCGGAGGATGGCAAGCCCAAGCACGTCATTCGCAACCTGACGAACGGAACGCAGGTCAAGTTGGATCCCGATTCCGGTGCGGTTCTCGAACAGTTCGGGCGCAACCAGAAGACCGGAGTGCCGGCGCACTATATCAAGCAGAAGACTGAGAGCATCCGCCTGATACCAGGTGACCCGGAGCACGTACGGATTGTCGTCGAGATCTTCGAACGGCACGTGTCCCAGGGGTGGGGGTACTACCGCATCGCCCAGGATCTGAACGACCGAGGAATACCCTCGCCTCGTGGCAGGCAATGGTCCCTCGCCACGGTGCGTGCCATCCTGTTCAACCCCACGTATGTCGGTCTTGGAATTGCGAACCTCGCCACAAGCGCCGTCTACTACGCCCGCAGCTCCGCAGGCCCGATTGCCGCATCGACGGAGTTGAAGGACATGATGGACGGAAGGCCGGCACGCCGGATCCGCCCGAAGACGGAGTGGTTCGAGCGGCAGGAGCCCGCTCTCGTCGGCCTGCTCCCCCCGTCTCTAAAGCCAGCCGTTTCAGCAAAGCAGTCGGCGCGCCTCGAAGCCCTTGCCACAGGCACGGCGGCCCATCGCAACCGGGACCGGCATCGGGACAGCAGCTACTTTCTCAAGGGCATACTCACCACCAAGCAAGGTGAGCATCCTATGACTGGGCGCACTACCGGCAAGACGGGGCATCGCAAGCGCTACTATGCCGTGAGCAGGGCCTTTACGTGTCCGAGCAAGGACAACCTGCTGCGGACGCTGATCCCGGCCGAGCCGATCGAGCGGGTGGTGGTCTCGGTATTGCAGGAAGCCCTCACGAACTGTGGGCGGGTACATGAGTTGGTGGGGAAGCTGGCCGAGCGGGAGCTTCGTGCTCGGCGCTCGCCCGCATCAGACCTCACTGAACTGCATCAGGAGAAGACCGCCATCGAGCGGAAGCTCGCTTTCGCGCTGGACGAGTTGGACAGCGACGGTCGGAATGCCGTGCGGGCGAAGGTGCAGCAGATGCAGGCCCGCCTCAAGGAAATCAACGCAGAGATCCGCCGTCGATCACACGACCGGCAGCGGATCGAGAACCCGGACGAGATTGCCGATGCGATCTGTGGCACACTGAGCGAACTCGCCGGGCAGGTGCCGAGCCTGCCCCGCGCGGCACTGCGGAATCTGCTTCAGGTCTTCGTCGCCAAGTTGGAGGTCGATCTGAAAACCCGGCAGGTCGAGGTGGTCTTTGCCCTGCCCGAATGGGTCACGGCGGACACGGAGCGGTTGTGCCTGGTTGGCAATTCTGCATGCAAGACGACCAACGAGGCACAACCCGTCCTTGTGATTGCCCGCTACAGAATCACCTGGAATCGCAGGCTGCGCAGCTACCGGCAACCGATATCGTTGCCGCTCAAGCGTCGGGACGCCGCTGCCTGAGAAGGTCAGGATGTCATCCGGCCGCGCCGCGAACCGCAGCGGCGCCGGCCCGGTGAATCTTCGCTACGACCGGGAGGCGGTTCGGGTTGATCGTACAGTTCCCGCGTCCGCGCCAGGAGCGGAGCGATAATGGCGGACCGCAATCCGACGGGGAGCACATGCGCCGTGAAGGCCATGTCAAAACCGCAGTCGCGGTACAGCAACTCCGCCTCCATCCCGATCGCCGATCACGAGTTGCCGGACCATGGCGCATCCGTCCTCCGTAAGCTGAATGATCCCGGGCGGAGATGGATCGGCGTCCGCGACGGTCCCAGCGCCGTTGCCGCGCCGGCGCCGGGCAACCGGACTCGCCACGTCATCCGGCCTGTTCATCGTGTTCTCCGTTCTCGTGTCCGGGTGGTGGACCCGCTTCCTCGGCCGTCTCGACGGACGGGAGGAGGCCATGCAGCAAGCCGCGGTATCCCTCCCGCATTGCGTTGCCGGCCACGTCAATGAGCTTGTAGATGTCGCTCGCGACGCCCCTGCAAACGCAAGGCGGCGCGTTGGCCAGCGCGAGCCGGCCCACGATCTTGAGGACCTCATGTTGAATGTACGGCCCCAGGATCGGTTCGCTCGCCATCACGTGCTGCGCGTTCGCCTTGCTGCCGTTGCGCACAGCAGCGGCCAGCGCCAGGACGTCCACGATCGTCGAGTCGTCCTTCCGAAACAGCGGATCGTCATCCTCAAGGAAAACCATGATGCCTCCTTCGGTTCCGCAGCGACCTACCGGCTGATACAGCGCCGGGCGGTATCCACGTTAAACGGCCCGATCACCTTGCCCTTCTGCCGGCGCGGCAGGCCCTGGAGCCACGCGACGAGCCGCGGCGTCTTGCGCAGGACCACGGCGGCCTGCTTGTGGCCGGGCGGCTTGAAGACGAGAGCGTCAACGCCCGCGTCGGCCAGAACGGATGCCGGCACGTCGGTGCGGTAGAGGTCCCCGTGGCGCCAGGTCGGCACCAATGTCCGAACCCACGCCCCACGCCCACGCGTTGGCGCCCGGGATTGGGCGGACGCCGCCCGAGCCGGGGTCCGACGTTGCTGCTTGATATGCGCGAACAACGCGGCATGTCGCCGCATGCAAGCGTACAGTCCCCAAAGGCCCCGCCGGATCAGCGCCTGCGGCGAGGGGAGCAATCCGCCCTGCTCCCGCGCCAGCTTCTCGGCGAACTCCACCCACTCCCCCGGCTTGCGGTACGGCATCCTTTCCCGCTTCGCCGGTCCAGGTATCACCGGCCCGCCGACGATCCGCCCGGCCGCGTGGTCCTGAACGCGACCGTTGTTGCCGGCCACATCGTTACCCATTACGTCTCGCATAATAATCTCCCGTCGTACATCCACCGGCCCCAAGCCCCGGACGCAGCACGTTACCGCTCCGGGGCAGGCCAGTATTCGGAATAATACCAGACTAGTATGAATGTTGTCAACCCCCTCCGTCCCCCTTGTTGCTGGACGATCTCTCGCGTACAGTGCCTCCGCCCGCAACTTCTTGCTGGATGGAGACTTGTCGTGATTCACGGCGCCGACATTCGCCGCTATCGCAAACTACTCGGCATGAATCAGATCGCCTTTGCGCGACATCTTGGCGTTGCCCAGCCGACCTTGAGCCACGTTGAGGGTGGGCGGACGGCCGTATCCCAGGAGCACGTCGAGCTTCTCCTGGCCAAGTTCGACGGTCCCGCGTTCAAGCCGACGTTCCGGCAGTTCCTTGACGCCGTGGAAGCCGAAGCGGCCGGTGAGCAGGCAGCGCTGATACCACCACAATCCCGCCACTCGCTCGTGCCGGTCTGGGAGTGGGAGGACGGCTTCGACCTGAGCCGGCAGCCCGAGCCCGGCCGCGCGGTTGATATGCTCACCCTGCATGGAAGCGACCGGCCGGCGATTGCGTTCCGCATGACCAGGAAGTCGGACTGGTGGGACGCCGGCGACATGTTCATCTTCGAGCCCACCGTTCGGGAACACGTGAAGGACGGCGACGTCTGTTTGCTCCAGCATCGGATCGGCCGGTCACGTGGCACCAAGACGGTGATTGCCGTTGCGCACCTTGCGAAGCGAGGGCGGATGCTGCAATTCGAACCGATCGCGCCACCCGGGCCGGTCTTCACGGCGGACGATGCGGTCTCCGCCATTCTGCGGGCGGTCTTCCGAGGCCGGCGCCTGGATGAATAGCCCTCCCGTTGAGCATCCGTGTTCTGAACGAATCGCTTTGCCGTCTGCGGTCGTCTCCGCCACATGTATGCGGTTTGGCGGAGACTCATTCACTCCCGTCGTATCCGTCCGGCGAACCCCATCTTCAATCTGACGGCTGATTCTGGCACCATG
>CAZZFA010000022.1:0-57649 GCA_964653435.1 uncultured Planctomycetales bacterium | reverse complement strand
CGCCGGCGGCCGTCATGCTGAGCGAAGCGAAGCATCTGGCTTGCCTGCGCCAATCGGCCGGATTCTTCGTCGCTGCGCTCCTCAGAATGACGGGTAGCGCTACCGCTGCAGCGCGATAACATGCGCGCAAGGCGCGCAAGAGCCGCGACGCAAGACCCTACCGCGTCACGGCCTTGGCTGTCACCGGTTCGGTCTCGAACGGCCAGGGCTGGTTGGTCAGCACCCGCACCCGCATCAGGAGAAGCGCCGCCTCGTACTGCGGGTCGATGTCGGGCCGGTTGTTTTCATCCTTCGGCTCGTCGTCGTCGGCCGCGCGGGTCGTTGTGGGCGACTTGTCGGTATCGAGTTCGTCGTCCGACTCGGTCGTCGGCGGCAGATCCTTCTGGTCCTTGCCCTTGAGCACTTCCTGCTTGCGGCGGAGCTCCAGGACTTTCCGCGTTTCCTTGGGCACCAGTTTGATCCGCACGTTCGGGTCGACGCCCCAGTCCGGCAGCCCGGGTTCCTTCTGGATGCACCGCCCGTTGGGCAGGTAGTACTTGGCCGTCGTCAGTTTGATGTACGCGGTTCCGGTCGGCACGAGGGCTTCGAGGTTCTGCACGAGTCCTTTGCCGAAGGTGCGTTCGCCGACGATCAGGCAGCGATGGTGGTCCTGAAGCGCCCCCGAGACGATCTCGGACGCGCTGGCGCTGAAGTCGTTCACCAGCACGATCAGCGGCATGTTCGCGAAGTTGTCGCGGCGTGAGGAGGACAGCTCCCATTCCTTGGAGTCGCGGCCCTTCGTGGAGACGATCCGCTTCTCGGGGGGCAGAAACAGGTCGCACATGTCCACGGCGGACTTCAGCAGCCCGCCGGGGTTGAATCGCAGATCCAGGATCAATCCGCGCATCTGCTCGCGGCGCAGCCGGCCAAGCGTTTCCGCGAGCTCGTCCACGGTGTTTTCCATGAACCCGGTCACGCGGACGTACGCGATCTTCCGGTCCGGGTCCGCCCAGCAGTTCCAGCGTCCGTCCGGCTCGCGGGAGACGCCCTTGACCGTGTGAATCACGATCCGTTCCCGGACGACGGGCACGTCGAATTCCTGCTCCTGCCCCACGCGCCGGATCGTGAGCGTCACCTTCGTGCCCGCGGGGCCGGTGATCCGGCGGACGGCCTGATCGATCGTGATGCCGTCGGTCTTTTCCCCGTTGACTTTCGTGATGATGTCGCCCGGCTGAATCCCGGCGGCGTACGCGGGCGTGTCTTCCAGCGGGCTGATTACCTTGAGCAGGCCGTTCTCGAGGCTGATCTGGATGCCTACGCCGCTGAACTCGCCCATGGTGTCCTTGCGGAACTGGTCCACCTCGGACGGCCAGATCATCGAGCTGAACTCGTCCAGCGGTTCGAGCGCGCCCTCCATGAACTCCGCGATGATCACTTCCTGCGGTATGCGGAGGGTTTCCTTGTTGATTTCCAGCGCCCGGTCGAACAGGCCCAGGGTTTCCGCGAGCGTCGTGTTCGGCCGTTCCTGCGTCTGGCGAATGCGTTGGTTGATCCGGCGGGCGAAGTTGTCCACGAGGTCGCGGTCCTTCATCGAGGGGAACGTCTCGCCGAGTTTCGTCGTCGCCGCGAACCAGGAGAGCCGTTCCAGCCCGCCGAGCGCCACCTTGTTGAAGTCCGGCTCGGTGACGTATCGTTCGCCGACCAGCCGGAGGGCGTTGCGGGCCATGTCCGGCTCGATGCCGCGGACCGTATCCCTCCATTCGCCGCTCGGCTTGTACGTCTCCTCGAGCAGGATGTGCGTCCGGCACTGCTGCCGCAGCCGCCGGTATTCCTGCCCGTCCGGCTCGAAGATCTCCACGAGCGCTCCGTAGATGCGGATCGCCTCGAGCCATTGGCCCTTCTCCCGCAGCTCGGCGGCGTGGCGGACCGCATGGCTGACCACATCCTGGACCCACGATTCCTTCCGGAAGGCCGCCGGGTCCGAACAGCTCAGGAACGCCCGGAACAGGTCGTCCACCGCCCGGGTCCACTGCTTCTTCGCACAGCGGTCTTTCACCCAGCCGACGTACTTCTCATAATCGGCCTCGGACATCTCCCGCCGCTGCGCCTGAAGCTTCTCAAAGCTGCCCAGCCACTCGTGGACCTGCTTCGCGCGTTCGTCGCTCCGGCCCGACTCGATCAGCCGGTCGATCGTCTGATACGCCTCGTCGAACTGACCGCGGCCGACCAGCGCCAGCCCCTCGCGCCAGAGTTGGTCGTTGTTGGACGCCGGCGCCGCGACCGCCACGCAGGGCGCCAACAGCAGAATGCAAACCAGACCGAACCGCGCCATTGCGGCCCGCCGGACGCGATGATCCATGGCGACTCCTCTATAATCGCTGCAACAGAAAGCTGTTACGGTGGTTACGATTGTTTCACTCGTCCCGGCCCACGGCGTTCGGCTGGGCGGGCCGCCCGGCCGACGCGCCGAATGCGTAATTATAACCCCTGTTCCGGCCGGAGCCAATTCCGATGCTCGCCGGTGGGCCTGCGTCGGCGACCTCGCATAATCCTCATCGTCTTTCACCGATTGCCCATGCGGTTCTTTTCGCCTTCGCCCGCGCCCGCTCCGGGTCTTTGTACACCGCGAGGCTACCGGACGCCGCAGCCGCCTTTCCGTCGGACACCCGGTGGCGGGTACAATACCTTCAACGTAACAGGAACGACGTGCCACCAGAACGCAGGAGGCTGACCTATGCGCCGCATTATGCCTGTTCTGGCCCTGCTGCCCCTGACCGGGGCCACGTGCATACCGACCTCCCCAGGTCCGACGACGCAACCGCCGCGGGACGCCGTGCTCAAACCGTTCCAATCTGCCGAGGAGATGCGGACGTTTTTCGCGGACCAGGCGGTGGCCCGGATTGCGGCATCCAGCTCGTACGGCGGGGAGTTCGGCCTGTTTCCGTCGCCGGTCGCCGATACCACGGCCACCGGAGCGATGCCCTCCGCGCCGGGGGCGTCCGACTCGACGAGCGAGGCGGGCAACGGCGACCGCTTCAGTACGACGAATATCCAGGAAGCCGGTGTGGATGAGAGTGACAAGGTCAAGAACGACCGCCAGTACCTGTACCTGCTCAAGGACAACTCCGTGCGGATCGTGCAGGCCGTTCCGCCGGAAGGGCTCAGGCAGGTGGCGAGCGTGCCTCTGCCCGAGACGGCCGACTCGCTGTATCTCCGCGGCGACAAGCTGATCGCCCTCTCGCACTCCTGGGGCTACTGGGGTTATCCGGGCGACGTTTGGGTCATGTCATCCGTCGGCCGGGCCGCGCCGATGGGCCTCGCCGAGGCGACCGGCGAGGCCGGGTCCACCGAGGGGGCCGCGCCCGATGATACGACGACGTCACCGCCGTCGGTGATCGCGCCGGCACCCGGCGCGGACGACAGGGTGCCCCTGCCGCCGGAGCCGGGCGTCAACCGCGTGAATCAGACGAGCGTCACCGTGATCGACATTCGCGACCGCTCGGCGCCCGTGACGCTGGTTACGCTGAAGTTCGACGGCGACCTTGCCTCGTCCCGGCTTATCGGCAGCAAGCTTCATCTTGTGCTGACCACGACGCCCCCGCTGCCGGCCGACCCGACGCCCGAGTCGATCCGCAAGCAACCCGTGGAGGCATGGCTGCCGGACTACGAGATCGTCGCCTCGGACGGGACAACACGGACGGGCAAGACCCTCACCTGGCAGGACGCCTGGTATCCCGCCAATCCGGACGGATACGGGATCACGATGGTGATCACCGTGGACGTGGACAACCCCGCCGGCGAGTTCAAGTCGGTCGCCATCACGGCGGACGCGGGGACGATCTATGCCTCGACATCGGCGCTCTACGTCACCGACACGGATTACGACTACTCGGCGATGAGCTCGCGCGAGGACACGGCGGTGCACAAGTTCGACCTGACGGGCGAGGCGGCCCGGTACGTCGCCAGCGGACTGGTGCCCGGACGCCTGCTCAACCAGTACTCCCTCGGCGAGAAGGACGGATACCTCCGGATGGCCAGCACGGTCCAGAGCTTCAAATTCTCGGGACCGATCATCATGCCGATGCCTGCGGTCGGCGGCTCCGGCGGCAGCGCGTCGAGCGGCTCGAGCACCGTGTCCACGGGCGTTGTCACGGGCATCGCGCAAGCCACGACGGGGCAGTCGCAGAACGGAAACGCCGTCTACGTCCTGCACGAGGGCGCGACGGCCGGCCGGCTTGAAATCGTCGGCAGGCTCGAGGGCATCGCCCCGGGCGAGCAGCTCTACTCCGCGCGCTTCGTCGGCGATCGCGGCTTCCTCGTCACGTTCAAGAAGATCGACCCGCTCTTCACGGTCGATCTGAGCGACCCGACGAACCCGCGGCTGGCGGGCCAGCTCAAGGTGCCGGGCTACTCGGATTACATCCACATCATGGACGACACCCATCTGCTGACGATCGGCAAGGACGCCTCGGACGCGGAGGGCATGGGCGATTTCGCCTGGTATCAGGGCGTGCAGCTTTCGATCTTCGACGTGAGCGACTTTGCAAGCCCCTCGCTTCTGCACAAGGAGATCATCGGGACCCGCGGCACCAACTCCGAGGCCAACAGCAACCCGAAGGCCTTCAACTACCTCAAGGAGGCCGACGCCCTCGCGATCCCCATCGACCTGTACGAAGGCCAGACGACCGGCCCCGAGTACGGTCAGCACACGTTTACGGGCCTTTACGTCTACAACGTGACCGTGTCGGACGGCTTCAAGCTCCTGGGCCGCATCAGCACCCAGGACGTCTCGAGCTCGCCGTGGGGCGACGTGCGGGCGTGGTACGGCTACGACCAGTACACCCGCGGCGTGTTCATCGGCGACAACGTCTACGCGGTCACGGACAGCGTCGTGAAGTCGGCGCCCCTCGCGACGCCGTCGAGCGTGACCGCTACGCTGACGTTGCCGTAGCGCGTGGAATCCGGTCCGGCGCCGAGGCGCCGACCGGTGTGCCACTGCCGTGTCGGCCGTGGCTTCAAGGCGCACTGCTCACAGAGCACCGGCACACGGTCAGCGTAATCCTCGGAGTGCGGGTCAGGGCAACCTGCGATATGTGATGACGCGGGCGGCCGGCCTCTGCGGCGCAGCGACGGGCAGGCCCGGGTCCAGAAGTTCCCGGCCGCTCATCTCCTTCGGCTCGTTCGCATCGAGGTCGGTCACCGTGTACCTGGCGTCGGCGTCGAGTCCTCGAAGCCGGAACCGGGCGGCGTCGTAGGGGCTGTCCGGGCGGCGGAACACCTGGACGACGCCCTGCCCGAGGTCCGGGCAGTCGAACTGCCACGCCATCCAGACATCGTTCCCGCGGTCGTATCGGGTCAGCGGGTAGAAGTCGCCGTAGTAGTACGCGCTGATCTGGCGCCACTGGTTGTACAGCCGGCGGAGCGCCGCGTAGTCAATCTCCTTGACGCGGATGTCAACGCCGCATCCGAGACTCGGGGCCGCGTTGCTCCAGAAGGCGTACGGCTCCACGGGCGTCAGCCCGCCGCCGTAACACGGGGCGCCGGCGCAGGCCACCGTGCCCGTGCCGTGGTACGGGATCCAGAGCGAGATGCCGTACGTCATGCACTGGTGGCCCGTGGCCTCGTATGCGTAATCGCTTCGCCAGAGCGGCACGGCCCGCCGCATCGTCTCCAGGTCGTTTCGCCGGCCACCGCTGGCGCAGGAGTCGATGAGCATGCCCGGGTGACGGCGCCGAAGCTCGTCCCAATACGCGAGGTAGCCCGTCACGTGCCGGATCTCCGTGATGCCCTGGCGGTCGGGCGCGTCGGCGGCGCGCCAATACGACAGCGGGTCCATGTTGAAGTCCTGCCGGTACAGGTCGATGCCCTGCTCCGTGAGGAGATGGTCGACGTGATCCGTCAGCCACTTGCGGGCGTCGGGGTTGCCCAGGTTGAGCAGCTTCTGCCGGCCGTCGGGGCCCAGCAGCCATTCCGGGTGGTTCTCGTACAGCCACGAGCCGGGCGTGACGCGCTCCGGCTCGAACCAGACGATGGTCTTCACGCCGCGCCGGTGCGCGTGATCGCTCACCGCGCGCAGGCCGCGAGGAAACCGCTTCGTGTCGACTTCCCAGGTCCCGGTGTTCGGCCAGCCCGTCTTGTTCACATACCAGCCGGCGTCCATCCACCAGTAGTCGAGCTTGAGCCCTTCCTCGAGGTAGCGGTCGATGTGCAGGATCTGGTTTTCTTCGTTGGCCTTGATCATCTCCTCGTAGGCCCGCGAGCTGGAGGCGACGAACTGCGGCGGCGGAAGCTTGCCGCCCGGCCGCGGCAGGTTGTGGGCGATCATCCACCGGCGCCAGACGTTCTGCGAACGGATGTAGTCGCCTCTCCAGAACTGCAACACGATCAGCGGGCTGCGGACCTCCTCGCCCGGCAGCAGCTTGAAACGCGTCAGTTGCTGGCCGACGCGGACGCGCACCGCCTTGCCGTCCTCGCGGGTGAACCGGGCCTCCCACTGTCCCGGCCAGCCCGCGACGATGATCACGCCGCGCCCGGGCCACTGGAGATTGAAGTAGGAGAGATCGGAGTTCGTCGAGCGCCCGCCGGCCGCGCTGATCCGCTTGTCGCTCTTCGGCCCCAGCGGCGTTTCGAGCGGGCCATAGTCCGAGCCGTTGGCCGGCGAACCGACGGCGTGATGGAGCAGGAACTCGCCGTCGGGGCTTCGCTCGAAGCGGGTGTCGAGGGCCTGAATGTCCGCCAGGATCAGCGTGTCGGCCGTGCCCTCGTTTCGGAAATAGAGCGTCCACTCGACCGTGGGAAAGTCGGCATATTCGATCGCGACGCATCGGACGACGAGGGCCGTCTTCGGGTCGCGCCAGGTCACGACGTGCTCGGTTCGTGCGGCGTCGAGCTTCCGCGAAGCGCGCTGCGACTCCCACGTCTTGCCCGAGTCGGCAAATGACCGGTCTGCGAAGGAAAACGAGAACGGTACGTCGGCGGCCGCGGGGCAGCTCGTCGCGGGCTCGGCCGGTCCGGCCAGATGCGCGGACACCCACGCCCGAAGATCGGCCGTCTCCTCGGCTTTGACCGCCGTGGCGTCGACCGGCGCCGCGAGTGTCGCGACCCAGACCGCGGCAACGATCGGAGACAGAAGGTCCATCATGGGGCAACTCCTTTCCGGCCCGGCGAACGGCCCGTGCGGGAACCGTCTGCCCTGACTTGCGCAACGAACGCGCCTCACCTGCCGGGCGGCATTCTACCACCGTTGCGTCCCCGTTCACGTCACCAGAGGTGAAAGGTTTCAGGAACCTTTCGCAAGAGGGGGCGCCTTCCAGGATGGACGTGTTTTTCCCGGGGCAGGTTCCTTTCGATGGTGAAGGGTTCCTGACACCTTTCGGCTTTCGACACGTGTTTGTCGCAGGGACATGCTTTCGGGTACTTTACCTCGCGATCCGCTGTTCGCCGAAAGGCAGGTGCCCGTGGCAGGCCAGAGCCATTCGAACAACCCGTCGCCGTTGCCGTCGCTCGCGATGTCTCTCGATGGGGAGGCGCGGACGCTCTTCGGACATCCGACGGGCCTGTTCACGCTCTTCTTCGCCGAGATGTGGGAGCGGTTCTCCTACTACGGCATGCGGGCGCTGCTGGTCCTGTACATGATCAAGGGGTTTCTCTCCTACACCGACAGCGAGGCCTATGCGGTGTACGGTGCTTACACGGCCCTGGTGTACGCCGCGCCGTTTCTCGGCGGCATGATCGCGGACCGGTTGCTTGGGGCGCGGCGCGCGGTGATCATCGGCGGTTTGCTCATGGCGGCGGGCCACCTTCTCATGACGGTGGAGAATCGTACCGCCTTTTTTGCCGCCCTGTCGCTGCTGGTGTGCGGCAACGGCTTCTTCAAACCGAACATCTCCACGATCGTGGGGAGCCTCTATCCGCCCGGCAGCCCGCGAAAGGACGCCGGCTTCACGATCTTCTACATGGGCATCAACCTCGGTGCCGCCATGTCGCCGATCCTGTGCGGCTATGTCGGCGAGACCTACGGCTGGCACTACGGCTTCGGCCTGGCCACGGCGGGGATGCTGATCGGCGTGGCCATTTTCGCTGCGCCCACGATCGTGACCCAGGTCCTCATCCTCATTGGCGCCCTGGGCAGCGCGGCCGCCATGCCCTTCCTGCAGGACAGTCTGCTGCAGCTTGCCGTTCGCGTGTTTCTGGCGCTCGCGCTGGTCGCCGCCGGACTCATCTCCGTGACGGCGCTGCAACGAGGCGGGCTGCCGTACGGCGCGGGTCGGCCGCGAGACCCGCAGCGCCTCACGCGGAGGCTCGGCGGGGTGCTGCGGTACGACCTGGCCATCTACGTGGGCATCGCGGCGGCGGTACCGCTGGTCGCGTGCCTTGTGAGCCGCAACCGGATCGCCGGCCATGCTCTGTTCCTCACGGGCGGCTGCGCGCTGGCCTACGTTCTCTACGACGCGTTCGCCCGGTGCGGCAAGGTGGAGCGGGAGCGGATCTTCGTGGTCCTGATCCTCATGCTCTTCTCGCTGCTGTTCTGGGCTTTCTTCGAGCAGGCGGGCAGTTCGCTGAACAACTTTACGGATCGCAATGTGGATCGCGTGTTCGGGGGGCGCCGCCTCGCCGAGGCCGATGTCGGTACCACGGTGGAGTTCCGGGTTCTGCCGCGCGCCCGCGACGGCCGGCTCGCGCAGCTCCCGCCGCTGACGCAGGAACAGCTCGGCTACCGGCTCAACGGCCGTGTCTTCACGATGACCGACCTGACCCGGTTGCGTGACGAAGCCGCCGCTGCGGGCGCAGGCCCGGAAAAACAGACGCTTCGGTGGCCCGTCACGGGGGCAGAAGTGGGCATGGTGGTCGGGGGCGGCGAGGTTCCTGCTTCCGAGTTCCAGGCGGTCAATCCGGTCTTCATCCTGCTGTTCGGGCTGGCCTTCAGCGCCGTATGGGCCGCTCTGGGCAAGAGAGGACTGGAGCCGAGCACGCCGGTCAAGTTCGCGATGGGGCTGCTCCAGCTCGGGTTGGGATTCGCCGTGCTCTGGTACGGGGCTTGCTCCTGCGACGCCCGCGGGATGGTCGCCATTTCCTGGCTCGTGTTCGCCTATCTGCTTCAGACCACCGGCGAGCTGTGCCTTTCGCCCGTCGGCCTCTCGATGGTGACCGAGCTGGCGCCTTCGCGGATCGTCAGCACAATGATGGGCGCGTGGTTCCTCGCAACGGCCTTCTCGTCGTACCTGGCCGGCAAGATCGCCAATCTGACCTCTGTCACGCAGGAGGGCGCCGCCTCGCAGGTCATCCCGCCGCCCGTCGATACGGTACACCTGTACGGAAAGGTCTTCGGCCAGATCGCCATCGCGGCCATCATCTCGGCGCTGCTCTGCTTCGCCCTGGTGCCCCTGCTGAAGCGTTGGATGCATCAGGGCCCGTCGCCGGCGGAACGGCAGGGGTCGTCGTAGACGGCCGCGCCCGCTTCATCGTCGCTTTTTGGGGCTTGAGCGTCGCCGGAAGGCCGGCCTCGTCCGTTATCTCGCCACGATCTCAAACGGTATGGCCGGCAGCGGGCCCATCGGGATCCGTCGTCTGCCGGTCTTCGGTTTGTCCTGCCCGGGTGACGGGGCGCGCTGGGCAAACGCGTCGACGATCAGATTGCCCTTCAGGCCCGGTTTCACCTTGCCTGCGTCGCTCTTGAGCAGAAGCTCCGCGCCCTCGCGAAGAGGCGAGACGCTCTGCAGCGTGATCCCCTCCGGCGGTTCGCTCAATTCGAGTTCGACCTTGCCGCCCAGAAACGTCTCCGTGGGAACCGTCACCTGCACACGGGCCGTCCCGCCCGCCGGAATCTTCACCGGCGTCGGACTGAGGATCTTCACCATGTTCCGCTGCATCCAGCGCCCCGGGACGCACACAAGCCACTCCTTCGCCGGGACGAGGTGCCGGTAGGCGAAGGCCTGCATCATGTCTTCCGCGGGAACGGCCGGCCGCACGACCTGCCGTCCGCCGATCGTTGCGCGGCCCTCCAGTGTCAGCGGACGCGGCTCTCTCTCGGGCATCCGCGGAGCGCTCAGCGTGCATCGCGCGTGGTCCTGGTCCGCCGGGATACGGCCGCCGCTGAGGCGCCACCCCGGCGGGGTATCCTTCAGCGCCAGGGTGATTTCCCCGGCAAACCCGTCCTTGCGAAGGGCATAGACGGTCAGGGCGGCACTGGCGCCGGCCCGGACGCTGATGTTGGACGGCACGACGCGCAGCGCGAAATCGGGCCTCGGCCGACTGATGCGGAGCCGGTAGGCGTACTCCGGGCCGCCCGTGTCCTGGGCATCGCCCAGGTACACGAAGTACGTTCCGTCGGCCGGGAGTGTGGCGCGCAGCCAGGAGTCCGCGTGATGCGTGGTCAGGCCGGCGGCCTTGTCCTCGTGATCGTCGTTGAACGCCAGTTGCTTCCCGGCGGCGTCGGTGAGCGTGAGCACGGAATCCAGCGGGGAGTCGAGCCGGCGGGCGTAGACCTCCGCGACGACTTCGTCGCCGGCGCGTCCCTCGAAACGGAAGACGTCGCGGTCGCCGGGGGCATCGATGCGGCCGTTCACGATGATCGGCAGCGACACCGCCACCGCGCTGCCGGGGTCGTTGTCCGGTTCCTTCTCCAGGGCTTCGGGCAGGTCGTCCACCGCAAACGGCACGCGATTGGAGAACAGGTCGCCCTTCTTCAGGAACAGGTCGTAGATGCCGGGGGCCAGGTCCGCGGCGTCGTACGTCAGGCTGTCCTGCGGGAGATTCCAGCCCCTGATCTCCACCGTCGTCTTCGTGCCGGCCTTGCCGCCCAGAGGGAAGATGCCCGTCACGAACGGCACCTCGCCGAGGGTGACGCGATAGACGAAATCCTCGCGACCCCGGTAGATGGCGTCCTTGATTTCGATATAGTACTCGCCGTCTCTGGGGATCCGGTAGAACAGCACGGGATCGGGGTGGAACCGGTAATCGTCGTCGTACGCGAGCTCTTTTCCCTTCGCATCGTAGAGCGCCAGCGTCGCCTGAAACCACCCGGGGACGGCGTCGGGGAGATACGGGATCAGTGCCCGGGCCGCGACGGCCGCGACGAGCTGCTGCCCGCGGCGGGCCTTGAACCGGAAGCGATCGACGCCGCCCTGCAGGATCTGGCCGTTGACGGTCGCCGGCAACGTGATGTTCATTTCCGTCGGGGGAACGGCCACTTGCTCGTCGCGGTTTCGCAGGGGCCTGCCGGGGGGCGGCGCATCATTGTTACGGGAACCCTTCTTGGAGAACTCGGGGAACTGCCCGACGCGAAACACGAGCGGGTTCGTCATGCCCTGCGGCGTGCGCAGCCGCAGCTCGCGATCGCCAGGCTCGGCATCCGGGGCGATCTTCACCTCGACGGTCACGGTTTCGGCAATAGCGGGGTTGAGCTGTCTCTTCGGCGGGTTGGCCAGCTTCTTGCGGATGTCCGCCAGGGTTTTCTCATCTTCGGCCGTCCACGCGGGTCTCGTGGCGGTACGGGCGCGGCCGCGCCCGCGCCCGCCGTCCTTCTCGGCGGCCGCCTTTCGAGCCAGAAGCTCCCTCAGTCTGTCGCGCAACTGATTGAACTGCCCCGGCGAAAGCGGCCGGTTGTAGTCGACGACCTCGGCCTCGACGCCGGCACCGGACACACGGGCGTCCGCGGCGGCTTCCAGGTACTGGCCGCCGACCGTAACGAGAAACGTGGAACCCTGCCGGCCGCCGGCGGGATAGACATACCCGATGTGCGGGCCGCCCTGCTGCGCGCGGGCGTTCGTCGCCGCCAGGAGGCCCAGGACCGATAGAGCGATCACCGACGAGCAGGAACGAGCACGTCCGGTGCGCGGGCGGGCCGGCCGCGCGGGGGCGGTCGCTTGACCGCTTTTTCTGTGGGATTCCGTATCGCTCATAGGATCTCCGTCAGCCGTCCGCCGGATTTGACGCCCTCCTCGGGCGACGGCGTCACGCGGACGATCTTGCCCTGCGGGTGGGGCAGCTTCGCATCGGCGGGGATGCCGAGCCGCTCGTAAATGGCCGCGATCAGGTCGCACGGATACACGGGGCGATCCTTCACCTGTTCGCCCTTGGCGTCCGAGGCGCCGATCACGCGGCCGCCCTTGAACCCGCCGCCGGCCAGCACCGCCGAAAAGACCGCGCCGTAGTGCCCGCGCCCGCCGTTCCAGGGCGGCTCCCACTGGACCTTGGGCGTGCGGCCGAACTCGCCGCTCCACCAGACGATGGTGCTCTCCAGAAGGCCGCGGTCCGCGAGGTCCTGCAGGAGCGTCGCCATGCCCTTGTCCATCTCCGGCAGGCGACGCCGCATGGTCTGAAAGTGCTGCTTGTGCGTGTCCCAGCCTTTCGAGTTGATGGTGATGTACGGCACGCCGCGTTCGACCAACCGCCGCGCGACAAGGCATGCCTGTCCGAAGGTGTTGCGGCCGTAGCGTTCGCGCAGATCGTCCTTTTCCTGGGAGAGGTCGAAGACCTTGCCCGCGTCACCGAGGATGAGGTCATAGGCCTGCTTCTCGCACTGCTCCAGCGCGGCCAACTGGGGATCGCCGGGCATTGCGTGTTGCAGGGTGTCGAGCTTGTGGAGAAGGTCGCGGCGGTCGCGCTGCCGCTGGTCGGAGATGCCCTGCGCGACGACGCCTTCGACGGCGAAGCGGCTCTGGCCGGGGTCTCCGCCGGTGGCAAACGGCTTGTAGCGCGCCCCGAGGAAGCCGGCCTCGGAGAAGCGCCCCTGGGGCTCCGTGATCACGATGTAAGGCGGGATGAGGCCCGTGTATCCGGCATTGTAGCCCTTGAAGAGCGAGACCACGGCGCCGACGCTCGGGAACACGTCGCGCCCGCCGGGGTTTCGCCCGGTCTGAACGATGTACGCGGCGGTCTCGTGGCCGTTGTTGCCGTGGGTCATGCTGCGGATGATCGTGTACTTGTCGGCCTGCTTCGCCAGGAGCGGCAGCAGTTCGCAGATCCAGACCCCTTTGACGTTGGTCTCGATCGGCTTGTTGAGCGGGCCGCAGTAGTCGTTGCCGGCCTCCGGCTTCGGGTCGAAGGTGTCCAGGTGCGACGGCCCGCCCCACATCCAGATCTGGATGACGGCCTTGGCGGTGCCCTTTGCCGGTTTCGTGGCGGCCGGCGCGCCGAGGACCAGATGGTCAGCCAGGAGGAGGCCGGTCGCGCCTGCGGCGCCACGGCGGATCAGCTCGCGCCGGGAGATCGGCGTCGAGTATCGCGGTTCGTCGCCGGAACTGATTCGGCCACGCATGTCGTTCGCTCCTCATCCCGAAAGCGGCTGGCGGAGCGTCAGCACCACCATCCGCACGTCCATGACTCCGTTGCCGGGCACCTTCAACGCGCGAAGCGTCAGGTTGCCCCGGCCCGCCCTCAACTCCATCTCGCCCAGTCGCAACGGCGCGAAGTCCTTCACGTACGATTCGCCCTGCCGCGGGACGCGATCGTTCTCCGCGCCCATCAGCGGCGGGTCGTGCGCCTCGGCCACGGGCGCCTCGATCCGGCTGCCGTGGAAGCTCAGTTCGACGACCGAGCCGATATCCGCCTTCGGGCATGTGTAGTATACCACCGCCTCGTAGCGGCCCGCGGTCGCGACCTCGATGTCCCAGGTGATCGAGTCGTCCGTGCTTTTCCAGTTCGTGAAGTACGAGCAGTTGGGCGCCGGCGCGCTGCGCTGCACGTGGCCGTGAGGCACGCCGTCGCGGGCGGGCAGTTGCGTCGAGGGGAACTGCCGGTAGCCGACGGGATACGGCCGGTCGTCGCGCGCGAGTCCGGGCAGGAGCTGCTGCTTCCACTCGTTGGCCGCTTTCGACAACCGGCCGGCGATGTCCGGCTTCTCCCGCGAGATGTCGCGCCGCTGCCCTGGGTCGGCCTGCATGTCGAACAGGCGGCCGGCGTCATCGAGGCGGTACTGCTGCGTGCGGACGCTCACCCTGCCGGCCCAGTGCGAGAAGATCATGCGGTCCGGCCAGCCGTCGGCGCGTGCGTCGCCCGTCAGCAGCGGCTTGAGGCTGACGCCGTCCAGCGGCTTGCTGCCGACGGCGCGGATGCCCGCCAGATCCGTCAGGGTCGGCAGCAGGTCGATCGCTCCGGCGATCTGTGCGACCCGCCTTCCGGCGGGGATGTGCCCGGGCCATCGGATGAAGAACGGCGAGCGGACACCCCCCTCGTCCGTCGATCCCTTGCGGCCCTTCATGCCGCCGTTCCAGCGCCAGCCGTTCGGGCCGTTGTCGCTGAAGTAGATCACGATCGTGTCCGGGGCGAGTTTCAACCGGTCGAGCGCTTCGAGAATGCGGCCGACGTTCCAGTCGATGTTCTCGCACATGGCCAGGGCGGCGCGTGTGTGACCGACGTCCTCGGTTTCCGGTCGCTCGGCCCGCATCTTCAGCTCGAGGTTCGCGAACTTCCGGTAGAAGCGATCCGGCACCTGCATGGGCGAGTGCGGCGTGTTGTACGGCACGTAGCAGAAGAACGGCCGATCCCGGTTCTGCTCGATGAACCGGATCGCGTGGTCGGTGAGGTCGTCGATGATGAACCCCTTGCCGCGGACCGGCGTGCCGTTGTGATCGAGAGGCGGATCGAAGTAGGTTCCCCAGTGGCCCGAGGTGAACCCGTAGAACTCGTCGAAGCCGCGTGCGTTGGGGTGATAGGGATACTGCGTCCCGTTGTGCCACTTGCCGAACGCACCGGTCGCGTAGCCGGCGGCCCGGAACGCATCGGCAATCGTCTTTTCGTCGAGATTCAGCCGCTCGCCGCCCGTCGAGACGCCGCGGACGCCCCCGCGCGGATGATACCGGCCGGTCAGGAACTCGGCCCGCGTGGGCGAGCAGACCGGGCAGACGAAGAAATGCTCGAAGCGAACCCCCGCGGCCGCCAGCGAGTCGATGTGGGGCGTGGCGAGGTTCGAGTTTCCGTTGACGCTCAGGTCGCCCCAGCCCTGGTCGTCGGCGAGGATGATGACGACGTTCGGCCGCGCCGCCGCGCGATTCGTTTCCGGCACAGCGCCCTTCAATGACGAAGGGCGAAGCCCGAATGACGAAAGAATGACGAATGCCCCAATGACGAATGACCAGAGGGGCGGATGGGCACGCCCGCACCCTTCGGATGTCGTGCTTCGGGCTTCCTTCGTCATTGGGATTCCGTCCTTCGTCATTCGGTGCAGCCTCCAACCCGCAACTCGCCACTCGCTGTTCGCAGCTCAATGCCGGTACAGAAACTCCGCCGTGTTGATCAGGGCCCATGCCAGATCGAGCATGGCCTCGCGAGGCTTCACGGTGCCGGAGCGATGGTACGCGTTGACGGCGGCCAGTTCCTCTTCCGTCGGAAAGCGCGAGAGGATCGTCAGGTAGAGTTCCTCGATCACCTCGCGCGGGACCGCTTTGCCCTTCACCGCACCCAGGGACTGGAGCAGTTGTCCTTCCTGGAGCTTGCGCTGGATGTGGCTTGAGTTCAGCAGATGGAGCCGTTGGGCGGGCGTGGGGCGGTTGTTCCGCTCCGATTCGAGGCCCGTATCGCGCGGCGGCCGCCCGAACATCTCCAGAAACGAGCTTGTGATGCTGCCGTCCGGCAGTGCGATCGAGCGCTGCCCTTGCGGGACGAAGGTGAACGGCTCGGGGATCGCGCTGGAGTAGTTCTCCGTCGTCCCGGTGATCTGACACAGGGCGTCGATGAGGACCTCGGCCTCCAGCCGGCGCAGCGGATAGCAGGCGAAGTTGGCCGCGGCCTCCGGCTTGCCGGTCCGCGGGATCGACGATAGCTGATACGTCCTCGATCCCAGAATCAATCGGTAAATGTGTTTCAGGTCGTAGTGCGCCGCGATCAGCTCCCGCTCCAGGTACGCCAGCAGTTCGGGATTCTGCGGCGGGTTGTCCGGCCGGATGTCGTCGGGCTCATGGATGATGCCGCGCCCGAGCAGCCACGACCAGATGCGGTTCACAATGTTCCGGGTGAACCAGGGATTCTTCGGGTCGATCAGCCAGTCGGCGAATGCCTCCCGCGGATCCTGCTCGGGCGCCAGCGACGCCGTCGTGCCGTCAGGGAACATCGCCGCCCCGACAGGACGGCTGAGCGGGTCGAAGAAGACGATCTCCTCCTTCCACTCGGCGGTGGCCTTGTAGCCGATCCGCGAGAAGAAGGCCGCCATGCCCGCCAGCCGCTCCTTCGGCCACTTCTCCGCCCGTGCCCCCATGAACGTGAGCGCCACCGCCTGTGCGATCGCCTGCGGCTCGCGGCTCTGGACCGCGCGGTAGAAGTTGACCGGCGGGACGCGGAAGTTGCTGCCGCTGGCGGTCAGCATCTCGCGGACGAAGCGGTCGTACGGCTTGTTCTCCTTGATGCTGGTTCGGATCCAGCGGTGGTAGGCCTGCGCGCCGTTGGGCCACAGATTGATGGGGAACTCGGCCTTGACCCGCAGCAGGTCGCTCCACTTCATTGCCCAGTAGTCCGCAAACTCGTCGCGCTCCAGCAGGCGGTGGATCAGAACGATGCGCTTGTTGGGCGCGCGGTCCGCCAGGAAGTCCCTCGCTTCCCGGGCGGTGGGCAGCGTGCCGGTCGCGTCGAGATAGACACGCCGGACAAACACGGCGTCCGAGCACAGGTGGGCGGGCCGCATGCCCAGGCGGCTCAACCGGGCGAACACCAGCCCGTCGATCCGGGTCGCGGCGGTCACGTCGCTGGAGTACTCAAACGGGCTCGCTTCGGCCCTGGGCGCCGGCGCCCTGGACGGCGCGGCCGGTGGAGAACCCGCCGGAATCCTGGGTGAACTCATCGGACGTCCTCTGGGGCCACACGTTCCCTATACACTACCCGAAACGGCGTGTTCAAGGCGCGACCGCGTGACCCGCGCTCCGGCGAGCGCCGCCGGAGCAGCGCCGGCCGGGGCCGTCGCGGTCTTCAAAGGCTCGCGATCGCGCAGGCGCAGGGATGCCCCACCGTGAGGAGTAACGGCTGCCCACGAGCGGTTATTGCGTCGCGTCGGCGACGGCCTGTATCGGCGATCACCCGAGGATCGCCTTATCCTTCTTCGGTGGGCGGAGCAACGCGATTCGACCGTTGGAACACGATCGGGGGCGGCACTATTCCAGATCGAAGCTGTACAGGGTGGCGTGCGTGAGCCGGAACTCGAATTGCACCGGCTTGCCGCGGAGTGTGTGAAGGTTCGACTTCCACGCGACGGGGTGATTCACGCGGTCGCCCTTGATCGGCGGGCCGTCCTGCCAGTCAAGCCCGGCGTACGGCTTGCCCGCCTCGTCGAGGACGCGAACGCGTAACTCGCCGAGCGCCGGGTTCACGCGGGCGTTGACGGTCATCGCCGACGCGTTCATTGCGGCCACGCGTGTCAGCAGACGGCCGGCGGCTTCGCCGGCGGTGAAGCCCGCATACCGGTCGCGAGGCATCTGCGCAAAGCCGATCTGTCGCTCCGTGAACCGCTCGGCCTTGTGGCCCCACCGGTAACCGCCGTAGTAGAGATACGTGAAGTCGCCGACGACGATCTGGTCATCCACCCACGTCATCGCGCGGTCCCAGGTGCCCGGGCGCGGGTTCCGGTCGAGAAACGGCTCCGTGTCGCGAGTCCAGTGCTCGCCGTCGTGGCTCCACGCGAGGACCGTGTAGCCGAGGCCCGCGAACCGGCGCTGGGTGTCGTGCAGGTCCGCGGCCGTCCGGCCCGGCTCGCAGTTCAGATCGTCGCGCAATACCTTGACCATGCTGACCAGGAGGTCGCCGCGGGCCAGCACCGCGCTCATCCCGTAGAACTGCGTTTCGCCCTTCTCGATCGCGGCGTCTGCGTCCGGCGTGACGATCGTCCAGGGCGCTCGCCAGTGGATCAGGTCGCTGCTTGTGCTTTCGTGCGGGATGCGTAGGCCCTTCCACGGGCCCGCCGACGGGACCGCCGAGACGAGCGCCATGTACCGGCGGCGGATGGGGTCCCAGTCGATGGCCGTAACGTCGTGATTCATCGGCAGGACGACGCCAGGCGCCAGCGGCGTCCAGGCGATACCGTCGCGCGAGGCGGCGACCTGGAGACCGCCGTTTTTCCACCAGGCGAACTTGAAGCGCCGGTCGGGGTCGCGGCAGTCCGGGCCTTCGTCGAGCACGCTGGCGCCGAACTGGATCGGCGGCGTGTCCAACACACGGGCAGGCCGCTGCCAGTGCATGCCGTCGGGCGATTCGAGATACGCCAGGCGCGACTCGCCCGCGTTGCCCGGACTTGCGGGCACGTTGTACCACATCCGGAACCGCTTGGTCTGCGGATCGCGCACCACCGTGACCCAGGGCTGGAAGCAGCCGTCTTCGTAGCCGGTCACGATGGGGTCCGGCCATCGCGAGGGGTGATTGATCTCGCGGACCACGCCATCCCGCTCGACCATAAGCCTATCGTCCAGCATGAGATAGGGACCGCGAACCCAGGTGGGGTTGACCGCCGCAGGCCGGGTTTGAAGGCCGTTCGCCGTGAAAACGATCGCCAGGAGAGACGGGAGGAGTGACATTGTGGACCTCGCTTGTCCGCCGCAGATCGGATCGATCGCGCATGTTCCGGCCGCGAGCATCCTCATACCTCGTCGCCGGCTCGCTCGCAAACTTGTATCCGAAGCCGGCCTGCCGATAATCGGGGCCTCTCGCCGGAAGCCGGAAGGAGGATCGCATGCGGAACGAATGCTCGTTTGTCGGGCCGGGGAACTCAGGCTGTCCACTCCATCCGCGTACTCGCGATCGTGGGGCTGTTCGCACGCTCCGCCTCGCGATCCTCCTGTGCCTCGGCGCGCTCGCACCGGCCGCCTGGGCCGAATCACCCCCGAAGACCCCGGCGGCCGAGGCTCAAGCGCCGGCGGCCGGAGACCAGGCGAAGAAGCGCACGAACTTCCTCGTCATCCTCTGCGACGACCTGGGCTACGGCGACCTGGGGTGTTACGGCCATCCGACGATCCAGACGCCGACGCTCGATCGGCTCGCCGCCGACGGCATCCGTCTGACGGACTGCTATTCGGCGGCGCCGGTCTGCTCGCCGAGCCGCGCGGGGCTGCTCACCGGCCGCAACCCGAACCGCTTCGGCGTCTATGACTGGATCCCCGCGAAGCATCCCATGCACCTGGGCCGAGGCGAGGTCACCATCGCCCAGCTCCTGCAACGCGCCGGGTACGCGACGGGGCATTTCGGCAAATGGCACTGCAACGGAGAGTTCAACTCGCCGCAGCAGCCGCAGCCGGGCGATCAGGGCTTCGACTACTGGTTCAGTACGCAGAACAATGCCAACCCGAGCCACCTCAACCCCGTGAACTTCGTGCGCAACGGCGAGCCCGTCGGCCGGACCGAGGGGTATTCCTGCCAGGTCGTGACCGACGAGGCGATCCGCTGGCTGCGGACGGGGCGGCCCGCGAGCAAGCCGTTCTTCGCCTTCGTCTGTTTCCACGAGACGCATGAGCCGGTCGCCTCGCCGCCGGATCTGGTAGCGCGGTATCCGCAGGCCGAGAACGCCAATCAGGCGATCTACTTCGCCAACGTGACCAATGTCGATCGCGCGGTTGCCCGCCTGCTGGCGACGCTCGATGAGCTGGGCGAGGCGGCGAACACGTTCGTCCTCTTCACCTCCGACAACGGCCCGGAGACGCTCAGGCGCTATCCCTCCGGGGTTCACAGTTACGGCTCGCCGGGGCCGCTGCGCGGCATGAAGCTGCACATTTACGAAGGCGGCATCCGCGTGCCCGGGATCATCCGCTGGCCGGGACATACCCGCCCCGGGCAGGTGGTCGGCGAGCCGGTGTGCAGCCTCGATCTGCTGCCGACGTTCTGCGCGATCGCGGGCATCGAGCCGCCGAAGGATCGCAGACTGGATGGCGCGAACATCCTGCCGATCTTCGACGGCCGGCCGGTGCGGCGCGAGACGCCGCTGTTCTGGTTCTACTTCCTGGCGATCAGCAAGCCGAAGGCCGCGCTGCGCGAGGGCGACTGGAAGCTCGTCGCCCACTGGGACGTCACGGAATCCTTTTCCGGCGTAACCCCCGAAGGCGTTCGCGCGATCAAGCGCGCCAGGCTGATCGACTTCGAGTTGTACAACCTCCGCGAGGACATCGGCGAGAAACACGACCTGGCCGCCGAGCAGCCGCAGCGGGTGGAGGCGATGGCCCGCCGCATCCGCGAGATGTTCGGCCCGATTCAGGCTGAATGCCCCGTGTGGCCCGCGGCGACCCGGCCGGCCTCGAAACGATAGCCATATAGCGCACCGACGAACCGGGCGAACGGTACGTCGCGCACAAGGCGCGGCCCCGGTGCGTTGCCCCGGCCGTGGCGGTGGTTGGCCTTCGGTCCGCACGCGGCGCCGGCGGCATTCGCAACGCAGGAGATCTGGCGATGCAGACTCGTCGATTCGTCAAAGGTCTGTTTGCCGCAGCGATGCTGACGGTTCCGGTGTCGGCGGCGGGCGCGGCTGCTGATGACGCGTCGTTCGATCCGCAGGAGCGGGCCGGCCGGCATGCGATCGAGATGAACAAGCCGGCCCAGGATTTCTTCGAGGGCGCCGTGCTGGGCAACGGCGGAATGGGCGTGATCGTCCGCACCCGTCCGGACTCCGTTGTCATTCACTTCGGCCACAATGACGTCTGGGATATTCGGGTTGCAGAGCAGAACAGGGACAAGCTGCTGACGTTCGAGGATGTCTGGAGCCGCGTGAAGGCCGATACGCCGGAGGACCGCGAGTGGTTTGCCCAGTACTGCAAGATGGCTCGCGAGAACTATGCGCGGCCGTATCCCCGCCCCTGGCCGTGCGGCACGGTGCTGTTCGGCTTCGATCGCCGCAAGGCCGAATTGCTGGGGCATCGGGTGCGGATCGATACGGGCATCTGCGAAGTGCTCTTTCTCGTGGAGGGCCGACCGGCGAGGCTGGAGCTCTTCGCCGACATGAACGCCGACCGGCTCTGGATGCGCATGGTCGATGCCGACGGCCGGGTGGCCCCCGCGCCGTTTGACCGCCTGCGGCTCATTCCCGAAAGCGGCATGGCCGCAACCGCCGCGTCCACAGGCGATACCCTGTCCTTTTATCAGACGCTGCCGGTTCTGGGCGGTGCTCGCGAGAAGGACAAGGCCCTCCGCACCGCCGTGCGCGTAAAGGGCCGGGTCGAGCCGGCGTTCGAGCCGGACGGCCCGTTCGTCGCCTGCGTGCAACTGGAGCACGGGCTCGCCCGCGATCTGTCGGCAAAGGCACTCGCGGTCCCGTCCCCGACGCCGGAAGACTATGCGACGGCGTCGGCCGCCAGTCTCATGATCTGGAAGGAATACTGGCGTCGCGCGGGCGTTCGCCTGGACGACGCGTTTCTGGAAAGCATCTGGTACCGCAACCTGTACTTTCTCGCCTGCGCGGTCCGGCCGGGCGTGACGTGTCCGGGGCTCTTCGCCAACTGGAGCTACCGGGACATCGGCACGGCGTGGCACGGCGACTACCACATGAACTACAACACGGAGCAGCCGTTCTGGGTGACCTTCTCGGCGAACCGGGTCGACCGGCATCTTCCGTACGTCGATCTCGTGCATTTCCTCCTGCCCATCAGCCGGCAGTGGGCGCGGGACTACTACCGGCTGCCGGGCGCGTTCTTTCCGCACTCGGCCTATCCGGTCGAGATGACCATGATGCCGTATCCCGTGCCCACCTGGGGCGGGGAGGTCTGCGAGACGCCGTGGACCGTGCAGAGCCTGTGGTGGCATTATCTTTACACGATGGACGAGACGTTTCTGCGCGAGCGGGCGTTCGAACCGATTCGCGACGCCGTCGCCTTTCTGAATGCCTACATGCGCCGGCCGGATGCGCACGGCCCGCAGTGGAAAGACGACAAGTTTCACATCTACCCCACGGTGGTGCCCGAGCTGCACGGGCTGAAGCCCGATCCGCGGTTCTGTGCCGACTGCCTGGTGGATCTGACGCTGACGAAGTTCGTCTTCAAGGCGTACCTGGAGGCTTGTCGGCGGCTTGGCGTCGAGCAACAGGAAGCAGCGCTCCTGCGGGATGTGCGGGAGATCCTCGACCACTTCCCGGCGTACCCCACGGCGCAGAGCGGGCGCGGCACGGTCTTCGTTTCGGTCGCCGGCGAAAGCCCCGAGCAGGTGTACAACACGCCGAACCCGTTGATGGCGGTGTTTCCGGGCGAGGACATCGGTCTGCATTCGCCGCCGGAGACGCTGCGGACCGCGGTCAACACGTGGCAGAATCATCGCAACGAAGGCGGCAACGAGCTTGTGTTTCTGAATCTTCAGGGGGCCCGCCTCGGGCGGCTGGACCTCGAGAAGTTCAAACGGCAGATCCGCTATTGCCTGATGCCCGACGGCACGTGCACGGACATGGTCCTGCAGTCCGGCGGCCGGTACTCCGACGACACGGACTACGCCTTCATGGCCCGCATGGGCATCTGGTTCGAGAACTTCTCCCTGCCCGTCGTGATCAACGAGTGCCTCATGCAGAGCTACACGGGGCGGATTCGGCTGTTCCCCAACTGGGACACGGCGCGGCGCGCGGCCTTTCAGGACCTGCGGGCGGTGGGGGCGTTTCTCGTCAGCGCGGCGTGCGGCTCCGGCCGCGTGGAGTGGGTCCGCGTCCGCGCGGAGGCCGGCGGCCCGCTGCGGATCATCAACCCGTGGCCGGGCGATGTGGAGGCCGTTCGCGGCGATGAAGTCCGCGTCCTGAAGGGGCCGCTCCTGGAGCTCGACACAAAGGCCGGCGAGCAAATCACCTTTCAGCCGCGCAGGGGCAACCGACCGTCGCCCGGGGCGCAGGCCGGGTGACGCCTCAGGGGTCCCACACGACGCGAGGAAGGCTCATTCCGCCGGCATGAGAAACAGCCTTCCTTCGCCCGCATCCAGCGAGAGCTGCAATCCGGGCATGTCCGGGCTGTCATCGCGCAGGGGCACCTCGCGGCCGGTTGCCTGGTCCACCTCGACGATGCGCGACGCGTCCGCTACGAACTCGACGGTGGGCCAGGCCGTGTACGCGAACCGGTAGTTGTTCAGCAGCACCGCCGTCCGCCCGTCGGCGTGCCGGAAGACGCCCACGAGATAGTCGCCCTCGGTGAGACGGCGGATCGGCGAGCCGGCGAGGACACGTCCGGCGTCGTCTTCCGGTCGGACACGCAGCACCCCCGTGCTGGTCAGCTTCATCAGCGTCGGCCCGAGGTTCCGGATTCGCGCGTTGATCCGTTTCGCCTGGTCGTAGTGGCGCGTGGGCCGGCCGTCGGCGGTGATGATCGCGCCGCCTCTGGGGAACTCGCGTCCGCGCGGTGTCCAGTAGCAGAAGTAGAGGATGCCCCTGGCGCCGTATGCCAGGGAGGTGTAAACCTGCCAGGCCACCTGGGCCTCCGTCGGGTCGTAGTGGTTGCCGTAGGGGATGATGTTGAAGAAGTTCCAGAACGGTATGCCCTCGCGGAGCGCGTGGCGACGGATGGTGTCCAGGTTTTCGCAGTATCCGTCCCGCTCGTCCTTGTCCGGGTTCATGAGCGGGTAGCGGTCGAAGCAGAGCACATCGGGCCTGACCTCGCGCAGGAATCGGCTGACGTATTCCTCGTACGTGGCGGTGCCCCAGTGTCGCGGCGTCGCGTGCGAGGGATACAGATTGATGTACGCCAGCTTCCCGGGCCGGTCGGCCCGCAGGTCGCGCACGCGTTGGGCCAGGCCCGGGAAGTCCTGCACCTTCGGCTCATCCTGCAGCAGGTATCCCCAGCATGCCGGATGGTCCGGCGGGTTGGCCGCCCCGTCGACGTTCCACACGATCGCCCGGAGCCCGTACTTCCGGCACAGTTCGAGCTGCCGGGCGATCTGCTCCGGCTTCCTCGCATGGCTGCTGCCCAGGACTACCGTGAAGTTCGCCTCGGCGATCTGCCGGTAGTACTCATCCATCCGTTCGTCGCAGGGCGGATCCACCCAGAAGCTGATGCAGAAGCGGTCCTGGACGAAGCGCGCGGCCGGTTGCGTCCCCGTCGCGGCGGGCGCCCCCGGATTCGCAAGCGAGAGCAGGACAACGGCTCCGATAGTCAGATGCGCCATTCTGTCACCTCGCGATCAATCCTTGTCCGGCGCCGCCTCGCTCCATGCCGGCGGAAGGCGCGGCGGCCGGGCGGATCTGCACGCGGATCCGGCCCGTCGGGGTCGGGTTGGGATACTCGATCCCGATGCGCACGGGCGTTCGTGTGCCGCCCAGGTCTTCGTGGATTTCCTCCGCCTGTACGGCGGGTTCCGCGCCCTCCAGGGCTACGGTTGCCTCGACCGCCGCCGGCCCGTCCTCGATGCGAAGCGTGTCGGGGCCGAGCCGTCGCCACGTACCGAACGTGACCATCGCCGTTCCGAACGCCTGTGGCTTCTCAAATGCGAATTCGTCCGTGATAGTGAGCGATCCGCCGTCCGCTCGCGAGTACACGAACGTCCGCTCGAGCTTCTTCAAGGCCGGAACGTTGTAGGCCGACCGCAGATCCAGCACCAGTGTATCCGCCGCCTCGGTAAAGTCGGTTCGCACGACCACGGCGCGGGCCTCGCGCCCCGTCCGCTGCAGTTGCCCTGCCACCCTCGGCACGGGATGCCCGAACGAGTTGATGACCCGGCTGTCATAGCGGTGCGCGCTGAACGTGCGGGCCGTGTATACCTCGGCGCCCGGGTCTACGAGCACGGCGCGGCCGTCCACGACGACGATATACGATCCGACATCGTTGTGGTTGTGTTCTTCGGCGTTGTGCCCGCCCTTGAGGGCCACGGCCATGCGACAATCGCGGTGCGATCCCGGTCGCGCGACGAGCACGCCGCCGACGTCGAACCAGCTCCGCGGCCCCGGTCCCGCCCAGTCGGCCGGAGCGGGGCGCGTGGCCGCAAGGTCGCCCGGGAAGGCATACAAGGCCGCCTGGTAAAGAGGCTCAGGGCGCGTGGCCGTCTTCTGCTGTGCCGCTGCCGGCAGGGTCAGCCCCCAGCGGCGGGCGATGTAGGCGGCCAGCGGCTTGGCCGGCCGGGTGTTCACGCTGCAATCCGAGAACGACGGGCAGACGCCCGGCGCGATCTCGATCTCCAGGCCGTACATGGCGATCCGCCGCACGTGCTCGCCCTGCAGGAGGTCTACACGGCCGCCGGTCGCCTGGAGGATCGTCTCGGCCAGCAGCACGTAGTGGCCGAAGCCGTAGTTCCAGTAGCCGACGCCTTCCGTGCAGTAGCCGTCCGCCGGGATTCCCGCCAGGAAGTTGCGCGAGAGCTTCTCGGCCGCGGCAACGTAGTACGCCCGCTCCTCGCGCGAATCGATCAGGGCCAGCGCCGCCCCGGTCACGCCGGACAGGCACACGGCGTTCCAGTTGTTCGAGCCCGTCAGCCACCAGTTGGCCCGGCGCCGGCCCTCCACCATCTCCTTGAATGGTTCGAGCACGCGTTGCCGCACCTGCTCGCGGATGAGTTGTCGGGACGCCGGCTCCAGCCGGTCGGCCAGCAGCCAGTGGGCCGTCGCCAGCGTCCAGCCGAGGCTCGCCGACGCCAGGTCGATGTCCCGGGCCTTGCCGTGGAAGTTCGCCAGCCCCCCGTCGTGGGCGGGCATGACCCACGTGCGTTCATCGCACACCGAGCGGAGCGTCTCCGCGAACACCGGGAGAAAGCGCCCCCGGTTCTCGAGGCATTCGGCCAGCACCGCCTGATCCAGCCGGCTGCGGCGCTTGAAGTTCACGTCCTGCCACTTCGTGCGGTTGCCCGTCCGCGAGAACTCCAGGTACAGATCGTCGCTCGTGGCCGGCAGGGGCTTACGGAGGAGCGCTTCCGCTTCCTTACAGACGGCCCGGTACTCGGGGCGACTGGCCAGGGCCTCCCACGCGGCCCGGTCGACGATCGGCCGACCGAGCCCGCGCGGCCGCTCGGGCAGCATCGCGGCGATTTCCCGCACGCGCTCGGCAGGGATTTCAATTCGCGTTGTCGGGGCGGCGGCCCGTGCCATCGCGGCCGACGCCATCACGGCGACAAACAAGATGCACGATGCGCCGAGTCGCGCCGGCCCCGCATTCCGAAGCGAGATCCTCTCTGCTTTCATTCGCGTCTCCTGTAAACGGTGCCGCAACGGAGAAAGGTCCGTTTTGCGGACGGAATCCGTGGGCGCAACCGGTCTGGTTTACCAATCGGGGTGATCGGTTGTCCGCCTGTTCCACCACACTCGCCCGGCCGCATCCTACCGCGCCTGCACCGTGCGTGCCATTTCGCCGGGCGCAAGCGGCGGTTGATCGCCGTGATGCATCGGGCTACCCTCGCGGTACGTTGAGGAAGCGATTGCGGCAGGTCTCGAAGGCTCGACCCGCCCCGCATCGCGGCACGGCTCAGAGGACGCTGCGCGATGAGACAGGATCACTCGGCGACTCGGACGATCGGCGGCATCCTTGTGGTCTTCGCCGCAACGGCGGGCCGATCCGCGGGCGCCCAGTCGCGTCCGGCCGTTGCCACGCGGCCCGCGACGGCCGAAGCGCCTGCGGTCGTCATCGAACGCGAACTCGGCCGCACGAAGCCCGACTTCGTCGTGTACAAGCCCAGGAGTCTCGACGGGACCACTTTCGACACGGGCAATGAGCACTTCCTGGTGTTCGACGGCCCCGACGGGTCGCTGATGGCCGTCTGGACCCAGAGCAGCTACGAGGGGGCCGGCGACCACCGCATCGTCTTCAGCCGTTCCGACGACGAGGGCCGCACGTGGGCGCCGCCGAGGCGCCTCGTCGGACCTCGCAAGCCGGGCGACGGCCACATGGCCAGTTGGGGCTTCCCCCTCCTGTCGAAGAGCGGCCGGATCTACGTCGTGTACAACCAGTACCAGGGTCGAAACGACGTCGCCGCCCAGATCACCGGGACCATGGACGCGATGTACAGCGACGACAACGGGCGCTCCTGGTCCGCGCCCCAGAGCATCCCGATGCGGCGGAGCCCGTACGACCATCCCGATCCGGCAATTCCGTCGAACTGGATCGTGTGGCAGAAGCCGGTGCGTGACCTGAAGGGGCGATGGTTCACGGGGTTCACGCGGTGGGTCAGCCGCGCCGTGCGAACGCCGCCGTGCGTGAACTCGTGGACCGCGATGGAAAGCGTCGTCGAGTTCATGCGTTTTGAGAACATCGACGACGATCCCGCGCCCCGCGACATCCGGGTGACGTACTCCGCCTGGGGCGACGAGGCCCTGCGCGTGCCGCACTATCTCAACCCGCGGCTGAGCATTGCGCAGGAGCCGAGCCTTGTCCGCCTTCCCGACAACCGGCTGTTCTGCACGATGCGCACGATGACCGGCTACATCTGGTACAGCGTCTCCGGTGATGACGGCGTCACGTGGTCCTCGCCGCGCCCTCTGCTGCGACGCGATCACGGGACGCCGATCCTGCAGCCGCTATGCTGCTGCCCGATCTACGAGTACGCGGCCGGGAAGTACGTGCTCCTGCATCACAACAACGACGGGCGTTTCCAGGGCTGCAAGCGCGAGGAGACGGGCAAGAACCGCCGGCCGGCCTTCATCGCCCTCGGCGAGTTCCGGCCGGACGCGGACCAGCCGGTCTGGTTCAGCGAGTCGAAGCAACTCATGGACAACGATGGCGTCGGCATCGGCCCGCTGACACGGATCGACGTGGGCGTGTACAGCAGCGTGACGAACCGCGGAGGCCGATTCATTCTCTGGCATCCGGATCGGAAGTTCTTCCTCCTCGGCAAGCGGATCACGCCGGAGTGGCTGGCCGATCTCCGTGTGCCGCCGCCCTGAGCCGGGAGGTCGTTTCGGTCCTTTCGCGGGCAACCCCGGTCGTTGCATGCGACGACAAGGGGAAAGCGAGAAGGCGGAAGACCGAAGGCGGCCTTCGGGGGCAACCGAACACGGCCGCGCCGGCGGCCGTCATGCGGAGCGAAGCGAAGCATCCGGCTTCTCCGCGCCAATCAGCCAGATTCTTCGTCGCTGCGCTGCTCAGAATGACGGGTGGCGCTACCGCCGCAGCGCGATACGTGCGCGCGCGGCGCGCAAGAGCTGCGGCGCAAGACCCTATCGACGCGCAGGCAACTGGCGAACCAGGTCCGTAAACGATTCCACGCGAATGTCCGGCGAGACCCGCGCGAAATCTTCGGGCGGACAATGCGTCTCGGGGTTGTGAACGAGGGCCGTCCGCATCCCCAGGGCCGAAGGGCCGGCGATATCGGGAATCGGTGAATCGCCCACGAACAGGACGCGCTCCGGCGGCGGGACGTGCCCGTTGCCGACGACCCGGCTCAGAGCCGTGCGGAAGACGATCGGCGCGGGTTTGCGGTAGCCGACCTCGCAGGAAATCGTGATCCCGTGGAGATACGGCCGCAAGCCGTGGCGATCCAGCTCGGCATGGACGAACGGCGCGGGCGTCCAGCAGTTGCTCGCGAGACCCAGCCGATAGCCGCGGTCGCAAAGCACCGCGAGCGCCTCGATGACGCCGGGGTATGGCTCGAGGCAGCCCACCCAGTTCTCGCCGAAGACGCGGATCGCCTCGTCGCGGACCGTGTCGTCGGGCCTGGGCCAGCCGCAGGCCCGCGTCCAGGCCGCGAACACGTCGCGGACATCCACCTCGACGTGCCGCGGGTCGCGCTGGGCGGCGGCCTCGGCGTCGTGGATGATCGCGATGAGCCGGCCGACCGCCTCCGGGTGCCGTAAGCCGTGCCCCGCCAGCCGATCGCAGACCGCCTGGGCGCCCCGCCGCCACGCCTGCTCCTGTGTGGCCACGCGGGCGAGCGTTCCCCCCCAATCCAGCAGAATCACGTCCACGGAAAGCTCGGACATCTTGGCTTGTCACTTCCTCCGGCGAATCATCTGACGGCAGGCGTTCATCCGTCGATGAACGCGCCGGCGGGGTCCGACCAGGACGTGATTCAGAGCCCGGGTCCGCTCTGGCGACGGACCCCGCCACTGTTGTTCACGGATACGTCCCCGGCCGCGACCTTCCACCGTCGCACCGTTTCCGGCCAGGAGGGATTATACCGTCCGCTGCCGCACGGCAAACGCGGCCGCCTCTGGCCCGCCCCGGGGAAGGAACCGCGCACGCCGGTTGCACCCGCCGCATGCCGACGGGGAGGAGCCAGGGCTATGCGATTTCGACGCGCTCGCCGGGGGCCGGAATGCTCACATCGGCAAAGCCCATCTTCCGCATCGACTCCTGGAATGCGGTGCTCTGGTCGGGCTCGCCGTGAACGAGGAACACCCGCCTGCATCGACCGGCCAGGGGGGCGGTCAATGTCTGCAACTCGCCCGCATCGGCGTGCGAACTGAGGCCGTTGAGCACCTCCACGCGGGCCTTCACGCGGTACATCTCGCCGAAGATCTTGATCTGCGGGGCCTTTTCCACGAGGCGCCGACCGAGCGTGTTCGCCGCCTGGAAGCCGACGATCAGAATGGTATTCTTCGGGTCCTCGCAATTGTTCTTGAGGTGGTGAAGGATTCGCCCGGTTTCGCACATGCCGCTGGCGGAGAGGATGATCAGCGGGCCGCGCTTCTCGTGGAGGGCCTTGCTCTCCTCCACGTCCTGAATGTAGACGCACCGGTCGCAGTCGAGCATGTCGCCGTGAGAGTTCATCGCCGTCGCCTCACGGTCGTAGCACTCCGTGTGCCTGCGGAACACGTCGGTCGTGCGGACGGCCAGCGGGCTGTCGATGTAGAGCGGCGCCCGGCGGCGGAGCGTCCCGTCCTGGAGCATCTGGTGGTAGAAATACACCAGCGCCTGCGTGCGCCCGACCGCGAACGCCGGAACGATCACCTTGCCCCCGCGGTCGAACGTTTCGTTCAGAATCTTCGCAAGCTTGCCGCGGACTTCGTCCGGTTCGCCGGTCCGTCGCCCGCCGTACGTCGTCTCGCAGATCAGGTAGTCGCACTCCGGCAGCGGCGTCGGATCGCGCAGGATGGGCGTGTGAAACCTTCCCAGATCGCCCGAATACGCGACCGTGGCCGCGCGCCCGGCGCCGTCATCCAACTCGAGGCGGACCTCCGCCGAGCCGAGCAGGTGGCCCGCGTCGAGGAACGTCGCCCGCACGCCCGGCGCCACCTCGAACGCCTGATCGTAGGGCATCGGCCGGAACAGGCGGACGGTCCGCTGCACGTCGTCGTCGTCGTAGAGCGGCTCGAGCGCCCGCTCACCGAGCTTCGCCCGCTTCTTGTTGAAGTACGCCGTATCTTCGAGCTGAATATGGGCCGAGTCGGCGAGCATGACCTCGGCGAGATCCCTCGTCGCGGACGTGGCGAAGATCGGCCCGTCAAAGCCGTCCTTGACGAGCCGCGGAAGCTTGCCGCTGTGATCAATGTGGGCGTGGCTGAGAACAACCGCCGTCAGCGAGCGCGGCTCGCAGGGATACGTCGTGTTCTTCTGATGCGCCTCGGCACGGCGGCCCTGAAAGAGACCGCAATCGAGGGCCACGCGGTGACCGTTCCATTCCAACAGGTGCATCGAGCCGGTGACTTCCTGCGCGGCCCCGTGAAATCGCAGATACGCCATGATTCTCCAATCGGCGTTCCGGCCGCCGAACCTTCACCCGATCCGGCCGGAGGCATCCGGGCGAACGCTCCCGACCATGCCTGGGCCGAACGCCGCCGTTCGCGTATAAGATAACCCCTCGCTCGCCCGTACCTGATTATACGCGGAACCGACGGGCGGATCATGGGATCCGACGCGGACGGGCGGGCCCGGCTCAGGAGGCTCGTTGTGGCGGTTCTGTCGCTGCTTGCCGACCCGCAGGGCTACTACGCCTGCGAATGGGACCTTACGGAGGACCCGCCCGCGCGGGCCTACTGGCTGAACCTCTTCCGGACCCATATTCACAGCATTGTGAAACTGCTTCGGAACGATTCGGAACCGGGACGAGGCGCGCGCGTCGACGCCTTCCTGGAGGATTACCTCCGGGGGCTTGAGGTGTTGGATCGACGGCCGGACGCCTGGGGCCGGCTCACGGTCCTCAAGCTCACCGAATACCGCCAGGAACTCCAGAGACGCCACGGCTTCGATGACCCCTTCGAGGCGATCAAGGCACAGGAGACCCGCAAGGCGATCGAGCTCTATCCCCACGTCGTGCGACGCCTGGACCGGCTGCCCGAAGAACAGCGGATGGAAGCCCTGGCCCGGGGGATCTTCGCCGGCAACGAGTTCGATCTCGGCTGCGAGGCAACCACGGCCCGCTACCACGACGACGGGCACGACTTCGAGGAGGCGATGGGGCGGATCGCCCCGCGGCCCTGGCCCGAGGACGACCTCGATGCCTGGTGCGAGCGGCTGCGCCGCGGGCCAAGCTACCGCCGCGTCCTGTTCTTCGTCGACAACGCCGGGGCGGACGCCGTCCTGGGCTGCCTGCCGCTGGCCCGTTGGCTCGTGCAGCGCGGGGCCACTGTGACACTGGCGGCAAACTCCCTCCCTGCGCTCAACGACATCACGGCGGCAGAACTCGATACGGCGATCGCGCACCTTCGCCCGGTTGATGCGGTCCTTGACGCGGCCGTGACGGACGGCCGTCTGGGCACGGTCGCCTCCGGCTGCGGGACGCCGCTGATCGACTTGGCCGACGTGTCGGACGCGTGCAACGAGGCCGCCTCCGGGAGCGACCTGATCATTCTGGAAGGCATGGGACGCAGCGTGGAGAGCAACCGAAGCGCGGTGTTCACGTGCGATGCACTCTGGATCGCCCTGGTCAAGGACGAATTCGTAGCCGATCGCGTGGGCGTGCCGTTGTTCTCGCCCCTGTGGCGGTTCCGCGAGGCAGGGGCGACGAGCGGACGACCGTAAGCGCGGCCGGAAGGCCGGCTCGCCAACCGGCGATATCTCGTATAGTATCCCCGCGGTAGCCGCGCAATCCGGAGCGGATTGCGCCATGTCAGACGAACATGATGGAGGATCCGAAGATGTTCAACGTTCGCATGGATGGCATGTTTCGCCGTGGGTTCGCTGCTGCGCGTACGGCGATCGTCGTCGGGGGCATGCTGCAGGTGGCGGCATGCGCCCCTCCGGCTCAGCCGACGGTGGAGCAACGGCTTGCGAACACGGGCGCGCCGGCCCTGCACGCCGTGTTCGGCGAGGAACTGCAGAAGGACATGCTCGAACTCAACCGCCTGCACTCCTCGCAGATGCGGGCGGAATTGTACACCGGCGACAAGTTCCGGCCGGACATGGACAAAGTCGCCGCCGCCGCCGATTCCATGGCCAAGGCGGCCGCACGAATCCCGGAGGCACTCCAGGGCGTCCAGATCGACGAACAGGACCGGCGCGTCTTCCTGAGTCTCGCCGACAAGCTGCGGCGGGAGGCGGTGCAACTGAAGCAGAATGCCGCCGGCCGGGACTACTCCGCGGCCGCCGCGACGATGGAGCGGATCACGGCAACGTGCAACGCCTGCCACGTGTCGTTCCGGTCGCTGCCGGGCGTGCCCGCGACGCCGCGCTGAGCCCCGACCGGGACCGCGACGAAACGTGCCTCAGTAGTGGATTATACCCGCGGCCGCGCAGAGTTCGTGCAGCCACGATCGCGACCACGGCATCCGGGACGCGTACGCCATCGAGAAGGCCGACACCGCGAGGAAAAGCACGGCGAGCCATCGGCCGAGCGGTCTGCGCGCGATCCATTCCACCCCGGCCGGCAGCATGATCAGCCACATCGGGATGAGCCAGAACAGCCATCGCGACCCCTGGCAGGTGCCGCCGTAGTTGTGCGTCTTCCACGTGACGAATGCGAAGACCGCGAGGCTCGACAGGGCGCTGATCGCCGCAATGGGGCGCAAACCTCGCTGCCGGTCCCGCAGGTTCCGGACGAAACCGACGACACTGACCAGGAAGATCGGCGTGAGAGTGAAGAACCCGTGGTGCCCGAACGTCTGGTGAAACAGGTAGAGTCCCTTGGGCTCGTTCAGCGCATCGAGGCCGACGGGCTTGCTCCAGTACGGATCGTAGTGCTGCGGGAATCTCCACTGAAACGACAACCACTGCCCCGTGCACAGGTAGTTGGCCAGGAAGTAGCCGCACACCGGCACGAACATCGCCGGGACAAACGCCGCCATCGCCCATTCGTTCCGGCCGGTCGAGCGCCGCTGCCGCACGAACAGCCAGGCCGCGTAGACGAATCCCAAACCGAGGATCGCGGCCGCCGGCGCATCGAACGCCGCCGCCATGCCGGCGAAGAAACCCGCCATTGCGAACCAGCCCCATGACGCCTCCGCTCCGCGGGTGGAGATCCCGAACAGCGCGTAAAGCGAGAAGAACGCGCAGATGGCCGCCGGGACATGGTTGTTGAGCGTGATGCAGTACGCCGTCAGGTATGTGCCCGCCGCCGCCGCGATGAGGCTGCACGCGAACGCGAAGCCCCCCGTCCGCAACCGGACCAGCCACCGGCCGAAGAAGGCGAGAAAGAGCGCCAGCGGCACGGCATTGAAAAGGATCAGCACCGCCCGGCCGACGATGTTCAGGTGTTCCTTGAGATCGAGGTGCGCCAGCCGGCAGATCGGCCAGGCGATCCCCGCCAGAAGCACCTGCATGAAGTAGGGCTTGCTCGAATACCAGCGTGCGTGAAGGATCTGCTCGCGAGTGCCGATCGGGTCGTACGTACACCGGTCGATCGTCCACCACGGCCCGTTACCGATCCAGGAGCACCGCCCGGTCTCGACCATGGCCCATACGGCGTTCCACCGCGATGTGTCGTTCGGGCTCAGCGTGGGCGAAGTCTGGAGGATGAGTGCGGCGACGACGGCGAAGGTGACGGCAACCGTGACAGCCACGGCGTAGAGTGGACGCACAGAATCATCGCTCGCCGGTGCGCCGGCGGCAGGGCGCTGCGGCCCCGGGCCGCTTGCGGCGTCGTCGAGTTCATGAACCGGGGGGATCGTCGGCAGCTCGGTCATCACGATGGACCTCCGTGGCCCCTGCGCCCGCCCGCCCGGCGAGGCTGTACTGTGTTATACCCGGGGGGGCCGCCGCCAGTCGCGATTCGGCCAGCCATCCGAGGCCCAGCCATTGCGCGCCGAACAACACCAGTATCAGGGCCGCCCACCACCCCCCGACCAGCAGGCACAGGACGCCCAGCAGCACGATCCCCCCCCCGATCGTACCCAGAACGTGCATCGGTCGTCGCCCGTAGCGGATCGTGAACCACACGGTCAACAGATCCAGGAAACCCTTGCCGAAGCGCGAGATGCCGTACTTGCTGCGACCGTGTTCGCGGGGACGGTGGTGGACCTCGATCTCGGTGATCTTGAAGCCGCGGGCGAAGGCGCGCACGGCAAAGAACCGATGCATCTCGCCGTAAAGATGAACCTCGCGAAGGACCTCGGCCCGGAAGCACTTGAAGCCGCAGACGTGGTCGTGCAGATGCAGGCCGGTGAGCGCGCCGACTATGCGGTTGAACACGCGGCTCGGCCAGACCTTGTGCCACGGATCGTGCCGGACCCGCTTCCAGCCGCTGACCATGTCGTAACCTTCGTTCAGCTTCGCGAGAAAGCGCGGGATCTCGTGGGGGTCGTCCTGCAGGTCGGCATCGAGCGTGAAGACGATGTCGCCCTTCACTTCGGCGAAGCCCGCGCTCAGTGCGGCGGCCTTGCCGAAGTTGCGCCGCAGCCGAAGACCCCGGATCCGCCCGTCGGACGCGGCCAGATCGACGATCCTCGCCCAGGACCCGTCCGTGCTGCCGTCATCGACGAAGATGATCTCGATCTCGAGCGCGGCCTGTCCGGCGACGTCGATGATCTCCGCGCAGAGCGTCTGGAGCGTGGGTTCTTCATCCTGCACGGGTATGACGAAGCTGATCATGCGCCCGTAGAGAATCGCCGCCGGGGCGAACCGCGTCAAGCACTCCGTGGGCCGGTGCGTGACGGCGAAGGTCCGCACTCGTTAGACTGAAGGCGTGTTGTTTCGGGTTGGTCGGATGCGCAGGAGGCGGCGATGAACGGGTGGTATATGGGACGACGGACATTTCTTCAGACGACGGCCGGCGGAGCGGCGGGCGTTTTCCTGAACGGGCCGCAGGAAGTCCGGGCGCAGACCTCGACGCGAGCGACGACGGTCCGGATCGGAGAGCCGTTCCACGGCGCGGTGCTGAATCGGCGTCACGGACAGCAGACCGGCGAAGGGCTCCGGATCCGCGTGGCGGGCCGGGCGCCGGCGGGCGCTCGTGTGATGGTGAACGGGGCCGCCGCCCGGCGCGACGCCGACCGCTTCACCGCGGACGTCGTCCTGCGGGAGAAGGAAACGGACATCGTGGCCGTCTCCGAAGGCGCAGGCAGCCACCGCGTGCGCGTGGTGTGGGACCGGCATTCCTTTCCGCGCTATCGCTTCTCGATCGACGACAACAGCTTCTTCCTGCGGGACATCGCGAGAAAGCAGTACGCCTCGATGTTCGACTGCTTCTACCTGAAGATGCTGCGCGACCTGCACGCGCGGTACGGCGTCCGCTTCGTGCTGAATATCTACTACACGACGGAGGACGGATTCGATCTCACGCAGTTCCCCGATCGCTATAAGGGCGAATGGCGCGACAACGCCGACTGGCTCCGGCTCGCGTTTCACGCCCGCGCCAACCTGCCGGACCGGCCGTACCAGGACGCGCCGCCGGAGCGGTTGATCGCGGATCTGGACCAGGTGGCGGAGCAGATCCACCGTTTCGCCGGGCCGCAGACCTACTCGCCGCCGACGGTCATCCATTGGGGCATGGTTCGCCCGGCGGCGCTCAAGCCGCTGGCCGCGCGCGGCGTCCGCGCCCTGAGCGGCTATTTCACGCCGCGCGGCAAGGGCTTCGACGTGAACTACCGGCTGGACAACGAGCGGTCCGAGTACCTCTCGCGCCACGACGCCCTGAAGGATTTCGACAGCGGGATCGTCTTCTCGCGGGTCGACATCGTCTGCAACGCCGTCCCGCTCGAGCGGATCGTGCCCACGCTCGAACCGTTGGCCGGCGACCCGAACACCGCCGAGGTCATGGACCTCTTCACGCACGAGCAGTACTTCTGGCCGTTCTACTCCAACTACATCCCGGACCACCCGCAGCGGATCGAGGCGGCCGTCCGCTGGGTCACGCAGAAGGGATACAAACCGGTCTTCTTCCACGAGGGCCTGCTCGGCGCCCCGTCGTGACGGACGCGCGGCGAGGGCCGCCATCAGTGCATTCACGCCTGCCGTCGCGATCGCGTCTCGCTCGAAGGCCGCGTACGCGATCGGCTACCGGCGCGGGGGGCGATTCGGGCCGTTGAAATACGTCTGAAACAGGCCGAAGTCCTCCACGTCCGCATCATTGTCGCCGTCGAGGTCCGCCGCCGCGCTGCACAGCGGCTCCGGCGGCACGGGGCGGTTCGGCCCGTTGAAACAGCTCTGGAACCGCCCGAAGTCCGCCAGGTCCACGTCGCCGTCCCGGTCGAAGTCCGCCGGGCAGCAGCCCGAGGCGTCGACCACCGCACCCGGCGGCGTGCCGGGACACAGGTCGCACGCATCGCCCACGCCGTCGCCGTCGGTATCGGCCTGGTCCACGTTGAACGCGGTCGGGCAGTTGTCGCAGCCGTCGCTCACGCCGTCGGCGTCGGCGTCGGCGCGGTCGTCATGGCCTGCGCAGCGGTCGAGGCAGTCCGCCACGCCGTCGCCGTCCGAATCGGTGTCCGGGTGACCGCACCCGCAGGCGCCGGCCGCTTTCTTGTCGGGGTCGCTCGGGCAGAAGTCGCAGGTATCGTTGTCGGTACCGCAGGTCGTATAGGCGCCCATATAGGCCCCCGACAGATCCTCGCAGGCGTCCGGGGTGGTGATCTGACAGACGCCGGTCCCGTCGCCGGTCGGCACGCAGCAGGCGCCGGTCTCGCCGGGTATGCGGACCTGGCCGTTGCGAACCTCGATGTTGTCGACGTAGTCGTTCTTGCCCTTGATCGGATTACCGACGGTGAGACTCACGCGGTTAAAAGGCCCCTTGTAGGCGCGGGGAAAGACGTACGGGCCGTACACCGAACCGCTGCTGTTGGTGAGCTTGAGGCTGAGGGTGTTGCTCTTGATGACCATCTTGAAGGTCGTGAGGCCGCCGCCGGGGTCCTTCCAGAGCGAGATGGCGTTGCCGTCGATATCACGGACATAGGGGTCCTTGGCCATGAACCAGCGCAGCCCGTCGAAGAAAAACGGCGCGCCCGCCGTGCCGGCCGAGGCATAGTCGGCCGGGGCGAGGTTGCAGGCCGTGAAGGAGCCGAACGCCAGAGCGGAATGTACCCGGTCGGCCAGCCAGGGGCCCTGATCACCGTTTCCAAGATTCGTGTCCTCGGTAGTCATTCCCTGCCGCGGCGCCGGGTCGTCTCCCGAGCCGGCGTCATACGAGAGCTCGACATAGAAGTTCGACGTGTTGCCGTACGCCTCGCCGTTGAAATCCACGGTGAACTCGAGGATGAGCGGCTTGGCGTCCGTGCCGTACAGGCTGTTGCCGACGCCGATGCCGCCGTTGCCCAGCCCGTATGTGGCCGTCAGGTCGGGCCCCAGGTCGGCCGTCATGCGATAGCACGTCTTCTTTGTGTCCATCGCCGCGCCGGCCGGGTCGAGCCCCTTGCCCACGGTGAAGGCGCCGCCGGTGGCCCCGTTGTAGCTGTAGGTGAGCGGCCAGCGGGCCATCATCGAGGACTGACTCCACGAGCCGATCTTGTCGGCGCCCGACTGCAGCCCGTCGAACTCCTCGTCGAGGCGTGTGCCGCCGAACGGGGTGGGATCGCAGGCGTCGCCGATGCCGTCCTCATCATCGTCGCCCTGGCCCGAATTCGGCGTGACGGGACAGTTGTCGCAGGCATCGCCCACGCCGTCGCCGTCGGCATCCGCCTGGTTCGGGTTCATCAGATTGGGGCAGTTGTCGCAGGCGTCGCCCACGCCGTCGCCGTCCGCATCCGCCTGATTCGGGTTCACCAGATTGGGGCAGTTGTCGCAGGCGTCGCCTACGCCGTCGCCGTCCGTGTCGAGTTGATCGCTGTTTGCCGCGAACGGACAGTTGTCCTGTGCATTGGGTATACCGTCATTGTCGATGTCCGGGTCGCACGCATCGCCCACGCCGTCGCCGTCGGTGTCGCTCTGATCCGGATTCGCCACGCTCACGCAGTTGTCGCAGGGATCGCCGACGCCGTCGCCGTCGGTATCCGGGGGGATGAGGCCGGGCGCGTCATAGGGAATGCCTTGAACGATGGCTTCGGCGAGCTGCCGACGGAAACTGTCGAGGACGGCGGGATCGCGCGTGTAGCTGGCTGTGGAGTAGACGACGGTCGTCGGGATGTCGAGCAGCGCCCGGGCGTTCTGGAGCCACGCCTGCTTTTGCGGATCGGCGGGCATGCAGCGGCCGACGCGGCTGACCAGGTTCTTCAGCAGGCAGAGATACTCGTAATCCTCAAGGCCGTCGCGGATGTTCTCGGCGCGGATGCTGGGCAGCGGGCCGACACTGACCGGCCCGGGGTAGTAGAGGCACCCGTCGGCGTCGGTAAAGCCGTTGTAGCGATCCGAGTAGAGGGTGCGGGCATCCCAGTTGGTGTACGGACCGCTCTGAATGATTGTGTTGGCGCTCATGTACTGCGGCACGAGGTTGTAACCGTAGTTGGTGACGGAGTAGTAGAGGAATCCGCCGGCCTCGTACTTCCAGGTCATGGCGCCCAGCAGCAGCCGCGCCTCGATGGGCGGGTACTCCAGCAGCCAGTTCGCGTACGGGTGGCGAGGGCCCTCGGCAATGTACCACCACATATCCTTGCCCTCGGCGCGGAGCGAGAGGGCGCTGGATTTGCGGTACACCGTGGTGTCGGGGACCCAGATATCCACCGCGGAGCGCAGGTAAAGCGGAGGCGAGGTGCCGGAGATGGGCGAGGTCCCGAAGGTGGCGTCGCGGGCCGTCGTCATCGTGCGAAGGCCGGGCCAGGTCGTGTGAACCGTGGTAAACGTGTTGTACATCTCCAGGAACGAAGTCGAGTCGACCTCGTCGTAGCCGTAGACGTAGGTCTCGTTGAGCCGCCCCAGGCCGACGAAGTAGTCGTACAGGGTCGTCAGCGCCGACGTCATCCCGCCGGGAACCTTCGTGAGGCAGAAGGCGTTGTTGGTCGGCAGCCACGGGGCAAACCAGCTCGGCGACCGCGGAGAGGAGTTGTAGATCTCCGCGATATTCAGGCGATGGTCCCGCTGCATGGCCAGGTACTTGTCGCTGATCGTACCGGACCAGTTACCCCCGTAGATCGCGCTGGCCTGCCAGGTCTGGATCGAGAAGGCGGTGGGCAACGTCGGCTTGGCCGGCAGCGCGAAGTCCCAGACGCGGACGTTGAGCGGGAAGGTCCGCGCCGGCGCGTTGTCGGCGACGGCGGTAACGGTAGCCGTGTAGTCGCCGGGGGGAGTGTCGGCCTGCGTGGCGACATCGACCCAGAAGGCGACACGGTCGCCCACGCTGATGTTGCAGGAGTTCATGAACGTCAGCAACGGATCGGGCCAGTAATTGGGGTTGTCGGTCAGGTTGTAATCGACCACATACGGGGGGTACTCGATGTTCAGGTCCGAGCGGGGCTGCGTGGCGCCCTTGACGTGGCCGACGAGCCAGACGCCCACCGTGCCGTTGAATGCGCCCTGGCCGCCGAGCGGCGCAAGGGCGGAGACCGTCACACGGGCATTCGTGACGTTCGCATCGGGGATGATGACGACCTGGAAGGCCTCGTGCTCGTTTCGGGCAAGGGCAAGGTTGTAGGAGGGAGGATCGAGAACTCCTTCAAAGGGCCAGCCCTTGTGCTGCCCCTTGATCATGACTTTCACCATCGGGGCGGCCGTGCCGACCTGAATGCCGGCGGCCAGCAGAGCGTCGCCCGCACGAGGCGCTACAGAGCACAACACAAGCACGGCACCGAAGACGGCACGCTGCATTCCGGGCCTCCTTGGACTACGGAAGGGACGACTGCCCGCCGACGTCGCGCACGCCGCGTTTCCCGGCCCCGCGATCGCCCCCCACGCCATCATTCTATCATACGGCCACCGTATTTGCGCAGTCATTGTGGGGGACGAAAACGTTTCGTTTCCGGCGAGTCCGAATACAACCGGGCGACCCGCTCTCGGGAGGGCAAGCGGGGCCTGCCGATTCCCCCCAGCGGTGCAAAGAAGCAAAGAAAGCGACCGCAAGAGCGAGAAAGCGGTTCTTCATGAACGCCCTGCAAACATGCCGACGGCAGAGTGCGACTATCGCGGCACCAGCAAAACTTGTCCTTCCCCGCGAACGTGAACACAGTGCCCGATGCGTCCGAGTTGCCAATGGCCGAAAGGCCCGCCTGCAAGTGTGTCCCCGCGGCGCCTCGGCGGTCTCTGAACCCGGTTCCGGGCACATAGGGCGGCCTTCGGCCGAAGCCGAGCACGGGGCGCGGGGCTTCTGCTTCTTGGAGTCTTCCGTCGTAGATCTTGCGCGCCCTGCGCGCGGCGCGCCTTGCGCATGGATCGCGCTGCGGCCGTGGCGCCACCCGTCATTCTGAGGAGCGCAGCGACGAAGAATCTCGCTGACTGGCGCAGACAAGTCGAATGCTTCGCTCCGCATGACGGCCGCCGGCGCGGCCGTGTCCGGTTGCGGCCGACGGCCGCCTCGGGGCGGCGCGCGGCGAATCGCGCGGAGCAAGTCGGGTATGGCGGACCGCGTGAAGAAGTCGCGCTCGGGGAGCCTTCCTACCTCGATCGCGGCCGGGCGTTTCGCTGACGGCGACCGAATCCTCTGATCCCGATCAGCATCAGCATCGCCGTCGCCATCATGGGCGCCGCCCCGGCGCCGCAGGTCAGCGGCGGGGCCGGGCTGGCGGCTTCCGGCGTCTCGCGTGTGGCCTGCGAGCCGCTCGCGCCGCCTACGACGATGCTGGTGGCGGCGGTGGTCGAGGCCTTGAGGAAGTCCGTTACCGTTACCTTGGCCGTGAAGTTGCCGGAGGTCTGGTACGTGTGGCTCGTGCTGCCGGTCAGCGTGGTTTCCACGGCCCCGTCGCCGAAGTCCCACGTGTAGTGATCCACAAGCGTGGTCACCGGCGAGGCCGTGGCCTTGAACGCCACCGTCAGGGGCGGCGAGCCTCCCCGCGGGTTGGCCGTCAGCGTTACGCTGAACGTCGGCGTCGGCCCGGAGCCGGGCGGTTCAACCGTGACGAGGACCGTGGCCACCGCCGGCAGGCCGATGCTGTTCGTGACAGTCAGCTTCGCGAGATACTCGCCCGCCCGGGCGTACGTATGTTCGATGCTTGCGCCGGTGCCGGTGGCTCCGTCGCCGAATTCCCAGGCGTACGAGACGATCTGACGTTCCTGCGGGTCGATCGCGCCGCCGCTGAAAAGCACCGTGAGCGGCGCCGGCCCTGCGCCGGGCGAGGCCGTCGCGGAAGCCAGCGGAGCGTTCGGGACGCTCTTGGTCTGGACGTTCACCCGCTTGCCCCACGAATAGAAGTTACTGGCATTCTTGACGAAGATGCCGTAATTCAGGTCTCCGCTGGGCGCGGCGCTGTCGGTGTAGGAAGTGATCAAATCGTTGGCGACGACGACCGTGTTCGCCGCCACCTGCTGGCCGACGGCGTACGTCTGGCCGTCCACCGGGGCGAAGTTCAGCGGCCCCACGGAGCGGACGATCAGTACGGCCTCCACATCCGCCGGCGGGTTCGTCCAGGTGTAATGCACCTGATCCGCGATGGAGTTGTCCCGGATTCCGGTGACCGGGCTGGGCCAGATACGGCCGGCGGCGGCGGCCTGGACGGCCCGCGCGGCGTTCACGCGGCCGTACCCGTACATGTCGTTGTGGCCCGTGACCGGATCGTATCCGGCGCCCTCGACGCGGATCTTGTCGGCGGTGTGTTCCAGGATGTTGCGGACCTGCGACGCCGTCAGCGACGGGTCCACGCTGAAGACCAGGGCGGCACACCCGGCGGCGATCGGACAGGCCGCCGACGTGCCGTTGAAACCGTTGTGGTAGTAGGGATCGTCGTAGTCCTGCGCGATCGGTGCCGGCAGGCCCGGCGGGGCTGGCGGGTTATAACCGTGCAGGTCTACCGGCGCATCGGGGCAAGAGGGCCAGATCGGCAGAATCAGGGATACGGACGGCGGCAGGATCGGGATGCTGGTCACGTCGGTGGTAGTGATGTCCGGCTGGTAGCAGCTCTGGGACGTGTAGTCCAATCCGCTGTCGTAGCCGCCGCCGGGAGCGACGACGCTCTGCTGCGGCCCATAAGAGCTGTAGCACGTCAACCGGTCGTCCTTGAGCGTGGCGCCCACGGCCATGACCAGCGGCATTGCCGCCAGGGCGCCATTCTTGTCGATCCGCGTGGCGCCGTTGCCGGAGGAGAACATGACGAGCACGCCGCGCCCGCCGCGGCCGTTCACGCTGATGTCCTCAATCGCGGTGCGGAGGACGTCCGGGAGCATCGCCGGGTCCGTGATGCCCCAACTGTTGCTGACGACCTGTGCGCCGTTCGCCTCGGCGAAGTAGAAGGAGTCGGCTGTGCCGACTATCGTCGAGTTGAGCATGGCCTCCGCGACGAGCCCGGCCATCGGCGCCACGCCTCGGACGCCGATATTGTTGGCGCGGGCGACGGCCAAGCCGGCCGTGCATGTTCCGTGCGGCCTCTGGCACGATTCATCGTACGGGAACATGTCGCAGGCATTGCACCAGAGTCTCTGAAGGGGATCCTGGTTGGTACACCCCTCCATGCATATGAATAGATCGTCGCGGAAGGGCGACGGGTCGTCGTTGTCGTTGACGAAGTTGTACCGCGCGACGACGTTGTCGACGAGGTCCGGGTGCTTCCAGTCGACCGCGTCGTCGAGGATGGCCACGATCGCGCCCTCGCCGAGCGTGGTGTTCCATGCCTCGACCGCCTTGACGTCGGCGCCGGGCTTGCCGCCGTTCTGGCCGCGATTCTGCAGGTGCCACTGGTTGGGGAAGAAGGGGTCATCGATCTGATTTCCCTTCTGCTCCACATAGAAGTCCGGATGGGCGAACTCCGCGAGCCCCGAGGCAAGCGTCGAGGCGGCCGTGTCCATCGCATCCGCCCGGCCCTCGTTGGTGACGCGCAGCACGTACATCTTCACACCGATGCCCATCGTCCGGACCACCTCGCAGCCCTGGCGCTGGGCTAGGTCGCGCACCTGCGCGTCCGTGACGCCGGGTTTGGGCTTGAGGACGAATTCGTTCGTCTGCACGAGGGGAGAGACGCCGCTGGGGGACTGGAACAACCGGCGGGCCGCGCGCACGCCGGGTATCGTCCGCAGGACGTTGAGTGTGTGCGAGTCGGCCGTACCCACGGTGACGGAGTAGAAGACTCGCTTGCGATTGCACGCGAACCGGATCGGCCTGGCCTCTAGAAAGCCCTCCGCGGCCAGATTCGCCTCCAGTTGCGGCCCGCTGATCGCCATGGGGTCCGCCTCGACGACGAAGTGGTTGGCGTCCTGAACCAAGGCCATGGCTTGGCCGCCCTGATAGTAGGTCGCCGCCTGAGCGGACGAGTTGATCGCCGCCGGGAGCAGGGCCCCCAGCAGCAGCGCGAGGCCCGCTGGGAGTCGGCCCGTCAATGCGCGAAAAGCGGGCCGGAACGGATATCGGGCAAACATCATCGTGTGCTCCTTGATGGCTGAACCTCCGGGGCGGGGCGGCACCGGGTCTTCGAAACCCCGTCCTCCCGCCGTCGCATAGCGGGGCGGACCGCTTTCCGGTTGCCCCGGGCCGCGCCCTCGCCAACCGCCGGGCCGATTACCACCCGGGTGTGCCGATACGGAAATCCCTCCGCTGTCCGCGGCGCGGTCCGACACCTTGATGATGGGCTTCGCCGGAAGTCCTGTCAACTGCTTCGTTGACAGGCCTTTTGGCGGGCCGGATAATCGTCTCGGGAGGTGCGACCCTTAAAACGCCGGCGGGCCCGGCGTGGCAGCGCCGGGCTCGATAGACCTGCGCATGACAGTCCTGAAGGCACCGGGCATGTAACCCTCGAAATCGGAATGGAGCCATAACTCATGATGCGTCGATTCTGCTCGCGTGAGCACATCCTGGTCGCGGCCCTGTTGGCGGTTACGCCCCTGTTGCTTGCCCAGGAAGGTTGTCCGATCTTCGGACCCGGCACGTCCGCCTTGAGCCTCTCCGTCAGCGGCCCCGCCGCCAATCAGACCGTCAGCGCCGGTTCGCCCGTCAGCCTCATCTACTCTGCGACGGGAGGAAGCGGCTCGCTTGACATCCGCGCGTTCTACGATCAGGACGGCATCCCCGGCAGCGGCGACGAGACGTACTTCGCGACAGGGCTGCCGTCCGGCACGAACGTCACCGCCCTGTGGAACACTGCCGGCGTGCCGGTCGGAACCTGGCACGTGGGCGTCTGGGCCTCCGACGGCCTGACCGCCCGGACCGCTTACGCCGCCGGCACGGTTACCGTCCAGCAGCCCTTCAGCATCACGTTCGCGGCCCCGGCGGCGGACATCAACGCCAGCCCCGGCGCCCAGATCGTACTGCGTTTCGGCACATCCCTGCCGGGTCCCTTCTCGTATAGCGCGTTCTACGATCTGGACGGCCGGCCCGGCACCGGCGACGAGAGCACGATCGCCGCTGCGTCCGGCAGCGGCGCCGGCATCATCACCGTCCCCTGGAACACCACGAACGTCGCCCCCGGCACGTATTTCGTCGGCGTCACTGTGACCGAGTCCGTCGCGGGCGGGCGATCGGGGACGGTGTACGCGACGGGCCGGGTGATTCTCCTCGGCGGCTCGTTCGTCTATGTGATGGAGCCGTCCACGTACATGAGCGTGAACGCGGGCACGCCGGTCGAGGTCATCTTCTCGGCGGGCGTCCCCAGCGGCGTGGGCGCGACGCTCGACATCTTCTATGACGTCGACCAGACGTTCGACGGGACGGAGCCGACCATTGCCACGGGCGTCAGCCTCGACCGGACGACCCTGCAATGGGACACGACGTCGGTCGCGGACGGCACGTACTACGTCGGCGCTGCCCTGCGGTTTACGAGCCTGGGCGCCCCGGTGGTCGCCTACGCCCCCGGTCGTGTGACCGTCCTCGGCGGCCAGGGCGGCGGCGGCCAGGGCGGCGGCGGTGCCCCGAACACCATCACGGTCACCACTCCGCTTGCCGACACCGTCGTATTCCAGGGTGCCACCTACACGATCCGCTGGATCACCGGTACGGTGCCGGCCGGAGCGACGGTCTCACTCTACCGCGATGCCGACGCCAACAACGACCGCAGGCCCGACGGGAATCCCCAGCTCATCGTCGACAAACTCGCCCCCACCGCCAAACAGTACGATTGGGCCACCACCGGCGTGGCGGGCCAGTTCTTCATCATCGGCCGGCTCCTGGCCGCCGACGGTACAAAGCTCTATGAGGATGCCTCTCCCGCCCGCCTGTCCGTCCGCCCGCCATACTTCTGGGTGGGCGAAGTCGGCCAGACCACGCTGCCCGGCGCCGTGCTGCGCGGGTTCAACTTCCAGGATCACGCCGGCAGCGCTTTTGCGAAGGTCGGCGACCTGGATGGCGACCTCGTGGACGACTTCGTCGTTGTGGCCCAGTACGCCAAGCCCGGCCTGGTGAATCCTTCCGGCATCGGCGAAGGCGAGGCCTACCTGATCTTCGGAAACTCCAAGGGCCGCCTGGTCGGCACCTTCGACCTGAACCGCACAGGCGCCAAGCCGTATCCGAACATCGATCCGTTCGACCGCACGGCCACGGTACCTGCGCCGAGTCCTACGGACGGTCTGGATCAGGGCGTCCTGTTCACCGGTGTAGCGTTGCGGCCGGGCTCGACCGTATGCACCGGCATCACGTCGGTCTGCGCCGTGCCCGACATGGACGGTGATGGCGTCGATGAGCTGGCCTTCGGCATCCCCAAACTGGACAGTCTTTCGTTGCTCTATCAGGGCATCAGAGTTGGCTACGAGGGGATGCTCGAGAACGACGGCCAGTTCCTCCGCGGCGGCGTGGTGATCGTCAGCAGCCTCAACCAGATGATCCACAGTGACAGCCCGCTCGTCAATTCCCGCGCAGCCCTGAGCCGCGACGGCAACCGCGTGATCCGGCTGCAGGAGGTCGGCCAGGCCACCGATGTCGGCGTTTGCGTCGCGAACTGCAACTCGGATATCTCCTGCCCGAACGAGCCCTGTTTTGGGCAGGCGTTCACGGACACCAACGGTGACAGCAAGTGCGACAGCTACGATAGTGCCTGGCGGAAGGGCTTTTATCTTTCGACCGATCCGGCGCCGTACACGATGAACCCGCAGTTGGCGGACGTGAGCACCTGGTGTCCGGTAAGGCCCGCCCTGGCGCCGGTTACGGGTCTGTACACGGACGTGTCGGACATCGAGCCGTACGGTTGCCGGATTCTCGGGCAGGCGGTGGAGGACGGCACGCCGCCGGATGCGCGGTTCGGCCTGACGGTCTCGGCGATTCGCTCGGTCAGCGGTCCGCAGTTTGTGCTGATTTCAGCGCCGAACCAGTCGGCCACGACGACGGACATTCCGGATCTGCCGGCGAACCGCCCGGGTGCCGGCATTGTGTATGAGTTGAAGACCACGAATTACTGGGATAGGAACGATAGGACCCCGATCAGCGTTTCCCGACCGCACCAGTACGTGATCCGTACCCGCGGGTATTTCACGGGTTATTCGCCTCCGACCGGGACGGCGGGCGATGTGATTCGGCGTCCGTTTTCGGTAGTGGGCAGTGCGGCGGGCGTGGGGATCTCGATCGTGCAGGCGATCCCGGACTTCAACAATGACACGCTGATGGACTTCATCGTCGGCTCGCCGAACGAAAACGCCGGCGCGGGGGGGGCCTACATCGTCTTCCGGCGGCCGCTGGAGGCGGAGGGCAATTACTTCCTTGAGAAGATGGCACTGGATCCGTCCAACCCGGAGCGGCTGAACGGCGTGTACATCCGTGGCGAGGCGGGCTATGGGTTCGGCGAGGTCTTCGCCGGTGGCGGCGATTTCAACGGCGACGGCAAGCTCGACGTGGTGTTCGGTATCCCCTATTACCCCGACCCTGCCAATTCCGGCAAGGTCGTGGGGGCGGCGCTGATCGTCTTCGGCGGAAACGACCTCGTCAGCCCTGCCGGCGGGTTCCACATCGCCGACCTGGTGAACAGCGGCCGGGCGGCGATCCTGGTCGGCACCAACACCGGCGATCTGGCGGGGTTCAACGTGGCCGCCGCCGGCGACATAGACGGCGACGGGAAGGATGACCTCCTGATCGCCGCCCCCGGCGCGAGCCCGAGGCTGCCGGACGGCACGACCATCGGGCTGGATTTCAACGGCGACGGCAAGCCCGACGACCTCACGAACAGCGGCTACGCAACCGACCTTACCGGGGCCGGTATCGTCTACGTCGTGCTTGGCAGCAACAGCCTTGTCGGCAGGGTCAGGCTGGCGGATATCGGCAAGGCTTCGCTTCGCGGGGTGGCCCTGGTGGGGCGCTCCGCGGGCGATGCCCTCGGTGGCGGCGTAGACGCGCTCGGCATGGGTGTCCGCTCGCGCGGGCTTTCTGCGGCGGGCGATGTCGATGCCGACAAGAAGTCTGACATCCTGGTCGGGGCCATGATGGCCAGTCCGAACGGCAAGACGCGCGCCGGCGAGGCGTACCTGATCTACGGCGGCTTCATCAAGCAGTGACCGGGCGCTAGGCCGCGGCTATGCCGCGGAAGAGGTTTCGCAAGCCCCGCTTTACGCCGCGGTAGCGGCGGGCGGTGTTTGCGTGGAATGCGAACGGGGGACTATCGCTCACTTGCCGGGTTGCGCAAGAGGCGGCCCCGCAGGTCCGAAAAAGCCCTCGGACGGGGTCGGTCATGATGAATTCACGAAACGCGCTTGAAATCGGGCCGGTCGGTTGCCAAGATAAGGTGAGGGTCATCGGGTCTCCACTAAACAGACATTCTTGGCGAGGGGGAAGCCTCGGAGGAGCATCGGTTATGTCGCGAGTGTTGCATATGCATCGCATCAATTGGGCGCTGCTCGGTCTGGTCGCGCTGACGCCGCTCTTTACCGGCCAGAACGGCTGTCCCCTGTTCTTCGCCCCGACGCCGGGCGGCGGGCAGGCGGTCACGCCGCCTTCGGACGCCGGCAGGACGACGCCGTCTTCCAACGCGGCGCCTCACGTGACCTTTACCTCGCCGGCGCCGGGTGCGCGGTTCGGGGTCGGCGACGCCGTTCGCATCGCGTTCGACGCCGGCGACGCGGAGAATGACTTCTCCTACGACCTCGTCTACGACAACGACGGCACGATGAACGGCAACGAGATCCGCATCGAGAGCCGTGCCCAGAAGGGTTCCTCCGCCGTCGTGACCATGTGGGATACCACCGCTCTGCCGGTCGGCACGTACTACATCGGCGTCGTGGTCATCGACAACGCCGGGAACACCGATACGGCGTTCGTCGGGCCGGTCATCCTCTCGGGAGAGGCGACGCTCCTCGTCACGGCGCCCGCGGCGGCCATCTCGGCGAGGGCGGGTGATGCGGTCACGATTCAGTTCGTCGCGAACGTCCCTCTCGGCGATGCCACGATCGATGTCTTCTACGACACGGACACCAACTTCGCCAACGGCGTGGTCTACATTGCCCAGGGGCTGAGCAAGTCCGCTACGTCGCAGGTATGGAACACGGCCGGGGTGGCCAACGGCACGTACTACGTCGGGGCCTCGATCGTCACCAGTGCCGGTCGGACCGCCCGCTATGCCCCCGGTTGGGTCACGATCGGCTCGACCGGCGGCGGCACCTCGACCGGCGGCGGTACAAGCGATCTGGACATCCGGGTCACGCAGCCTGCCGGCGGGGTGACGATGGTCTCCGTTGGCGTACAGGTGCTGATCGAGTTCCGCGGCACCGATCCGAAGGGTACGGCGACGATCGATCTGTTCTACGTGGAGGCCACGGATGTTACGACCACGTTGCCGCTCTACACCGGCAAGGAGCCGTTGATCGCCGGCGGCCTGCCCGTCACCCAGACGAGCTTGTCCTGGACGATCCCGCAGACGATCTCGACCGGAGTATCGTACTTCATCGGTGCCTCGATCGGCCGGAGCAGCACCGAACGCAAGGCTGCCTGGGCCCCGGGCAAGATCTTTGTCCGGGCTGCTGACGGCACGGGCGGCGGCGGTGGTGGTGGCGGCGGTGGCGGCGGTGGCGGCGGCGGCACTACCCCGGGTTACACGGCGATTCGATCCGTCAGCGAGATCGGTGCGGCCGTCGGTCCGCTGCGCGGGATTGCCTTCCAGGGCTACAACTTCAACGATTTCGCCGGCAGCAACGTGGCTCCCATCGCCGATGTCGACGGCGACGGGTATGGCGACCTTGCCATCGTAGCGCAGTTCGGCAAACCCGGTTGGGACAACTGGGGAACGGACGGGGCGGGCGTCGGCGAGGCCTATGTGATCTTCGGCGGCGCCGGGTTGGTCGGCTTCGAGGGCCAGAGTGTCAAGCTCAACGCCACCGGATCCATTCTGCCCGGTGCCGTGCCCGGCCTGGTCCTCGCCGGCCTCCGCTCGGTGAGCTCCAACCCCCCGAACAGCGGCGACCGCGGCGGCATCTCCGGCATCCGCGCGATCCCGGACCAGGACGACGATCTGGCACCGGAGCTGGCGGTGAGCTTCCCGGCCGTCAATTCTCGAAAGTACGGCAGTCTGAACCGAAAGGGCCAGTTCCTCCGTGGCGGCGTGGTCGTCCTCTCCAGCCAGAGCAACGAGTTCTCCCCCACATACAGGGATAGCAGCGGCAACCGCGCGATCGAGCTTACGCAGGTCGGTCAGAACTTCAGCGATGAAAGCGTTACCCCGATGCTGCCGGGACAGAACCGTTGGGGCTGCAAGTCGAAGGATCCCACGGCCGGGGCACCCAGCAACTGCGACGACCCGAATACCACGGAGTGCGACCCCTCAGGGCCGACACCGACAGGCTGCCCCGAGTCCGGCATGGACCACGGCATCGGTTTCACCGATGCGCTCGTGGACGAGGGTGCGTTCGGATGGTGGAAGAACGGCCTCTGGAGCTATCTCAATGGTTCCGGCGGGCGACTCTGCCGCTGCCCGGAGCCGGCCGCCCCGCCGCTCTATGGGCCGGACGATATCGAGATGGCGCCCGGCTCGGGGCCCTTCATTGGCATTCCGGATGTGACGGACAAGTTCACTCCGGACGGCGACTTCGTTGGCAAGTACATGAACAGCGGCTTCTATGTGGGTTCGTCTTTGTCGCCCTACGGCATGCGCATCATCGGCCTTAACGACGGGGATCGGTTCGGTCAGTCGATCGGTTTTGTAGACGACATGATCATCTTCGGCTCGCCGCAATCGAATGGCGAAGGGCTGGTTTTCGCCATGCAGATGCGGAACATCACGCCCACCGTCAAGCGTCTCTACGGCGTGCCCCGTGCCCGGATCAACCCGGGGGGGGGCCAGGCGTATGCCCCGTATGATCGGGATCCCGGTCCGCGGCCGTATCAGTACGTGATCCTCGAAGGGGGCTCTTCGGGCGGCAACAGGGATACCAGTCTGAGCAGCACGCTTGTGCTGTATAACGGCAGCGGTCGTGCGAACGAGACGGTCGGGCAGACCGTGCAGGGCACGGTGGACTTCGACGGCGATACCTACGGCGACATCCTCGTCGGGGCGCCCAATGCCTTCAACGCCGCCAGCGGCGGCGACGACAGCGGTGCCGTCTACCTGATCTATCGCCGTATGATGGCTCTGGAGGGCCACCGCGACCTGCAGACCCTTGAGCTGGCCGCGAACGTGCCGCAGCGTCTGTACGGCGTGTTCATTCGCGGGTATCCCGGCGACCGCTTCGGCGATGTCGTGGGCACCGGCGCGAACAACGACGGCCGCAGCCTCGCCGGCCAGGACAAGGGCGACGTCCTCGATTTGAACGGCGATCGCCTGCCCGACGTGGTGATGGGCAACTATCGGCACACCGAGCCCGGCGACGCGATCCCGGGCCGCGGCCAGGTGGTCATCCTGTTCGGTAACCCATCGCTGGAAAGCCCCGGCGGCGGGTTCCGTATCCAGGATCTGCTCGATCAGAAGCTCGGCGCCGTCATCGACGGGGAAACGCCGGGCGACCAGGCCGGCTACAACGTCGCGTATGCCGGCGACTTCGACGGCGACCGCAGCAAGGACCTCCTCATCTCCGCCCCGAACGCCGATCCGGGCGGCAAGCCGGCTGCGGGAAAGGTCTATCTGATCTTCGGGCCCACACGCGATTCGCTCACGGGTGCCTGGACGAACCGGATCAATCCGGGCGATCGGCTCTCTCTGAGCGAGGTGGGCAAGTCGATCCGCGGTCTGGTCTTTACCGGCAAGAATGCCGGTGACTGCCTCGGTGGCGGCGAGGTGGATGCGTACAACCCGGCCACAGGCCTGGGCATCGGCACGACGGGGATGCGGGCCCGGAACATCTCCTGGGCCGGCGATGTGAACAAGGACGGCCGTGACGACATTCTCATCGGCGCCCCGATGGCTACGGTGGGCATCAAGGTCCACGCCGGCGAGGCGTACTTGGTCTTCGGCTATCGGCCGTGAGCCGCCGCGTCGGGTTCAACAGGGTTTCTTCTGCGTCCCCCCGGGGTCGGACGGCCCCGGGGGGACGCTTCATGAGAAGGTGCAGGCGCCCATGCCCACGATCGATCAACTCCGCGCGCTCCTTGCCGAGGAGCCGGACGACGTGTTTCTCAACTTCGGTCTGGCGATGCAGTATGCCCAGGCCGGCCTCGCCGAGGAGGCGATACGCGGGTTCGAACGCGTGGTTCAGCTCGACCCGAGGCACGCCGCGGCCTATTTCCAGTGGGCTAGGACGCTCCTGGCCCTCGGCCGTCATGTCGAGGCGCGGGAGGTCCTCTCCCGCGGCCTGCAGGCGGCCGACGCGACCGGCGATCGTCACGCGCGCGACAAGATGAACGATCTGCTTCAGGCCATACCGCCCGCGTGAGGCCGCCGGCGGGGCCGGGGGTCGTATCAGCCGCCGGGGCCCGGTATGATCCTGCCGTCAGGAATCAACGGAATCAAGGAGATCCGTCGTAATGAAGCCGACCGAGTACAAGCCCCTGTTCGACCTTCGCCAGACCGAGCGGATGATCCGCGTCATCAAGGAGTTCTTCCAGACGAACCTTGCCGAGGCGCTCAACCTCCTGCGGGTCAGCGCGCCGCTGTTCGTGCCGGCCGACACGGGAATCAATGACAATCTCAACGGCGTGGAGATGCCGATCTCGTTTGCCGTCAAGGCGCTCAACGGGCAGCGCGCCGAGATCGTCCAGTCTCTGGCGAAGTGGAAGCGGATGGCGCTGGCCGATTACGGCTTCTCGCCCGGCGAGGGGCTCTATACGGACATGAACGCCATCCGCCCGGACGAGATCATCGACGAGACCCACTCGATCTACGTGGATCAGTGGGATTGGGAACGGGTGATGACGCCGGACGAGCGGAATCTCGATTTCCTCTGCTGGATCGTCGAGCGGATCTACGGCGTGATCCGGCTGACGGAGCTTCGCGTGGCCGAGACGCAGCCGGCGATCACGCCGATCCTGCCGGAGAAGATCGAGTTCGTGCACAGCCTGGAGCTGGAGAAGCTCTGGCCGGACTGCTCGCCCCGCCAGCGCGAGGACCGAATCTGCCGGGAGAAAAAGGCGGTGTTCATCATCGGGATCGGCGCGGCGCTGGCGAACGGCCGGCCGCACGACGGCCGCGCGCCCGACTACGACGACTGGTCCACGCCGACCCCGCGCGGACCGGGTCTTAACGGCGACATTTTCGTGTGGAACCCGGTGCTCGAGCGCGGCTTCGAGCTGTCGTCGATGGGCATCCGCGTGGACGCCGAATCGCTGCGGCGCCAGCTCGCCCTCACGAACACGCAGGAGCGGGCGAAGCTGCTGTTCCATCGGCGGCTGCTCGCGGGCGAACTGCCGCAGACGATCGGCGGGGGAATCGGCCAGTCGCGGTTGTGCATGTTCTTCATGCGCAAGTCACACGTCGGCGAGGTGCAGTGCAGCATCTGGCCGGCGGAGCTTCGCGAGCAACTCAAGCGGCGGAACGTGATACTGCTCTGACGGCGCCCGCCTTCGCGCGGAGGCCGTCATCGTTTCGCTTTCCGCACAGGTGGCCGGGGAAAAACGGCCGCGCCGCCGTTCACGGCGTGTTGCCGAACTCAAGAACCCAGTAGACGCCGTGTTCGCCGCCGGTGCGGACGGCCGCGCCGACTTCGTTCCATTGAGCCGAGAGAATATTCTCGCGGTGGCCCTGGCTGGAGGACATCCAGTCGTCCATTACGGTTTCAGGCGACGTCTGGTTGGCGGCGAGATTCTCGCCGACGGAGAGGAACAGGTAGCCCGCCTGCAGCGCCCGTTGGCCCGGGCCGTAGCCCGTTTCGGGGTCGATGTGCGAGAAGAAGCCGCGCTCGATCATCCGCGCGGCGTAATCCGCCGCGAGTCTCATGAGGACCGCGCTCTTGCGCACGGGCTTGAGGCCGTGCTCGGTCCGGGCGGCGTTGACCAGCGCGATGAGCTGATCCGCGACGGCGTCGGCGTTCTCCGGTATCGTGGCGCTCTTCTGGCTGTAGACGGGGCGGATCGTGCCGCTGTTGTCCGCCGCCGGACAGCCCGCCAGCACGAGAACGGCCGCCAGGCCAAGCCACCGCCCGTAGCCCTGTGTGACCTTCCTCATTCACACGACTCCGCGCCGGCCGCGAGCCCGGCTGGAGCTCACCGGTTCCTCGCCCGAAGACCCTATGCAGAATACTACGCTCTCGTTGCTCTAAAGGACAGCGATCCTTCGTGCATGTTAGTAACGAATCGGTCCGAGAACAACCGAACTGTAGTCCGGAATCACGGATTCGCCGTGTTCTGTCGTAAGTGCAACCCGTTGATGGGGTTGTGTGCAGCGTTATCAGGACGCCGATTCGAGGTTTGGTCGGCGGGGCGATCGGCCTTATCATTGGCGGTATGGCGAGCAACGATGTCCTGGCGTGGCTGGAGCAGAACCGTTCCGAGCACCTGGAGCGGCTTGTGACCTTCCTGCGTTTTCCGACCATTTCCGCCCAGGCGGCCCACGCGGCGGACATGACGGCATGCGGGCAGTGGCTCATCGGGCAGTTCGCCCGCGCCGGGGCCCGTGCGGAGCTGTTGCCCACGGGCGGCCATCCGGCCGTTTTCGCCGAGGCGGGGCCGACGGATTCGCCGGTCACGCTGTTGATCTACGGTCATTACGACGTGCAACCGGCCGGCGAGGAGGGCCTCTGGCGTTCGCCGCCCTTCGAGCCGGTGGTCCGTGACGGTGCGATCTACGCCCGCGGTGCGGCCGATGACAAGGGGCAGTTGTTCACCCACCTGCTGGCCGCCGAGGCATGGGCGAAGACCAACGGGTCGCTGCCGATCCGGGTGAAGTATCTTATCGAAGGCGAGGAAGAGATCGGCTCGTCGCATCTGGCGGGGCTGATCCGTGCGAACCGGGCGCGGCTCGCCTGCGACTACGTTGCGCTGTCCGACACGGCCAAGCTCGATGCGCAGACACCGGCGCTGACATACAGCACGCGAGGACTGGTGTACAAGCAGATCGACGTGACCGGTCCGGCCAAGGATCTGCACAGCGGTGTGTACGGCGGCACGGTGGCGAATCCTGCCGAGGCGTTGGCGCGGATTCTCGCCGCGCTGCACGACGAACAGTGCCGCGTGGCCATCCCGGGATTCTACGAGGATGTCTGCGAACTCAGCCCGCAAGAGCGGATCGCACTGAACCGGGCGCCGTTCGACGAGGCGTCGTTTCTCGAACAGACCGGCAGTCCGGCCGTGTGCGGCGAGCCGGGCTACACGACGATCGAGCGGCGCGGGGCACGGCCGGCGCTCGATGTCAACGGCCTGTGCAGCGGGTACGTGGGCGAGGGGGCCTCGACGATCATCCCGTCAAAGGCGTTCGCCAAGGTGAGCATGCGCCTGGTGCCCAACCAGGATCCGGAGAAGATTTCGGATGCCTTCGATCGCGCGGTGCGGGCGGCGTGTCCGCCGACGGTCCGGTTGAGCATCCAGACATTCTCCAAGGCGTCCCCATACGTCTGCCCGCTCGATTCACCGGGCGTGCGGGCCGCGATGAAGGCGATGGAAGAGGGCTACGGCCGGCCGCCCGGTCTGATTCGCGAGGGCGGCACGCTGCCGATTCTGCCGCTGTTCAAGAGCGAACTGGGGGCCGATAGCCTGATGCTCGGGTTCTGCGTCTCGGACTGCAATGCTCACAGCGCCAACGAGTTCTTCCATGTGGCCGATCTGGAGGCCGGGGCCCGGTCGGCGGCCCTGTTGTTGAGCGAGATCGCGCAGAGCGTCCGATAAACCGTTTTGCTTAACGGGCGTCCGTGTTCGGGCCGATGAATGCATACCGCGGCGTGCGCGCAGGCTGCCGGCCAGGCGCGCGCGGCTTGATTTCGCGCCCGGGATCGGGGAAACTCTATACCGGGCGGCGGGGTGTGTGATCCGCGCCGGTCGTGCCATGCGGGCCGGCGAATCGGGAGGCGATCATGAGAGCTTCGCTCAGGGGTCGAAAGACGGGTTGGCTCGTGACGGCTCTGGTGCTGGCGGCCGCTTCGGCGGCCGAGGCCGCGCCGTGGAGGAGGGTTGCGCAGGGCCTTGCGCTTTTCGACACGCAGATCGGCCTGCAGAAGAACTATATCGGCGACGGCTGGGACCTCTCGCTCAACAGCACGTGGAATAACAAGCGGATTGACTTCGGGCTGGCCGACCTGACGCTCAACGGCGCGGTCACCCGGCAGTTCCACTATACCCAGCGCATCCTGCCGTCGCTCGACTTCTCGTGGCAGACGCCGGCCGCGCCGTTGGCGTACACGTTCAACATCAACGACGGCATCCAGGACCTCGTCGCGACGGGGCAGGTGTCCATCCGGAGCTCGGGCACCATCAACTGCCTGGGCTTCTACGATCTGCAAATCAACGTCTCCAATCGCGGAAAGTACTCCACGGAGGGCTACACGCTGGAAGACAGCGGCACGACCGATTTCGACATCGGTCCGATCAATGTGACGGGCAACATCTTCGTCGACATGATTGCCGCCGTTACGGAGCCGCTGTTCGCCGCGACCGGCCAGCCCAATCCCTTCGCGAAGGTCAGCGGCCGGGCCGCCAAACAGGCCGTCCAGAGCACCGTCGAGGACGCCATCCGCTCGAAGGTGGCCGCCGGCAAGCTTCTGACGGAGAGCGAGATCGAGTCGCTGATCGGAATGACCATGACGGCCTCGCTGTTCGGCGAGGCGCCCTTGAGCAGCCCGGAGGTGGAGTCCTTCCTCAAGGAGTTCAAGACCGCGGAGCCGGCCGCGGCCCAGCGGCTTCTCTCGGTGCCCGAGCCGGTGACGATTCTCTTCCTGGGCCTTGCGCTCGTCGGGTTTGTCCGCCGTCCGCAGGTCCGTTGACGGCATTCGCATCACAGCGTAAACGGGGTTTTTCCGTGTGAGGCACGCCGTGCGTGGCACCGGCGACGGCCCGCGCTGCGCGGCGGGCGACGTCGCGGTGGGTGCCGTGGAACCGCCGGCGCGCCAGAGCGACGGCGGCGCGGTACAATGCGGGCGTGTTTGCGGCGTTCATCGCAATGTCGTTTTCGGCGGCCGCCCCGGCGCCGCTGCCGCTTGCGGGCATCGGGCGGCAGCGGGTGAGATGTCCGGTCTGCGGACGGACGTTCGAGGCCTTCGATGTCGTCGAGGAAAACACGGCGGGCGGGGTCGATCGCGACCTGTTCGCCCGGGCGATCGGGCCGCAGCCGGAGTTTTACCGCATCTCCACGTGCCCGTCGTGCCTGTACAGCGGCTATCTGACCGACTTCACCGCGGGCGGCCCGGTGTCGCCGTTCGTGGTCGAGAGAATCCTCCGGCATCGCGCGCTGCCGCGGCCCGCCGGCTTCACGCCCGAGAGCGATCCGCAGGAGATCGACGCGCGGGATCGGTACGCGCTGGCGATTCGCTGCTACGAGTGGCGTCAGCGAAGCGACGAGTCGCTCGCGTGGTTGCACCTGCGGGCGTCGTGGGTGGTCCGGGATACGGCCTGCGTGGCGCCGAGGACGCCGCGGCTCGAGCGGGTGCTCGCCCTGGCGCAACGATGGCATCCGCCTCGCCGGGCCGGCGCGAACCAGGCCGACGACGAGATGGAGATCGTGACCCGCGCGGCGGCGGGCCTGGCCGAGGGACAGTTCAACCGGTATCAGGAGCCCTTCGTGCGGTTCTTCGTGGCGATGCTCCTCCGCAAACAGGGCGAGAACCGCCAGGCGGGCCCGCTGCTGGCGACGCTGAAGGACGACCCGCTGCTGGAGGAACCCCTTCGGCAGGCGGCCCGCAGGATGGCCGATTCCATCGCGGCGGAGCAGGAGCACCAGCGGGCGGCGGCGGCGCGTTTTCAGCAGGCGCTTCTCTCGGAGCGGATCGCCGAGCCGAACCGGCCGGTGGCCCTCTACCTGACGGGCGAGTTGTGCCGCCGGCTCGGCCGCGACGCGGAGGCGATCGGCTGGTTCGATCAGGCGCTCGCGTCCGGAAAGCTTCCGCCGGAGCTTGCACGATGGGCGCGGGAACAGCGGGAGTGGGCGAAGTCGGCGGATGGGGATTGCGGGTCGGGGGACGGGGGGTAAGTCTTCCGTCGCAGCTTTTGCGCGTCTTGCGCGCATCTGGAGTTTGGCCGCTTCACGGGCTGCGGATCGCGCTGCGGCGGTAGCGTCACCCGTCATTCTGAGGAGCGCAGCGACGAAGAATCCGGCGGGTTGGCGCAGAGA